>CAMXIK010000081.1 GCA_947243855.1 uncultured Lachnospiraceae bacterium | reverse complement strand
GAACCCACATATCCAGCTTGGAAGGCTGGTGTTCTACCACTGAACTACACCCGCATATCAAAACTACTGCGTCGGGGTGACAGGATTCGAACCTGCGACCTCCTGGTCCCAAACCAGGCGCTCTAGCCAAGCTGAGCCACACCCCGCAAGGGAACATACGCCAGTTCTCACAACGCATGTTCCATTATATAATACCACTTTTTTTCTGTCAACAGCTTTTTATAAATTATCATATACATATATGGTATAGTCCGCTTCCCGAATGACAGTCTTCACATGCTTATCATCATATTTACGGATATCCGCCACATCGTTCATACTTTTAAATACATTGGGTATGATGAAAATCACATACTCGCTTTCCTCTTCCCTCTGCACATAGTTTTCTCTCGTACAAAGGTCTGTCCATCCGTCATAATCCCTATAAAACAAAGGATCAACCAATTCTATATTTTCCGCCACAAGATAAGGCTGCCCGACAGAAACCGGACGGAACCACAATACCATCGGCGCATAGGGCCTGTATCGTTTCACGGCGTTGTCAATCGTGTATGCCGCCCCGCCGAACCCTTCCACCAACTGCGTCACATGCTCAAATATTTCCGTCTCATTCTCCTCTAAAACCGCGATCGCTTCCTCGGTCCTCTTTTCCCAACTGGCCTGCGTCGGGATATAATATCCGAAGTTTACCACACATTGCACCAAAATCGTTACGGCCAAAAGCAGTCTGAAAATACAGCCGCCCAGAACCTCCGGTTTCGTCTCTTTTACAAGAATCAGACAATAGGTAATCACAAAAAACCCATAGCAAAAGCCGTGCCACGCGTACCCTCTGGAAAAATTAGAGATAAACAACGCCAAAGCCCCAAACATAAACAGAGAAATTGCAAGATACCGAAACTTTTTAATGACAATCGGCCAAACAATTCCCACAACCACCAAAAAGAGCACAGAAAACACCGTTATGGAAAACGGCAGATCATTGACATGATCCCATAAAATCCTGTGTTTGTTGGACAAAAACTTAGAAAACTCATAAGTAGCTGGATACGCCTGTATGCCCTCTATCGTCTCTTTCGGAAACCGTAAAAGATTAAAGTTGCCTGTGATATACCCCGCCAACAGCAAAGCCACGGATATAGAAACCTTCTTAACGCTGTTCAGAGCCGCAAGCGCTTCTTTCCGAAAGTCGTCATACGCCAGCGCCAGCAGCCCCACACCGCCGGCCATAAAAACATTGTAAGGTTTCCATGACAGCATAAGCCCCAGAAGATAAACAAGCAGATACCACCATAGCTGCGCCTTTTTTCTGTCCTCCCGGTTTTCATACAGTTTCATAAATGCCAGCAGGCAGAGCGAATAGTTATACACGGAAAACGGGATGTCATAAAATAGCTTCCCATAAAAATAATACCACACGCCGCATGACAGACAAATCACGGTTACCAGAATAAATTTCTGGATATTCTCCCATAAAACCACATTATAAAAAATCAAAATATGAAAGATAGAGAAACACAGCAGCCCCAGACTGAGATAAGTCATGAATTCCGGCATAATGCTGCACAGGGACGCAAACCATATAAACAGGGAAGAAAAACCGTCCGCCGCCTTTTTATTCTCCTGCGCCATCGTGACGTAAAGGCGTAAATCAGGCGCATAATAAGTAACATGATAAAACCGAAACAAAAGCAGGAAATACCCTACGCAGGCAATTCCCAGCAAAAGTAACGCCGCCTTTTTTTCATCCAATTTTATTTTTTTCATTTGGTCAACGTCTCCCTGAGTTCTTCATAGGTATGCAGCGATCCCGTCAGTTTTCCGATCGGCTTGAGAATCCCTGTCATGACTTTGGCTTTCCACGTCGGCATATAATACCCATCTGTTCCTTCCTCAATAAATCCCGTCTCCACCGCGTCATGAATTCTTTTATCAAAGATTTCCTCCGAGAATTTTTCTCTCATCTCGTCGATGTCAACTTTTTGTTCATCCACGGCATAAAAAGCAATATGGTAAGAAATGCTCCTGTCGATAAAGGTTGGGCCATATGTGGTTAATACAATCAGCCCCATAAAATATACAAGGCATACCATGGATAGCGCAAAGGGATCAAACAGACCTGATTTCCACAAAAGAAAGCCATTGATTACAATCACCACCAGCGCAATGACAAGGGAGGCGAAAAAAATGATGGGATCGTCAGAAACCCTTGTATAAATACCAATCAAAATAAAATATAACAAGACCGCTATCACGCCGCCCTTGAGAAAGGCCGCTGCTTTTTTCATCGTTTCTTTGTACAATCGTATTCCCTTCCTTTTGTTTTTTCGCTTCCGCCGTTTCATCTGTCAAAATAGTTCAGCGTATAATGCGCCTCCCCTTCCCTGTCCAATTCCATAATGACATAACTGGGTTTCCGGTTCTCCTGTCTCGGATAACTGATACTGCCGGGGTTGATCAGCGTAACCTCTTTTCCGATATCGATAACAGGCCTATGGGAATGCCCGCACATAACAATATCCACCTCCCGGCTTATGGCCTCCTGTTTGATTGTCTCGGTATTCATGGCGATGTTATAATGATGCCCATGCGTTACCCACACTTTATAGCGCCCGATCACAATATCCTGCTCCTTGGGGATATTGGAAAAAAAATCATTATTCCCCTGCACGATTATCGCCGGACAGCCCGCCGCCTCACTGATCGTATACTCGCTTCCTTCCACATCCCCGCAGTGCACCAGCATGTCATAAGGTCCCGTCCGCTCCAACACGGCGAGAAGATTCTCGTTGCGACGGTGGCTGTCACTCACAATCAATACTCTCATAGTCATGAAATCCTTTTCTTTAGTTCCTCTTTCATCAGCCCCAAAGCACGGCTCCTGTGACTGATTCGGTTTTTTTCATCATCGGAAAGCTCTGCCGCTGTACGGCCATACTCCGGCAGATAAAAGATGGGGTCGTAGCCAAAGCCATTGTCCCCCCGCAGCTC
>CAMXIK010000080.1 GCA_947243855.1 uncultured Lachnospiraceae bacterium | reverse complement strand
GAACCCGTGTTACCGCCGTGAAAGGGCGATGTCTTAACCGCTTGACCATGGAGCCCCAACGACGATATGATATCACACTCCCGCCTGTTTGGCAAGGAATTTTTATCTTTTCGCTTTCTCGTCCCACACCGGCACATCCGTTCCCGCAATCTCAGATGTAAAAGGCGTGCCGTCCTTCTTTTCAAAATGCGCCGCAGCCCGCTTTACATAGGAAAATCCCAGATACAGAAGCGGTATGTTGCAATACGCGATCAAGATATTGGCAAAATCCGAAAGATCCCACAAAGAGCCTAGATCCATGCCCGCAATGCTGGTCAGCACGCCGAAAGATACCACGACCATACAAAGAATCCGGATCACCAGCAGGAACGACTTCTTCGAGGAAATCCGGCTGGCGCAAATCTCCGTAAAGGAAATAAATCCCAGCAGGCAGGTAAAGGCAAACAGGCCAAAACAAACGGAAATCAACAGGGAAACCAAGGTATTAAACGCCGTTCCCGGAGCCAGCTCCGTAGCGGACGCCAGATATTTGGGCAGTTTCCCCAAATCAAACCAAGCCGCCGAAGCGTCGGTCTGCCAAACCCGTCCCATAATCACCACAAAACCCGTCAGCGTACAAATAACAATTGTGTCGAGAAATACGCCGATCGCCTGCACGCATCCCTGACTGCAGGGATGGTCCGCGTCCGCCGCCGCGGCCGGCATCGTGATGGTACCCTGCCCGGCCTCATTGGACATCAGTCCCCGTTTCACGCCCTGAATCAACGCCACCCCAAATGCGCCGCCGAATACGGCCTCCGGCTTAAACGCCTCCGTAAACACCGCATAGAAAAACCATGGAATGCGGTTGAAATTTACCACAATCAATACCACGACCGTCAGCACATAGATCACCGCCATGATAGGCACCAGAATATCCGTCACCTTCGTCACTTTACGGATGCCGCCCCAGGCAATCACTACCATCGCCACGATCAGTACCGCAAAAGCAATCCAGTAAAGCGCAGAATTGGTATCGATGCTGTGCCCCGTAATCACCTCCGCAATCTGCCCAACCGAGGAAACCGTATTAAATCCCTGCGCCGGAAAGCATAAAAGCGCATAAATAATATACATAACAGACAAAACCACTCCGGCTGCCGCCGAGCCTTTTAAAAGGCGCTTCCCGTAAAAAGCGAGGCCGCCCACATACTCGTCGCCCTTTTTCTCCTTAAAAATCTGCGCAAGAGTAGACTCCGTAAATGCCGTCGCCATGCCGAAAAAGGCGGAAACCCACATCCAAAACAACGCGCCCGGCCCGCCGATGGAAATGGCTCCCGTCACGCCCAAAATATTACCCGGGCCTACCCGCATAGCCGTTGACAGGAAAAAGGCCGCCAGCGACGTAATGCCGATCTGCGCAGACTTGCTTTCCTTTAACACCCGTATGCCGTGACCAAAATACCGCACCTGAATGAAGCGCAGTTTACAGGTAAAATAAATGCCCGACCCCAGTAATAGGATGATCGCCAGCGAAAAATTCCCCAGAATCGGAATCGAGCTGTACCATGAAAAATTCGCGGGAAAGTCCCAGAACAGATCCGAAACCACTTGAATTTTCGCACAAATTGCGTTGATCGCGTCAAACAATGCCTGCATATGTATAGATCCCCCTCTTCCTCAGATACCATAAGTATACTATGCTTTTACGCGAAATACTACAAAAAAGATCAATCTCCTCCCCAATAACTGTCCGGCGCAAAATAGCTCTCATACACTTTCGGATATCTATCCTCTGCTCCTTCAAACAACACCGCGTATGCATTTTTGATTTTTCCCATCCCCTCGTTTTCCAAAATCCATTCCTGCCAGCGAATCAGCCCCGCTTTTTCCGGCAGGCCCAGTTCTTCCTGCACGTCCTCCTGCGCTATATATTCCTCCGTCAGCTCGCTCTGCATCACATACGCCCCGTCTGCATACCGGTAAATAGCCCAGCTATGGGAGGCCGCCCAGTTGCGCCAGACGCTCCGCACCAGTTGATGCTCTGCGTCTACGGAAGGGTTTGCAATATCCCTGTAAGTGGGGGAATACTCATATCGGCCCGTATTCTGGTTCCAAATCCAGCCGTATTCATAAACAACGCCCTGATTCCCATAACGTCCCGTCTCAAGCGTAATGTCCTTTATGCCGTCAAAATTAATGTCCTTCAGCTCCATCCGGTCTTCCCTATAGTCGCCGTAACCGAACAGTTCGCTTATCTCCGGCCTCAGTTCGTAAACCGCAGCGCCGTCTGTGACCCGCAGCCACGGATCGCACAGCCTGCCGTCCTCGCCCTGCCACTCGGTAAAGCATTCCACCATCCGGCCCTGATCGTATCTGCGCTGATAAATGCACGGCATTTCTTCCCCGTCCCGCACTTCCGGCGTCTCCTTTTCTTCTAAATATAACAGCTCAAAATAGAGGGAAAGACCTTCCCTGTCCAGTGCCGGCCGTAAATCCCTTTCCTCTATGATCGTACACGTAAGCTCCTCTAGCGCCGGCAGGCGCGCCGCAAACCCAAGGTCCGTCTCTGCATCCACATACCCCTGAATCCGCTCCGCCAAACAGCCTTCCAACGCCTTCTCATCCCGCACACGGATCACGGCTCTTTCTAGCACAATTTCCTTTGGCCCGACTGCCGCCGCATCATCCAGCCAAAATTCCTGATATTCTTCCCCATAGTCCGCTGCCACTTCAATCGTCTCCACTTGAGAATTCTGTAAAACCCGTAACAGCGTCCGGTACTTCCCTTCCCGATAACGCATTAGCGTCACCGCTTGAATCTGCTTTGGAAACGCTCTCCCCTCTGGCAGCGTTCCCGACACATCCGTCATATCCGAATCGCCGGAAACTATCACCTCCTGCGCTCCTGTCAAATAAGTAAGCGCCCGCGCCGGAAAGGTTTCGCCGCTGCTCTCCACATAGACCGTGCCTTTCAGAATACCAAGCGTTTCCAGCTCCTCTTCCGGCCACTCCTTCATATCCTCGGAAAAAACGACCCGCACATAATCATATTTCTCAAGC
>CAMXIK010000079.1 GCA_947243855.1 uncultured Lachnospiraceae bacterium | reverse complement strand
CTTCTTCCTCGTTATAGCAGGGCACCACCAAATATAAAACCGGAATTTCTCTCATTGTTTTTCCTCTTTCACCTTAAATAGTTCAGCGCACGCCCGATCGGTCTGGCTGAACTGTTTAATTATAGTATTCCCGATACCACTCCACAAACTTCGCAAGCCCCTCCTCGATGGGAGTCTCCGGCTTAAAATCATAATCCCGCATCAGATCGGTCACATCGGCATAAGTCTGGTACACATCGCCGGGCTGCATGGGGAGGTATTCCTTTTTCGCCTCCCTGCCAAGACACTTTTCCAGCGCGGCCACATAATCCATCAGCTTCACCGGCTTGTTGTTGCCGATGTTGTAAAGTTTATAGAACGCGCCTTTCGCGTTCTCCTCGGGCGGATTGCAGAGAATGTTTTCCACGCCCCGCACAATGTCGTCGATATAAGTAAAATCCCGGTACATATCGCCCCGGTTATAAAGCTGAATCGGCTCCCCCGCAAGGATTTTCTGCGTAAACTTATAGTAAGCCATATCCGGCCTGCCGAAAGGCCCGTAAACTGTAAAGAACCGCAGCCCTGTCACGGGAATCCGGTAGAGCTTGCTGTAGGCGTGGGCCATCAGCTCGTTTGATTTTTTGGTGGCCGCATAAAGGCTTACCGGTTCGTCCACCTTGTCCTCCGTTGAAAAAGGAACTTTCTCGTTTCCGCCGTAAACGGAACTGGAAGAAGCGTACACCAGATGTTCTACTGGGAAATACCGGCATCCTTCCAAAATATGGAAAAATCCCATTATGTTGGAACCCATGTAGGCTCCCGGATTATCTATACTGTAGCGGACGCCCGCCTGCGCGCCCAGATTTACCACGATCTGCGGCCTGTACTCCTGAAACACCCGGAATACGTCCGCGTTGTCCGCCAAATCTCCCCTGATAAAGCTGTACTTATCGTAGGAATCCAGAATCGCCAGACGATCCTCTTTCAGCTTCACATCGTAATAATCGTTCATATTGTCAAAGCCGATTACCTGCGCGCCCCGCTCCAAAAGGCTCTTTGACAGATGGAATCCGATAAATCCCGCCCCGCCCGTAATCAGATATTTCTTAGAGGGATCTAACTCTCTCATGCTCCGTTCCTTTCCGACATTAACGTCCTATACTGTAATACTCAATGCCCGCTTCCTTCATCTTCGCCACGTCATAGACGTTTCTTCCGTCGTATACAAGCGGAATCCGCATCTGCTCTTTGAACAGCGCGGGAGAAAGCTTGCGGATCTCTTCCCACTCCGTAAAGACAAAACAGATATTCGCGCCCTGCAGCGCCTCCTCCGGGCTGTCCACATAGGCGATAGAGCCTCTGCCATTCTCTCCTTCCGGATAAAATCTGCGGAAGTTGTCCGCCGCCACCGGGTCGTAGGCCGTAATCTGCGCGCCGTTTTCCAAAAGGAGTTTCACATTATCCAAGGAAGGGGCCTCCCGCAGATCGTCGGTGCCCGGCTTGAAAGCAAGACCCAGCACCGCCACCTTCAGGCCCTCGAACGTAATCATCCGCTTGCAGGCTTTCTGGTAAAGCCTTGTCTTCTGGGACGCGTTCACATCCACCGCCGCCTCCACGGTCTTTAACTGATAACCGTACTGCTTAGCCAAATATTTCAAAGCCTTCGTATCCTTGGGGAAACAGCTTCCGCCGTAACCGATGCCGGCGTTTAGGAATTTTGCGCCGATACGGGCGTCATAGCTCATACCCTCGGCCACCGCATCGATATCCGCGCCGACCAGCTCGCAGAGATTCGCGATGTCGTTCATATAAGAAATTTTTAAAGCAAGGAAATCGTTGCAGGCATATTTGATCATCTCTGCGGACCGCCTGTTCACCGAGACGATCGGAAGCCCGAAAGGCTCGTAGATTTTCATGAGAATCTCTTCCGCTTCCTTACTCTCCGTACCGATGATAATACGGGCCGCATGCAGCGTGTCGTGCACCGCCGAACCCTGCGCCAGAAACTCCGGATTGGAGGCGACTTCCACCTTCACATCCCGGATCAGGAAATCGCGGATAAACTGTTCCACCTTGTCGTTGGTCCCCACCGGCACCGTGGACTTCACCACCACCAGACAGTCCCGTTCCACAGATTCCGCAATCTGTCTGGAAACCGTAGCGATATAATTCAGATTGGCGGAGCCGTCCGGCTGTTCCGGCGTTCCCACGCCGATGAAAATGGCGTCCTTATCCCGATAAGCCTGCGCATAATCCGTAGTATAGTGGAGCCTGCCCGCGGCGTTGTTCTTCCGCATCAGCTCCTCCAAACCCTCCTCAAAGATCGGGCTTTCACCCGCTTCCATCATTTTGACTTTTTTCTCGTCCACATCCACGCAGGTGACGTCATGTCCCTTTTCCGCAAAACACACGCCGGCCACCAGACCGACATAGCCGGTCCCTGCTACCGCAATTTTCATGATCTTAGTCCTCCTTATTGTCTTGATGATTCCCTGCAGCTTCTCTTCCATCTATGATATAGGAGTAAAGCCGGAAAGAAACACAGCATATACAGCGCCTTATCCGCACTCTCCCTGAAAAGCCTTTTTCTGTCATATCCCGCAAAATACCCATAAATGATGTAGAGCATCATCATTTTTACCTTCACCTTAAGGCATGTTTCCGGGTTCTCCAGATAGATCTTTGAACGCAGCATCATCCCTTTGGGAGAATGAATCTTCATCCTGCGCCCCGTGTTTGTCAGCCCGTCTTCCAGATAATCGCAGATATACACGTTTTTATTGATATGCACCATCTGGTAAGGCCCGGACATCCGCATCCACACCACGTCTTCTGGCAGATAGGTTTCTCCCGCAAAGACGGGAAAAGGATACTTTTTTAAAATATCCGTGAAAAAGACCTCCGCCTTGTCTCCGCCGATATTTCCGTTAATCCGGACATGCAGATAGGTGTCAATCTTTTCGTCCTCTGGGAAATACGCCGTATTGACCCTGCCGTCGCTATGGCACCTCAAAAAGCTGTAGCCGCAGAGGCCTTGCGTATTCTTATATTTCCTATGATAGGAAAG
>CAMXIK010000078.1 GCA_947243855.1 uncultured Lachnospiraceae bacterium | reverse complement strand
TCTCGGAATGCTGGCAGGTCTTGTGCTGACGGCGGTGATTCAGTCTTCTTCCGCTTCGGTGGGAGTTTTGCAGGCGTTGTGCGCGACGGGGGCAGTGGGATACAGTGCGGCCATACCTATTATTATGGGACAGAATATCGGTACTTGTGTGACAGCTTTGTTATCCAGTGTAGGGGCAAACAAAAATGCGAGGCGGGTAGCGCTCGTGCATTTGTATTTCAATATGATCGGGACCATTCTGTTTATGGCATTATTTTATATCATAAATGCCGTAAAGCCTTTTCCGTTTTTGGGCGAAGCGGCGACACCCTTTGGCATTGCGGCAATTCACAGTATTTTTAATCTGACCGCTACCATGGTGTTGCTCCCTTTTTCAAAAGGGTTGGTAAAGCTGGTGTGTTTGACGCTCAGGGATGATGAGGCGGCGGAGTACGGGCAAAAGAGGTGTAACTATGATTTTTTGTGTGGAAGACGATGATGCGATTCGGGAGTTGATGATCTATACGTTACAGTCTACCGGGTTGGAAGCCAGAGGATTTATTGATGGAGAGGGCTTTTTTCAAGCGCTGCAGGACGAAAGACCCCGGCTTGTGATGTTGGATATCATGCTTCCGGGCGGGGATGGCATTGCAATTCTGAAAAAACTGCGCGCCCAGCCAGAAACTTGTGACATACCTGTCATTATGGCTACCGCGAAGGGGACAGAATATGACAAGGTGATCGGTTTGGATCTGGGGGCGGACGATTATCTGGCGAAGCCTTTTGGCATGATGGAAATGGTTTCGAGGATTCGGGCGGTGCTGCGCCGCACGGAGGGGAAGCAGCCGGTCCGGTTTTTGTGTGTTGGAGAGTTAGAGCTGAATCCTCAGACCTATACGGTATTGGTAAAGGGAGAACGTACACCATTAACGCTCAAGGAATATAAACTATTGTTTACCCTGATGGAGCATCCGGGGCGGGTTTATACAAGAGACCAGCTTCTGGAAATGGTTTGGGGGATGGATTACGCAGGGGAAACCCGGACTGTGGATGTACATATCGGCACACTGCGAATGAAATTGGACAAATGCGGTGATTATATAGAGACAGTACGGGGTGTCGG
Source organism: uncultured Lachnospiraceae bacterium (assembly GCA_947243855.1). Taxonomy (GTDB): domain Bacteria; phylum Bacillota; class Clostridia; order Lachnospirales; family Lachnospiraceae; genus UBA3282. The sequence goes on along the minus strand of CAMXIK010000078.1, from coordinate 2,392 downwards.
TTACCGGTTGAAGGAGGAAATCTGACAAAATGACAAAACGTATCTTCCACTCTATCTGTTTAGTGGCAATTACAGTCTTTTTTGCTTCCATTTTTTTGTTTTTGGGTGTTTTACATCATTATTTTTCGGATGTACAGCAGGGGCAGCTTAAGATGCAGACCAATCTTGCCGCGCAGGGCGTGACCAATGAAGGAATGGACTATTTCCAAGGACTTGAGGTAGCGGATTACCGGATTACATGGATTGACGCGCAGGGCATTGTCCGATACGATAGTCAATCCGACAGCGCGGGTATGGAAAACCATTTGGAGCGGGAAGAAGTGAAAGAAGCGATGGAATCGGGATATGGGGAGAGCAGGCGGTATTCTCCCACGTTGACAGAGCGGTTTTTGTATGCGGCCAGAAAGCTTCCGGACGGTACGGTACTGCGGCTTTCCATTTCCCAGAATTCTATTTTGACGTTACTTTTTGGCATGATACAGCCAATTTGTATGGTTTTTGCCGTGGCGCTGATTGTGTCCGTGATTCTGGCAGTTCAGGTTTCTAAAAAAATTGTGCAGCCGCTCAATGAAATTGACTTGGATCAGCCTTTATCAAATGAGGGTTATGACGAGCTGCTGCCGTTTTTGCGGCGCATTGACAGCCAGCAGAGGCAGTTGAATCTGCAGAAGGATAAGCTGCTGCAAAAAGAGGAAGAATTGAATACCATTATCGGCAGCATGAACGAGGGTATGATTCTTTTGAACCCAAAAGGGAAAATCATCAGTATGAACGTTTCGGCCAGACGGCTTATGGGCGCGAGCTGGGAGTGCGTGGGGTTAGATATGCTTGCCGTAAGCAGAAATCTTGATTTGCAGGAGATTCTGGCAAAATCTTTGCAGGGTGAGGCTGTAGAACGGGTGATCGACCTGAACGGAGAAAAATATCAGGTGGATGCAAATCCTGTGATAGCGGAAAAGGGCGTAATGGGAGCGGCACTTTGCTTCTTTAATGTTACGGAGAAGGAGAAGGCGGAACAGATACGCAGGGAGTTTACCGCCAATGTATCCCATGAGCTGAAAACGCCTCTTCATTCAATTTCCGGTTACGCGGAACTTTTGAAAAACAATATGGTGGAGGCGGCGGACGTTGCGCCCTTTGCGGGAAAGATTTACGAGGAGGCGCAGCGGATGACACAGCTTGTGGAAGACATCATCAGCCTTTCCCGTCTGGATGAGGGCGCGGGGGAACTTCCGCGCGAGAAGGTGGAGCTGTACAGTCTGGCTGAAAGGGTCATTACGAGCTTACAGCCGGCGGCGGACGCGGCGCATGTGTCGCTTGCGCTTACTGGTACGCCGGTGGAGGTGGAAGGCATTTCCCAGCTCCTTTTCAGCATTGTCTACAATTTGTGCGATAACGCGATTAAATACAATCGTGAGAACGGAAGCGTTGTCATAGACGTACAATCCGGGGAAAAAGAGGCTGTCGTTTCTGTCCGCGATACGGGAATCGGCGTCGACGCAAAACATCGGGAGCGCATCTTTGAACGATTTTACCGGGTGGATAGAAGCCGTTCCAAAGCTGTGGGCGGAACGGGGCTTGGGCTGTCTATTGTGAAGCACGCTGCCCTTGTCCACAAGGCGGCGCTGACATTGGAAAGCGAAGTGGGAAAGGGAACTACAGTCATGGTGAAGTTTCCGAAAGGAGCATAAACGACTAATATTTTATTCCTATCTTGAGAAATTGTGGAAAAAGGGCTAAAATATTAGCTGTATGAGAGAACGTAGGCAGCGGAACCGGAGGAAACCATGGAAGAACAAATGAAGCGGGCGGGCTACAGAAACATTATCGACGAAGCCCTGCAAACCTTTGCCAATATCATCGACGCGAAAGACAAGTACACCAACGGGCATTCCTTGCGCGTAGCGGCCTATTCCAGAGAGCTTGCCAAAAAGCTCAACCTATCCGAAGAGGAACAGGAGCAGATTTATTATATTGCGCTGATGCACGATATTGGTAAGATCGGGGTGGCGGACGGCATTTTGAACAAACCTGAAAAGCTGACGCCGGAAGAGCTGGAAGTGATTAGAAACCACCCTATGATCGGGGGAGAGATTTTAAAAGATTTCAAATCCCTTCCGGGAATCAGCGACGGGGCGCGTTATCATCACGAGAGATACGACGGGACCGGCTATAACGAGGGATTGAAGGGGGAAGAAATTCCGTTTTTTGCCAGAATTATCTGCGTGGCGGATTCCTACGACGCCATGGCGGCGGATCGCTGCTACAGCAAGGGACTGGATGAGGAGACCATAAAAAACGAGATCAGAAACAATATGGGCACCCAGTTTGACCCGCAGATTGCGGCGGCCATGCTGGAACTGATGGAAGAGGGGAAGGTGCCGCTTAAGAC
>CAMXIK010000077.1 GCA_947243855.1 uncultured Lachnospiraceae bacterium | reverse complement strand
AAAAGCTGTAGCCGCAGAGGCCTTGCGTATTCTTATATTTCCTATGATAGGAAAGAATCGTCTCCACCGCATCGTCCGGCAGATAATCGTCGCTGTCCACAATAAACGTCAGCTCCGACGCTATCCCTGCAATCCCCCTGTTAAGCGCCGTGTGTTTTCCGGCATTGGATTGTCTCTCATAGGAAATGGGAATTTTCTGTTCCCGCCGATACCCCTCGATCAGCTCAGACGTGCCGTCTTCGCTTCCGTCATCGACTACCAGCCATGTAAAATCAGGGTTCGTCTGGCGCAGAAGGCTTTCGTAAAGCTTAGGCAGAAAACCCGCCCGGTTATAGGTGGGCGTTATAATCGTAAGCGTACTCATAAATTCCGTTTCCCCGTATCCTCTGGTATTTCAGGCCGCCCGCAAAGCCCGGCCGCCTCCAGAAATTTTTCCGCTATCTTCTCCACGGAATAGTTCTCCCTAATCTGTGCTGCTCCCTCAGACAGCCGTTTCGCCAGTTCCCCGTCGGAAGCGATCCGGCACATGGCCCCGCTCATCGCCGCCTTATCGCCTACGGGAACCAACAGCCCGCTCTCTTCCGGAGTGATATAAATTCTCGCCCCGCCGATGGGACAGTCCGTAGAAATCGTAGGAATTCCCATAGAGAGCGCCTCCAACATGGAATTGGAAATTCCCTCGTAATCAGAGGAAAGCACAAACATGGCGGCGTCCTTGATTTGTTCCCTTACATCAGGGCAGAAGCCGTGCCAAACCACACGCGAGGCGATCCCCAGCCGTTTGGCCTGCTCGCGCAGCCGCCCCTCCAATTCTCCCTCTCCGTATATATGAAGCTCATAATCGGGAAACTTTTCCACAAAATCCGCAAAAGCATCCAACAAAAGCGCATGATTTTTTTGGTGATGCAGCCTGCCGGCCGTCACAACCCTGTGACTGCGGTTTCCCGTATAGGGTTTTGGCATATCCGCATCGACGGGGTTTGGTATCACCACCGCCTTTTTGGCGATCTCTTCTGGAAAATAAGAAATGCCGTCCGCCGTCTGAAACGTGATCCGGCCCGCCCGCCTGTAAGCCCAGTTGCGCAGCGCCTTCACATTACAGCTATCGGGACTGTTTCTCTCCGCTACCATAATCGGCAGCTTCATCCCCCAGGTGGTGATCACGGAAAACACCGCTCCCATCACACAGAACGCAAAAATATAGCAGTCCCGGTTTTTCTGAAAATACCGCCGCATAGCGAGCAGACGTTTTACCATAATAAACGGGTTCCCGTTCGATTTCGGCGCAACGCTGAAATCCTCCACCTTCTCGTTCAAAGAATACGCATGCTCATACCCCGCAAACTGCATGACAGCCACTTCAAATCCCTTTGCGATATATTCGTTTGAAAGAAGGGAGATCACCCGCTCCGTGCCGCCGCCCGTCATGTTAGGAATGATAAAAACAATTTTTTTATGTTTCACCGCCAAATATTCTCCTTATCTTGCGCGCCGCCCGGCTTGCAAGCGACGGCCCATGATAGCGGCGGGCTTTTTTCTCGTCAAACAATCCCGCCAGATCCGGCTGGCTGTTCACATATTCCCACCAGAGATTTCCCAGATTCGTGTCATAACGCTTCCACGGCTTGTCCCCCGCATAGTGGATGATAACCGGCGACTCCATAGCCTGCCTGTACTCCTCCTGCGTGCAGATCCCTTCCTCCACAAATCTGTGATACTCCTCCAGCGGCATATAAGCCAGACGGTTATATTTTAACGGCAGAAAATAAGTGGCTCCTTTGCAGGTAATATTCAAAATATCCTGATCCTGATAATAAAGCTTTTGCCGCGCAAGTTCATCCCAAGTCTTTTTCAGACCACGTCTGCGTATCTCCGTCAGATTTAACAGCGTCACACCAGCGTTAATGTAGCTTCCCCTCTGTCCCTCCAACAGATGCCAGTAATCCCGTCCGCTGTTCCACTCCCACTTGTCGGACAGATTCACCGAGCCTTTTACCGCCGCCAGAAGCTTTCCCTCCATCGGCGTTTCCCAGAGCGCCCGCAGGCTTCCCCTTACCAGTATATCCGCATCCATGTACAAAATCCGCTCCGTTTCCGGCAGCAGTTCCGGCAGCGCAAGTCTCAGATAAGTGCCCGTAGAAATTCCCCTCACTTCGTAGGAGGACGCATAAGGATTTTCAATCCCGTGCATGATCAGCGTAGAGTTTTCATCCCTTACAGCCACCACCTGCCGCAGGCTTGTCTCCACACTTCCCGCCTCCGGCGTGCATACGCAGTGAATCTCACAGCTAAGAGAATCCCGCGCGCAGCTTTCAACCAAAGAGGCGGCCGCTGCCTGCACCGGCGCAATCAGATTTTCGTCAAAGCAAAAAACCGCTTTTATTGTTTCCACGTAAAACCTCCCGACGGTCTTTCTTCCAAAACGGCCTCACATTTTATTCTACCCTGAACCCATAAAAAAAGCAAGAAATCCCAATGAATTCCCCGCCTATTCTCCCTCTCTTGCAAAAAAGCGCAAAGGACGCTAAAATGTAAGAATCGTCAAAGTAAAATCAGTGCCGCAGATCATAAAGGAGCCAGCTATGTCAAACCCATTTTTATCCGTCATCGTACCCGTATATAACGCCGAATCTTACCTAGCCCGCTGTCTCGACAGCATCCTTGCCCAGACCTTCGCCGACTTGGAAGTGATCCTTGTAGACGACGGCTCCACCGACGGCTCCGCCGCCCTCTGCGACGATTACGCCAAAAAGGACAGCCGTTTTTCCTGTATCCATAAAGAAAACGGCGGACACACCTCGGCCAGACAAGCCGGTCTGAAACAGGCCGCTGGAACGTATCTTGCTTTTATAGACAGCGACGACTGGATCGCTCCCGCCATGTATCAAACCATGTGCGGCGCTGCAAAAGATACCGGCGCAGATATGGTATGCTGTAATTATACCGCCGTCACGCCAAAGGGAGACCTTCTATGCCGCTCCTCCTTTCCGGGCGGCCTCTACGAAAAGCCGCAGCTAGAGAAAGCCGTTTATCCCCGTATGCTGTATTCCGGCGTCTATTTTACCTACGGCGAAGCCCCTAATCTGTGGAACAAACTGTTCCGCCGGGAACTGCTTGAGCCAAACCTCTCCGCCGTTCCTCTCTCCGTTAAACTAGGAGAGGACGCCCTAGTCACTTACATCTGCCTTCTGCAATCCTCCCGCGTCTATTTCTGTGAGGATGCCTTTTATTATTACCAAAGCACCGTCTCCTCCCTTACGCACAACATGGATGAGAAGCGCCTTTTGGAAAACCGGACGCTCTTTGACGCCTTTCTAAGCATCATCGACCTCTCCGTCTATCCCTGTATGGAGCGGCAGCTTGATTTCTATTTCGTGTATCAGTGTCTCCTGACTTATGTTCCGGTCTTTACCAGCCTGCCCGGGCCACGCGGACGCCAGCTTTTTCTTGACGAGTGCGCTTATCCTCCTGTCAAGAAAGCCTTCCGTGCCGTCAAAATCAGCGATATCGGCGGCCTGCACAACAAGCTGTATGCTTTCTGCATCCGCCATCGGCTCTACGGCTTGTTCCGCTTTTTTCTTGCGCACTGAAAACCCTTTAAAATCCCTGATCCCACTCTCCCGTCTGATAAAACTGCGCGCTGGCATCTA
>CAMXIK010000076.1 GCA_947243855.1 uncultured Lachnospiraceae bacterium | reverse complement strand
CTGTAATGGCTTCTATCACCGCCCCGGACACCGAAAAACCGCCGGGAAACGCGATGAGATCCTCAAGGGCATAGATACCTGTAAGGAGTCCTGCGGCGATTCCCGACAGAATCCCCCATGACAGAGCCGTAATCAGATGCTTCTTCCTCATACAAAGCACAATAATCACCAAAGGCACCACCAGCATCACCAGACTAACCGGATTGGCCGCTCCCGCCGCCGTCTCAAGGGCTGGCCCGCCCTCCGTAGTTTTGGCAAACAGCAGAAACAAAACCAAGGCCCCCGCCGCAGCCGGCAGACTGTAGCGCGTCCTTGTCTTCACGACCGTTCCCAGATCCGCGTGCTGTGTCGCGGAGGAAGCGATGGTCGTATCTGAAATCGGCCCCAGATTATCGCCAAAAGCCGCTCCCGACACAATCGCGCCTATCATAAATTCCGGAGCAGCCCCCGCCATCACACCTACGGGAAACAAAATCGGAATCACCACAAAATAAGCGCCTACCGAAGTTCCCGTAGCAAATGCCAGCAGGCAGGTGATCAAAAAACTGGCCGCCACAAAGAGTTTCCCCGTAAAGCCAGCCGCCACCACATAGGCCGCGATCGTCTGCACCGCGCCGCTGGCGGAAATCAGCTTGCCTGAAACCGCCGCCAAAATCACCGCTAGCACAATCACGCCGAACATGGGCTTACTCAATCCGTATACCAAGGCTTCCCCGTATGCTTTTTCGTTCTTCGCAAAAATAACACCCGTTACAAGCGCCGCGAAAAACGCCAGCACATACCCATTCACATTAGACTGGCTGACTGCCGCCCACAAGATCATCCCAGCCGCCGCGGCAAGCGGCGCAAGGCTTCCCACTTTTCCGAATCGGTATTCTATTCTCTGCACATTACGCTCCATCCCTGTCTCCTCCTCAAATGCGGAAGCGTCCGCGCTTCCTTGACCTTGCAGGCGTTATTCCTTTATGATGTGAAAAATGCCTCTTCAACATTATACGTCCCCTCATAGGTTCCACACAATCATTTTTTGTCAAATGCCTGTCACCTTTTTCGATTTCCATTCGTATATAGGGTAAGAGGCCTCAAAATTAGGAAAGGAGAAGCCGGAAAATCGTGAGCGAAGAAAGAGAACCAGAAATCAGCCGCATCCTGCAAACCTACGGCGACATGCTTTACCGCACAGCCTATCTGCTTCTGGGAAATCCCCATGACGTACAGGACGCCTTGCAGGAAACACTTTTACGCTATCTGGAAAAGGCGCCCGCGTTTGTTTCCATGGAGCACGAAAAGGCATGGCTCCTGCGCGTAACCGCAAACTGCTGTAAAGACTTTCTGCGCTTTCAAAAGAGGCGGTGCCATCTTGATATCGAGGAATGGAAGGAACGGCTCCCCGCTCCGAAAGAACAGCGCCTTATGCTGGAACTCTACGCCCTGCCTGTCAAATGGAAAACGGCGCTTATTCTGCATTACTTTGAAGGGTATTCCGTCCGGGAAACCGGGCAAATTCTCGGAATCTCGGAGGCGGCCGCCAAAAAGCGGCTGCAAAGAGCGCGGGAAGCGTTAAAATCGGAGCTGTCGTCCTAACCTCACGAGTAAGGGTTTTTCGCAAGGATACGCAAACGAAAGATCAGCACATAAAAAAGGAGATCACATTATGAACGATAAAGAATTGGAAACATCGTTGCAACAACTAAAAAAACAGCTTACGATGCCCGGCAAGTTAGAGGAGGAGCTGTTGCAAACCAGTCAAAAAAGCAGGCAGAGCCGCCATGAAAACGAAAAAAAGCACTGCCCCAGTCATCCACACGGTCGTTACCGCCGTCTCTGTACCGCCGCGGCCGCCGCACTTTTCTGTCTTTGCGCCATAGGCTCCACTTCCCTCGCCTACAATGCCTATCAAGAAAAGCAGCTTGCCGTTTTTATGGACGCAGAGTTGACGCAGACGGAAATTGAAAACCTCGGCAGTGAAATCTCCAAAATCGCCGACGTCTCAAGCTATCGCTACATCAGCGGGGACGAGGCGTGGGCGGAGTTTAAGGCCGCCTATTTCTCTGGCGATCCGGAATCGGAAAGGCTGGCCGACTCCTTTACAGAAAATCCTCTCGCCGATTCCTTCAATTATGAGGTGAGCGTCCGGTTCGGCGCAGACACAAAGGCTGTCCGCAGCCAGATCGGCAGGCTGCCCGGCGTGCGCAAAATTACCACCGTGCGGGAGGCGAAGCAGGAGGCTATGGAACACTAGAAAAATACAGGGGCGGATTTGCGCCCCTGTTTCTGTCGTTGCTATTTTTCAGAGCATTCATACTCTCTTACATCTTTCCAAATTTTCCTCATAAATCCCTTTTTTCGCTTGACATTTTGCAATTCGTATTATCATAATATACTATAACTAAAAACAGATTATGTTCTTTGACAATATAATATACTTACCAAGGGAGCTGGGGGACGTGCTCTTACCCGATCCGTGCACCTATCGGAAGGGGTGATTATTATGAGTACATATGAGGAATTGAGTTTAATTGCAAGCGTAGCTTTGCTAATTGTAGCGATTCTAAATTTGAAAAATAAGAAATAGCCGTCCTGCTCTCGACAAAGTTTAGGAACGGCTATTCTTACAGCTTAACTTAAATTTTCGCCGGGTCGGGTGAAGCGCACTCACCTTCCGACTCCCTTGTTAAGTATATTATATACAATCAGACTGGCTTTTGCAACACTCAAAATCCATTTAACAGATTATGTTCCTTGACAATATAATATACTTACCAAGGGAGCTGGGGGACGTGCTCTCACCCGATCCGTGCACCTATCGGAAGGGGTGATTATTATGAGTACATATGAGGAATTGAGTTTAATTGCGAGCGTAGCTTTGCTAATTGTAGCGATTCTGAATTTGAAAAATAAGAAATAGCCGTCCCGCTCACTAGCAATGACTGGACGACTATCTCCCAAAGTCTAATTTAGTTTTCGCCGGGTCGGGTGAAGTACGCTCACCTTCCGGCTCCCTTGTTAAGTATATTATATACAATCAAACTGGCTTTTGCAACCATGAAATTCCGCCTACTGCTCCCCCGGCTCCTCTAAGCCTTCGATCACAATTCCCCGCTTCTTGGCATAATCCCAGAGCGCCGCATGAACGGCTTCCTCAGCCAAAAGGGAACAATGCACCTTCTCTGGCGGCAGGCCATCGAGCGCTTCCATCACAGCCCTATTTGTCACCTGCAAAGCCTCTTCCACCGTTTTGCCCTTCACTAGTTCGGTAGCCATACTGCTAGTCGCTACCGCGGCCCCGCAGCCAAAAGTTTTAAACTTCACATCCCGTATCACACCCGTATCATCCACATCCAGATACATGCGCATGATATCCCCGCATTTGGCGTTGCCCACGGTGCCAACGCCGCTGGGATTCTCAATTTCCCCCATATTGCGGGGATGATTAAAATGATCCATTACTTTTTCGCTGTACATTTTTCCTCCTGTCTACGCCGAAAACGCCGTTCACGCCTTACACGCATCCTCATACAGCGGAGACATGTCCCGCAGCCGTCCCACAATCTCTTTTAATGTCTCCACCGTCCTGTCAATCTCTTCCCTCGTATTTTCTTCTGAAAGCGTCAGCCGAAGCGAACCATGGGCGATCTCATGAGGCAGCCCGATTGCCAGAAGCACGTGGGAGGGATCAAGCGCCCCCGATGTGCAAGCCGACCCGCTTGAGCCGCAAATGCCCTGCTGATCTAACAAAATCAGCAGCGACTCTCCCTCTATAAACTGAAAACAAAAACTGGCGTTATTGGAGAGCCT
>CAMXIK010000075.1 GCA_947243855.1 uncultured Lachnospiraceae bacterium | reverse complement strand
TCTATCGAAGAAAAGGAAATGGAAGTGCCGAAAGTGGATGAGTCTGGCAAGGCAATTATTCGGCGATAATTTTTCTCTTTAAAGCTTTACGCCGTTCAATTTCTCTTTCTGCTTCTTTACCGGAATTATTGTAATACGCTACCTTTTCCGCAACGGTCATATCTTTTGTCCGCTCATAATTCTGCTCTCTAATTTTATGAATATCTTCAACCGTAAAATAGGGACTAATAATCAATGTGTCCATAATCATTCCTCGCTTTCCAGTAATACGGATGGATTAATAATATCGATACCTTTATATCCTTCCAGATTCGTGATAGCTCTGATGCCCCTAATGGTCTTAATATTTACAATATGCTTAAAATTCCATGAAATGATACAATCGCAGGCATTGACAACGGCAGCAGCGATATGTTGACAATCGTCAAAACTCTTTGGTCTTAGTATGCCCATGTCAATAATCTTTTGCTTTCAGCGCATTTTTCTATTTCGTCTAATGTTATTTGCGAAAGATAGATATCATATTTTCCATTCTCAAAATCTTTCCATAATTTTAAGGTATCTTTCATACGCTCCGGCGCGTCTTCTTGGGAAAGGTAACTGATAACCGATGTGTCTAAATATACTTTCAATTTTCGCATATAGTGTCACTCTCTTAATTGCCTTTCTTTGTTGTATTTTTATTATACGTATTTTTTGTTGATCTTTCAAGGGAAAGCGGTTTGTGCTCCTCCATTTTTATGTCTATATTACGCAACAACACAAAGCAATAAGGAGGAAAGCGAAAGGTTAACGCAAGACTGGCGCAAGGTAAATGTAAGGTTTGAGTGATAAAATAGCAGACACATAAAGGAGGTCTTGCAATGAGCAAATATATCATTGAAACGAAAAACCTTACAAAGCAATATGGAACGCAAAAAAGCGTTGCCGATTTGAATATTCATGTTCGGGAGGGGCGTATCTACGGCCTCCTTGGCAGAAATGGAGCCGGAAAGACGACAACCATGAAAATGCTGCTAGGGCTGACTCAACCGACTTTCGGCAAGGTGGAGATTTGGGGAAAACCATTACAGGCGAATGAAAAAAAGCTCCTGCCCCGTATTGGCAGTTTGATTGAATCTCCCGGTTTCTATCCGAATCTGACCGCCACCGAAAATCTGCGTATTTTTGCGGTTCTTCGGGGCGTACAGAAACGCAGCGCGATAAAAAACGCGCTTGATTTGGTTGGTCTGCCCTACAAAGACAAAAAGCTGTTTTCCCAGTATTCGCTTGGTATGAAGCAGCGGTTAGCGATTGCGCTTGCCGTTATGCACGACCCGGAGCTTCTGATTTTGGACGAACCGATTAACGGCCTTGACCCGATTGGAATTGCCGAAGTCCGTTCCTTTATCCGCGATCTCTGCAAAGAGCGTGGAAAAACCATTTTGATATCCAGCCATATTCTTTCGGAAATTGCGCTTTTAGCGGACGATATAGGCATTATCGACCACGGCGTATTACTAGAAGAAGAAAGCCTTACGCAGCTGGAAGCAAAAAGCGGCAAACAGATTCAATTTCATGTTTCTGATACGGCGCAGGCGGCAGATATCTTAGAACGTATTTTCTGTGAAAATCAGTTTACCATACAGGATCATCACAATATACAGGTGAATAATCCGGATTTACCGATAGGAAAAATCATAACCGCCTTTGTGGAAAAGGGCTTGGAAGTATCGGAAGCCTATATTTGCGAAGAAAGCCTTGAAGCGTATTTCAAGCGGGTAACAGGGGGTGAGGGGATTGCTTAAGCTTGTATTTTGCGAATGCGCCAAATTAAAGCGGAAGAAATTTATCTTGTTGGTGACACTTGCCTCGTTTATCTTTCCTGTGCCGGTTACGATGATGCTGGCAACGCCGCAGATGGCGGAACGGTTTGACAGTCATGCGGAGCTTTTTAATGCCTGTTTCCAGTTTATCATGGGATATGGCGTGTTGTTGCTCTTGCCTTGTGTGATCGGGGTCGTTGCGGCTATGTTGTTTTTCATGGAGCGGGATCACGATACCTTTAAGAATCTACGCACCATTCCAGTGACAAGCACGCAGATGATTGTTGCAAAAATCATTGTTTTATTTGCCATGGGAATTGCTTTTAGCGTATGCTCGGCTTTTGCCGCCGTTTTATGCGGAAGCCTGATCTCGGAAGTGCATGGGATTGGCTATAAGCTGTTTGTGGCGTTGGAGATGGGGGTTTTTATTACGGCGGGGACACTGCCCTTAGTTGTCCTCGTGGTTTTTTTTAGCAAAACCTATATTTTTTCCGTTCTGCTGTGCGTTTTTTACAGTGTCTTAAGTATGACTGCAGAATCTTCTTTTGGGGTATTGCCGAAAGCTCTCTGCTGGCTTATGCCGATTCCGCTTACCACGCTCTGGAGCGCGGGGGATATGAGCCGGCACGGAGTGATAGAAATGAAAGACTCGCTTGCTTATCTATTGCCTTCAACCTTTCAGGCAAGCGTTATTTTAGGCATTGAAGCCGTTCTTTCGGTTATCGTCATCGATCGTCTGTACAAAAAGAGGGGGGATTAATATGCTGCGCATGGTTAGAGCTGAAATTTGGAAATTGAAACGGTATCATATGATCTGGGCGGGCGTTGTCCTGATGATGCTCTCCGTTTTAGTGACGGTATTTTCAACAACTGCGGCGGATGGCACAATCTGGACATTTTCCTTTTTTACGGAGCAGGTGCTGAAAAACAATATTACGATGATTTTTCCCATGTGCATTACGTTATTAGCAGGATATATCATAGCGAGGGAGGGAAGGGACGATACGCTGAAAAGCATTTTGACGGTTCCAGTTTCTTACTGCCATTTATTATGGGGGAAATTATTTGTCTGTGGGTTATTATCTCTGTTTTTGGGATTTGTAAGCGCTGTATTTACCATGATTGCGAGTTTTCTTATGGGATTTCCGGGATTTTCAATGGTATTGATCATACAAACATTTTGGCAGATGATTTTAAACTGCCTGTTTCTTTATCTTGCTGTCATGCCAATCATTGTGGCGTCTGCCCGTATCGCAAACGGACATATGATAGGTACGATTCTTGCATTTGCCTATGGATATGGGGGAATGTTTGCGGCGGGGAATATGACGCTTGCCAGTATCTATCCGATTACGGCGAGTATGGGACTGATACGGTATCGAAGCTATGATGAGGCTGTTTACTGGAATACTCCGCTATGTTGGCTGAGTATGATTTTCGTTTTGTTGGTTTCTACAATGATTGTGGCGACTACAAAAAACGCTTCACCAGAAAAAACAGTTAAGAAGCAGAAGAAGACCGTTACCAAAAAGGGCTGGTAGCGGCCTTCTGCACTCCTATTCCAATTCTGCAATAAAATTTCCAATTCTGCCTTCGATCTTGCAGCGCGCCGAAAACCATTTACAATAAGGCAAGGCAGGAAAACGCCGCAAAACTACGCAATCATACATAGATAGCAGGAAGGCATGAGGAGAAAAAATGAAGAATACAAAAAAGGAACGGATAAAAGTATGCATGGTAATGTTATTAGCGGTCAGCGCTTTGTCAATGGCCGGCTGCGGAAAAAAGAAGGACGAGGGGTTGAAAGCAGATTTGGATGACTTGATGGACGACGCGCAGGAGACCTTTGGCGGGACAGAGGATGCTGACGGTGCGGACGATTACGACAGCATGGATTTGGCGGATGACTTGAGCATGGGAGAAGAGGGCGATGCGGCCAGTTGGCGGGGAGATTGTTACCGGTTTGAATTGGAAGGAGAAAACGCGGACGCGTTAAACGGAAAAGTAA
>CAMXIK010000074.1 GCA_947243855.1 uncultured Lachnospiraceae bacterium | reverse complement strand
CGTCTTCGCCCACGAGGGCAACCTTGGTGGTGGTGGAACCCGCGTCGATTCCAAGGAAGCAGTTTCCGCGATAGGAAGCCAGATCGCCCGTAGCGACATGATGGGCGTTATGGCGTGATAAAAAGGCGTCGTAGTCCTCTTGTGAGGCGAAAAGCGGCTCCATGCGCTCTACCTCAAATTCCATTTTAATGTCGGAGGAGAGCTTGTCTGTCAGCTCCCTCATGGTATAGTGACTTTCTTCCTTCGCGTTCAGGGCGGAGCCAATGGCGGCGAAAAGATGGGAATTATCGGTGTCTATGATATGGGCGTCGTCCAGCTTCAAGGTGCGGATAAAGGACTGCTTTAGTTCCGACAGAAAGTGGAGCGGGCCGCCCAGAAAGGCCACGTGTCCGCGAATCGGCTTGCCGCAGGCAAGGCCGCTGATGGTCTGGTTTACTACCGCCTGAAAGATGGAGGCGGAAAGATCCTCCTTTGTGGCGCCCTCGTTGATGAGCGGCTGGATATCGGATTTGGCGAATACGCCGCAGCGCGCCGCTATGGTATAGAGGGAATGATAGTTTTTGGCATATTCGTTTAGTCCGGCGGCGTCCGTCTGTAAAAGGGAGGCCATCTGGTCGATAAAGGAGCCAGTACCGCCTGCGCAAATGCCGTTCATCCGCTGTTCCACATTGCCGCCTTCAAAGTAGATGATTTTGGCGTCTTCGCCGCCAAGCTCGATCGCTACGTCCGTGACGGGCGCAAGGGTCTGTAGAGAGGTGGATACGGCGATCACCTCCTGCACAAAGGGGATTTCCAGATGATTGGCCAGCGTAAGGCCGCCGGAGCCGGTAATCATGGGATGCACCGTGAGATCGCCGAGTTTTTCGTATGCCTGTGAAAGAAGCCCCTGCAGGGTTTCCCTGATATTGGCAAAATGCCTTTGATAATCGGAAAAGAGTATCTGATGCTTGTCGTCCAAAACGGCAATCTTGACTGTGGTGGAACCAATGTCAATGCCAAGGGTGTATTGCATATCACTCATTTCTCGTTCACTCCTTCTAAAAATTTCCTTTTTACTTATTATAATGTGTTTTTCCACATACCTTGTCATTGTACGACACCGTTTTACAAATTGCAAGCCTCCAATTCTTAGAAAAGCATGAAGTTTTCGGGAGTCATTTATTAAATTTTTAGGACAGCGCGTTTTTTTGGAACGCGCCGTTTACTTTTAAAAAGAGGAATGCTATATTAATTAATATATATTTTTAAGGGAGAGTGGATCATGAGTCCTTTTGAACGAAAATTTGGAAAATATGCCATTCGGAATCTTTCTTTTGTATTGGTGGGCTGCTATGCGGTCGGGTATCTGATACAACTGTTAGACATGACGGGAGGAGCGCTCACATCGTATCTGACTTTGAATCCATATGCGATTTTGCACGGGCAGATCTGGCGGCTGGTGACATGGGTGCTGATACCGCCTAGCAGCGGCGGTCTTTTGTTCACGCTGATTATGCTGTATTTTTACTGCTCGATCGGCACTTCTTTGGAGCGCACCTGGGGGACATACCGCTATAACGTCTATATCTTCCAAGGGATGTTGTTTACCATTGTGGGAAGTTTTCTGCTGATGGGGTATTGCTATCTTTTTAGGCCGGAAATTCCATTGACAGAAACTCTGACCCTGACCGTTGCTGCCCCCAATGACTTTTTTTCTTTTATTGCAGTGCTGTTCAGCACCTACTATATCAATATGTCGATTTTCCTCGCGTATGCGGCAACCTTCCCGGATGCGCAGGTGTTGTTGATGTTTATTATTCCGGTTAAGGTGAAATGGCTGGGAATCATTTACGCGGTGCTTTTGGCCTATGAGTTTTTGGGTTCGCCCGTCTATATAAAGTTTGCGATCGGCGCGTCCCTGCTTAATTTCATTGTGTTCTTCTTTACCTCGCGCAACATGATGCACCTGAATCCGAAGCAGATTCACAGGCGGCAGGAGTTTAAGCGGGATGTGCGCAGGAACACGGGAATTACGAAACATAAATGCGCGATTTGCGGAAGAACCGAGGTGGACAGCCCGCAGATGCAGTTCCGTTTCTGTTCCAAATGCGACGGCAATTACGAGTATTGCGAGGAGCATCTTTATACCCATACGCACATTAAACGGTGAAGTTGATAGAATAACATGTGTTTCTTGATGGCGGCTGCAGGGGAGGATAGAAAAGTGGAGCGGGAAGCGGCGTTTACGGAAATTCTGGAGGAAGTAAAGAAAAAGGCGAGGGCAGGGCACAATTTTATCACTGGCGCGGAGATTGAGGAGGCGTTTTCGACTCTTTCCCTTACGCCGGCGCAGATGGAAATGGTGTATGCCTATCTGCGGGAACATAAGATCGGCATAGACGAGCCCACGGATACGGACGCTGCTTTGGAAGAGGAAGAGCGAAATTATTTGGATTCCTATTTGGAGTCGCTTAAGGAGCTGCCGTCGGCGACAGAGGGAGAGCGGGAAGCCATTACGCTGTCCGCCATGGCGGGAGATGCGGATGCGATGGAGAGGCTGACGCAGCTTATGCTGCCGGAAGTGCCGCAGATAGCCAAGCTTTATACGGGACAGGGCGTCGGGCTGGAAGATCTGATCGGCGAGGGCAATGTGGCTCTTACCCTTGGCGTTACGATGCTGGGCGCATTGGAACATGCGGACGAAGCGCAGGGGATGTTAGGAAAGATGATGATGGACGCCATGGAGGATTGCATTGCGGAAAATGCGGCGGAAAAGAAGAGTGACCAAAAGATAGCCGACAAGATTAACAAGGTGGCGGATGCGGCCAATGCCCTGCGGGAAGAACTGCGCAGAGCGGTGACGGTGGAAGAACTGATGGAGGAATCGGGACTTTCCAGAAAATCCATTGAGGATGCAATCCGCATCAGCGGCGGCAAGATAGAGTCCATCCAGACCCCGGCAGGAGAGGAAAGCTGATGGAAACAGAATATAGGGATTATAAATATTTTATGCAGGATACCGGCTCTGTTTATCTGGGCGCGAAGCTGAGTTATGCGGAGATTTTGCAGGACGAAATGGTAAACTTTAAGTATAAGAGCATTGTGGAGCACTATATTTTTAAGGATACCGATCCGGAGACCACGTTGGAAAGCCAGTTTTATTATATGACAAAAGAGCAGTTTTCCTATCGAACGTATGAACAGCTCAAGGCGCGGGTGAAGATCAGCATTCTGGAGGAGAAAAAATCGCTGTTCGGGAAAAAGAAGACGGGCTATGTCACAAAGACGATGCCAATTTCCGATTTTGCGGATATCAGTCTGGCAAAGAAGAAAGCGCAGGGCGTGGTGATACAGGAGCTTATTTTGTCGAAGCTGGGGCTGATGGCATTCGTGGTGTAAGGCCGCTGGAAAGCCAGAAAAAATTTTTTTGATTTTTTTTAATTTACCGCTTGATTTCGACAAAGTTTTTTGTTACAATTCCTTTTGTAAAATTCCCCTTTTACACTGAGCAGGTGAGAGACTTTTTTAAAGTCCTTCGCCTGTTCTTTTATGTCCGCGCATAAGCAGAGTCGGAAGATGGCGGAGGCAGGACGCATGCTTGCATGCAGGACTGCATACGACAGCTTATGACGAGCAACGCGAACGAGAAATGCGGAGCATTTCGAGTCTGCTTATGCGCGGACAAGTGGAGGCGTTTTGCGCACGGACAGAAGCCCCCTACTTCGACAATAAAATACGGTCGTTATCTAATTGTTTTCCCGCACGCACCTTAAACTGTTCCAGTAAATCGTCGATCGTGAGATTCTTTCGCTCTGCCCCCGCCGATTCAAATACAATACGGCCGCCGTCCATCATAAGGGTGCGGTTTCCGAGAGAAAGCGCTTGGTGCATATTGTGAGTGACCATCAGGCAGGTGATTTTGCGCTCTGCGATGATTTTTTCCGTGAGAGCCAGCACTTTGTCTGCCGTGGCGGGATCAAGGGCGG
>CAMXIK010000073.1 GCA_947243855.1 uncultured Lachnospiraceae bacterium | reverse complement strand
AAAAAAATGGTGGGTTTTATGCGCTTGCATTTGAGGAGTCGAATTATATCTTGAGATACAGTGAGGAGAGCGAAAGGTATGATTTTATACGCTAATGAAAAGGGATGCGAAACTTTCTGCCAATTAAAGCCCAAACAAATAAATTGACAAATTATTCGACAATTTCCCAAAAAGTCTATATTTACATTTTCTGAAAGTGGGTGTATTATTGTATACATGTAGAACGCAAAGGAGCGCTAGATGCTTTTTTTGCGTTCTTTTTCGTTTCAATCAGCATTTTGAAGCAGAGCCTCAAAACTGCTCTGACAAGGAGGTAACTATGTTTGACGTAAAAAGGACAGTCCCCCAGTCCCCCTTATACCGGGCGGAATTTGAACACGACAACTGCGGTATCGGCGCCTGCGTGAACATCAAAGGCAAAAAGAGCCGCGCCACCGTGGAGAACGCGCTGAAGATTGTGGAGAATCTGGAGCACAGGGCCGGTAAGGACGCGGAGGGCGAGACGGGCGACGGTGTGGGTATTCTCACGCAGATGCCCCATAAGTTCATGGTTAAGGCGACGAAGGATCTGGGATTTGAGATCGGCGGGGAACGGGAGTACGGCGTGGGTACTTTCTTTTTTCCGCAGGATGAATTACAGAGAAATCAGGCAAAGAAGATGTTCGAGATCATTGCCAAGAAGGAAGGACTGGAATTTCTGGGCTGGCGCGATGTGCCTACCGTTCCTTCCGTGCTGGGACACAAGGCGGTGGAGTGTATGCCCTGCATCATGCAGGCTTTTATCAAAAAGCCGGCAGGCGTGGAGAAGGGTCTCGACTTTGACAGAAAGCTGTATATCTTAAGGAGAACGTTTGAGCAGTCCACAGATGTGACTTATGTGGTCAGTCTGTCCAGCAGGACGATTGTCTACAAGGGCATGTTCCTTGTAGGGCAGCTTCGCACCTTCTTTTCCGATTTGCAGGATAAGGATTACGAATCTGCGATCGCCATTGTGCACTCCCGTTTTTCTACCAACACGAATCCAAGCTGGGAGCGGGCGCATCCGAACCGCTTTATTGTACATAACGGCGAAATCAATACGATCCGCGGCAATGCGGATAAGATGCAGGCGAGAGAGGAAAACATGGAATCCGAGCATTTGCAGGGACAGATGCACAAAATTCTGCCTGCCATCAACGCTTCCGGTTCCGATTCCGCTATGCTGGACAATACGTTGGAGTTTCTGGTGATGAGCGGGATGCCGCTGCCCCTAGCGGTGATGATTATGATTCCCGAACCTTGGGAAAACAATAAAACCATGTCCCAGAAGAAAAAGGATTTCTATCAATACTATGCGACCATGATGGAGCCTTGGGACGGCCCCGCTTCGATTCTTTTTTCCGATGGGGATATCATGGGAGCGGTGCTTGACCGAAACGGTCTACGTCCTTCCCGCTATATGATTACGGACGACGAGACGCTGATCCTCTCCTCGGAGGTGGGCGTGCTTGACATCGATCCCGCTAAGATCGTGACGAAGGAGCGTCTGCATCCGGGCAAAATGCTTCTGGTGGATACCATACAGGGAAGGGTCATCGACGACGACGAGTTAAAAGAGAAATATGCGTCCGCACAGCCCTACGGCGAATGGCTCGACAATAAATTGGTTAGTTTAAAGGATTTAAAGATTCCCAACCAGCGCGTGCCGGAATTTTCCTACGAGGAAAGACAGCGTATGCAGAAGGCTTTCGGCTACACATACGAGGATTTAAAGACGAGTATCCTGCCGATGGCAAAGAACGGCGCGGAGGCGATTGCGGCTATGGGTGTGGATACGCCGATCCCGGTGCTCTCAAAAGCGCACCATCCGCTGTTCCACTATTTCAAACAGCTCTTTGCGCAGGTGACCAACCCGCCGATCGATGCGATCCGCGAGGAGGTGGTTACCTCCACCACGGTATATCTTGGCCGGGACGGCAACCTGTTAGAGGAAATGCCGGAGAACTGCAATATGCTTCGGGTGCACAATCCGATTCTCACAAGCACGGACCTTTTGAAGATCAAGACCATGAAGGCGGAGGGCTTCAAGGTAGAAGTCATTCCGATTACCTATTATAAAAATACCAGACTGGAAAAGGCCATTGACAGGCTGTTCGTGGAGGTGGACAGAGCCTACCGTGAGGGCGCGAATATCATTGTGCTCTCGGACAGAGGAGTGGATGAAAACAGGGTGGCGATCCCCTCCCTGCTTGCCGTGTCGGCTTTGCAACAGCATCTGGTCAGCACTAAGAAGAGAACCAGTGTCGATATCATTTTAGAATCCGGGGAGCCGAGGGAAGTGCACCACTTCGCGACCCTGCTTGGCTTTGGCGCGTCGGCGATCAATCCCTATTTGGCGCAGGAGAGTATCAAGGAGCTGATCGACAACCGTATGCTGGATAAAGATTACTATGCGGCGGTGAATGATTACAACGACGCGATCCTGCACGGCATCGTAAAAATCGCTTCCAAGATGGGCATTTCCACCATTCAGTCCTATCAAGGCTCCAAGATCTTTGAAGCCATCGGTATCGACAAGGAAGTGATCAATAAATACTTTACCAACACGGTCTGCCGTGTGGGCGGAATCACCCTGAAAGATATTGAGGAGGAAGTGGATACGCTGCATTCCATGGCGTTTGACCCGCTCGGTCTATCTACTGATTTGACGCTGGATAGCACGGGGCACCACCAGATGCGGAGCGGTGCGGACGAACATCTCTATAACCCGGAGACCATTCATTTACTGCAAGAGTCAACCAGACGGGGTGATTACGAGTTATTTAAACAATATACCAAAGCGGTCAATAATGAGGAGAGCATCAAGAACCTGCGCGGGCTGATGGATTTCAATTATGCGAAAAAACCCGTGCCAATCGAGGAAGTGGAGAGTATTGACAGCATTGTCACAAGATTTAAGACGGGGGCTATGTCCTACGGCTCCATTTCCAAGGAGGCTCATGAGACGATGGCCATTGCTATGAACCGTCTCCATGGCAAATCCAATTCCGGCGAGGGCGGAGAGGATAAGGAAAGGCTGACGGTAGGGCCAGACGGCTTGAACCGGTGTTCCGCCATCAAACAGGTGGCAAGCGGCCGCTTCGGCGTAACCAGCGAATATTTAAACAGCGCGCAGGAAATCCAGATTAAGATGGCGCAGGGGGCGAAACCGGGCGAGGGCGGCCATCTGCCGGGCGGGAAGGTGTATCCGTGGATTGCAAAGACCAGACATTCCACGCCGGGCGTGGGGCTGATTTCCCCGCCGCCTCACCATGATATCTATTCGATTGAGGATTTGGCGCAGTTGATTTATGATTTGAAGAATGCCAATACGAAAGCCCGTATCAGCGTGAAGCTGGTATCCGAGGCTGGCGTCGGTACGGTGGCGGCAGGCGTGGCCAAAGCGGGCGCACAGGTGATATTGGTGAGCGGCTATGACGGCGGCACGGGAGCGGCGCCGAGAAATTCTATCCACAACGCGGGACTGCCTTGGGAGCTGGGGCTTGCGGAGACGCATCAGACGCTGATTCAAAACGGCCTTAGAAATAAAGTGCGTATCGAGACGGACGGGAAGCTGATGAGTGGACGGGATGTGGCGATCGCAGCCATTCTTGGCGCGGAGGAGTTCGGCTTTGCCACAGCGCCGCTTGTGACCATGGGCTGTCTGATGATGCGGGTCTGCAATCTGGACACCTGTCCGGTGGGCGTGGCGACCCAGAACCCGGAGCTTCGCAAACGCTTTACAGGCAAGCCCGAATATGTGGAGAACTTCATGCGGTTTATTGCGCAGGAGCTTAGGGAATATATGGCGAAGCTGGGCGTGCGAAAAGTGGATGAGTTGGTGGGCAGAACCGATCTTTTGCGGGTAAAAGAGAACCTGACGGACCGCCAGCGTAAGGTGGATCTGGATTTGATTCTGAGCAATCCTTACGAAGGAAGCAAGGAGAAGTTTATCTTTGACCCGAAACAGGTTTATGACTTCCATCTGGAAAAGACGCTGGATGAGAAGGTACTTTTAAAGCAGCTTTCAAAAGCCTTGGAGACGGGGCAGAAACGAAGCCTCGAGGTGGATGTGTCCAATACGGACCGCACCTTCGGCACGATTTTTGGCTCGGAGATTACGAGAAGATTCGGCGATACGCTGGAGGAGGACAGTTATCATATCCTGTGCAAGGGTTCCGGCGGACAGAGCTTTGGCGCGTTCATCCCGAAGGGACTGACGCTGGAGCTTGTGGGCGACTCCAACGATTATTTCGGCAAGGGCTTGTCCGGCGGCAAGCTGGTGGTATACCCGCCGAAAGGTTCCGCCTTTAAACAGGATGAAAACATCATTATCGGCAACGTGGCGCTTTACGGCGCAACCTCCGGAAAAGCTTTTATTAACGGCG
>CAMXIK010000072.1 GCA_947243855.1 uncultured Lachnospiraceae bacterium | reverse complement strand
AACTCCAACATACCTAAATTTGCGGACACAGGGATAGAAGAGCTTGTGAAACAGGTGACCAGAAAAGGGGCAAACAGAAGCAGACTGGTGGCGAAGATAGCCGGCGGCGCGCAGATGTTTGGATTTGGCAGCAACAGTGAAATGGTCCGCGTGGGAGAGAGAAATGTGCAGGCAACCAAAAAAAAGCTGGCACAGATGCGGATTCCGATTCTGGCGGAAGACACCGGTAAGAATTTTGGAAGAACAGTAATTTTTTATCCCGAGACGGGAGATTTTGTAATCAGGGCAGTTGGTAAGCAGGAGTACAAGATCTGATCCTGCCGCGGATGGATGATGGAAGGGCAGCAAGGTGGATTGGGAAGAGAACAAGAAGGAAGAGACGGATAACGCCGTGACGGACACCGAGGAGGAAAAGCAAGGGGAGGAGTCCGCGGAGGAAGCAGAACCGGAGGAGGAGCTTGAAACAGCGGCCCAGCGGGAGGCAAGGGAAAAGAGAGAGGAAGAGGAGAGACAAGCGAAGGCGAGAAAGCGTAGATTGATCCCTCCTTTTGTCATGTTACTTGCCGGGGCGGTTGTCAGTATTGTCATGCGGATTTGGCGGTATGAACTGCTGACGATGTTGATTATTCTGCTGTGCGTGCTGCTAGGGTTTTATTTTGTCGGACGTATTTTGCAGATTATGTTGGATCGGTTTGAGCTTCAGATACAAGAAGCGCATATGGAGGAGGGCGAAGTGATTGAGAAGGAGCCCGAGTCATAGAATGAGGCGTAACCGTAACAAATAATAAGGGAAACAGGTACTCGAATGGACGAAACAGGCAGAAAGAAACTCTGGGAAGACTATGCAAGCGCCAAGTCTCCTGAGATACGGGAAAAGATCATATTGGAGTATGCGCCTTTGGTAAAGGTAGTGGCCGGCCGTCTCAGCATGTATCTCGGATATAATGTGGAGTACGAGGATCTTGTGAGCTATGGCATATTTGGCTTGATCGATGCCATTGATAAGTTTGACTGCCTGAAAGACGTTAAGTTTGAGACTTATGCCAGCCTGAGGATACGCGGGGCGATTTTGGATCAGATCCGCAAGATGGACTGGATTCCGCGGACGATCCGGCAAAAACAGAAACGGATTGATGCGGCCATAAAAGAAATCGAGACGCAGTACGGCAGGAGCGCCACCGACGAGGAAATCGCCAAGATGTTGGGAATTACGGACGACGAGTATCTGGATTGGCAGTCTCAGATGAAGATTACCAACGTGGTTTCCTTAAATGAATTTCTGGAACAGGGAAGCGAAGTGTCCAACGAGGCCGGGAGCACAAAGAGCGCTGCTTTTGAATCGCCGGAGGAAATACTGGAAAGAGACGAGTTAAAGAAGATGCTGGCTCAGGCGCTTGAGCTTTTGACAGAGAAGGAGCGGAAGGTGATTCTGCTTTACTATTACGAGGATTTGACGCTTAAGGAGATCAGCAATATACTGGAGGTTTCCGAGTCAAGGATTTCTCAGCTGCATACGAGGGCGTTGCAGAAGATGAGGGGAAAAATGGGGGATTATATCGGGATTCTGATAGATACTGATAAGAGAAAATAGAAATAGGGGTGTGTATGAACGGATATTTCAGGCTGGTAAATAAAGAAGGGGCGTCGTCATTGAAGCTGTTTCCGCCTACGGGAGGGGGAAAACCGCTCGATATTCTGGATGTCATCGAGTATCTGACGATGAAGGATTACGCCTGCGATCTGCCTTCCTTAAAACGTGCGGTGGAAGGTGCGGAGAAGGAACAAAGGGAGGTTAGTCTCGGAAACGAGACAAGACTAAAAGAAAGAGAATGTTATAAGCTGACGGTAGGGCCTGATAAGATGCAGGCCTATGCGAAGTTTTATGCGGCCTCTGAGGGCGGCGAGGATATGACTGCGCAGGAGATGATTCACGATCTGGAGCTTCGGGGCATCAAGAGCGGTATTCTCACGGACGCCATCGAGGGTTTTTTTAAGAACAAGGAATACTGCGAGGATATTCTGGTGGCGGAGGGGAAACCTCCCGTTCAGGGGAAAAACGCCTATATTGAATATAAATTTAATACGGATAAAAAGGCAAAACCAACTTTGAATGAGGATGGAAGCGTAGATTTCTTCCATTTGAATATACTAAATCATTGTGACAAGGGCGATGTGCTGGCAGTTCTGCATCCGGAGGAGCCGGGCGTGCCCGGGGAAAACCTTCTCGGGGAAAAAGTGCTGCCCGCAGAGGTGAGGAAGGAAACCTTAAAATTTGGGCATAATATTGAACTGTCCGAGGACAGAACGGTGCTTACTTCTCAAGTAAGCGGCCATGTGGAGCTGGTGCAGGGGTCGGTTTTCGTTTCCGATGAGCTGGCGGTGGAAAATGTGGATACCGCTACCGGCAATATTGATTATGACGGCAACGTGCAGATTAACGGTAATGTGGCCACGAACTTTCACGTGAAAGCCAAAGGCGATATTGTGGTGAAGGGCGTCGTGGAGGGCGCAGTTTTGGAGGCCGGCGGCAATATTGTGATTGCGCGGGGTATGAACGGGATGGGCCGTGGTATATTGAAGGCTGACGGCAATATTATCTCTAAGTTTTTAGAAAATGTGACGGCACAGGCGCAGGGCTATGTGGCTTCCGAATCGATTCTGCACAGCAGGGTGACTGCGGGCGGAGAGGTGAACGTGGACGGCAGACGCGGATTTATCACGGGCGGAAAAGTTTGCGCGACAGGAAGCGTCAATGTGAAAACGCTTGGTTCCGAGATGGGGGCCGACACCATTATAGAGGTAGGGGCTGATCCCAAGGTGAAGGAGCGCATCGCTCAACTGCAAAAGCAGATTGGCGAGGACACCAAGCTGCTGCAGACGGTGCAGCCTACCCTGCTTTCCGCGAAACAAAAGCTGGCTAAGGGCGTGAAGCTGAGTCCGGAACAGATTCAGCAGGTGCAGTCCATGGCGGTGCTAAACAAGGAGAAAACTGAGGCCATAGCTGCGGCCAATAAAGAGATTGAGGAATTGCAGAAGCGTTTGGGAAGCTCATCGGAAACGGTGGTCCGTGTAAAGGGCGAGGTTTATCCGGGTACGAAAATCTGCATTGGCGATGTGTCTATGGTAGTACAGAAGACCACGCATTACTGTCGCTTCGTGAGAGAACGGGGCGATGTAAAGATGGCGCCGTTCTAAAAACTCTAAGGGGGAGTAATTATGGCGATAGGATTTGTGGAAATGCAGGGGCAGATTACAAGGGCCCAAGATTTTACGACAGTGAAACACAATGAAGACACGAAGGGACTGGTGGATCAGTCTAATTTTGGGCAGCAGATGACCAAGCAGGTGGAGAAACAGGTTCAGCGTGTCAATCAGGGGGATAGGACGGAGAACCGCCAGAAAAAATTCGACGCCAAAGAAAAGGGAAGCAATGAATATCAGGGAGACGGCGGAAAAAACAGGAAGCAGAAGAAGCAGGAAAAGCCGGAGCCGGACGGCAAGGTGCTGTTGAAAGGTATGGGATTGAGTACCTTCGACACGATGAGTTAGTGTCTGATAAGGATAAAACCGGATTACGAAAGGGAAAAACATGAGCGTAATAGAGATCGTTCTGATTATCATTGGGGCTGGGATATTCCTGTTGGGATACCTATTGCCAGCGGGAAAAAAGAACGTGGATGAGGAAGTGCAGCTGATCAGTGAGGCCGAAATCAGGAAGCTGGTGGAGGGCGAGGCGGAGAGCGTCCGGGAAAAGGTTTCCGACATTGTGGACGAGACGATCGGCTACTCCATAGAGAAGACGGAGCGCGCGATGGAGCGCGTAGCAAATGAGAAGATCATGGCGGTGAACGAGTATTCGGATACCGTGTTGGAAGAAATCAATAAGAATCATAAAGAAGTTACTTTTCTATATGACATGCTGAACGATAAACATGATACGCTGATGGCCAGCATTGGCGAGGCGAATCAGGTTGCAGATGAGATCCGTCAGACTGTCCGCGATGCGGAGATTACAGCGGGAGAGACGGCTAAAAAGGCGAAAGATGCCGAAGAGGCCGCCGAGGGAGCGCTGAGAAGGATTCATAACGCGGAGCTTTCCGCAAGGGAGGCGCAGGAGGCGGTTCAAGAGGCTGTGCAGTCCGTGATGGGCGCCGTGGAGGATACCCGGACTGATCTTTGGTCCCTTCACAGCGCGAAGGCTTACTCGCCTGAGATCGTAGAAGAGGTGCGGGAAGCCGAGGTTGAGGACGTCACCGTGGAAGAGGAGAGTATGCCGGAAATGGAGCCAGAGTGGAGGCCTTCCGTGGAAACGGAGGAGCCAGTCTTGGCGGAAGAGGAGATTGATTTTCAACCGATACGGCCGAGACGGGTGGAGATTATCCATGAACCGGAAGCAGACTATGTGGCCGAGGAGCCGGATATTTCTACCAGCGCTGCCTTTGCGGAAATGGGAATTTTCGGGAACCG
>CAMXIK010000071.1 GCA_947243855.1 uncultured Lachnospiraceae bacterium | reverse complement strand
CCGCCAGCAGGCCAAACGTAACGGCCGCCCACACAAAAATGTACAGCGCGTCGAATCCCGTCGCTGTCCCCATAACCCAAACCCCTGCCGCCAGCATCAAAACTGCATACGCCGCCAGCGTTGTAAACAGGACGTTTTTATAGGTAATATTTTTCTTTAGCGCCTCCGTCTCCGTGCGCTTTTTCTCGTAGGTCTTCCACTGCTCTTCGAAATATGCCTGATAATAAGGGCTTTGTTTCGCATAATGCCACCATTTCGCATAGCCCGGCATAAGATACACCGGATTCCACGGCTTCTCCTTCTCCGCCGTGGACGAAAAATGGAGCGCCTTACAGGTCGTTTCACAGGCCGTCAGGTAAGCAATGCCCATAGCCGCCATAGACTGGCTGTTCTCCTCCACGCACAGATCGGCGGCAGGCAAAAACTTAATCCTGTCCCGAAACAAAATGCCAAAAGTCAGCTCCTGCTGCGAATGGCCAAACTCCCGCACCACATAGCGGTCTGTTTCCAGAATCTGATCCAGCGTAAAATCCCGCCGAACCGCCTGCACATCATAGACGGAAACGACAAACGTCAAAAGATCCCCCTGGAGTTTCTTCATCAATTCCCTATGCGCCGCCGGCTTATGCTCCGCGTCAGGACAGGCCGCATAATACCCCGTTAAATCCGTATCATAAAACTCCCTGAGCGACCCCGTCACGACAGCGTCCGATTCCAGTGCAAGAATCCTGTCCACATCATCTGGCAGCAATTCATGAAAC
The DNA here is from genome assembly GCA_947243855.1 of uncultured Lachnospiraceae bacterium. GTDB lineage: Bacteria > Bacillota > Clostridia > Lachnospirales > Lachnospiraceae > UBA3282. The sequence goes on along the minus strand of CAMXIK010000071.1, from coordinate 3,824 downwards.
AGCCAGTAACAGCCCAGCGTTCCGAGAGGCCAATGATCGGAAGCGGATACGATTTTTCCACGCGCCATCTCCTCGTCAAAACGCAGGATCACGATATGTCCGTCATAACGGGCCGCCAATTCCAGCTCCGCACGGATGTCGCTCTCCTCCAGATTTTCAGAAACGAGATACAAATACACCTCGGAATCCGCATTCTGCTCAAAAAGCGAACAAATCACCGGATAGGCATAATGAAAAACCCTTTTTGCAGTTGTCAAATAGACGTTCATTCTCGGCCGCATCTTCTACCCCGTTATCACTATATCCCGATTCCATACACTGCCGAGACAGCCTGCTCCCAGTCCCCCCGCGCCTTCATCATCGCGCAGATCACATCCCGGACCGCACCGCTGCCGCCCTTTGTACCTGCCACATAATCTGCATACTCCTTCACTTCCTCGCAGGCGTCCGCAGGGCACCCCACAAAACCGCACAGCTTCATGGGCGGCAGATCGTTTAAATCATCCCCGATATAGCCGATCTCCTCGCGCTTTATCCCGTTCTTTTTCATGAACTCCTCAAGATAGGCGGATTTATCCCTGATATTCTGCACAATATATTCAAATTTCATCTCCTGCATCCTGCGGGTGGTCGCCTGACACTCTCTGCCGGTCAGCACCATCAGCTTGATTCCCGCATAATGTGCCGCAAAAAAACCGGCGCCGTCCTTGGTGCAGAATTTTTTTAATTCGTTTCCATGCTCATCATAATAAATGCCGGCATCCGTCATGGTGCCGTCCACATCGATGACCAAGTATTTAATGTGCTCCACGCTTTTTTTATCTAACATCATAATCCCGATTTCCTCTGTCCTTTCGCGCTTTATCCATTATATAAAGAACCCGTTAAAAACACAACCTCTATCTGCTTGCGGATATTCTCCACGTAAGCGCGGTTTCTGATGTTTTCCTCCATCCCCTTCGTATGCTGGCTCGCCATATAGGACGTGACATAGTTGCCGCCTTCCTTCTGATAACCGTCAAACCCGGCCACGTACACCTGCTTCGCTTTCAATCTGATCAAAAGCTTCATCAGCATAATGACGCAGTTGTCACAAATCCCTTTCTCGTCAAAGGAAAGGTCTGCGTAATTGAGCACATTCGGCTCCTCGCACACATCCGTCAGATTAGAGGTAATTAACACCTCGCTCCCCTGCCGTTTCTCCTCCAAAGCGTCATAACGCATCGCATTTGAGCAGAAAACATAATCCGCAGAGAAATCCGCCGGTGCAAAATTTGCGGCGAATATGAGGGGGCTCTCCTCCTTAATAAACGCCTCTATCTCTTCCCGCTGCCTGCGTATGCTGGCGCCGGGTGCTAAAATCAGAATCTTTCTCCCCTTCAGCTTCTCCTCCAAGGCCGTAAGCAGCTTTGCATCGTCTACCTCGTGGTTCTGGAATTTCCGGTACAGTTCCTCGATATAGGCTTCGTCGTAGGCCGTCTTCTTATCCGCCTTGATCCCCGCCAAAATCTGATTGATCTGCTTAGCCCTAAGGCGTCCCTTCCCGATCAGGTACTCCGCATAGTTCCTGTGCAGATTAAACTTGGCGGACAGCGCATAGGGGGTGCTGTAACCCCAAGGCTCTATCTGTTTTAACTGGATAATATAGTCGTCGATGCCGTCTAACACCGGATTTACATCATAGACAGCCCCCTGTGTCTTGTTCATGTAATCCATGATCAGCTCCATACACAGATTTCCCGGCGTTCTTCCCATGCCAAGCATGGAAGCGTCGATCACGCTCTTTCTCTCGCTGGCTTTCATGGCGATAAACTCCTGCGCCAGCGAGTAAGACAGCGCCAGATTCTCGTGCAGATGCAGGCCTATCACAATGGACTTGTCCAGATTATGCTCGATCAACGAATAAATGCGCAGCAAATCGGATTTCATCATGGAACCGAAGGTATCCACAATAGAAAAAGCGTAAGGCTGAATCCGGTTCACTTTTGCAAGCAGCTCTAAGATCATTTCATCGGAATAGCCCATAATATTGATGGGATTGCAGAACACCTTGTAGCCTTTCCGCTTCGCCTTCTCGATGAAAACCAGCCCCTCGTCGATATCGTAATCATGGAAGGTCACGCGGATGGCGTCGATGGTTCTGCCGTCATAATCTTCCAGTTTCTCAATATCGTATTTGTTGTGCAGCGCCATAGCGGTAAACATCGTATTACCCCGCTTTTCCGGCAATATAGGCATCATTTCCCCGCAGTTGTTGTACAACGCCTTGTCCCGGTCATACTCGCAGTTTCGCAGAAAGCCGACCTCCACATAGTCCACCTGCGATTCCACAAGCTGTCTGATAATACTGCGGATCGTATGATATCCAAAATTCCAATCGTTGATATACCCGCCGTCCCGGAGGGTGCAGTCCAATAATTTGATCTTGTCCATCTTTATTTTCCTTCTAAACTTCCAGACCCTCGCCGTTTGCGCCTGCTACCTCGTCGGGTTAGGGTCTTTCATCGCATAGAGCGCCTTTGCCATTTCATAGTCGTACAGATCGTCGATATCCGCCGCCTCGCGTTTGTTGATCACCAACTGATAATACTTAGGGCCATAGTTATAATGCCACTCCCTCACCTTCTCCGTGGGCGCCAGATCGATGCCGTTCGTAAAATGATACATCATGGGAAGCTGTTCGGAGTTTTTATGCTCTAAGCCCATTTTGAAATTCAGGGGGCCGTTGTCGTCCATCAGATAAGTCTGGTAGGGCGAAACCGTAATCAGGGAATCATATCCCTCTTTCAGCTTTTCAAAATATACCTGAATCGCCTTCTCGTACAGATAGGGTTCCACACAGGGCGACGTCGCGCAGGCATAGAGAAGATGGTCTCCCTCAATGGTGTCGCAAAGATACTCTAAAAACATGCCGAAAGGCACCGACTCGTCGGCATACTGCGTGGGTCTTTTGATCGCCTTTACCCCGCATTTTTCCCCGATCGCCAGCATCTCATCAGAATCTGACGAGACAATGATTTCGTGCAGTCCCTTCACCTGCTTTAACTGCTCGATCTTGTGCTGTAACAAATTGGAACCGCCGAACGGCAATATATTTTTGTTCGGCAGTCGGGAACTGTTTCCTTTCACCGGCACTACTGCTGTAATTTTATCACTCATCTTCTTTTCCTCCTTTAAAAAATATCGTAATTATTTTTCAAGCTCCGCCGCGATCTTCGCAACAATCCCCGCAATCTCCTCGTCGCTTGTCTTCTCAAAGTCGTGGGCCACCTGCTCCAATTCCCTTCTCGCCCTGCGCTTTTCCTCCAGCCATTTCCACTTTGGCGTACTGCTCTCTAGCATGGTAAGATACGCATTATAGAGCGGAGTGATCTTCGTCAACGCCTTCGTAACCTTTTCCGCCGGGCCCATCTTGTGATAATACGCCTTTAGCTGCTCCTTGGTCAAATTATAGTATGGGTCTTTTAAAACCTCCTCCGCCATATCCGCAAACTTCACGTAGCTTGGCTTTTCCCAGTCAATGGTATACACCTCGTCGATCAGCTTCTCGCTGACAGGGAAGGGTCTTTCATCCCCACGGGTCGTTTTCTCAAACTCCGTGTAATCGGAAATTTTATCCGCCTCTTTCAAAAACGCCAGCTCATAATCTGCGGGCACGGGAATTGGGAAGAGCAGATAGCACATCTTTTTCCCAAAGAACGCCTCCACAAAAGTAGAACTGTTTCCCGTATAGACCTTATCGCTGATCAAGATCCACTGCTTGACGGACAGATCGCCAATCACTTTAAAATTAGGGTACTTTCTTGTCATCTCATCCGCCTGCG
>CAMXIK010000070.1 GCA_947243855.1 uncultured Lachnospiraceae bacterium | reverse complement strand
ATTTATGAGCCGCTGCGGCATCAGTGAAATCAGCAGGGAGTACTGACAACCCTGCGAATAATTTTAACGTTGGTAATCCACCGAATACTGATATCCTCTTCCTGCCTGAAAAGCCAACAGCATCAATTCAATATTCTGCGCAGAATAGCCCCGATAAACAAGATGATATCTTAACGTTTTAATAAATTCATCAATTTGCGGTTTCTGTTCCGCAATAAAAGGAACATTGTCTGGCTTAGTAAAAAGAAAACTGCAAAGAAAATCTGCTACACATTCTTCATTGATAAATACCAAATCATCCTGCCCATCGCCCCCAATAATTTGCAAAGGTTTATGCCGCAGCATCCAATAAGATAAATAGGAATATATTTTTATTTCATTTACAAACTTAATTTCCTGAAACTCCTTCAGCCGATCAATATCTACGAAATAGTCAATTACAATATGTTCCACTATATTCTGACAGACTATTACCCTGTTTTCATATTGATTTTGTCTTATATATTCCTGCAATATATTGTTCACAAACTCAAACCGAGAGGTAACTTTTTCTTTTCCGAACTTTTGAACTAAATATTGATATCCTCCGAATTCTACAACATTATTTTTTTCATCCACGGTATATTCTTGCCTCCATCCCGATACGGTGTTTCATTAGCTGATAACCGCATGAACCAAGATAGCGATTAAAGCGCATGCATGCGATATCCTCCGGCCCTTTTGTAAAATCCTTCCCATGGTTGATCAAATGGCGTTTTGGAATCGTCCCCTCTTCCATTCTTTTTACAAATAGCTTTGCTCGCTCGTTCCATCCTGAGTTCATAGCTTTTCCTCCATTGAAGTTTTGATCAATCCCGCTCTTGTAATCTGTTAACAAACGCTGACAATTCTTCTTCCGCTTCCCTTAACTTTACAACCATATCGTTAAAAAATTTTATATCTTCAGAAGAAGCCATCCAAATATCACCCTCCGCACCGGAAAATTTTTCGTATGTAAAAACATCGTGCATATTATCTCCAATATCATTTGCCACATTTGTTATTTTACACAGGATATCAGATAAATTGTGCAAAGCCAAATTATTGGGTTTCGCTTCATGCTTATATACATAACTGTGATCGCAGTCGCTCCACGCTTCATCGTATATGGTTCTAACTTGCAACTCTGCATAATATCCTTTATAACTAATTACATAATGTATACTTCTATATCCTTGTTCATGCTCCTCTGTTTTAAGACCTGCTTGTGAATATTGTTCTATAGAATCATCATGGGCATGATATACGATAGGAATTTCGGCTAAAAATTTTTCTCCTTCTCTATGTGGCAAATGCTCAATCCCGTCGTATAATTCCCTCTCCTTAAGCGGAAACCCTTTTAAAATTTCATTATGAATATCCTGCCATTTCCCACGATAATTTATGATCAATCTGATTCCTGCCAAATCTGTTATAATGTCCCTATAATTCTGGCTGTTTATACGCGCGTAATTGCTTGTTTGTGATCGATGATATAGATGCCTCTTTCGAATAATCTTTTCAATCAGACTGTCTTTCTTTTTCACACGCCCGCTTTGTAAATGCACCTGTTCCAATTGACCAAGGATATCTACCAGTTCCTTTTTGATTTCTTCCAAATCTCCTTTGATTTTATCATAATTATGATAAACTTCAAAACAAATTTTCTCTGTTTGAGGCTCATTTCCATTTACTTGGTCTGCCGCATCAAGTTCTTCAATTTTACCTTGAAGCTTTTTTTCTTTCAGAAATGTCTGCCACCACTCCTGCCATTCATCTATTGTCATTCGTATCTTACTCCCTGCAATAATGTAAGTAACGAAATTTTACTACATCCAACTACAGTTGTCAATTTATCAAGCTCAGAATCTACTAATATTCCAGCTTCTTCTTATCCGCCACACTAATCTCCTGCCCGATCTGCACCTCGATCACCTGTAAGGCGGTGTCCGCAATGATCGTGTGCGGCGTTCCAGCCTTCATGGTAATCACGTCCCCGGCGGTCACCTTCCGCTCCTCACCATCGATAACGGCGCGCCCTTCGCCTTCAATGATATTCCAAATTTCATCGCGCCTCTCATGGCTGTGATAATTCATCTTATGTCCAGCGTTCAAGGTAACCTTAATGGTCATGCTGCCCTCTTCGATATCAATCACACGAAAGTTCCCCCATGATTTTTCCGCAAACATAATCTGTTGGTCAATCGCATCCACAAAAGGTTTAATGTAACTGGACTGCGCCTTATCGGAGACAAGAATCCCTTCGGGGCTGGCCGCAACCACCACATCCTTCAATCCCATGCAGAGCACGGGTACATCCAATTCATTTACCACATGGACATTACTGCATTCTTCGTTCAGAATTGTTTTTCCGATGCTGGGACTTTCCATCGCTTCCGTCAGGGTATTCCATGTCCCCATATCCTTCCACATACCGCCGAAGCGCATCACTTCAATCTGCGGCTCGTGTTCCGCCACCGCATAGTCAAAGCTGATCTTTGTCAGCCTATCATACTTTTCGTAGAGATCCTGATAAACCCGGAAATCGATCAACTCATGGGCGCGTCTCAATACATAACCCAGACGAAACGCAAATACGCCGCCGTTCCAGAGCGCGCCTTTCGCAATATAGGTTTTGGCCGTTTCCACGTCCGGTTTTTCCTTAAACATGGAAACGCGGCTGATCTCTCCCGTATCCTCCGGGATAATATAACCGTATTTTGCGCTGGGATAAGTAGGCTCAATGCCCATCAAAACCAGATTTGCTTCACTATCTGCCGCCCGTTCGCCAAGCCTTTGAAGCGCCTCAAAATAATCCTGCTCTACGTAAGGGTCTACCGGGCAGACCACCACAGACTCCTCCGGATCAACTTTCTGCACGTCATGAAGATACGCCGCCGCCAGCGCAATGGCTGGAAAGGTGTCCCTTCTGCATGGTTCAACGCTAACGCCTACGTCCGTTCCTAACTGATTATGGATCGCCGACACTTGGGATTTTGAAGTGGCAATGGTAATATTCGCCGATCCGTCCACAGCGCGAATCTGCCGGTACACCCGCTGCACCATAGACTCGTAATCGTCTGTATCTGTCTTAAAGATTTTAATAAACTGTTTTGACCGCGTATCGTTAGAGAGGGGCCACAGACGTTTGCCGGAGCCGCCGGATAAAAGGACAATATTCATAGAAACCTCCCGTTTGCATCTGCCGCCTGTCTATCTTCTGGCCTTCTTAACTTCCTCCACGGCTTTCTCAAGCTGATTATCCACGCCGTCCTCATAGTATGCGTCTCCATCGAACTCACACACCACATCCGGCTCGATGCCGACGCCGTGAATATTATTCCCTTTCGGCGTATAATAGGAACTGATCGTCAGTTTTAATGCCGTGCCGTCGGTCAAGGGCAGTACGCGCTGCACAATCCCCTTGCCAAAGGTAGTTGTTCCCACCAGAACGCCTTTTTTGTAGTCCTGAATAGCGCCCGCAAGAATCTCCGACGCGCTGGCGGAATTACCGTTGACGAGAACCACCAAAGGGATATTCAATTCCCGCTTCCCGTCGCAGGTGTACTCGTCGCGCTGTCCATATTTATCTTCCGTATAGACAATCAGACCTTTCGGCAGAATTTCCCTCGCAATGTCCACCACCACGTTTAAACTGCCGCCGGGATTGCCACGCAGATCAAGAATCAGCCCCTTTGCACCGGAACCCTTGATCACAGCCAGCGCCTCGGTAAACTGATCCGTCGTCACTTCGTCAAACTCTGTAATCTGAATATAGCCGATATCATTTTCCAACATCTCATAATTAACCGTGGGCGACTCAATCTTCCGGCGCTCCACATCTACTTCCAAGTAATCGCTTTCGCCCTCTCTGTATATGGTGAGATGTACCGTCGTCCCTTCCTCGCCTTTCACCATCGACACAATCTCAGAAAGCTCCATGCCCATGGTCGACACCCCGTCCACCAGATAAAGAAGATCGTCGGCGCGAAGCCCAGACTCCTGTGCAGGCGTGTTATCTATAACACCCGATATTTTACCAAGCCCCGTATTGGGATCAATCATCAGGTATGCGCCAATGCCGTAATAAACTCCTTCCGTCTCCTGCATGAGATCGTTCCACTCTTCCTCCGTATAGTAGACGGAATAGGGATCGCCGAGAGAATTTACCATACCCGCATATATACCTTCGGTCATGGCATCCACATCAATATCCGCATCCTGATAATAATATTCTTCGATCACATCCTCGATTGCAGAAAGCTTTTTCTCGGTATCTTCATTTACAACGCTGCCGGCTGCTTCGCGGCTTACCACATTTCCGCTGCCCGCCGTCTTGTAAATCTTTGTAACCGCGGCGACGCATCCGATCACCAGAGCGGTCGAAGCAATACCGACCACAAGCCCCACAATAAAATTGCCGCCCCCTCTTTCATTGCCCGTTCCTTGGCCATGCGGCGGCAACGGGATCTGTGGCTGTCCATTATTATAATTACCCTGATACCCTCCGCCATATGCGCCATTGTAAGGATTTGGCTGACGGTTATTGTTTGGATAGCCGTAATCATTGTAATAACGATTGTTATTGTCGTTTGCGTTCAAAATGGGTCATCTCCTCTTACAC
>CAMXIK010000069.1 GCA_947243855.1 uncultured Lachnospiraceae bacterium | reverse complement strand
GTTTCTTTGTGACATTTTTCCATAAAATGGCTGTAGAAAATCATAAAATTATCCGATCTGTATACTTGAGAAAATCACGCACATATAGTAAAATAAAAAGCAGTGTATGATTGTATACAATTATTCAATGATTCAAAATGGAGGAATGGTTGAAAAAATGAAAGCGTACAGTATGATGACGAAAAAGGAACTTATGGCGCAGAAGGCGGAACTGGACAGACAGTTTGCGGATGCTAAGAGAAAAGGATTACAGCTTGATATGTCCAGAGGAAAGCCGGAACCCGCACAGCTTGATATGGGGATGGGGCTTTTGGACGCTCTGAATTCCGATTCGGATATGATGTCCATGGAAGGGATGGACACCAGAAACTATGGTCTGCTGACCGGCATCACGGAGGCGAAGCATCTGATGGCGGATGTGATGGATGTATCGGCGGAAAACGTAATTGTCTTTGGAAATTCCAGTTTGTCAATCATGTACGATATGATTTCACGTTCCGTAACCCACGGCGTTTTGGGTTCTACGCCTTGGTGTAAATTAGATAAAGTAAAGTTTTTGTGTCCGGCGCCGGGATATGACAGGCATTTTGCGATTACCCAGCATTTCGGCATTGAGATGATCGTGATTCCGATGACGGCCACAGGGCCGGATATGGATCTGGTGGAAAAATATGTGTCTGAGGATGAGGCGGTAAAGGGAATCTGGTGCGTACCCAAGTATTCCAACCCACAGGGGATTACCTATTCGGATGAGACGGTGAGAAGATTTGCGGCGCTTAAGCCGGCGGCCAAAGATTTCCGGATTTATTGGGATAATGCTTATGCGGTGCATCATTTATACGAGGATAAGCAGGATACGCTTCTGGAGATATTGAGCGAGTGCGAGAAGGCCGGGAATCCGGATATTGTGTATGAATTCTGCTCTACTTCCAAGATCTCTTTTTCTGGCGCTGGAATAGCGGCGATGGCGACCTCTGCGGCAAATCTTGAGGATGTGAAGAAAACTTTGACGCTGCGGACGATCGGTTACGACAAGGTAAACCAGCTGCGTCACGCCAGATTTTTTAAGAATCTGGAGGGGATGCGCAACCATATGAAAAAGCATGCGGCTATTATCAGACCTAAGTTTGAGGCGGTGCTTTCGGTTTTGGAAGAGGAGCTTGGCGGTTTGGGAATCGGCGAATGGACGAAGCCGCTTGGCGGCTATTTCATCTCTTTTGAAGCGATGGAGGGCTGTGCGAAGGAGATCGTGGCAAAGTGTAAGGAGCTGGGCGTGGTTTTGACCGGCGCGGGAGCTACGTTCCCTTATGGGAAAGACCCGAAAGACAGCAATATCCGTATTGCACCCACGTACCCCACAGCGGAGGAAATGGCCGAGGCCACGGATGTGTTTGTGCTGTGCGTGAAGTTAGTCAGCGTGGAAAAGTTATTGCAGGATGCGGTGGCTGAAACTGCTTGAAGGGAAGCCGGTGAAGGCCCGTCTGATGAGGAATACTCCGGTAGAAAGAAAAACAGGTAAGAAAGAGGATAGAGATTGAGATGGCGGATAAGCAATACGAGCGTTTGAACAGGGAATTGGTACACAAGGGCGCGATCATAGACTATTATCAGGATACGATCCGCGTTGCCAACGGCAATGTTGTTAAGTGGGATCTGATCAGCCACAAGGGGGCGGCCGCTGTGGTGGCCGTAAAGGAGGACGGAAAGCTTTTGATGGTGCGTCAGTACCGGAATGCGCTTGACAGAGAAACGTTGGAGATTCCGGCGGGTGGTTTAAACAGTGTGGATGAGCCTACCGAGATTGCGGCGGCCAGGGAGCTTGAGGAGGAGACCGGCTATGTGGCAGGGAAGCTGGAGCTTCTTTTGACGCTTAGGACGACGGTTGCCTTTTGCAACGAGAAGATAGACGTTTATCTGGCGACAGATTTAAAGCCGGGGAAACAGCATCTTGATGAGGACGAATTTTTAAACGTGGAAAGTCATGATCTCGACGAGTTGGTGCAGATGATTTTCGACTGTAAGATTCAGGATGGAAAAACCGTTTCTTCCCTGTTGGCGTATGATAAAAAAATTCATAAGGGATAAGGAAAGATAGAGCAAGATACATGTACACCGCCTTATGCGCATATACATTAGGGAGAACGATACCTGATGGAAATGATTGAGCAGAGGCGGTGTATTTTTGCGCGGACAGTTTCGGATCAAGAATGGTTATCAAATGGCATATCTGTTTCTGATCGGATTTTTTATGGGAATCCTGATTGTGAATTTGGGACATGATACATGGATCAGAAATGGAGGTCTTTTAGGAGCGGAGATGGTGAACCGCTTGAAGAACAGCAGACCGGATGGAGAGAGCCTTGTGGGTTATATTCTGCGGCATAGACTTTCCGCTGTCTGCGTTTTGGGTCTTGTTTCCACTACCATAGTGGGGATGCCTGCGCTTTGCGCTTACATCTGCTATACGGGGCTGGCTGCCGGCTGCCTTTTGTCTGTGGCGGTTGTCCGTTATGGAATCAGGGGAATTTTGTTGATTGCGGGCGTGCTGTTCCCACAGGCGATTCTGTTAGTGCCAGCTTATATCGGCCTTTTTCTATGGGCGGCAAATGTCAATCAGATCCTCTATGCGCCGAGGACGCAGTTAGAAGGGTACGAGCGGTTTGGCCGTCGGTTTTATGTAAAAAAGAGCGTACAGATGGCCGGAATTACGGCGGTTGTCATAATCGGATGCCTGTTGGAGAGTTATGTCAATCCTGATATCGTCCATTTTATACTAAAAATCTTTTAAAAAAATTTTTTTATTCATTTTTTCAAGATATAGTAGACATAAAATCATATGCGGACGATATGTTGTGCCTTATAGCAAAAATGGCGCAAATGCCCATAAATTCGGGAAAAAATCCATTTGCTTTTCTAAAAAAATCTGATTATAATGGAACTCAGACAGTGGTTTGATTTACATAAAGAGAACGCACAGGGAAGGGCTTTCTGGCAAATGGAAAAAGAGATAAGTGCATTTATCGCATATTTACATAATGTGAAGAATACCTCCAACAACACGGAGATGTCATACAAGAGAGATTTGGAGAAGGTACTACATTTTATGGTTTCGAGGGGGAAACAGGAGATCAAGGATGTGACGGCGCAGGATCTGATAGATTATGTGAAATATCTGGAGGAAAGTAAGTTTGCAGCAGCTACCGTGTCAAGAAACATTGCCTCCCTAAAGGCGTTCTATCATTATATGGTGCAGGAAGGGCTGGTGGAGGAGGATATTTCCGATAAGCTTAAGGCGCCCAAGATCGAGAAGAAGGCCCCGGAAATTATGACGCCCGACGAGGTAGTGCGTCTTTTGGATCAGCCTTCGGGGGACAGTCCCAAAGAGATTCGGGATAAGGCGATGCTGGAACTTCTCTACGCAACGGGAATCCGGGTAACGGAGTTGATCACCCTATCGCTTTCCGATGTCAACATGCAGATGAATTTTATTCTCTGCCGCGACCGCAACAAGGAGAGAATCATTCCCTTTGGCGCGGCTGCCAAGACGGCTATGGAACGGTATTTAAACGGAACAAGAGAGGAAATGCTTGAAAATAAAAAATCGGATGTGCTCTTTGCGAATTGTTCCGGACAGCCCATGAGCAGACAGGGCTTCTGGAAGTTGATTAAGCATTATGCGAAAAAGGCGGACATTCAGGCGGATATTACGCCGCATACCCTGCGCCATTCCTTTGCGGCGCATCTGGTGGAAAATGGGGCGGATTTGAGGAGCGTGCAGGAGATGTTGGGACATTCCGATATCTCGACCACTCAGATCTATGCGAACCTGAATCACAATCATATCAGGGAGGTATACGCGAAGGCGCATCCCCGCGGATAACTATATTTACAAGGCATGGGACTGTCGGAAACCGACACCCCGTGCTTTCTTTTTTTTCTTGACTTTCGTACGAAATCATACTATAATCCCAAGTAGTACGATTTCGTACGATTAGTAAGACGAACAAAAGAGGGGGATGCTGTTTATGAAGATAGGTTCTTCCAAAGAACTGAAACGGTACAATTATTTGGCAGGGGAGCTGGACGCTGCTTATCATGAGATCAACGTGAAATTGAAAATGTCCGACAGCGCCATGATTATTCTCTATGCGATCTGCGATCAGGGAGATGCCTGTCTGCTGCGGGATATTTACTGGCAGTTTGGCATAAGCAAGCAGACGATCAATTCGGCTCTGCGGAAGCTGGAGGAGGAGCAGATCGTTTTTCTGGAAGCTGTGGACGCTAAAAACAAGAGAGTCTGTCTGACGCCGAAGGGAAGAGAGGTGGCGGCTCGGACTGCCAAGCGGATTATAGAGATGGAGAACGATATTTTTTCCTCATGGACGAAGGAGGATGTGGAGAAGTATCTGGAACTTTCGGAACGTTATCTGCATGATTTCAAAGAAAGAAGCGCTCAGATAGAATGAAGTTATGTAAACCATAAAAGGATGTGAAGACGATGAAAACGAAGAAAACATTGATTCAATTATCAGACCATTTTACTTATCATAAATTACTGCGGTTTACCTTTCCCTCCATTATTATGATGGTGTTTACTTCCGTTTACGGTGTGGTGGACGGTTTTTTTGTATCTAATTTTGCAGGGAAGACGGCTTTTGCGGCGATCAATCTGATTATGCCGTTTATCATGATTTTGGGCGGCATGGGATTTATGATCGGCACGGGAGGCACGGCCCTTGTATCTTTGGTTTTGGGGCAGAATGACAAGGAAAAAGCCAACCGCTATTTTTCGATGATGATTTACTTGACTGTGATCATGGGCGTTGTTTTGTCTGTGTCTGGCTTTTTTTTGATGCGCCCGGTTGCGGGGCTTCTTGGGGCGACGCCGGAGATGATGGATGACTGCGTGCTCTATGGAAGAACTGTGATTGGATTTACCACTGCCTTTATGCTGCAAAATGTCTTTCAGAGCTTTCTGATTGCGGCCGAAAGGCCGAAACTTGGTCTGGCGGCAACGGTGGCGGCGGGTGTGACAAACATGGTTCTCGACGCCCTTTTTGTGGGTGTGTTCCGATGGGGTGTTGCTGGGGCGGCGCTTGCCACGGGGCTTAGCCAGTGTGTGGGCGGTATCCTGCCTCTGGTATATTTTATTAGGCCCAATACCAGTAGATTGCGCCTTGCATGGACGAGGCTGGAGATCAGGCCGCTTCTGCAAGCATGTGCGAACGGTTCTTCCGAACTGATGAGCAATATTTCCGCCTCAGTGGTCAGTATAGTATATAATTTCCAACTGTTAAAGTATCTGGGGGAAAACGGCGTGTCGGCTTATGGCGTGCTGATGTATGTATCCTTTATTTTTGTGGCCATTAATATCGGCTATGCGGTGGGCGCGGCGCCGATTATCAGCTTTCATTACGGTGCGGGAAATGAAGGGGAACTGAAAAATATGTTCAAGAAAAGCCTGTTTCTGGTATGGGGCTCTGGCATTGGACTGACGGTTTTGGCTTTTGTGCTGGCGACTCCTTTATCACAGATTTTTGTCGGCTATGATGCAGAGTTGTTTGCGCTTACCAAACATGCCTTTCATTTGTTTGCTTTTTCGTTTCTGACGGC
>CAMXIK010000068.1 GCA_947243855.1 uncultured Lachnospiraceae bacterium | reverse complement strand
GGCGGAATTGGCAGACGCGCTGGATTTAGGTTCCAGTGGGAGACCGTGCAGGTTCAAGTCCTGTTATCCGCAGTAAATTGAAAGAATGTGTGAAGCAGGACTTGAACCGGAGCAATGTCCTGTTATCCGCAGTAATAGCACACAGCCGTAAATTCAGGGGTTTTTGTAAAATCAATGGTTTGCGGCTGTTTTTCTGGCTTGTTATATTGGTTTCTTAAGTAGTATATAAAAAGGTGCAACCAAATGGTTACACCTTACGTTCACCAAATTACAAGATGGGCGGCGTATCCATCATCTCAGGTACTCTTGTGAGTGTGTCGGGAGCCTTTCCGACCTTTGTAATTTGGTTAGTAGTTATTATTACGTACCATCATTATAGGTTATACATGTTTATTTGTCAAATTTTTTCAGCCGACCGTTTTGAATACCATGTTTGAGTTTGGCATCTGTGATTGTATGGAGCGTGGCAACATACAGATAGTTTTCTTTGGCATCTAGTTTTATGCCGATTTGCACATTTTCAGAAATGCATTTTACTAATTCAAAACTTATATTTTGTTCATTCGGATTGACACCTATATAATCTGGAAAAGATATAATTTGCGGTATAAGATCAAAATATTGCATACAATCAGGATGCCTTTTGAGAATATGCTTTTTTAATCCGGCTGATTGATAAATAGCAGAATGCTTTATCTCATAGGGTAGATAGGAATTGAAGCTCTTATTAAACTTATAGTCCCCGATCTCTTAAATCTGCCACAAGGTTTACATAAAACTCCCTCACGTCAAACCCCGGAACATTTTCCCGATTCAAATCGATCATATCGCCGTGGGAGATCCCCCTTCCTTCGGGGGTCATAAGCTCGGTGAAGCTTTCACCCCAACGGGCGCTCTCGACAGATACCAGCCCGTCGTTTGCGCCGTCGAAATGCTGGACCAGCGGATAGGCCATATTCAGCGGGAATCTGCCGCTGGAAGCGCGGTTCATCCGGCTGCCCACACTCTGGTAGTACACGCTGGGCTGATTGGACAGCGTTTCGTTTCTGAGACTGCAGGCGGAGGCGGTGAGATCCTGTACGGCGGAAAGAAAGTCGGGGTCTGTATCGCCGAATTTCCGCAGGGCCGCATTATACTTGCGCGCTACGCTTTTTTGCACTTTCTGGGGAATCTTTTCTAATAAATAGTCTGCGAAAATACAACCTCTGTGAGGGGTATTGATGGTAGTCAGGGAAGCCACGAAAGGGGAGACGCCGCAGGCGCTTATGGCATAACGGCTGTCCAAACCGCCTTTGGAGTGGGCAATGATATTTACTTTTTCACAGCCGGTCTCCTGTACAATGGCGCGGATGCGGGCCGCAAGCTCCTGCCCGCAGGAAGCGACGGAGGCGGCGGACTGCTGGCTGCCGTAGTAGAGAATGGCGCCGTTTTGTTTCAGGGCATAGGGGATTCGGCCCCAATAATTGAAGAAGCGGAAGTCCCGGAAGAAAACGCCGTGCACCAGAAGAATCGGATATTTGGTGCGGCAGATCTGGCTTTGGGCGCGCACCTGATCCAACAGATATTTCTCGTCTTCAAAGGCGGCCTCACGGGAGGTAATGGCAATGATCCGGCACAGTGACCAGATTTGGACAAAGGGGATAAAACCGCAAACGATGCCGATGATTCGCCATTTGATGCCAAGTTGGACCGAGGTTGTATACACTAGGATGATTCCGACCCAGAAAATGACGGTTTCCAACAGAATCAGAAGAAGTAAAGCAGCCAGAAAACCAGCGCTTTGCGCAAAACTGCCAAACACTTTTGTGTGAGTAAAAAGGCGGTAGAAAAGTGAGAGAAGCAGCGACACACATATTGCAATGGTGGATATCAAGAAAATCCTCAGAAAAGTAACACCGATTTTCAGAATTTGGTTGCGGCGGGCGGAATTGTTGTTTATCATTATCATATGTATCTCCGTTCCGGCAGCGGATTGGAATGATGCTGCCTGCATTTATGGTAGCATAACGGCGGGGGAAAGAAAACAGAAAGAAGGAAAGTTTATGGCGGCAAATAAAAATACAATGACCCGCGAGGAGCGCATGGCGACGGAATCAATCGGAAAGCTGATGGCAAGTATGACGCTGCCTTCGATTCTGGCGCAGATTATCAATATATTATACAGTATTATTGACAGGATCTATATTGGTCATATGGAAGGCGTGGGCGCGAATGCGCTGACAGGCGTGGGCGTCACCTTCTGTATCACCGTATTTATTTCCGCATTTTCCGGTTTCGTTAATAGCGGTGCGGCGCCCCTTGCCGCCATTTGGCTGGGAAAGCAGGACAGGGAACATGCAGAGCGGATTCTGGGAAACAGCGTGAGTTTTCTGGTACTCTGCACCGTAGTGTTGATGGCTGTTTTTTATGCGTTTCAGAGACCGCTTCTCTATCAGTTTGGCGCCAGTGACGCAACCATAGAATATGCGGTGGACTATTTGACAATTTATCTGGTGGGTACGCTGTTTGTAGAGTTTGCTCTTGGTCTGAATGCCTTTATTATCTGCCAAAGCCGGCCGGGGACGGCTATGCTCTCCGTATTGATCGGAGCGGTGGCGAATATTATTTTAGACCCCATTTTTATCTTCGGCCTGCACATGGGTGTGAAGGGCGCGGCAGTGGCTACCGTGATTTCGCAGGCGCTCAGCGCGGCATGGGTTACGGGTTTTCTGCTCAGTAATAAATCGTCTTTGAAGATTCGCAGACGGTATTTGAAGCTTGAGACGGGGATTTTGGCAAGCATTTTTTCGTTGGGAATATCGCCCTTTATCATGCGCGCTACGGAGAGTTTTATCAGTATCGTGTTAAATCACGGGCTGCAAGCTTACGGAGGAGACCTTCATGTGGGAGCGCTCACCATTATGCAGAGCGTGATGCAGCTTTTTGCCGCTCCGATCGCGGGCTTTACGCAGGGCATGACGCCGATTGTCAGCTACAATTATGGGGCAGGGAATTTTGACAGGGTGAGGCAGCTTTACCGATGGATGATCGGTCTCTGTTTCGGGTTTATGCTGGTTTCTACGGCTACCACGATGCTGTTTCCGCAATTTTATGCGGGCTTTTTCACGGAAGAGACTGCGCTTGTGGAGCTGGTTGGCAGGGTGATGCCAGTCTTTATGGCGGGTATGTTGGTATTTGGATTACAAAATGGGATTCAGCCCACGTTTCTGGCTTTGGGACAGGCGAAGGTTTCCCTTTTTATCGCCGTACTGCGAAAAATTATCCTGCTGATTCCATTGGCGATTATCCTGCCGCATTTTTTCGGCGTGATGGGCGTGTATTATGCAGAGCCGGTTTCCGACGTGATCTCCGCCACTACGGCGAGCGTGTTGTTTATGCTGAATATCAGGAAGATTCTTTCGGAGGAGTCCTTGAATAAAATTCATTGACAAGCGGGAATACTTATGATATGTTAAATTATATTTTGCGGATGGGGCAATCGACGCAGATTGCAAAATCCGCGTCGGTTAAAAGGGAGTAGTTATCCTGTGCAAGCAACATACCCTGACACATGTGTCATGTTTGCGCGCTTTCTGTTTCTGATCTGATAGTTGGATGATGGAAAGGACGAGACTTTTAGCATTAATCATGTTGAAAGCCGCGTCCATTTTTTATACGAATGAAAGGCTTTCGGAAAGGAGAGGAGATAGAATGATTCAAATGATAATGTTGCAGCTCGCCTTGCTGGCGCTGGGGTTTGCGCTTCTGGTGAAGGGGGCGGATTGGTTTGTGGAGGGCGCGAGCAAAGTGGCGGAAAAGTTTGGAATTCCGCAGCTTGTGATCGGACTCACCATTGTGGCAATGGGAACATCCCTGCCGGAGGCGGCGGTCAGTGTGTCGGCGGCTCTCAAGGGAAGCGCGGAGATTACCATTGGCAATATCGTAGGCAGTAATATTATGAATATTCTGCTGATTCTGGGCCTGACTGCGCTCATCACCCCAGTAGCGGTGCAAAAAACCACGATCAGATATGAGATTCCTTTTGTCATTGTGGTGTCAGTGATTCTGGTAGCAATGGGCATGACAGGGGATCATCAGCTGCATTTGTCTGACGGCCTGATTCTCTGGGCATTGATGCTTTGCTATCTGGGATATCTGCTTGTCATTGCCAAAAAGGGCGGCGGTCTGCCGGGGGAGGAAATGCCGGAGGAAGATAAACCGATGCCGGTCTGGAAAATGCTTGCCCTCATTGTGCTTGGCGGCATCATGATTGTGGCTGGCTCCGATGTGGCGGTGGATGCGGCTACGGAACTGGCAAGGATTTTCCATATGAGCGAGAGACTGATCGGATTAACTATCGTTGCTTTTGGCACATCCCTGCCGGAGCTTGTGACTTCCGTGACGGCGGCGATTAAGGGAAAGGCGGATATTGCCGTCGGCAACATAGTGGGCAGCAATATTTTCAATATTCTTTTCGTGGTGGGCACTTCGGCGCTGATCACGCCGGTGGCTTATGCCCCTGCCTTTTTGACGGACGGTATCGTATGTATCGCTTCGGCGGTTCTTCTGTGGCTGTGTGTGTTTCGGAAAAAAAGACTGGGGAGGCTTGGCGGAGCGGTGATGTTAGTTGGATACGCGGGGTATTTTGTGTATTTGATGCGGTGACAGAGATAGAAAAAGGGTTGACGCTTAGTCAACCCTTTCTTTTCCCCAAAAGAACACAGCTACCGTGCCGGGCCCCGTGTGGGCGCCGATGGTAGTACCGATGCTTGTAATCATAACTTTGCCGTCTAGATGCGGAAAACGTTCCTCAATCAGATCGGCTACGAGTCTGGCATCCGCATAGCAGGCGGATTGAGAGATGTAACATTTACCGCTATAATCGCGGCCCTCCTCAATGGATTCTTCCATCTTATCCACAATGGCGTTGATGACCTTCCGTTTGGTGCGGATTTTGTAACGGGGAACCAGCCGTCCCATGTTGTCCACATTGAGGAGCGGACAAATATTCAGCATATTGCCCACCATTCCGGAGGTCTTCGAGATACGGCCGCCCTTGATATAAAAAGTAAGGTCGGTGGAGAAAAACCAGTGGTTTAAACGAAGACGGTTGTCAAGCGTCCACTGGTAGAGATCTTCGATGGACATACCTTCATCACGCAGATCCGCCAGCTTATCCATCAGAAGGCCGAAACCGGAGGAAGCCGCCAAAGAATCTACAATATAAATGGTGCGGTCCGGATATTTTTCCAAAAGGGCTTCTCTGGCGTTCATGGCCGAGTTGATAACCCCGGAAATGCCGGAAGACAGGCTCAGGTGAAGAATGTCTTTCCCTGCTTTTAGGAATGGCTCGAAATATTCCGTAAATTCCGCCACATTCACTTGTGAAGTTCGGGTTTCAGCGCCGTCCGCCATGGCTTTATAAAAATGTTCAAAAGACATGGTTTTTCCCAGATCATCCAAGTATTCCTGCCCGTCAAGCTCGTAGTGGAAGCAGGCATAGAAGATGCCGCGCCTCGTAAAATGATCTGCCGGGAGATCTGCCGTCGAACAGCAGCTTAATATATATTTTTTCATAATATGGGTATCTGTGCCTTTCCCGCAATATGCGAAACAACCTAGATTTCAGCGTACTATACGTTTGAGTGTATCATGTTTGGGAGGTAAATACAATGAGGACTTTGGACTATTTTGCTTTTTCGTTTTTGAGGGCTGCTATCTAATATTTCTGTGCTTGTACTTGTTTTGA
>CAMXIK010000067.1 GCA_947243855.1 uncultured Lachnospiraceae bacterium | reverse complement strand
ACAGATAAGAAGATTTCCAACATTCAGGAGATCCTGCCTTTACTTGAGCAGATCGTACAGTCCGGCGCGAAGCTGTTAATCATCGCTGAGGACGTGGAGGGCGAGGCTCTCACCACCCTGATCGTGAATAAGCTGCGCGGCACCTTCAATGTGGTGGCTGTGAAAGCGCCCGGCTATGGCGACAGAAGAAAAGATATGCTGCAGGATATCGCAATCCTGACAGGCGGCGAGGTAATCAGCTCCGAGCTTGGTTTGGAGCTTAAGGATGCGACGTTAGATCAGCTCGGACGCGCAAAGTCTGTAAAGGTACAGAAGGAGAATACGGTTATCGTTGACGGCGAAGGCCAGAAAGCGGAGATCGAGGCGAGAATCGGCCAGATCAAGAAGCAGATCGAGGAGACCACTTCCGATTTCGACAGAGAGAAATTACAGGAGCGTCTTGCGAAGTTAGCAGGCGGCGTGGCTGTGATCCGTGTGGGCGCGGCTACCGAGACCGAGATGAAGGAGGCGAAGCTTCGTCTGGAGGATGCGCTTGCGGCAACCAGAGCGGCAGTGGAAGAAGGCATTATCGCCGGCGGCGGTTCCGCATATGTTCACGCGGCGAAGGAAGTGGAGAAGCTGGCGGAGAAGATGGAAGGCGACGAGAAGACCGGCGCGCAGATCGTGCTGAAAGCTCTGGAAGCGCCTCTGTACCATATCGTGGCAAACGCTGGACTGGAAGGCTCCGTTATCATCAACAAAGTAAGAGAGTCCAAGGTAGGCGTAGGCTTTGACGCCCTGACCGAGGAATATGTGGATATGGTGAAGGCTGGTATTCTTGATCCGGCGAAGGTGACAAGAAGCGCGCTGCAGAACGCGACCAGCGTTGCAAGCACTCTGCTTACCACCGAGTCCGTAGTGGCAAACATCAAAGAACCCGAACCTCCGATGCCCGCAGGCGGCCCCGGCATGGGGATGATGTAACGTAATAAGCTGCGGCGCAGCGGATGTGAGAAAAGAATGCGCTCTCCAAGCTTGCTTGGGAGGGCGCATTTTTTGCGAACAGACGGTATGGCGAAGCCAAACGATAGCGAGAGACGAAGTCTCGAGCTGACGCTGCGCCGCAAAACGAAGCGGCATTTGTTTTTCCTGCGCCGTTTATTGTCCTTTTAAACGCGCAATTTCTGCGCGAAGCTTTTCAATTTCAGCAGTGAGATGCTCGTTTTTGCGCTCTTTTTCAGCAATGACCCGCTCGTAATTTCTTAAGTCCTGATAGTATTCTTCACGGTCGCGGCATCTTTTACGAACCAGCTCGTCGGCGCTCATTT
Source organism: uncultured Lachnospiraceae bacterium (assembly GCA_947243855.1). Classification (GTDB taxonomy): domain Bacteria; phylum Bacillota; class Clostridia; order Lachnospirales; family Lachnospiraceae; genus UBA3282. The sequence goes on along the minus strand of CAMXIK010000067.1, from coordinate 4,770 downwards.
GGAACATAGTCTTGGAAGCTTCTTCAAGATATTCGTTTTTTTCTGCGATCATTTTTAATTCCTCCCATGTGGTAGCTTTAAAAAGCATCGCCCATTTATGGATTTGATACTGTTTGTCTTCTTCTACAGCCAATTCTATATGAGATAAGTCTAACACATTCAAGGTGAGATTGTCACTATATTTTCGACAATTCTTGATGTTTATGAGTTTATAAGAAGCATAAAATTCAGGACTGTCCGGAAATAGAGAATAGTCCAAAATACTGATATGTATGACGGGTTTGGCTTCTCTGTAGTCCTGTCCGTGGTTTAGTTGGTCAAAGGAACGGCATAGATACATGACGGAACGGTTTTTCCAATTTAATCGGTTGGCAATTTGCATTTCCAGATTGATCAGAGTGTCGTTGTTTAATATCACATTGATGTCTAAGCGGAATTCCTTATTTTTTACCGCCTCTCCCAAAACGATAGGATTGGTGATTTCAACGGAGAAAATATCTTTTTCTGTGAAATGGAGCAATGCGCAGATAAGTCCTTTGAGAGCTTTGTTGTTAGATTGGAGAACGGCGCGGAACATGTAGTCATTGGTCATGCCATGGGGAATCTGGCCACAGGCGTTTATAAAATCGTTGTTGGAAGTTGGCAAAACAGGAAGCAGATTTGTTTTTTTCATAGATGTGTTTTCCTTTCGTATGTGACTCCTTTGGCATCGGTTCCAATCAACCGGAGATGATGTTTGTTTGCTGCCTTAGGATAGATGACGGGTAATTCCCTTGATTGAAATGGAAAAAGAAAGTTGAATATGAGATAGGTATAACATAAAAAATACGGTAATACAAACTCTTTTTTGTGGGAATCGCAGAGAAATATGGTGAACGAAATTCCGATAAATGAACCTGACGAAACAGAATATGGGATAAAATAGAAAGACGAAGCAAGATTCATACTATATGTTGTATTGTGCAATATTCCTTGGGAGTTGCGCATTGCTTCTGGCAGTTTCGCAGGCAGATGGTAAAATATTTTGATTTATCTTGCAAATAATAGGAGAATGGCGTAAAATTGCTAGTATGTAATATTATGTAATCCGATAAGGATTTGGTGAGTATATGGCGACAGAAGAGAAGACTGAGCTGGTCTTTGACGACGGCAGAATTGAATCAATCGAAGAATTTCAGGCTCCGGAACAGCTTTACGACGAGCTTATTGTCCGTGTGCGCAAATATCATCCGTCCACGGATATCAGCCTGATTGAAAAGGCGTACCAAATCGCTTCGGACGCCCACAAGGGTCAGGCGCGTAAATCCGGAGAGCCTTATATCATCCATCCGCTGTGCGTGGCGATTGTTCTTGCAGATTTAGAGCTGGATAAGGAGACGATCGTTGCGGGACTTTTGCATGATGTCGTGGAAGACACGGTTATGACAGACGAGGAGATCAGGGAGCAGTTCGGGGAGGACGTAGCTCTTTTGGTAGACGGCGTCACGAAGTTAGATAAGCTGAATTTTCATGGAGAACATGGGAAGCAGGATAAAGATGCGGAAAAATTGGAACGGCAGGCGGAAAATCTGCGTAAGATGTTTCTTGCCATGGCGAAGGATATCCGTGTGATTTTGATAAAGCTGGCGGACCGCCTGCACAATATGCGCACCTTGCAGCATATGCGGCCGGAAAAACAGCAGGAGATTGCAAGGGAGACTTTGGATATTTATTCTCCCATTGCCCAGCGCTTGGGCATATCAAAAATAAAGGTGGAATTAGACGACTTGTCATTGAAATATTTGGAACCGGAAGCCTATTACGATTTGGTGGATAAGATTGCCGTCAGGAAGGGCGAGCGGGAACGATACATTCAGACGATCGTTGACGAAGTCAGCGAACATATCAAACATGCGGGCATTCAGGCGCAGATTGATGGCCGTATCAAGCATTTTTTCAGTATCTACAAGAAGATGAAAAACCAGAACAAATCCATCGATCAGATCTACGATTTGTTTGCGGTGCGTATTATTGTGGATACGGTGCAGGATTGCTATGCGGCGCTGGGTGTCATTCATGAGATGTATAAGCCCATTCCGGGCCGTTTTAAAGATTATATCTCCATGCCGAAGGCGAATATGTATCAGTCCCTTCATACCACGCTGATCGGCGCCAGCGGCCAGCCTTTCGAAATTCAGATCCGCACCTATGAGATGCATAAGGCGGCGGAGTACGGAATTGCGGCCCACTGGAAGTATAAGGAGGCCTCCGACGGTAAGAAGGTGGAAACGCAGGAGGAAGAAAAGCTGGTATGGCTGCGCCAGATTTTGGAGTGGCAGCAGGACCTCTCGGATAACAAGGAGTTTTTGAATCTTTTAAAAGATGATTTGAATCTCTTTGCCGACAATGTTTTTTGCTTTACCCCCACCGGGGATGCAAAGAGTCTGCCGGCCGGCTCGACGCCCATCGACTTTGCCTACAGTGTGCACAGCGCGGTGGGAAATAAAATGATCGGCGCAAGGGTCAATGGAAAACTTGTAAATTTTGATTATGAGATCAAAAACGGCGACCGGGTGGAAATTTTGACTTCCCAAAATTCCAAAGGCCCCAGCCGTGACTGGCTGAATGTGGTAAAGAGCACACAGGCCAAAAATAAAATCAATCAGTGGTTTAAGAACGAGCTGAAAGAAGATAATATCGTCAAAGGACGGGAGCTGATTCAAGCTTACTGTAAGGCGAAAGCGATCAATGCCGCAGACGTTCTGACGCCGCAGTATGAGGAGGCCGTGATCAAAAAGTACGGGTTCCAGAACTGGGAATCGGTGTTGGCGGCAGTGGGACATGGCGCCCTCAAGGAAGGCCAGATCATCAACCGTATGCAGGAGCTTTACGAAAAAGACCATAAGCGGGAGATGACCGACGACGAGGTGATGGCGGAGATTGAGGAGAGCGTCCGCATCAACCGCAGCAGGCCGGGCAAGAGCACCAGCGCCATCGTGGTGAAGGGGATTCACGACGTGGCGGTCCGGTTTTCAAAATGCTGCAGCCCGGTGCCGGGCGATGAGATCGTTGGTTTTGTCACGAGGGGAAGAGGCATTTCCATTCACCGGACGGACTGCGTGAATCTCATGAATCTGCCGGAGATCGACCGAAACAGGCTGATCGACGCGGAGTGGCAGGTTACGGGAGAAGCCGAAGGCGGGGAAAAATATTTGGCGGAGATCAACATTTACGCCAATAACAGAAACGGTCTACTGGCGGATGTTTCCAGAGCGCTCACGGAGAAGGAAATCGACATTCTTGCTTTGAATACCAGAGTGAGCAAACAAGGGACGGCGACGATCATGGTCAGCTTTGAGGTCGGCAGCCGGGAAGAATTGCAGCGCATTGTGGATAAGATCAGAACCATTGAGAGTATCATTGATATCGAGAGGACAACAGGTTAAGGAGAGAAGGCCATGGCCGGTTTAAAAATTGGAAGATTAATGTTAGGCATCTGCCAGACGAACTGCTATTTTGTGTACAGGGAAGGTTCCAGTGAGGTCATGTTTTTTGACCCCGCGGATAAGGGCGATTATATTTATGAAACCTTGCAGGAAAAAGGGTTTCAGGTGAAGGGGATTTTGTTGACCCATGCTCATTTTGACCATATTTGGGGCAGTAACAGGCTGCGGGAGCTTTCGGGCGCGCCGATCTACGCCTATGAGGAGGAGCGTCCGCTTTGCGAGGATGCGGTTACCAATGTTTCCGATCAGGTGGGTCGGCCCTACACGGTGATTCCGGACAGATATTTGAAAGAGGGAGAGGAGATCACGATAGCAGGCGTTACCTGTAAGCTGATTGCCACGCCGGGGCATACGGTAGGAAGCTGCTGTTATTATTTTGAGGAGGCGGGCATTCTTGTGGCGGGAGATACGCTTTTTCAGGAGTCTGTGGGCCGGACAGATTTGGCGACAGGCAGCATGAGCGCGCTGGCCAGATCGGTGAAGGAAAAATTGTTTTTGCTGCCGGATGAGACGAAGGTTTATCCGGGACATGGGGAATTTACCACCATCGGGCACGAAAAAGAATACAATCCTTTTGTGCAGTGACGGGGGCTTATGATGAACGAGACGGGAAAGATGCGGGTACTAAACAGGGATTTTATCAAGTATATCGCGATGTTTACCATGGTGTTAAATCACATCGCGCACATGTTTTTGGTGAAGGGAACGCCGTGCTATGAGCTGTTGGAGGATATCGGGTTTTTTACCGCGCCGGTGATGTGTTATTTTCTTGTGGAAGGGTATGAACATACGCGCTCAAAAGTCGGATACGGATTCCGGCTTTTTCTGTTTGCGGTACTATCACAGCTTCCTTTTATGCTGGCCTTTGAACAGGAAGGGCTGAATATGATTTTCACGCTGTATTGCTGTTTCCTGATTCTGGTGGTCATGGAAAAGGTGGAAAACTGGATATTAAAGGCGGCGCTTACAGTGGCGCTTATGCTGGCTACGGTGTATGGGGATTGGGGGATTATCGCGCCGCTGTTTACGATTTTTTTCTATCAGGGCAGGGAAGACCGGAAAAAGACGGCCCAAGGATTTTTGGTATGCTTTTTGCTATTTTCCATGTTAAATGTACAGAGTTATAGGAACGGCCAGCCGGGGAACTGGACGGCGTATGCCGTCTTTCACGGACTGCTCTCCGGAGTGGGAATTTTAGTGGCAGGAGCTGTGATTTTATTCTTCTATAATGGGAAGAGAATGGAAAAAGGGAAAAATTTTTCGAAATGGTTTTTCTATCTGTTTT
>CAMXIK010000066.1 GCA_947243855.1 uncultured Lachnospiraceae bacterium | reverse complement strand
CGCGTCTTTTCCGTTGGACGCTTCCCCGCACAATTGAAATCCCAACCCTTCCCAGTCGATAATGCACTTTAAGCCTTCCCGGATGGAAGCCTCATCATCAGCGATCAATAGTGTTTCCATAGAAAACAGCATACCATGAAAGACGGATTTTAGCAAGGAAGGGGCCTATGCGCCCCTATTCCACATGCACTTTGATTACAACAGGAAAGGGACTGCGCACGGTTTTTGTGGTAAGATGCAGACCTTCCCCGTCGATATGGAAGGCGGGCTTTTCTTCGAAACCGAGAAGTTCCACATGACGGATGATGCCGTGAAAGTTAGGCTTGTTGGGGTCCGCCGACCGGGAAAGGGCTTTTATGGTGAGCTGCCCGTTTTCGGGATAGCGGAGGCAGGCCGCGTAAATACAGCCGTTTCCAGCCGTAAAGCGGAAGTCTTTGGCCGTATAGACGGGCGCGGAGGCGTCGGAAAACTGGCCCTCGGTTTCCAATGTCGGGCCTTCCGCCGCATAGCGCCAAGGTTTGGAATGATAAACGGCTTCTCCGTTGACGGAAAGCCACCGGCCGATATCCTTTAAAATCGCCGTGTCTTTCTTGGCAAAGGTTCCGTCCGCCATAGGCCCTACGTTAAGTAACAGATTGCCGTTTTTGCTGACTACGTCGATCAGGTAACAGAGGATCTCAGCGCTGCTCTTATAGTCGAGACTGTCGGTGTAACACCAAGAATTGCGGGCGATTGCAGTATCTGTCTGCCAGACATAGGGTCTTGGCGCGGCAAATTTACCGCGTTCCACATCCACGATGCCGCTGCCGAAAGCCATGGCGTCGTGTTTGTAGCAGATCGCGGACGGCTGCCCCCACTCTGTGCCCCGGTTGTAATAGTATGCCGCTATTTTTCTTAGGTAAGGCTTGTATGCTTCATGCTGAATCCACCAGTCGAAGTACAGAAGCTTTGGCTGGTAGCGGTCGATGATCTCGCAGGTGCGGCACAGCCAGTCTTCCAGAAATTCCTTGTCCGGATAGGGCTTGGCAAAGAGATCCTGATGGCCGGGCTGCTTCGCTTCCGAAGGCCAGTAGAAATCGCCGCGGCAAAGGGGGGCTTTGATATCGCTTGCAAACTCCTTTCCGGGGCCCATAAACCAATGATGCTCCGCGCGGTGGGTGGATGTGCCGAAGAGGAGGCCGCGCTTTTCAAAGGCAGTTTTCAGACTGCCTAAAATATCGCGTTTCGGCCCCATCTTGGCGGCGTTATAATCGGAAAGAGAGCTTTCATACATCTGGAAGCCGTCGTGATGCTCCGCCACGGGAATTATGTATTTTGCGCCGGCGTCCGCAAAGGTTTCGGCCCAGAAATCAGGATCGAACTTTTCCGCCTGAAAAAGAGGAATGAAGTCTTTGTAACCAAAGTCCTTGTGAGGGCCGTAGGTTTTGAGGTGGTGTTCATATTCGGGAGTCCCCTGTATATACATATTGCGGGAATACCATTCGTTGGCGAAGGCGGGCACACTGTAAAGCCCCCAATGAATGAAGATGCCAAACTTTGCCTGTGAAAACCAGCGGGGCGTCTCGAAGTTTGTCAGGGAGGGCCATTCGTCAAGGTAGGGCCCCTCTTTGACGACGCGGTTGATTTCAGACAGATAGCTTGCATGATCGGTGATTTGAAACATAACTTTTCCTCCCGTTTTTTATTTCCAGAAACTTTTTGCATCTATTCCATTGTACCAAAAAGGGAATGCGTCCGCTACCGTTTTACAAGATAGAAAGAAATGCGTTTGTAAATCCATTTTCAGCTTCACAAGCGCGGCGTTATTTGTTAGAATAAGCCTATGGGAAAATGGGGAACAACAACAAAAAGCAGAGACAGGAGAAGGCAGAGATATGGACTATAAGGCGATTCCGTTTGAACAGAGGATTAAGGAGAATATCAGAAGCTATGAGATGAATAATCTGTATGCGCTCGATACGCTGACGGAATACTGTAAGGCGCTGTGTTTGGTGACGGACGCCTCGGTTTTACTCACGGAACGGCATGGGGAAAAAATCATATCGGTCGGCGGATTCGCGGGTTTTAAACCGGATGTGGTGGGGGAGCCCGGACGGAAAGTCAGGGTTTACGGAAGAACCATCGCGCACCTGTACGCAGATACGCAGAAGGTATCCGCCGAGAAAAAGGATGCGGTGGAGAGGATGCTGGACGGCTTTGCCAACATGCTTTCCCGCTGGGGAGAGGAAACTTACCTTCATACGGAGACTGCGATTTATGCGGACGAATTGGAACAGAAGCTGAACGTACAGCATGTACAGACGGCGAAGGGGGAGAAGGAAGATGTTCTCACCGGCGTGTATCATAAGCTGTATTTTGAGGAGCGCATGAAGGTGATCGACAGGGCGGAGGTTGCGCCAGTAGCGGTCATCAACGTGAATATCAATGACTGGAAATTTGTCAACGATCATTTCGGGGACGAGGAGAGCGACCGGTTGATTAAAACGGTGGCGGGCATTTTAAAGCAGGAAAAGAAGCCGGATTATATCATTGGCCGCGTGGACGGCGACGTCTTTATCGTGCTCATTCCCATGGCAAAGGACGGGGAAGCGGAAGAATACTGCGACCGCGTGAGGCAGGCGTGCCAGTCCTTTGAGGATAAAATTCTGGCGCCCTCCGTGGCCTGCGGCGTGGTCTATAAGACGAACGTGGAGGAGACGATTGAGGAGAAGCTCGACGACGCCGAGTACGAGATGTTTAACAATAAGTTTGAAATAAAGAACGCACCGGGTTACAGGGAGCGGCTGGAAAAAGGGATATAACTTATGCTCTACTGTGAAAATTGTCATGCGCCGATACCGGAGGAGAGCGCGAAGTGTCCTTATTGCGGAGCTTTCAATGCGTCTGGCGGTGAACGCCAGTATATGGAGCAGCTTTACGATCTGAAAGAGGATGTGGAAGAGCTTTCCGAGGTGCCGGAGATGGAATACCGGAGGGAAATGGGAAAGATCGGCCGCATGCTTTTTCGGACGTTTCTTGTGTTTGCAGGTCTGGCGGCGGTCTGCGCAGGCGTGGCATTTCTGTATCACAAATCCATAGATTACGAAATTACCCCGGAGGAGATGAGAGAACAGGCCGAATGGGAGCGGGAAGTGTTCCCCGAATTGGACGCCCTGTATGAAACTGGCGATTACGAGGGCGTGTGCGAATACATCTATGCCCATGACGAAAACGGACGCCGTTCGCTGTCGAATTGGGAGCACGATGATTTTCTGGGGCGGTACATGCAGTATCAGTCAAGCAAAGAATCCTTGGCGCGGATTGCCGCCGGGGATTATGACAAGGACGACGAGATCTCCTGTATCATAGACGCTTTGTTTTTGATGCAGGAAAGGGATTATGAGCGCTATACGGAGGCGGAAGAAGCGCAGATCGCGGCCTACCAAAGGGAAGTGAAGGAAGGGCTGTATGCGGCGTTTGACATGACGGAGGAAGAGCTGTCCGCCTTATACGAGGCATGCTGTGTGGAAGATGATTACGGCGTTTATCTGCATTACGATACGGCCAGAAAAAAGGTCGGGCAGTTTGTAAAGGGCAGGGGCAGATAGAGGCGGATAAATTTGGAAAGGATGGGATGAGACGATGAAATGTCCCACATGTGGAGCAAATTTGCAGATTGAGGATGAAAAATGTCCTTTCTGCGGAAACCCGAATCCATTTGCCAAAAAGCATCGGCAGGATATGCGCAGATACCATAGGGAATTTCAGGAAACAAGACTGGAAGTGGAGAAGAAAGCACGGCATTTTAACTCGTTTACGGCCAAGGTTACGGTGATTGCGGTGCTTTTTGTGATGGTAATTGTGATGATTTTCGTAGGAAACGAGGCGCCTTTCCGTATCTGGTCGAATCAGTTGGAGCGGGATGTGGAACAAAACGCGGAACAGTACAGGCAGACGCTGCGCGATTACGAGGAGGAGGGAAACTGGCGGGCGTTCTATGCGCTGTATGATGCGAAAAATATCAGCTATACGGAAGAAATGCAGGAATACCGGGTTTTGGGCTTTATGATTTCTGATTACAAAGGCGTTCTCAACGAGCTTACCCGTTATATGGATCAGGAGCCGGACGTCGACGTGTCGTACTCTGCTTCGCGGATCGCGAATTATTTAGATAACTTTTACAGGGCGGCGGGACGGATCAGCTATGAGGGACAGTATTACGACGACAGCTATACGCCCGAACGGCTGGAAAGTTATGATCGTTTGACGAAGGATTTGGAGGCGGCGTTGTTTACGTATTGTCATCTGTCGAAGGAAGAGCTGGCGCTTCTGCCAGACTATTCCGTGGCGAAAAAAAGCGCGCTGATCGAGGAGGGGCTGCTTCGGGAGTCCGTGGCAAATGAGGAGGAAAAAGAATGATGCCGGATTATGAAATCGGACTGGAACCGAAAAGACTACGCAGGGATTTGGTGTTAAACGGGGTGATTGTCGTCCTTGGTCTGATCTTCCTGATACAGGCGGTGGTTTTTGTCAAAAATCTGTCAGAATACGGGCAGGTGCATACGGCCGACGAAGCGTCGCTAATCAAGATGGTGTCCTATCAGGAATACGATACGCTGGTGGAAAATGTGCACCGCAACGCGGCTTATGGAGCGCCGGCGACGGGAAACATGGAACAGCTCTATGCGGTGGCCTATTATTATGAAGCCGCGATGCTGTATCTGGCGCACCGGAACGCGGGCAATGAGGAGCAGGCGGAGAAGAGCTATGAAAAATTGCTGGAGTATGAGGGGCAGATGGCGCCGTTTGACTTTGCAAAGGACGAAATATGGGAGTTTTTGGGGATCGATCCGGAAATTCTAAAATAAGTATTAAATCCCTTTTTATGGATAAAAACGAGATAATAAGAGAATAATAAAGAAAGAATGAGAAAATAAGAGAAAAAATTTGATATCTTTGGATAGAAACATTTGCAAACCCCCGCATATGAAGATAATATATGTTCTAGCGTTAGCACTCGGGCGAGATGAGTGCTAACAGATAGAGAAAAAATAAAGATGTATCACATAATTAAGAAGGAGGCAATCATCATGAAGTTAACACCACTTGGCGACAGAGTTGTATTGAAGCAGCTGGTAGCAGAGGAGACAACAAAGTCCGGTATTGTGTTACCGGGACAGGGTAAGGAGAAACCACAGCAGGCGGAGGTGATCGCAGTCGGCCCCGGCGGCGTTGTAGATGGCAAAGAGGTTAAGATGGAAGTGAAGGTTGGCGATCAGGTCATCTTCTCCAAATATTCGGGCACAGAGGTGAAGCTCGACGAGGATGAGTACATTATCGTGAGACAGAACGATATTCTGGCAGTCGTAGAGTGAAAATAAAAAATCAGGAGGACATAAATCATGGCAAAGGAAATTAAGTATGGAGCGGAAGCCAGAGCGGCTTTGGAGTCTGGCGTAAACCAGTTAGCGGATACCGTAAGGGTAACCCTTGGACCGAAGGGAAGAAATGTAGTTTTGGATAAATCCTATGGCGCGCCTTTGATCACAAACGACGGTGTGACCATCGCAAAGGAGATCGAGCTTGCAGACGCGTTCGAAAATATGGGCGCACAGCTTGTAAAAGAGGTGGCAACCAAGACCAACGATGTGGCGGGCGACGGCACGACCACAGCGACGGTGCTTGCGCAGGCAATGGTGAACGCGGGTATCAAGAATCTGGCGGCAGGCGCGAACCCGATTATTTTGAGAAAGGGTATGAAGAAAGCCACGGAAGCGGCAGTGGAAGCCATCGCAAAGATGAGCTCCAAGGTAAACGGCAAGGAGCATATCGCGAGAGTGGCGGCGGTTTCTTCTGGTGACGATGAGGTCGGTAAGCTGGTGGCGGATGCGATGGAGAAGGTTTCCGGCGACGGCGTGATCACCATCGAGGAGAGCAAGACGATGCTCACGGAGCTGGATCTGGTAGAAGGTATGCAGTTCGACAGAGGATATATTTCCGCTTATATGGCAACCGACATGGATAAGATGGAGGCGGTTCTGGATAATCCCTACATCCTGATCACAGATAAGAAGATTTCCAACATTCAGGAGATCCTGCCTTTACTTGAGCAGATCG
>CAMXIK010000065.1 GCA_947243855.1 uncultured Lachnospiraceae bacterium | reverse complement strand
GGCGATGAAGCTGCCGTTTTCACTGCCGATAATCGTTGCGTTGGTTCCGTCGATGTAGAGCTTAGTGGTCATAAGCGGCCAAAGGGCGTGATCCATCCAGACGCGGGAGATACCGTTGCGGTCGGCGATGAAGCTGCCGTTTTCACTGCCGATAATCGTTGCGTTGGTTCCGTCGATGCGGACGCCGCCGTAGTTTGCGGCAATCATCTGGCCGACGCCCTGCGGCTCCATCAAAAGGAGGGAAAGGCAGTCCTGCCACAGATCCCGCCATCCGCGCCCGCCGCGTCCGTAGTCGTGGTGGGGCAGGAAGGAACAGCCGAACAGCCGGCGCAAAAACGGCTGGAAGCTGACCCATTTCATCAGACGGTCAAAGTCTGGATCGGCGGTGTGATAACTGACATTCACCTGATTCTGCCAATATGTTTTGGTTTTGTTAAGCGCGTCCTGTACCTGCGCCGTCGTCCGGTACATGTCGAGAAGACGGTCGATTTCTTCTTCCTGCTCCGCTATACCGGAGAGAAGAATATATTCCGCCGTCTGGTCTGGGTCAAGGACAATTTTAGGAAAACGGAGCGCGCCCATGGCCTCCTTTCCTTCCGCAGCGCTGAACGCGGGGACGCCGTTGTCGATCCCGCTCAAGGCGCGGGGATTGGTGTAGGTGCCGCCCTCGCCGATGAATGCTTCCACGGTGGGGTAGAAACGCTCCGGCGCTTCGCCCGTACCGGTAGAGCCGCAGACATAGTAGATTTTGTGGTTGGGCCGATGGCCTTTTTCGTCGAAGGACATGGTGGGCTGTACCAATACCCCGTTCTGCGTTGTCCGTATGCGGTGCAGCATGGAGGTGACGTTCCGGTGGTCGCGGATGTTGTCCGCGCTGCGTCCGTAAATGGGAATCGCGCCGTATGCGGTTACGTGCTGTGCCCGCCTTGATAAATTGCGTATCGTAATATGTTGAATTTCTACGTTGCTGTCCTTGGGCAGAAAGGTGGTTACGGTCGATTCTAACTGAAACGGCTTGGAGACGCGTTTCAGGGTATGCCACATGAAACCGGCGGACAGTTCGCTTTCATCCTGTAAAGGAGAAAATTTGGCGGCTTCCTGCGAGGCGGAGGAGCCAACGGCCGAATAGGCGCCGACACAGTCGACTACGCACCAGAAGTTCCGGGTGGAACGGTTGTTGTGGAGGTTTTCCACGCTGACCGGTTCTAATAGGAAGGTTTCCTGATCGATCTTGGCGTCGCCGCCGAGATTGGGCGTTACCGCGCTCTTTAAGCCGGCCTCCGAGGCGAGGGGAAAATACAGATAACTGGTATTTTCCGGATTTTTCATGGAAAAGCTTCCGTGTTCGTCATTAAATTTGATTGCTTTCAATTTTTATCCTCCTTTCGCGCCAAAAGTAAAGCGCACCCGTATGCTTATATGATTATGATAGAAAAATCATATAAGAATTTTGACGTGGAGAAAATCAAAAACATGAGAAAAATATCAGAATCATGACCTGAAAAACAGAGCGGCGTTATGAAAATCGACGGATTTGGAACATTTTTTTAATCTGGGTCATGAATCTGATATTTTGTTAAAGAACGTAATATATTCTGGGGGGGGGGTAAGTTATACTCCAATCATAACAACGAATGCGGCGCACCCGCCGCACAAACAAACGATCAAAAAGGAGGATATGAATTATCATGAAAAAGAAGTTATTGTCAGTTTTATTGACGACGGCCGTTCTGGCAGGCACACTGGCAGGCTGCGGCAATTCAAATTCGGGCGGCTCCTCTGATGGGGGAACGTCAACGGACGCACCGGCAGCAGACGCGCCGACAGCGGACGCACCTGCGGCGGAAGGCGGAGACGCAGCGGCAGCAAGCAGCGACGAAGGAAAGGTTATTAACATCTATAGTTTTAACGACGAGCTTCGCACACGTATCACGGCCGTTTATCCGGCAATTGAAAACACGTCTGATGACGGCACCGTATCTACCTTAAACGATGGTACGGAAATCCACTGGATCATCAACCCCAATCAGGACGGCGTGTATCAGGACAAATTGGACGAGGCGCTTATGAATCAGGCGGACGCGGCAGCCGACGATAAGGTTGACCTGTTTGCGGCTGAGCTTGATTACATCGTTAAGTATACGGATGCAGATGTTGACGTAGCGATGCCCCTCTCTGATCTGGGAATCAATCCGGATTCGGATCTGGCGGATCAGTTTGCATTTACCAAGACGGTGGCGTCTGATGCGAACGGCGTACAGAGAGCTTCCACATGGCAGGCTTGCCCCGGTGTTTTAGTATACCGCCGCGATATCGCAAAAGATGTTTTCGGCACCGACGATCCGGCTGAAATCGGAAAGAAGACGGCGGACTGGGCGACCATGAAGACGACTGCGGAAGAGCTTAAGGCAAAGGGCTACTATGCATTCAGCTCTTATGCGGACACTTTCCGTACATACGGCAACAATATTGCAGGCCCTTGGGTTGAGGCTGGTTCCTCGACGATCAAGGTTGACCAGAAGATCCTCGATTGGGTTACCGATTCCAAGGACTGGATGGACGCTGGCTATTTTGATCCCACAGTAACGGGACAGTGGACTTCGGACTGGTTTACCGCAATGAGTTCCAGCTCAAAGGTATTTGCATATCTCTTCCCGGCATGGGGCATCGACACGCAGATGGTGCCTAACTGGGACGGAGCGGAAGGCTCTTGGGCGGTTACGAACGCTCCCCTGCCTTACAACTGGGGCGGCACTTATCTTGTTGCAGCGACAGGCACGGATAATCCGGGTCATGTAAAGGATATCATCATGGCTCTGACAGGCAATCAGGATAATTTGACGAAAGTAGCAAAAGAGTATACCGAGTTCACGAACGCGCAGTCCGTTATGGAAGCGGCGGCAAGCAACGACGAGTTTAATTCTGCTTTCCTTGGAAGTCAGAACCCGTACGGCTATTTTGCAGACAGTCTTTCCAGCATTAAGATGGCTCCGTTATCCTCCTATGACCAAGGCTGCGTAGAGCTGATTCAGAATGCGTTTGGCGATTATTTACAGGGACAGATCGATTACGACACAGCGAAATCTAATTTTGAGACAGCTATCATTGAGCGTTATCCAGAGATTACAGAAATTCAGTGGCCGTAATTTTTAAAACGATTCAGAATGCGGCGTACTCGTTACGCCGCATTCTCAATATAAGAAGGGGGTGCTGTTCGTGCAGAAAAAACGTAAATTGGTCAATTACGCAAAATGGGGCTATATTTTTATTCTTCCTTTTTTTGCAAGCTTTTTAATTTTTTCTCTTATACCGTTGGTAGACACCATTCGATACAGCTTCTATGAATATTTTCGTTCCGGAATTAAAGAAATCGGCCCCAATTTTATCGGCATGGCAAATTATGCGAGCCTGATCGAGTCCGACATGCTGAAATACGCTGGAAATACTTTGATTTTGTGGTTGATTGGTTTTATTCCGCAGATCGTAATCGCGCTGACGCTCGCTTCTTGGTTTGTAGATGTGCGGATGAAAATTCGCTGCCAGCAGTTTTTCAAGGTAGTTATTTATCTGCCTAACCTGATTATGGCAAGTGCGTTTGCAATGCTGTTTTTTACTTTGTTTTCAAAGTCGGGTCCGGTTAACTCCATATTAATGTCGCTTGGCGTGATAAGCGAAGTCATTGATTTTATGCGCACCGCATTAGGCGTAAGGTCTTTGGTTGGAACCATGAATTTCCTAATGTGGTTTGGTAATACGACGATTATGCTGATGGCCGCAATCATGGGTATCAGCCCTGATATCTTTGAGGCGTCGGAAATAGACGGATGCAACAGTATGCAGAGATTTTTCCGCATTACGCTTCCGCTGATCCGGCCGATTCTTGCCTATACATTGATTACATCCATCATCGGCGGTCTACAGATGTTCGATGTGCCTCAGATTTTGACGAACGGACAGGGAAATCCGGACCGCACATCCATGACGCTGATTATGTTCCTTAATAGTCATTTGAGAAGTAAAAACTACGGCATGGCTGGCGCTCTTTCGGTTTATCTGTTTATTGTCAGCGGCATCTTATGCTTTATCGTATACAAGATAACAAATGACAATGATCCGGACGGCTCCAAAGCGGCTGCCAAAGCAAAGAAAAAGAGAGGAGGGCGATAGACTATGAGTTCAAAATCATTTAACCGTTTTCGTACTGTTTTCGCGCATGTGCTGTTAATCTTTTTGTCCTTTTTGTGCTTGTTTTTCTTCTACATCCTGATCATAAACGCAACGCATTCCCATGCGGAGCTGCAAAGAGGTTTTTATGCGCTGCCCGGAACCAGCTTTTTTAAGAATTTTAACGGTGTGGCAAATAACGGGGAATTTCCCATGGTGCGGGGTATCATAAACAGCCTGATCGTTTCCGGCTGCAGCGCGGCAATCTGCATTTATTTTTCCGCGTTGACTGCATATGGTCTTTATGCTTACGATTTTAAGCTTAAAAAGATCGCGTTTACGTTTATTATGATGATTCTTGTTATGCCTACGCAGGTTACCGCAATGGGCTTCCTGCGCCTGATTACAAAGATGGGCATGTACGATTCCCTGCTTCCGCTGATTATTCCGTCGATCGCGTCGCCTGCTGTATTCTATTTTATGTACAGCTACATGGAGTCTTCGCTCCCGCTGTCGCTTGTGGAAGCGGCGAGGATTGACGGCTCGTGGGAATTTCGGACCTTTAATCAGATTGTCCTTCCCATTATGAAGCCGGCAATGGCGGTACAGGCAATCTTTACTTTTGTGGGTTCGTGGAACAATTATTTCGTTCCCGCGCTAGTCATTCAGTCGAAAGACAAAATGACCGTGCCAATCTTGATCGCGCTCCTTCGAGGCGCCGATTATATGAACCGTGATATGGGAAAAATATACATGATGATTCTGCTGGCAATTGTGCCGATCATTCTTGTGTATCTGCTTTTGTCCAAGTATATTATCGCGGGTGTAACGCTTGGCGGCGTGAAAGGCTGATGCTGTCCGCGTGATAAAAACCCGGAAGAAAAGCGGTTTGCGCTTTCTCTCCGGGTTTTGTTTGTGTTACTGTTCCATCTGTCGTCCGAGGAAGCCGGCCGCCGATTGGATCAGCTTTTGTTCCACTTCGCCCATTCTGGACTTGTGGTCTGTCTCCACGAGGATGACGGAGCCGATTACATCCCCTTCGCAGATGATGGGGCTGATGGCTTCGTGGTGAATGTCCTCCACGTCGTTATTGATGGGAATAAAGCTGCGGTCTCCTTTCGTTGCCACCACGCTTTCCCTATGGTCGATTTTTTCTTCCAGCTCTTTACTGATGGCTTTTCCCAATAAATTTTTCAGGCCGCCGGAGACTGCGATAAACTGATCTCTGTCGGTGATTAATGCGATGTGGCCTGAGACCTGCGCCATGCTTTCTGCATACTGCTTGGCGAAGGTTCCCATTTCGCCGATGGGAGAATATTTCTTTAAGATGATCTCCCCTTCCCTGTCTGTGTAGATTTCAAGGGGGTCCGCCTCGCGGATTCTTAAGGTGCGGCGGATTTCTTTGGGGATGACAATGCGTCCCAGATCATCGATCCTTCTGACGATTCCTGTTGCTTTCATATCTTATAACCTCCATCTACAAATTTGTAGTTATTTTTGTTTGCGTTTTACTATTATTTGTAGAGTAGGAAATTATATACATACAAGGCGAATCTTGTCTGCCGGAAAAATTTTAATGTGCAAACTGCGGCAGATACGCTTTGTTCTCGGCAATGATATCGTCTAAAATTTGTTTGGCCACGGTGGCGGAATCTACCAGCGGGTGAATGGTAAGCGCCTGCAATGCGCAGTCATAATCGCCCTTTACGGCGGCCTCGATGGTGAGCTGTTCGTAAGCTTTTACGTTTTGTAAAAGGCCGCGAATCTTTAAAGGGGTGCGTCCGATGGCAAGAGGATGCGCACCGTCCGCGTCGATCACACAGTTGCGCTCGATGGAGGCGTTGTCTGGAAGGTCCGCGTTTGTGCCGTTATTGAGGACGTTTACGGTCTGTATGTCCTTTCTGTTATTATAGATGGAATCGATCAAACTGCAGGCCGCGTCGGAGTAGCTGCTTCTGGCTTGGGCTGATGATAGAACTAATCCTTGTGATCATTGACAAGAGCGCATATACAAATCCGCTGGAAAGCCAGATGTTTCGCCTGAGATCGGAAGAGCGTCGTGTAGGGAAAGGGTGGGGGGGGGGGGGGGGGGGG
>CAMXIK010000064.1 GCA_947243855.1 uncultured Lachnospiraceae bacterium | reverse complement strand
GATACGGAATATGCGGTTTTGCATTCGCTGCAGGATACGTTGAGGATATTGTCCGGGAAAGAGATACCATGCGCTGAACTAGAATTTGCATTGGGGATTACCGGAATAGACGCATTGAAAATACTTGAAATACCAAATATCTCTCATGCAATAGGATTATGGGAGAAAATTTTGCGAAACTATATAGATGCCAATAAAATATTTGAGGGAATCGCTGAATTATTGGAAAATCTTCGAAAGCTTGATTACAAAATGGGAATTGTCACTTCAAGGACAAGAGAAGAGTTTACACATGAGTTTTGCCGTTTGGGTATCAGCCAATATTTTACAACAATTGTCTGCGCGGACGATACACAGGAGCATAAACCCAATGCCGCGCCGCTTTTAAAGTATGTACAATTATCAGAAATAGACTATGGGGAAGTGCTTTATATCGGAGATAGCGAATACGATAGCAAGTGTGCCGAAAATGCTGGAATTGATTTCGCTTTGGCAGTATGGGGCAGCCATGGCAGACGCATCAAGGCAGACTATTTTTTGGAAAGACCAGCCGATTTGTTATCTGTTATGACTGCCGTATCATGAGAGAAAAAGTCTATGACATATGTTGTATATCTACGTTTTCCAGAGCCAGTAGTTTTGCTTTTTTGTCGATTCCTCCGGCATATCCCGTCAGGCTCCCGTTTGTTCCGACGACTCTGTGGCAGGGGACAATAATAGAAATAGGATTGTGCCCTACCGTGCCGCCTACGGCCTGTGCGGACATGCGGGAAATTCCTTTTTGTTCTGCGATTTCTTTTGCAATTTCTCCGTAAGTGATCGTTTTCCCGTAGGGTATCTTTTGCAGGATTTTCCAGACGGAAAGCTGAAAAGGCGTGCCGATCATATGAAGCGGCGGATAAAAAGGCGGTTCCTTGCCAGAAAAATAGATGGCCAGCCATTCTTTTGCCTGTTTCAGAACAGGCGTGTCCTTTTCTTCATGCTCCGGATCGAGGTGATCCGCATAATATTTTTCCCTGTCAAACCACAGCCCGGTCAGCCCGGTTTCATCTGCGGCAAGCAGAATGCCGCCAATCGGCGATTGATCATGAGAGATATATTGCATTTGACATGTCCTTTCCTTACAATTTAAAGTTCTAGTCTGTATTTTATCACATAAGATACGGGTATGGAAAGTGTGGCGATGCCTCCGCAGTTTTCTTCTCATATGATTGATTTTGGGAAGGGTGTTATGATACAATCAGGAGAATAAATTGAGAAAAAGGATTGGTGAGAGGTGCGTATGGCCTTTTTATGGATAGCATTGGGCGGAGCAATAGGGGCGATGGGACGTTATGCAATCAGTCTCATTCCAATTAAGACGAGCTTTCCGCTTCTAACGTTGCTTACAAATATCGTAGGAGCTGTAGCAATTGGGTTTATTGTCGGTGTCGTAAATTCACGTGAGGATATTTCCCCCAATACGGTATTGTTTTGGAAAACAGGAGTTTGCGGCGGATTTACGACTTTTTCAACCTTTTCTCTTGAGGCGCTTACAATGCTGGAAAACAGATCGTATTTTGCAGGAGGTCTCTATATTGCCCTGAGTGTCAGTTGTTGTATTTTAGGAGTTTTTTGTGGGAAAAAGCTGCAAGGAGTTTAACTTTTTCTCTGGCGGACGGGGCGGTGTGGTTTTCTGGCAATGGGGAGAGCATTGCGCGTTAGGGCTGGCAGGCAGAGCAGTATACGCTGCTTCTGCCGCCGATTACCATGCGGCAGAGCGCCTGCCCGCATTTTGGACAGGGCTTTCCCGCTTGTCCGTAAACCTGTAAAAACGGCGTGTTGCGGTAATCTTGTCCTTTGGTTTCTAAGTATTCTTCCGGCGTGATAGCGTTTGTTTCAATGAAATAGGAAATGCGCTCTGGGATAATGGAGGCAAGCCGTTTCCATTCTTCCCTGTTCAGGCTGCCTGCCGGACGCGCGGGATAAATCCCGGCAGTAAATAAAATCTCGTCGGAATAAATGTTTCCTATGCCTGCGACGACGCTCTGGTCTAACAGGCATTCTTTAATGGCTTTTTTTCGCTTCCCCAGACGGGTGCACAGATATTCGGCGGTTAGCTCCGAACGCAGCGGCTCTATGCCTAATTTTTCAACGCCGCTGTAGGGATCGGCTTCGTCCTTTGCAAGCAGCCAGAACCGCCCGAAACGGCGCATGTCGGAGAAGCGTAATTCTTTTCCAGTGCTTAGTTTGAAAATGATGTGCGTATGTTTTTCTTCCGGGTAGTCCGCAGGGGTAAGCAGGAGGCATCCCGTCATGCGTAAGTGCAGAATGATCCGGTCACCGCTGTTTAGCTGGATGATCAGAAATTTTCCGCGGCGCGCCATGTGGGAAACGGTTTGTCCGGCAAGCCGTCCGCAAAATTCGTCTGACGATGGATAGGCCACAACCTCCGGGCGCTTAACGTTTACTTGATCAATGATAAGTCCCTGTATCTGCGGCTCGATCACTCTTTTGATCGTTTCAACTTCTGGTAATTCTGGCATTTGTCTTATCCTCTTTTGTTATGGGAGCATCCCATGGTAAATTATCAAACAGTTTATTTGAAGTTTACTATATCAAATAATAAAGTAGCATAAGCAAAATTTTTGTCAAGACGATCACTTTTCAATTCGCGAATATTTTGTGTTATACTGTTTTATAGAATTGAAAAAGGCGGACGGCATACATGGAAAGCGGATTCTACATTTGACTCTGACCGATACAAAGTTTTGGAGGGTGCATGGATATGATCAACAAACTTCATTTGGCGATGATAAAGTTATATAGTGGAGACGCAAAAAGAATCCAGCATTTTTGCAAGGTTCACAGCTATGCGAAGCTGATTGCCGAAATGGAACATGTGGATGCGGACACGTTGTTTATTCTGGAAGTGGCGGCGTTGACCCATGATATCGGCATTCATTACTGTGAAGAAAAATATGGCGACTGCAATGGGAAGCTTCAGGAAAAAGAGGGGCCTGCCATTGCAAAAAAGTTTTTGGGTCAGCTTGGTTTTGAACAGCGTGTGTCTGAGCGGGTGCAGTATTTGATTGCCCATCATCATACCTATGACGGGATAGAGGGAGTTGACTATCAAATACTTGTGGAGGCGGATTTCCTTGTGAATTTATGTGAAGACGAAGCGGGAGAGCAGACGGTTGAGCATGTATATCAGAAAATTTTTAGGACGGATTCGGGGAAGAGGATATGCAGGGAAATATTTCAGTTGGATTTGCTATGAAATTTTCGTTAGGGTATAATATAAATTAAGATATTCATTGGAATGTTAGGATAGGAAAATTAGGAGGTCTTTTTATGACGGCGATTAGACAGGAAGCTATGCAAATGCTGGAAAAAGTACCAGAAGATAAACTTGGTTTTGTGATTCAGATTATGCAGGGTGTGAACGGATTATTGGGGACGATAGATACTGAGGAAAAGAAAGTTGTAGATTTAAAACAGTTTGTTATGGAACCAACAGAGCGGGGAGAAAATGCAGACCAATATGTAAGGGAGTTGCGTGATAATGACAGATTTTAAAAGGGTATTTATTGATATGGCTCCGATTATTTATTTCCTAGAAAATAGTTCCTTGTATATGGAATCAATGAGCACATTTTTTGCAAAATGTCTAAGGGAGAATATAAAAATTGTTACTTCAACCCTAACTGTTGAAGAATACCTTGTGCAACCCTATAGTAACGGGAAGGGTGAGTGTATAGAGACTTTAAAGCGGTGGATTCATTGCAGATTGCGACAGCGATAGTAAAGAAATGCGATATGTTTTTTACGAATGATAAACAACTTCGGCAGGAAAAAGAGCTGCCGTGCATGACGATGCAAGATATACAGAAGGAAAACCTAGCATGGACAAAGCAATGACCGTAAACGACAACGAATACAGAATCGTTAAGCTGTTGGGAAAAGGCAAGGGCGGCTATTCTTATCTGGCGCAGGATGGGGCCAAACAGTATGTTTTGAAACAGATTCACTACGAGCCTTGTGACTATTATCAGTTTGGAAATAAGATCGAAGCGGAAATCAGAGATTATGAACGGTTAAAGGCAATCGGCATAAAAATGCCCGCCATGCTTGACGTGGACGTGAAAAATGAGCGCATTCTGAAAGAGTATATAGAAGGCGATACCATTTATGAATTGGTTTTGCAGGATAAGATGAAAGCGGACTATGTTGAGCAGGTTCGGGGCATGTGCGCTTTGTTATATGCGGCTCATACCAATATTGATTACTTCCCGACCAACTTTGTAGTCCAAAACGAAGAGCTTTACTATATTGATTTCGAGTGCAACGACTATATGGAGGAGTGGAATTTTGAAAACTGGGGGATTCGGTACTGGTCAAAAACATCGGATTTTTTACGGTATGTGGAGGAGCATTCCTGATTGAACGGTTTACTTGCCAGAAATATAGTACGGAGGAACTATGGAAATAAAATTGGTGAGGGCGAAGCTAGATGACGCGAAAGAACTGCACGCCATGCAGGTGGAAGCTTTTCAAAAATTATTAGACAAATATCAGGATTTTGACACCAGTCCCGCAAGCGAAAGCTGGGAAAAAGTGGAAGCCCGTTTACAGCAGGATTTTACCTATTATTATTTTATCTGTGCCGGAAGGCAAAAAGTCGGGGCCGTTCGCGTGATCGACAAACAAGAAGCGGGGAAAAACAAGAGAATTTCTCCCATATTCGTATTGCCAGAATATCAGGGAAAGGGCATTGCGCAGAAAGCGATCCGCTTGTGTGAAGAAGCGCATGGAGACGATCATTGGGAGCTGGACACCATTTTGCAGGAACCGGGGAACTGTCATTTGTATGAGAAGATGGGATATCGGCAGACGGGAAAAACAGAGGTTATTAATGAAAGGATGACGCTGACGTTTTATGAAAAAAATATTCATTCACGGGACGGGGCATAGAGCGGCAAGCTGGAACGAGACGATTGCCAGTATGAAACAGAAGGAACCTATATTGTGTCCTGATCTCCCGACTCTTTTGGATGGAAAAGAGGCAGCCTATTCTAATTTATACGCTTCTTTTGCAAAATACTGTGACGGGATCGACGGACGCGTTGATTTGTGCGGCCTCTCGCTGGGCGGTATTCTGGCGTTACAGTATGCGCTGGATTTTCCAGATAAGGTAGAGTCGCTGGTCTTGATCGGAACGCCGCATAAAGTATCAAAGGCAGCGCTTGCTATTCAGAATGTCGTTTTCCGTTTTCTTCCAAAATCATCTTTTGAGAATATGGCTTTTGATAAAAAGGATACGTTTCTTCTGGTCAACTCCATGAAAAACTTGGATTTCAGAAATAGGGTGCGGAATGTGAGCTGTCCTGTTTTGATTATCTGCGGACAAAAAGACAGCGCCAATATGAAATCGGCGCT
The DNA here is from genome assembly GCA_947243855.1 of uncultured Lachnospiraceae bacterium. Lineage (GTDB taxonomy): Bacteria > Bacillota > Clostridia > Lachnospirales > Lachnospiraceae > UBA3282. The sequence continues at coordinate 1,284 of CAMXIK010000064.1, read as the reverse complement.
TTACTTTCAAGAAAATATGAAACAGGCTAAATTAGAAATCATTGAAAATGCCGGACATGTGGTAAATGAAGAAAACCCAAGGAGACTGGCGGAGGTATTGGATACCTATTACAGCCTTACCCCTTCGCGGCTTCCATCAAAAGCTTAACGCACATGTCGATGCCGAGTTTCCCGGCATTTAAGTACATTTCGTAGTGCTTCGGGTCGTCCCATTCCTGATTGGTAACGGCGTTGTAGAAATTCCGTCTTCTTTTATCGTTCTTTTTCATAGCGTTTTCCGCCTCGGCCCTTTGAATGCCTTCCTTTTCAATCGCCCGCTGTAACCTTTTTTGATGATCGGCATAGATAAATACCTGCAGGCTGTTTTCGTGCGCCCGCAAAATATAACCGGAGGCTCTTCCTACAATCACGCAGTTTCCCTCCTCGGCCGCTTGCTCGATGATACGCTTTTCTTCCAGAAAAAGTTTGTCCGCCAGAGGAAGGTCTTTGTTTCCGCCTAACCCGCCAAGGGGCGTTTTGGAAAGGTTCATAAGGATATTGCCGGAGCTGCTTTCTTCAAGCGCTTCGATTTTAAAAAACGGTATGTCGAGTTTTTGCGCCGCTTCCAATAGAATATTCCGGTCATAAAGCTTATATCCCAGCGCTTCGGCCAGCTTTTTCCCGATCTCGTTTCCTCCGCTGGCATAACGGCGTTCGATCGTAATGATATTATACATAAATGCTTCCCCCTTTCTGTTGTTTGCGTTCTTATTTCTATTATAAACAATCTGCGGATATATCTCAATTCATTTTTACAAGTATTTTGATAGAAATACGCGTATTATTGTGATATTCTATTAACAATATAGATATGGATGAAAAGGGGGTGTAGTATGGGGAAACTAGATGTTGACGGAACAGAGATACAGGTCTTACAGATTGAGGAAGATGATTATATCTCTTTAACTGATATGGTAAGAAAAATTGACAACGGATCTGCATTGATAGAAAAATGGTTACGCAACAAAAATACAATAGAATTTCTTGGTATATGGGAAGAAATGTATAATGCAGACTTCAATGCTGCGGCCTATGAAGAAATCATGCTAGAGGCAGGATTAAACCGTTTTATGATGTCGGTTAAGCAATGGGTATTCCGCACAAATTCAAAAGGCATTGTAGCAAAAGCGGGACGATATGGAGGTACATACGCATATAAAGATATTGCGTTTGAATTTGCAAGCTGGGTATCTCCGCAATTCAAATTATACCTTATCAAGGAATTTGAACGGTTAAAGAAAGAAG
>CAMXIK010000063.1 GCA_947243855.1 uncultured Lachnospiraceae bacterium | reverse complement strand
CCACTCCTTCATATCCTCGGAAAAAACGACCCGCACATAATCATATTTCTCAAGCCCGTCCCAGTCATACAAATTCCGCACACTAGCAAACTCTTCCCCACTGTGGATGGTAAGGGAATAGGGCTTGCGTTTGTTCTGGTTTACTTGGCTCTCTTCCTCCTTCTCCTTTGGCGTTTCCCGCTTTCCTTCCCAGATATCCGGATCGTAGCCCGCCCAATAACTGTCTTTTTCATAATAGCTTTTACATCTCTGGGGAAATACGGTCTCCTCTCCTTCAATCTGCACCGCGTAAGCGTTTTTGGTTTCCGCCGTCTCTCCGTTTTCCATTATCGTTTCCTGCCAGCGGATCACCTCCGCCCCTTCCGGCACAGCCAGCTCCTCCGGAATCTCGTCCTCCTCCAGCGGCTCTTCTGTCAATGCGCTCTGCATCACAAATTCCCCATCCACATACCGGTAAATTGTCCAGTTGTGAAAAATGGGCCAATAGATCTGTTCGCTCCGTATCAACTGCTGTTCTTCATCCACTTCGGGATCGTCAATCCAGCGGTAAGAGGGAGAAAACTCATAGCGGCCGCTTCCCTGATTCCAAAGATACGCATATTCTGTTGCGGCAGGGCCGGTAGGGCCGAACCTTTCCGCAGGCATCACAAGGTCTTTTGTCCCGTCAAAATTGATATCCTGAAACCGCATCCTCCCTTCCTGTAAATACATAGACGGTGCGTTACTTTCCGTTTCTCCCGGCCTGAACTCATAAACCGCATCACCGTCCGTAACCCGCAGGCAGGGGTTATTGCTTCCCATAGCAATACCAAATATCTCATCGTCGCTGTCATCCCGCCAGCTTATAAAGCATTCCGCCATCCGGCCCTGATCGTATCTGCGCTGGTAACTATGCGGCGTTCGCTCCCCGCTTTTATCTTCCGGCCATGAAACCGCCTGATAAAAGGCTGGGCATTCCTCCTGAAAACGCAGAAAAAGCTCCGCCCCTTCCTTTTGGAATAGTGGCTGTAAATCGCATTTCTCCGTTATGTCGCATTCCAACTCCTTGAGTCTCGTAAGCTGTTCCACAAAGCCGATTTCCGTTTTTCCATCTACGCAGCCCTTGATCCGCTCTAACCCACAGCCAGCCATTGTCCTTTCATCCCGCACGCGGATCGCCGCTTCCCGCAAAACCACTTCCTTTAACGTACTGACTCCGGCTACATCATCCAGCCAGAATCCCTGCAATGCTTCCGGTTCGGACACTCCCTCCATCCTTGTCTTAGACGCCGTATCTGTCCAGACCGCTTTTGTATCCGAAAATACGCCGACCGTCTCCACTTGAGAGTCCTGCAAAAGCCGTAGCAGCGTCTTGTACTTTCCCTCCCGATAATGCATAAACATCACTGTTTTGATCTGCTCTGGAAACTCTCTCCCCTCCGGCAGCGTTCCCGATACGTCTGTCATAACGGAATCGTCTCCAAAAAACAGGCTCGTCGCACCGGTCAAATAGGAAAGCGCCCGTGCCGGAACCGTTTTGCCGCTGCTCTCCACATAAACGTTACATTTCAAAATAGCAAGAGCCTCCAAATCTTCTTCCAACCAATCCTCCAAATCTTCCGAAAAAACAATTCTAACATACCCATACGGATTAAGAGTCTCCCAATCATACCAATCCCGCATCAGGGCAAACTCTTCCCCACTGTGAATCGTCATCGAAGAAATTGACTCTGGAAGAACAGAAGTCACCTTATGTTCCGCTCTGTTGGCGGCCTCTTCCGACACGCCCTGCAGTTGCCCGTCGCTGCGGCCGCCAAACGCACAGCATACCGGCAGCATACCTGCCAGAACGAGCATGACCAGCTTTCTAACCACTGCATTTTCCCAAAAAGAACTCGTTCGTCTTACACACATTTATACTAAATCCCCTTTCAATCAACACTATCTTAACATACCCCTCCTTTTTCCGCAAAAAATCCAAAAAAGGAAAACATTTTAAAGGCCCTGTTTCGTTATATACTTATGAGGGGACGACTTCCCTAGGAGGAATAGCTTGAAACGCGAGGATGAATTACTGAAAAGAATTGAACAGGGCGATACCCGCGCGGCGGACGAACTGATCCAAATGTTTTATCCAGAAATTCTGCGCTACTGTCTCTGGCACGCCCCAAACCGCTCCCTTGCGGAGGACGCCGTACAGGAGACTTTCCTAAAAGTGATCCGCTATTTTGACCGTTACACGCACAAGGGCAAGTTCAAAGCTTTTCTCTACCGGATCGCCGCAAACACCTGTATCGATATGCAGCGAAAAAACCGGCACGCCGACCTGTCGCTGGAAGAATCGGGACTTGACCCGTGCTATTCGGAGCCAGCTTTCGAGACCATCCACTCCGATCTAGCGCTAAAGCAGCTTGTAAAATGTCTTCCGGCACAGTCACAGGAAATCATCCTGCTGCGGTATGGACAAGACCTGACTCTGCGCGAAATAGCGGACATTCTGCATCTGCCTCTCGGAACCGTGCAATCCCGACAGCGCGCGGCCTTAAAAAAGCTGCGGGAAGAACTTTGAAAGGAGGGTTATTGTGAAAAAGAAAACTTTAGAAACCGAACTCAGACAAATTTTACGGGAAGCTCCTGCGCCGCCAAACGAAGCGCATCTGGCGCGCACGCTTTTGCTTGCCGAAAGAGAAGCCAAACAGCGGCAAAATCGGAGCCGCATTTCCTTTGCGCGCTTTTTACAAAAACAGATCGCCTATATCGGCTGGAAAGTTTGGGGAATGCAAGGCATTTTCCTGTTGCTGGCCGTAGGGCTTTTCTCCGATTTTTCCAATTATTTGGTAAGCCCGCTCCGTCTGGCAAAGCTGTTGTTTTGCTTATCCGTCGCAGTTTTGATGACGGCGCTTCCTCTGCTCTACCGCTGCGTGCGCTGCCGGATGCAGGAAATAGAAGCGGCGACCCGTTTTTCCTCCGTCAAGCTATTGCTGGCAAAGCTGATCGTCGTCGGCATCGGAGATCTCGTCCTCCTGTTCGGGATTTTCCTCACCGCAGCAGTCAAAACCTCCCTACCCGCAGGCAGTATTGTTTTCTATTTGGTCTTTCCTTTTCTTCTGAGCGGAAGCGGCTGTCTGTTTCTGTTAAAGCGCCTTCCTTCCCGCGCTTTTTTCACGGGAAGCCTTGCCCTTGGCGCCTCCCTGATCGTGCTGTTTTCCGTTCTCCCAGAACGGTGCGCCTTTTACCTGCAATCGGCTTCTCCGGCGGTTTGGATGACGGTCTGTACCCTGCTTTTTGCTTGCTGCGCCGTGCAGATTCGCGACGTCGTTCGTACATCCTCCTACACGGAGACGCAGCTCGCCTGATGCATAAAAAATGGAGGTAACAAACAATGGAATTATGGATCGACCATATCTCAAAAAAATTTAAAGACATCACCGCAGTAAACGACATTTCCCTGCAAATCACTCCCGGCGTGTGGGGACTTCTGGGCGCAAACGGCGCGGGAAAAACCACCCTCATGAGGATGATTGCAGGCATTATGAAGCCCTCTTCGGGGCAAATCCGTTACGACGGCATTCCTATAGACGAACTGAAAGAAAGCTATCGGGACGTATTCGGCTATCTCCCGCAGGAGTTCGGCTTTTACCCGGAATTTACGGTAAAGGACTATCTGCAATATGTCGCGGTGTTAAAGGGACTCTCCGACAAGGACAGCAAGCGCAAAATCTGCGAACTGCTCGAGCAGTTGACCTTGTCCCATGTGCGGAACAAAAAAATCGCCAAACTGTCCGGGGGAATGAAGCGGCGCGTCGGCATTGCGCAGGCCCTGTTAAACGAGCCGGAAATTTTGATTCTGGACGAACCTACCAGCGGACTAGATCCGGGCGAGAGAGTCCGTTTCCGCAATCTGCTCTCAGAGTTTGCCCATGACCGCATCGTTTTGATTTCCACGCATATCGTTTCCGACGTGGAATATATCGCCACCCAAAACGCGGTTATGAAAGAAGGAAAGCTTCTCGCAAAAGGGACGACCGAAGAGCTTGTCCGTCTGGTGGAGGGAAAGGTCTGGACTGCTCAACTAGCGATAGACCGCCTTGCGGAATACGAAGCAAAGCTGCCGATCGTCAATATCCGCAATGAAGAAAACGGCCGGGCGTCCATCCGTTATCTGGCCGACGCTCCTAGCATCGCAGACTCAAAACCCGCGGCGCCGCATTTGGAAGATTTATATTTATGGCTGTTTCCGCAGGAAACCATCGACAGGAGGTAACTGACATGCGTTTATTAAAAGTAGAAATAAAAAGAATCTTGAAAACAAGGCTGACATTGATTCTATTATCCGCCGCCCTGTTTTTAACCTTTGTGATGGCGTATCTGCCCATCACTTTTCCCTCCAACGCCTGCACCTATAAGGATGCACAGGGAAATACGGTCGAACTGAGCGGACTGCAAGGGATTACCTATAAGAAGAAGCTGCAAGCGGATATCACGGGAACGGTCACACCCGAAAATGTGCGCCAAGCCGTGGAAAACTATCAGGCCTGCCTGAACAAATACGGTGTGGAAACGTCCTACGAGCTGCCAGACGGCGTTTATGATACCGAGATTTTACCCTATGCCCCGCTTCTGCACGGGATTCGGGAAGCCTTTGCCGATCCGCATACCGGCTTTGCGCCAAGCATTCTGGAAATCGACCCGGAAAAGGTAGACGATTATTACAACGCCTGTGCGGAGCGCATCGTCTCGCTGATGAAACAGGAACAGAAGGAGCATCCGGCAGCACAGCGGCTTGCCGTTGACTTATATAGTCAAGTTGAGAAACCTTACCTGTTTTACCCCGGATACAGCATGGAAGCCATGGAGTATCAGATTTTCCTCGCCTTTTTGGTTCTGCTTCTCTGTACCGTTATCGCCGCGCCCATCTTCACTTCCGATTATCAGACCGGAGCGGACGATATCTACCGCTGCACCAAATACGGAAAAACAAAATTTGCCTGCGCCAAGCTCCTGTCCGCAGCGATCGTCTGCGGAACCGCCTACAGCCTCAGCGCCGCCATCTACCTTCTGGTATCGAACAGCCTCTGGGGTTGGGAATGCACGAAATCTTCCATGCAGATGCTGAATTCCATTATCAATCTGCCCGCTATGAATATCGGGCAGCTGCAGATTTTTATCGCCGTAGCGGGGCTTCTCTGCCTACTCTCCGTGATCAGCCTTACCCTGTTTCTCTCGTCAAAGATCAGGAGTATGACGGTATGCCTGTCCTCGGCGCTCCTGTTCTGCATTTTACCGATCATCCTTTACATGGCTCTGCCGAAGCATATCGCCATCTGGCTCTACGCTCTCCTTCCCGCCGCGCCGCTCAGCTTACAGACTAGTATCCTGTATGCCGCCGCTGATTTTGATTTCTGGAATATCGGAAACCTTGCCATCTGGCTGCCCCATGTAATGATAGGGGCGTGTGTCATTGAAATTCCGCTGTTTGCGGGGCTTTCCGTGCGGTCGTATTCTAAGTATCGGGCAGGCTAAATTCACATTTTCCTAATCATCCGGGCTTCCCCAATAGCTGTCCGGCTCATAATAGCTCTCGTATACCTTCGGGTATACGTTCTGCCCTTCTTCGGTCTGCACCGCGTAAGCATTTTTCACTTCCGCTGGCTCCCCGTTTTCAAAGACGGTTTCCTGCCAGCGGATTACCTCTGCATCCTCCGGCACCGCCAGTTCCTCCGGGATCTCGCCCGGGAGCAGAAAATCCTCCGTCAGTTCGCTTTGTATCTCGAACGCTCCGTCCGTATACCGGTAAATTGCCCAACCGTGAGAGCCAGCCGAGTTGCGCCAAAAACTGCGCACAATCTGGTGTTCCTGATCTACGGAAGGGTTCCCAATCCGAAGATAAGTAGGCTCATACTCGTATGCGCCGGTAGACCGGTTCCAAATCCAGCCAAACTCATAGTTCAGCATCTGGTTTCCAAACCCGCCCGCATCCAGCACAATATCCTCCACCCCGTCAAAATTAATATCCACAAGCGACATCCGGTCCGTCCGGAAACTGCCGAAAGAATACTCCTCGTCCACACCTTCCTCCTGTCCCGGTTTCAGCTCATATACTTTGGAACCGTCGGTGACACGAATCCATGGATCAAAGCTCCACATATTGCTGATTTTCTCTTCATGATAAGAAAGAAACCGCTCCGTAAAGCACTCTACCATTCGTCCCTGATCGTATCCGCGCTGATAAATGGCTGGAAACCTTTCATCCCCCGGCTCCCCCGGCCATGATACCGCCTTGCAAAACGCTGGGCATACGACATAAGACTCGCCCTCATACCCCCGCTCTTCGCTCTCCGCTATCTGTCTGCAAAAGTACAGATACAGCGAAAGGTCTCTTTTCTCAAGAAAAGGCGACAAATCCATCTCCGTAAGCACACCGCACTCCGCCGCCTCCAGTCCCGCGCATACTTCTACGAAACCAAGATCCGTTTCCGCATCTACATAGCCCTCAATCCGTTTCAGCGGACAGCCGGACAAAGACGCAGTTTCCCTCACCCGGATTGTGATATCCTCCAAAATCAGTTCCTCTAAGGAATCGATACCCGCCACATCGTCAAGCCAAAACCTCTGCACCGCTTTCTCTTCTGGATCTGGCCGCACCGTTATCTTCTCCACCTGCGAATCCTGTAGAAGCCGCAATAGCTCCGTATACTTTCCTTCCCGATAATGATTCAGCCATACCCTTTTAATCTGTTGCGGAAAGCTTCTTCCCTCCGGCATGGTTCCCGACACATCCGTTATATCTGAATCGTCAGAAAAACCCAGATTCGTCGCCCCCGTCAAATAGGAAAGCGCACGTACCGGAACGGTTTCGCCGCTGCTCTCCACAGAAACGTTGCATTTCAAAATCTTAAGAGCTTCCAGATCTTCCTCCCGCCAATCCGTCAAGTCCTCCGAAAAAACAATGCTCACCTTGCTATATGAATCAAGATTGTCCCAATCGTACCATTCCCGCATCAGGGTAAACTCTTCCCCGCTGTGAATGTCCATCCGAAAATAAACCTCCAGTTTTCCTTTTGCCGCTTCAAACTCTTCCCTGCTGATCTCTTCGTCTTCTTTTCTACCATAATAGCTGTAAATCGATTCTCTGATG
>CAMXIK010000062.1 GCA_947243855.1 uncultured Lachnospiraceae bacterium | reverse complement strand
TCTTAGCGATCACTGTTCCTACATATGCTGCCGCCTCAACGTCATTGGTCTTCTTCAATTCGCTCCCAACACTCTTTTCAAGGGTGGAAGCGGAAACCAAAGTATTTCCCACTGTATCGTCAATAATTTGAGCATACATATGATTATTGCTTCTAAACACAGCCAGACGGGGCCTTTCAGCCGTACCGCTGAAACGGTTACGCATTCTGTTGTGTTTCTTTACACGAACTTTTTGTCTCGATTCCTTCTTAACCATTTCCATACTCTCCTTATCTATTATTTCTTACCGGTCTTACCAACTTTACGTCTGATGGTTTCGTCAGCATACTTGATGCCCTTGCCCTTATAAGGCTCAGGACGTCTCTTGTCTCTGATCTCAGCCGCAAACTGACCTACTTTTTCTTTGTCGATTCCCTTTACGATGATCAGATTCTGTCCATCCACAACTGTCTCGATGCCCTCAGGGTCTGTCATCTCAACGGGGTGAGAGTATCCTAAGTTCAGTGTCAGCTTCTTGCCGGATTTTGCAGCCCTGTAACCAACGCCGTTTACCTCCAGCTTCTTTTCAAAACCTTCCGTAACGCCGATCACCATGTTGTTGATCAGTGTTCTGGTTAAACCGTGGAAGGATTTCATTTTCTTTAAGTCGTTCGGTCTGGAAACCAGTACCTGATCGCCCTCCACTTTAATTTCCATTTCTGCGGGAAGCGTTCTCTCAAGCGTTCCCTTGGGACCTTTTACAGTCACTTTATTATTTTCTGCAATCGTCACAGTCACTCCTGCGGGGATTGCGATTGGCATTCTTCCTATCCGTGACATGCCCGTACCTCCTGTTTTTATTTGTTATTTCGACTCGTGCTTGGTTTTATTGCTTCCTACCACACAAATGCTAATACCTCGCCACCTACCTGCAGCTCCCTTGCCTTCTTATCGGTTACAACGCCTTGGTTTGTGGAAATAATCGCCACACCAAGTCCGCCGAGCACTTTGGGAAGCTGTTCCTTGCCGGCATACACGCGAAGACCCGGCTTGGAAATTCTCTCAATTCCGGAAATGATCTTATCATTCTTGTCTTCTCCATACTTTAACGTGATATGGATATCCTTGAAATTGCCGTTATCAATCAAATCATATTTTCTGATGTAGCCTTCCTCCAAAAGGATCTGCGCAATCGCTAACTTCATCTTGGATGAGGGGACATCTACTGTATCATGCTTTGCAGTGTTTGCGTTACGGATTCTTGTAAGCATATCTGCAATCGGATCGCTCATTGTCATGATTTTTCCTCCTAATTATACTCAATTCTACCAACTTGCTTTCTTCACGCCGGGAATCTGTCCCTTATATGCTAATTCACGGAAACAGATTCTGCAGATTCCGTATTTTCTCAAATAAGCGTGTGGACGACCACAGATTTTGCAGCGGTTATACGCTCTGCTGGAAAACTTCGGTTTGCGCTGCTGTTTAATCTTCATTGCTGTCTTAGCCATGAACTTACCTCCTTCTATTTGGCGAATGGCATATTAAACAATCGTAACAATTCACGGGCTTCCTCGTCTGTCTTGGCAGTGGTGACGAAAATGATATCCATACCTCTCACCTTATCAACCTTATCATACTCGATCTCCGGGAAGATGATCTGCTCCTTGATACCGAGCGCGTAATTGCCTCTGCCGTCAAAGGAATTGGCGCTCACACCCCGGAAGTCACGCACACGGGGAAGCGCAAGGTTTACAAGTCTGTCTAAGAACTCGTACATCTTATCGCCGCGCAGTGTGGTCTTACAGCCGATTGACTGTCCCTCTCTGATCTTAAAGTTCGCGATGGAATGCTTTGCTTTCGTAATGATAGCTTTCTGGCCGGTAATGGTCTCCATATCGCTCACCGCCGACTCCAGCACCTTTGCGTTCTCCTTCGCTTCGCCGACGCCCATGTTTACCACGATCTTGTCGAGCTTCGGAACTTCCATGACATTTTTATATCCAAACTTTTTGACCATAGCATCTACGATCTCGTTTTTATACATTTCTTTCAGTCTACTACTCAACGCTTTGGATCTCCTTTCTCAGATTTAATCTACAATATCGCCTGTAGATTTCGCGTAACGCACCTTTTTCCCATCCTCGATCTTGAAACCGATTCTGGTGGCCTTGCCCTTGTGCACGTACATCACGTTGGAAGCATCGATGGGAGCTTCCTTCTGAACAATACCGCCTGCCTGATTGGCAACGGAAGGCTTCTCGTGCTTGGTAATCTTATTGATCCCCTCCACAACCACCTTATTGTTCTTTCTGTCTACGGAAACTACCTTGCCTTCTTTGTCTTTATCCTTACCGGCAATCACCTTGACGGTATCGCCCTTTTTAATCTTAAACATTGACATACCGGCACCTCCTATAATACTTCCGGAGCCAGTGAAACAATTTTCATAAACTGTTTATCACGAAGCTCTCTTGCTACTGGTCCAAAAATACGGGTTCCTCTGGGAGTCTTATCATCTTTGATGATAACAGCAGCATTTTCGTCAAATCTGATGTAAGATCCGTCTTTGCGTCTTGCGCCCTTCACGGTCCGCACAACGACAGCCTTCACAACGTCGCCTTTTTTTACAACGCCGCCTGGCGTTGCATCTTTGACCGTAGCGACAATCGTATCGCCTATACGCGCATATCTTCTTGTAGATCCGCCCATAACTCTGATGCACAGGAGTTCTTTTGCACCGGTGTTATCAGCGACCTTCAATCTGCTTTCCTGTTGAATCATGTTATCTTCTCCTTTTTACTTAACTTTCTCAACGATCTCGACAAGTCTCCATCTCTTATCTTTGGATAAAGGCCTTGTCTCCATCACTTTCACGGTATCGCCGATGCTGCACTCGTTGTTCTCGTCGTGCGCTTTTAACTTGTAAGTCTTTTTCACGATCTTCTTATAAAGCGGATGCTTTACGTGATCCTCAATCGCTACCACGATGGTCTTATCCATTTTATTGCTTGTAACCTTGCCGATACGGGTTTTTCTCAGATTTCTTTCCACGATTTGTCTCTCCTTTCCGCTTAGTTCGCAGCCTTAGATTTCTGGAGCATCACCGTCTTAATTCTGGCGATGTTTCTTCTCACATCTTTGATTCTGGCTGTATTATCCAACTGGTTGGTTGCGTTCTGGAATCTCAAATTGAAAAGTTCTTTCTTAGCATCCACAAGCTCCTGTGCTAATTCTGCATCTGATTTTTTATTTAAATCTTCCACATATTTATTAGTTTTCATTTGCTACACCGCCTTCCAAGTCTGCTTTAGAAACGATTTTACATTTGCAGGGAAGTTTATGAGTTGCAAGACGCAACGCTTCCTTTGCCACATCCTCAGGCACACCGGCGATCTCAAACATCACACGGCCGGGCTTTACTACCGCTACCCAGTATTCCAAAGTTCCTTTACCGGAACCCATACGTGTCTCTGCCGGCTTTGCAGTCACCGGCTTATCCGGGAAAATTTTGATCCAAACTTTACCGCCACGCTTGATATATCTCGTCATAGCGATACGGGCTGCCTCTATCTGATTGGACTTGATCCAACAAGGCTCCATCGCTATGATACCGTACTCACCGTAGGTAATCGTGTTGCCGCGGGTCGCTTTACCCGCCATGGAACCACGGAACTGTTTACGACGTTTTACTCTTTTTGGCATTAACATTATTTATCGCTCCCTTCCTTGTTAGATTTAGTCGGAAGTACCTCGCCTTTGTAAATCCATACCTTTACGCCAAGCTTGCCGTAAGTGGTATCTGCCTCGGCGAATCCATAATCAATATCCGCTCTCAAAGTCTGCAGCGGAATCGTACCCTCGCTGTAAAACTCAGTACGGGCAATATCCGCGCCGCCAAGACGACCAGATACGGCTGCCTTGATACCCTCTGCGCCGGCCTTCATGGTACGGCCCATGCAGGATTTCATTGCACGTCTGAAAGATACACGGTTCTCAAGCTGCTGCGCGATATTCTCCGCTACAAGCTGTGCATCCTTATCAGGTCTCTTGATTTCCTTAATGTCTACAAGAACCTTCTTGCCTGTCAGCTTGGAAAGCTCCTTCTTGGTTACCTCGATCTCAGCGCCGCCCTTACCGATCACAACGCCGGGTTTCGCCGTATAGATAATAACCTTCACTCTGTCGGAAGCTCTCTCGATCTCAATCTTAGAGATACCTGCACTGTATAACTTCTTCTTTAAATACTCTCTGATATTGTAATCTTCTACTAAAAAGTCAGCGAACTCTCCATCAGCATACCATTTGGAATCCCAATCCTTGATAATACCGACTCTCAATCCGTGTGGATTAACTTTCTGTCCCATGTTGTTCTCCTTCCTAATCTGATCCTATCTTGCATCGAGAACGATCGTGATATGGCTCATTCTCTTCTCAATTCTGTAAGCCCTGCCCTGTGCTCTGGGCTGAATCCGCTTCATGGTAGGCCCTTTGTTTGCGTAGCATTCAGCAATATAAAGGTTCTCCGGATTCGGGTACTTCGTAGGGTCCTGACTGTATTTATACTCGGCATTTGCAATCGCCGACTCCAGCAGCTTCTTGATGATGCTGGACGCATATCTTGGATTGTACGTAAGGATTCCGAGCGCTGTCTCGACATCCTTCCCCCTGATGGCATCTAACACGAAACAAGCTTTCTGCACAGACACACGAGCGTAAGACAACTTCGCCGAAGGTCTGACATCCTTGTTCGCATTTCTCTCTCTCTTTATCTGGGATCTATGTCCTTTAGCCATAGATTGAAGCCTCCTTTCAAATTAGCGAACTTTGGACTTTCTCTCGTCCTTATCATGTCCTCTATAAGTTCTGGTCGCCACGAACTCGCCGAGCTTGTGTCCAACCATGTCCTCTGTAACATATACCGGTACGTGCTTTCTTCCGTCATGGACAGCAAATGTGTGTCCTACGAAAGAGGGAAAAATGGTAGACCGACGGGACCAGGTCTTAATAACCTGTTTCTGTCCCGACGCATTCATCGCATCTACTTTTTTCAGTAAGCTCGCATCCGCAAACGGTCCTTTTTTTAATGATCTTGCCATGATCTATCCTCCTAATCTACTTAATAGCTCTGCCGTCTCTTCTTCTTACGATCAGCTTGTTAGACGCTTTCTTCTTCTTACGCGTCTTAAGACCAAGCGCAGGTTTGCCCCAAGGTGTACACGGGCCCGGGCGTCCAATCGGAGCGCGGCCCTCACCACCGCCGTGCGGGTGATCGTTCGGGTTCATAACGGAACCACGGACAGTAGGACGAATACCCATGTGGCGCTTACGTCCCGCCTTACCAATTTTGATCAGGTTGTGGTCTGTGTTACCCACTGTGCCGATCGTCGCTCTGCAAACGATGGGTACCATTCTCATTTCGCCGGAGGGAAGTCTTAATGTCGCATATTTACCTTCCTTCGCCATCAACTGCGCGCTGTTACCCGCGGAACGAACCATCTGGCCGCCTTTTCCGGGGTATAATTCAATATTGTGAACCAACGTACCTACAGGAATCTCAGAAAAGGGTAAGCAGTTACCCACTCTAACCTCTGCGGCTGGCCCGTTCATAACTTTCATGCCGTCCTTCAATCCTTCCGGTGCAAGGATGTATGCCTTCTCACCGTCCTCATAACAGATCAACGCGATGTTCGCCGTTCTGTTGGGATCGTACTCAATGCCGATCACCGTTGCGCTGATGCCGTCCTTATTTCTCTTAAAATCAACATTTCTGTATAACCTTCTGTTGCCGCCGCCATGATGCCGCACAGTGATTTTACCCTGATTGTTGCGGCCAGCGTTCTTCTTTACGGAGCTGCAAAGGGACTTCTCAGGAGTCTTCTTCGTAATCTCGCTGAAATCAGAGCCGGTCATGTTACGTCTCGACGGTGTATATGGTTTATATGTCTTGATTGCCATGATCTCTTATCTCCTTTTCTTATAATCCCGCAAAGATTTCGATATCCTTGCTGTCCTCGGTAAGCTGCACGATCGCTTTCTTGGTCTTGGCGGTCTTGCCGTACACCATACCGCGTCTCTTGGTCTTGCCGACCTGATTCATGGTGTTGACTTTCGCCACCTTAGTGCCCTCGAACATCTTCTCTACAGCCTCTTTGATCATTGTCTTATTCGCTTCCGGATGAACCAAAAACGTGTATTTCTTCTCACTCATACCCGCCATACTCTTCTCGGTGATCACAGGCTTGAGGATCACGTCATAATACTGAATCGCTGCCATTATGCAAACACCTCCTCAATCTTAGCTACCGCATCCTTGGTGAGCACCAGTGTATCGCCCTTCAGAATGTCATATACATTGATATTCTCTGCAACTGCTGTGTTGACGCTGGGAAGGTTCCTCGCAGAGAGAATTACGTTTTCATCCTGTCCGCCGATCACTACCATCGCCTTGTCAACCTTTAAGTTGTCCATTACCTTTTTGAATTCCTTTGTCTTGATCTCGTCAAATTTCAACTCGTCAAGCACAATCAGCTTGTTATCCTGCACTCTGCTGGTCAAAACAGACTTAAGCGCCGCTCTCTTCTCCTTCTTATTTAACTTGAAGGAATAATCTCTCGGCGTAGGTGCAAACACAACGCCGCCGCCCTTCCACTGGGGCGCTCTGGTCGAGCCCTGTCTCGCATGACCCGTTCCTTTCTGTCTCCAAGGCTTTCTGCCGCCACCTCTCACCTCGGAGCGGGTCTTGGCTTTCTGTGTGCCCTGACGTTTATTAGCAAGATTCTGAACAACAGCCATGTGTACAAGGTGCTCGTTGATTTCGACACCAAACACCGCATCATTCAGGTCCATCTTGCCGACTTCTTTTCCTTCCATATTATAAACAGATACGTTTGCCATCTGAATGGTCCTCCTTTCATCTATGACCGGGGTCACTATTTCGCCGCGTCAACCTTAGTTGTCTCTTTGATAGTTACTAAGGCTTTTCTGGGGCCGGGCACCGCGCCCTTTACCAGAATCAGATTCTTGTCTGCGTCGACTCTCACTACCGTAAGATTCTGTACCGTGACTCTGACACAACCCATGTGTCCCGGCATACCCTTACCCTTAAACACCTTGCTGGGCGAAGAGCAGGCGCCGTTAGAACCCTGATGGCGATGGAATTTGGAGCCGTGTGTCATAGGTCCTCTGTGCTGGCCATGTCTCTTGATCGCGCCTTGGAATCCCTTACCTTTGGAGATCGCCGTCGCGTCCACTCTGTCGCCAGCCTCAA
>CAMXIK010000061.1 GCA_947243855.1 uncultured Lachnospiraceae bacterium | reverse complement strand
ATCCCTGTGTCCGCAAATTTAGGTATGTTGGAGTTGTTACGAATCGTCGTGGAATCCGGCAGCATAATATGTGCCAGTCCACCGATCTTCGTAACCGGATCGCGAATCGCAATACCTACACAAGACCCCAGCCCCAATGTCGTAATCCTATCGGGGCTGACGCATACATTTAAGTCGGCCATTCCGACCTTTATCTCTACACTCATAGCTCCGCATTCTCCCGCTTACACTTCTTAATCCATATCTTCAACCGCCGTTTATTACAAACTAATTCCCAGCGCATTTAACATCCTGCCATAGGAATCCAGATCTGGAATCAGGATAAAATACCCGTCTAACACCATCTCGTCGAAAAACTGCGTTTGAATCATCAGCATTCTGTCGCCAAGAGCAGCAAACTCTATGGCCGGTACGCTTAAAATGGCTCCCGCCATATCCACAGTCAGATCCGGCACAGAGGGGAAAATCGTCAAATTCGTAATACTGGAAAGGGAATTAAGATAAGCCCCTGTGATAATGTTGCCCACCTCTTTCAGCGCGGAAAGCTCCATCTCTGAGAGATCATCCTCCGCAGATTCCATCCCCATCAGTTTGGCAACCAAATGCTTTGCCGCCTTCTTTTCCAGCAGAAACATGATGCTGCCTTTGATATCGCCGTCGATGGCAAGATAAATTCCCGCCATCACCACTTCTTCGCCGCCCATAGCCGCGCCCAGCTCTTTAAACTCCAAAAGCTGCACTTGGGGAACCGCCATATCGATTTTACACTGTATCATCTGCGATAAAGCCGTGGTCGCGTTCCCCGCGCCGATATTACCCAATTCTTTCAACACGTCGAAATATTCGTTCGACATCGTGTCTAGGTTCATTTCGCCCACTCTTACTCCTCCTATACATTCTCCAAAACAACCGCATTTAAATCAAGCAGGGAGATCAGTCCGCCATCGCTTTTGCCGACTCCGCACAGGAAATTGGATTTCTCATTCTTTGAGTCGTAGGCCACCTTCTCGATTCTTTCATTCTCAAGCGTTACAACTTCTTTCACCTCGTCGACGATTACGCCGATTGTGCCCTGCTGCTCCAGTTTCAGAATGATAATTCTGCTGGATTTGGTCTCCACATCCGGTTCCAATCCCATCTTAATACGGATGCTCATAACCGGAATAACTTCGCCGCGCAGATTGATGACGCCTTTCAGATAGTCGTCTACCTTCGGCACTCTGGTAATGTGCGTCATCCTGACAATATTATCTATGTACTTGATATCAATGCCATACTGTTCGTCGCCAAGCCTGATCACAATAAACTGTGTGGTTTCCCCAATCGGTCTCAGATCATCTAATACACCATTTACATCGCTCATGTCTTTTTCCTCCCTCCCGTCAGATCAGTGCGTTAGCGTCCAGAATCAGCGCAACCTCACCGTCGCCTAACACAGTCGCGCCGCTGATAATCTTACACTTACTGATATATTTTCCGAGTGACTTGATAACAATCTCCTGCTGTCCGATCAGTTCGTCCACCACAAGGCCAGCCATCTTATCGCCCTTCTTGACTACCACAACCACCAGATTATCCTCGGGGTTCTTTTTGCTGGGAACATCAAGGATCTCGTTTAAGCGGATCAGCGGAATCACCAGATCACGCAGCTGGATCACTTCCTTTGCCTGCACCAGCTTCACATCCTCAGGCGGGATATCCTCTATCGTCTGGATGGAACCAAGGGCAATCGCGTATTTCTCCTCGCCGATCTCTACCATAAGAGCCTGAATAATCGCCAGTGTCAGCGGGAGTCTGATGGTCCATGTACTTCCCTCGCCTAGCTTGGATTTTACTTCCACCTCACCGCTCAAGGACTCGATCATGGATTTTACCACGTCCAGACCAACGCCTCGTCCCGACACGTCGGACACTACCTTAGCTGTGGAGAACCCTGCGTTAAACAGAAGACCGATAATCTCCTTCTCGCTCATGGCCTCGCCCTGCTCGGGTGTGATTACGCCTCTCTCAATTCCCTTATTCTTAACGGCGTTCGTATCAATACCGTTACCATCATCCCTAACCTCGATGACAACGTTGTTGCCATCCTGATAAGCGTCAAGGAAAATCGAACCAACCTCCGGCTTCCCTCTCTGCTTACGAACCTCCGCGGACTCCAATCCATGGTCGGCGGAATTACGGAGCAAATGCATCAGCGGATCGCCGATCTGGTCTACCACGGTACGGTCAAGCTCGGTCTCCTCACCGCTCATATACAGCTCCATCTTCTTGCCTAGTTTCTTCTGCAGATCCCGCACCATACGGGGGAACTTATTGACTGTGCTCTCGATGGGCACCATTCGCACTTTCATAACCGACTCGTGAAGGGAAGTCGTCACACTCTCCAAATACTCGATCTGCTCGTTCACCGCCTGACTGGAATTACCCGACATAGCGGAAGCCGATACAAGGGAATTCTTCGCAATAATCAGCTCGCTGACCAGATTCATCAGCGTATCCAGCTTTTCGATATCCACCCTGACGGTCCTGTTCACCACCGGCTTGTTCGGCGCTTTCTTAGCCGCAGGCGCATTCGCCTGTGCGGGAGCCTGACTCTGTGCCGCTGGCTGCGCAGCCGCAGATTCGGGCGCATTTTCAACCGCTGCCGGCGTTTCCACTGGCGCTTCTGCCGGCACAGCCTCAGTGGTCTCGGCTGCCATGGAAGGCTCCTCCACCGTCCCTGCGCTCACATCCTCAAGACTCAGCACATTACCGGAAACATCCTCGATCTCGGACACGCCTCTGGCCGCCGTCAAAATCTCGCCAAGCTCTGCCTCAGAAACAATAATCAGGCTGAACGTTAAGTCAAATTTCTCATCCTCAATATCCTGTGACGGCGGATCGGAAACGATAATCTCACTCGTCTCCTCAATCGCCTTAAATACCAGAAAGGCTCTGGCCGCTTTCAGGATACAGGATTCCTGCACCTTTACGGTCAGTCCGTAAACCTTCTTGCCTCCCTTGATTGCTTCCGTCAGCACGCTCTGCTGGTTCTCGTTTAACTTAATGGATTGGAATCCGCCCCCCGCCGCGGGTGCTTCCTCCGCCTTTGCCGCAGATGCCTCCGCCTTTGCCGCCGGCGCAGCCTCGCCGCCCGCAGAACCGCCGTTCATAATATCATTCAGCCGCTTAATCAATGCACTGTTATCGTTGGTGCCCTCATCGGAGCTCTCCCTGATCGTGGTATTATACTCTTCCAGCGCGTCCAGACACTGAAACAGCACGTCGATCATATCCGCATTCACCTTGATATTACCGTTTCTCACCTCAGAGAAAACGTTCTCCATATCATGCGTCAGCGTCTGCATCCTCTTGTAACCCATAGTTCCCGCCATACCCTTTAAAGAGTGAGCGGCACGGAAGATCTCGTTGATCGTGTCCATGTTCTCCGGGTCCTGCTCCAACGCAAGAATCTGTGTGTTCAGACTCTGCAGATGTTCATTGGTTTCATCAAGGAAAATCTCGAGATACTGGCTTACATCCATAATTATTTTACCCCCACGTTCGTTATGATTTCCTGTGCAATCTGTTCAAGCGGCACCGCCTGATCCGCCAATCCCGCGTTTACCGCGCTCTTCGGCATCCCGTATACCGCGCACGTACTCGCCTCTTGGACAATCACATGAATTTTCTTTTTCTCCTTCAGATTTTTGATTCCCTGTGTACCGTCCGCTCCCATTCCCGTCAGGACAACGCATAAGATCCGATCGTACTTGCTGTCTATCAAGGATTCGTACATGTAGTTCGCGCAAGGCTTTACGCCCTCTCTGGCCGGTTCGTCCGAATAGTGGATCGTATACTTCCCGCCCATGTTGAGGACATTCAGATGTTTGCCTCCCATTGCGATATACACATTGCCGGGCAAAAGCACATCTCCCTCCGACGCCTCCTTCACGTTAAGCTCGCTTAGAGAGTTCAGCCTCTCCGAGAGCGAAGCCGTAAACCCGAAAGGCATATGCTGAACCACAACCACAGGCGCTTTTAGATTGGCCGGCAGCTTCGGAATAACTGCCTGTAACGCCTTGGGACCTCCGGTAGAACTGGCAAGCGCCACGATTTGGTTACCCGAATCGTAAACCGCTTTTCCAAAAGACGCGGGCGTTTTCGTTCTCTCCGTCCGCTCTGCGGGCGCTGCTCCCGCAGATCTGTCTGGCACAATCGCTCTCGCCGGGCGCACTGCAGCCGTTCCAGCGGAAAGGCCTGCCGTAGACGGCGTGGTTGGCCGGACGGAACTCTGCGCCGACGGATGCACCTGCGGTTCCAGTTCTGTCACCGCCGCAAGAATCCGCAAAAGCTCCTCTCCGAACTCATTGTTCCGGCACTCCAAAGCGTTGGTAGGCTTATGGATAAAATCAAGAGCGCCCAATTCCAACGCATCCAGCGTAATCTTCGCACCGTCCGCTGTGTCCGTGCTTGCCATAATGATTTTTGCCGAGATTCTACGCTTTTGCAGCTCTTTCAAAAGCTCCAGACCGTTCATCTGCGGCATATTGACATCCAGAACAACCGCGTCGTAGCTCTTTCTGCTTAACAGGTTCAGCGCGTCCAGACCGTTCACTGCCCGATCCTGTACACGGAATCGCTTATCCGTTTCTATTATATCACAGAGCACCCTTCTCATGAGTGCAGAGTCGTCAACAAGCAATATATTTTTCATTCTTCTAAGTCTGCACCTCCATTCTGTTCCCTCCCGCTCTGTCAACAAGCCTTTCTTTTCTATCCAAATTTCTTATTTTCTATGGGTTTTTCTTGCCTCGTCAAAAATGTACTGGATAATTTCCTCTCTGTCCTGAGGGTCCACATTGACAAACTGCACTCTATGGTCAAACACGCCCGGTTTATGGGTCAGTTCATTGACCGCCAGCACTTTTCCCACCAGACGGTATTCCTTTTCCCTTCCCTCCACCGTCAGATGGTACTTACATAAAATCAGACTGTTCACCTCATAGGCATAATATGCCACAAAACGGAGTCCGCCACCGCTGATATCCACAATCACGCTGCTCTTTAAGGGAAGCCCCGGCAAAAGCTCCTCCTGCGCGGCAATGGCAATCTCCTCCTCTTCGCCAAGCTGTCTGGAGTCCATTTCCAGCGCACAGCTAAAACGATAATATTCTCTTCTCTGGTAATTGCGCAGATTACTGGTAAGATCCATCACCAGTACATATCTGCCGTTATATTTATACCTGTCAACCACCCGCGCATTGCACTGATAGACCACATTGTCCCCATAAAAATACATGTCGTATTCGCCGTCCACCGGCAGAAGGATCAGCTTCCCGTCCTCGATCGGCATGGCAACCTCCACACGGTCCTCCGAGAGCACGCCGAGCACCTGACTGCGGTGTGTCTTTCGCATTTTTGCGTCCGTCTGCTCTCTGCCTCTCTCGATCGCCTTTAGCTCCACTTCGCCGCCCGGTATCACATATTTTGACAACAATCCAGCCATAAACACCTCCCGCCCTGCACGCATTTGGCAGAGCCGCTATTTTCTTGAAATGATATGGGAGAAAAACGCCGCCATACCACGTTTTGTAAGATTTTTATTGAGTTCCCGGTTCGTCAGCTTCGCCACGATATTCTCATAAGCAACCGCCGATCTGGCCTTCGGATTTTCCAAAGATACCGGCGTCTGCTGCATCACAGCCTTCGCTAACAGCGGGTCCTGCGGCACCATGCCCAAATAGGAAATTGGCACCTTCAAATAACGTTCCACCACCGTCTCCAGTTTTGCGTAGAGAGCCAGCGCCTCCGCCTCCCCCGTCACCTTGTTGGCAAGCACCTTGATCTGCGTCATATCCGCATGATAGCGGGGATGACGGCTTAAGGCCTTAAGGAGAGAGTAAGAATCCGTAATCGAAGTAGGCTCCGGCGTCGTCACGAGAAGAATCTCCCCGCTGGCCACCAAAAATTCCAGCACTGCGTCGGCGATGCCTGCTCCGGTATCCACAATAATGGTGTCAGCCATCTCATCAAGCTCCGCCAGATTCTCAATGATATAACTCAGTTCATCCCTATTTAAGTTTGACAACCCGGTAATTCCGGAACCGCCCGAAATAAACCCTACCTCCATCGGGCCCCACGTGATAATATCCTTAATGCTTTTCCCCTGATATATTAAATCACACAAGTTATGTTTTGGCACCGCACCAAACATGATCTCGATGTTGGCAAGCCCGAAATCGGCATCCAAAATAATAACTTTCTGTCCAATCTTACGCATCTGTATGGCAAGATTAATGGCCGTGTTTGATTTTCCCACGCCTCCCTTTCCGCTGGTGACCGTGATGACCCTTGCCAGAGGACGTTTGGATGGAGCGCTCCCTTTTATGATCCTTCTCAGTTGTTCAGCCTGATCCATCTGGCTTCCTCCTTAGTGCTTCCTCCTTAAGCTTCTCCTTAGTTTTTCCCTCCAAGCAGCCTCTTGACCGTCTTCTGCGGATTGAAATCCTCGATGTCATCCGGCACATTCTGTCCATGGGTCACATAGGACAGGGAAGCCCCGGTATAAAGCCTCAGGTTCAAAAGATTTCCAAGTGTCGTCGTCTCGTCAAGTTTCGTAAAGATCAGCTTATAGTCCGCCATTTCTTTATAGGAATCCGCTATACTGATCAGATCCCTGTATTTCGTGGTGGCGCTCAGAACCAGATGCACCTCCTTCTCAACGATATCGTCCACGGAATGTATAATATTACGCATGTTATCTTTTTGCGTGGCATTCTGGTGCGAATGTCCCGCCGTATCGATCATGATATAGTCATAGCCCTTAAAATCTTCAAGCGCCTTGCTGATCTCCTCCACCGTATAAATCACGCGGAAAGGCACCTCCAGAATATTCGCGTAGGTACGGAGCTGTTCCGCAGCGGCGATCCGGTAAGTATCCGCCGTAAGCAGCGCCACCTTCTTTTTCTCATCCACCCGGAACTTGGAAGCGATCTTAGCGATGGTCGTGGTCTTCCCTACCCCCGTAGGGCCGATAAAGAACACAAGCTTGATACCGCCGTTTGAAGCTGGCTCGATGCCGCTTGGCTTGCCAAACTTGAGGATCATTTTCTGGTAAATATTCGCCAGCGCATAGTCAAAGGGAATGTTCGGCTTATTGATCAGCTCGATCTCATCGATGATCTCCTGCGCGTACTTTTCATCCACCTCGTTTTGCAGCATAGTGTCGTGCAGAAGGTGCATGAATTTATCTGTCTCCGACTCCTCCTTTGGCTGCTCCGCTTCTTTCTCTTCTTTCTCCTCTTCCGGCTTTTGCAGCTGCTGTTCCAGCAGGGACTGTAAGCTGTCCAGTTTTTCCTCAATCGCGCTGTCCCGCTTTTCAACCGTTTCTATAACAGGTGTTTTCTTTTCCTGTATTTCTTCTTTCGCAATATTCTGACTGGATGCAATCACATTGTTGATCGCGGAAACCGCCGCCGTATACTTTTCGCTTTCCTCCTCCAGCGCCACGGTGACCTCCACCATAGGAGACTTTAAAAACGCGAAAAGGCCCTTGTTTTTCACGGGCTTTACGTTCATCACGACCACACCTTCCCCTAATTCCTTGCGGGCGTTGTCGATCGCTTCTTTCTCGGTTTTCGCTATAAACTTCTTGATTATCATTATGCCGTCACCATCCCAACAGACTGTAATTCAACGGTGGATTCCACTTCGTTGTAGGACACAACGACCAAATCCTTATAGTAG
>CAMXIK010000060.1 GCA_947243855.1 uncultured Lachnospiraceae bacterium | reverse complement strand
TGCGGATAGCTTCTCCAGCTGCAAGACCCCTGTCGAAACCTTGACTGGCCCTTATTACTATGTCTCATTATAACATATTTTCCTTTTCCTATGCAATCTTATAGATTCTTAATTTTAAATTCCCGCTCATGCTCCCTGCGCATATCCTTCTTCGCAATATCCTGCCGCTTATCGTACAATTTCTTACCTCTGGCGAGGCCGATCTCCATCTTCGCCCTGCCATCCTTGAAATAAACCTGCAGGGGAACCAGCGTGTAGCCCTGCTGCGCCATACTTCCCGCAAGCTTGCGGATCTGCACCTTATGCAGCAAAAGTTTACGCACGCGCAGCGGGTCTTTATTAAAAATATTTCCTTTCTCGTAGGGACTCACATTCATGCCGTACACGAACGCCTCGCCGTTCTCGATCCGCACAAAAGCCTCCTTGATACTGCACTTTCCCATGCGCAGGGACTTTACCTCCGTGCCGTGGAGCGCAAGCCCCGCCTCGTACTTTTCTTCTATAAAATAATCGTGATAGGCCTTTTTGTTATTTGCCACCAGCTTCATGGCTTCCTTTGCCATACTCTCACCCTCTTTCAGCTCTGATTTTCATCCGTTTCCGGCAGCATAAAGTCAACGGTTTTTGCCGCGCGGTCCACGCCTTTTACCTGTATGGCCAGCCGCTGTCCCAGCTTATAGGAAACGCCGCTCTCTCTTCCTACCATCTCGCAGGCTTCCTCGTCGCAGTAAAAGTAATCTCCCGGAAGCGACGATACGTGCACAAGCCCTTCCACTGTATTGGGCAGTTCCACATAAATCCCCCACTGGGTAATACCGGAGATCACGCCCTCGTACACCTCGCCGATATGATCCTCCATATACTCCGCCTTTTTGAGCTTGTCGGTTTCCCGTTCCGCCTCCGCAGCGCGCCGCTCCATTTTAGAAGCATGTTTTGCCACCTCCGGCAGCTTTTCCTCGTAATGCTTGATGCGCTCCTCGGTCAGCTTTCCCCGCAGCTGTTCCTTGATAATGCGGTGAATCTGCAAATCAGGATAACGCCTGATCGGTGAAGTAAAATGACAATACTGTTTACAGGCCAGACCGAAATGCCCCGTACACTCCACCGTATATTTGGCCTGTTTCATGCTCCGGAGGGTGAGACGGCTGATCATCATTTCCTCCGTGGTATCGGAAATTTTGTCTAACAGCTTTTGGATCTCCTTCGGATGAATCTCCTCCCCTGAAACCTTCATACGATAACCGAAGTTGCGTATAAAAGTCGCAAGCTTTCTGATCTTGTCCGGGTCTGGCTTCTCATGGGTGCGGTAGACAAAAGGCAGTTCCATCCAGAAGAAATGCTGGGCCACCGTTTCGTTTGCGGCAAGCATAAAATCCTCGATCATCCGTGTCGCCACATTGCGCTCATAAGGACATATCTCAAGCGGATGTCCCTCCTTGTCCAGAATGATCTTGCTCTCCGCGAAATCAAAGTCAATCGAACCCCGTTTATGCCGTTTCTTCCTGAGAATCGCCGCAAGCTCTTCCATCTGCTCAAACATGGGCACTAGCTCCTCGTACTCCCGGATTTCCTCCTCGTCATGATCCTCCAAAATCTTTTTGACAGAGGTATAAGACATTCTCCGGTTCACGCAGATCACCGTTTCCACTATCTCATAGTCCTTCACTTCGCCGTTTCCATCTATGGTCATCAGACAGCTAAGCGCCAGTCTGTCTACCCCCTGATTCAGGGAACAGATCCCGTTTGAAAGCCTGTGTGGGAGCATAGGAATCACCCGGTCCACCAGATACACGCTGGTGCCGCGTTCCAAAGCCTCCCAGTCAAGAGCCGAATTTTCCTGCACATAATTGGTCACATCCGCAATGTGCACCCCTAGATGGTAAAGCCCCTTTTCATCCAGATACAGGCTGACCGCATCGTCCAGATCCTTGGCGTCCTCCCCGTCTATCGTAACCATCTGCAAATCCCTAAGATCCCTGCGCCCGGCCCTGTCCGCTTCGGACACAGCTTCCGGCACGCGTCCCGCCTGATTCATGACCTTCTCGCCAAACTCCTCGGGCAGGCCGTAGCCCCGCACGATGGACAAAATGTCCACGCCCGGATCGTTCACGTGGCCCAGAATCTCTACAACCTTGCCCTCCGGCTTGTGGGTTTCATCCCCATAAGAAGTCAGTTCCACCACAACCTTCGCGCCCGTGACCGCTCCTTTGGAACGCTCCGCTGGCACGAAAACATCGGCGCCAACCTTATGGTTGTCCGGAATCACGAATCCAAAGCTCTGGGACTGCTCATAAGTCCCGACAAGCTGTTTCAGTCCATGCTCCAAGATGCGGACCACCGCCGCCTCGCGCCGCTTTCCGCCCTCTCCCGTCAAAGGCGCAATCTGCACCCTGTCCAAATAAAAAGCGCCCATGGTACGATCCGCCGGAATATAAAAATCCTCGGAGAAGCCCTCCACTTCCACGAAGCCGAAGCCTTTTGCATGGCTGGTAAAAGTACCCACAGGCCGCTCGCCATCCGGCTTTACATACCTTCCCTGCCTGTTAAGCTCTATTCTGCCCTCTGAAAGAAGCGCCCGCAGCGTTTCCCGAAACGCAGCTTTGTCTTCCTTCGCCACCTGCATAAAGGCCGCCAGCTCCTTCTCCTTCATGGGCACATAGCTTTCATCCGCAACAAGCTCGCATATTAAGTTTTTTCTCTTTTCCAACTTTGTGTCCATTTGATTTCCTCTGTTTCTTACTACACTTCCGACTCTGCTGATACGCGCAAAAAAGCACCCCTACCGCTGTGTGCAAGAGTGCTCTTCGTCTTTTTCTCTTAGAATAAAGTCAGGTTTAAAACAACCGCCAACACCATGAAACCAACTGCAAGCCCTGTCGTAATTTTGACCAGCTTTCCTTCCATGGAACGACCCTTGTTTTTCCCCCAGTAGGATTCCGCCGCGCCGCTGATCGCGCCAAGCCCCGCTGACTTTCCTTCCTGCATCAACACCAAAACCACCAATGCCACACATATGATAATATAGACCACGGTAAGTATAATTCTCAATACTTCCATTTGTATCCTCCATCCTAAAGCCGTTTTGTTCAACAAGCCTCATAATACCACATAACAAATCATTGTGCAAGTCCTTAATTTTCTGTCCGCTTCCCGTTCACCGCATCCTCGATACACTGTGCAAACAGCAGCATCTGCTGTATTTCTCCCTTGGATTTCTCCACGGAAATCGTTTCGATCTCCCGATAGCTTTCCGGCGGCTCAAACAGATAATAACCGCTGCACAGCGCGATCTCTATTCTCTCCCCGCTCACCGCCAAACCAAAACTGCCGTATTTTGCTTTCATCGCAAGAAGCCGCTCCATCACAACCGGCGTCACCACATAAAAGGCCGAATGCGCGTCCGAAGCGTATACGTCAAACTGCTGATTAAAAATCTCGTTTTCCGTCTCGATCTTCTCTTCCTGGTCTTTGTCCAGTTTTCTGTAACCGGAAAGGATCTCTCTCCCCAATAGCTGCGTCGTCGTCATAATGCGCACGGTTCCCCGCATCCGCGACTTATAGCGCAGCGCGTATGCCTGCCCCACAAACACCGCTTTATTGTAGTAATTGTCATTGCGGTCCTTTTCCCGCCTAGTCAGCGTCAAATTAGAAAACGTACAAGCCTTTCCATTCTTCTCATAGCGAATCAGATAACTTCCCTGAAAATCGTCAAAATCGGGAACCACGCCGCGCAGATAAAGCTCCATGCCGTCCATACAGCCATCCGGCTCCAGAACGGCTCCGGGCATCATCTCCTGCACCGCCTTCGCCATGATCGCTTCATCATAGGCCGCCTTAGCGTCCCTGCTCTGTCCGCGCCATCTCTTGATCACGCGAATCGTCAAGCCCGTGCCAAAAATCGCCGTTATGTATATGATCGTCATGGAGAGCCTGCCATAAACAGGAATACGGAACAAATGCAGAATCCCCATCACCAAAGCCCCGACAATCCCGCCAAAAGCCGGAAGAAACGCAAACGCCGCCAAATACAGCCTTTTCTTTTTTAAGGCATTCTTAATCTCCGCATGGGGATCGTCCTTTGCCGACGAAAAAGAAAAATCCGTGTTCATATCTCCTGTCAGAAATATGTTTCCCAGCTTCCGCAGGCTGTCTTCTGCATCCTTATTCCACAAATCCATTATATCTGCCCTCGACTCTCTCTAAGCTCTGTCTGCCCTTGGCGCATGTTCGCCTGCAGCATCACCTGCCATTGCCGCCTTCTTTCTACCGCAGCCGTATCTCCCTCTTCGCCTCCGCATTCTCGTCCCTTAAAAATTCCGCCGGACGGTTCCCAGTCATACCCGCGATCATGCTCGCTGGAAAAACCGCAATCGCCTGATTATACAAGGACACGTTGGCATGATAAAGTCTCTTGGACGCTGCCAGATGTTCGTTTGTCTCCGTGATCTGCATTTGCAGATTTTTATATAACTCGCTGGAAGTAAGCTGCGGATACGCCTCCCCTATGATCCTCACATTCCGCAGCACCTGCTCCTGATTGTCGAGCACCGCCTGCGTCTGCGCCGCCGTCATGCCGCTTCTTGCTTTAATCAGGTTAAGCATCAGCTTTTCCTCATGTTCTGTATACCCTTTTATTGCGTCAAGGGACTGCATCAGCACATCATAACGCTTGATCAGCGCAACCTCAATATCCGCCTGCGCCTCCTGTATTTTAATATGGAGCTTTTTAAAGTTGTTGCCCGCAGCAATAGCATAAGCGATGCATAAAGCGCACACAGTCAGTAAAATCAAAAGTGCCATTCCCGTTCCTCCTTTATCCGTTTGGTATCAAAATCGAAAATTGAAACTCGTCTTTCCCGTAATCGACCATATATCTGCCGCCGTACTTTTCCACAGCTTCCGCCACGTTTTGAATCCCTACGCCATGTTCCGGCGTATCCTTTGTCTTCGATGTCAGCATTTTCCCATTCTCCACCACCGGTTCTGCTGCCATGCTGTTTTTCACAGAAATGACAGCCTGTCCGTTTTCCAGCACAAATTTCAGCTTAATCCG
Source organism: uncultured Lachnospiraceae bacterium (assembly GCA_947243855.1). Taxonomy (GTDB): domain Bacteria; phylum Bacillota; class Clostridia; order Lachnospirales; family Lachnospiraceae; genus UBA3282. The sequence goes on along the minus strand of CAMXIK010000060.1, from coordinate 2,924 downwards.
TTTTTCTTCGCATTTTTCACAGGCTTCCAGCGCATTGTTTAACAGGTTGGACAGGATAATGACGATATCCTCTTCCTCCATCTTAAGCGCGGACAGATCGCCTACTTTCAGGACAACCACAATGCCTTTGCTTACCGCCTCCCGGTATTTGGTATTGAGGATCGCGTTTACGATCACATGGTTGGTATCCACCGCATCCATCCTGCGCTGTAACGTCGTCTCAATGCTGCCGATATAGGCCCGAAGCTCCTGATAGGCTCCCTCCTGCGCAAGGGCGCTGATCGCAGCAAGCTGGTTTTTATATTCATGGGTTCTCTTTCTCTGCTTTTCCAGATTTTCGGAAATGGAATGGTACATGGCCGTCTCGTTTTTCACCTTTTCGCGAAAGACCGCATGTTCCCTCAATTTTAACTCCCGCTTCACAATACTGCCGATCAGATAATACACGATTAGATTGACAAGCAGCATTCCTGCTATGATACCGAGATAATAGAGAGGATGTTCCACTTCGTACACCCGGTTAACTTCCAACAGAACCGTTGTCACAAAAAAGATTGTAATCAGTGAAATGGCTAACAGCGCGCACCATTCCCTGACCATCAGAATATCCGTAATCCGGCTGCCGATTATCCTGCTCAGGCATAAAAAAATGCCCCAAAATACAATTCTGCACAGAAGAATTGTCCCGTAAGCGATAAAATAATCCTTCGGACTGTATTTCCGTATTTCAAATAAAGGGAAAAAATTCGATAGCAGAACAGTCGACACACAATCCGCAATCATGGAAACGCCCTTGCATAACATACACAAAACCGTCGCTTTAAAATAGCTAATCCGAAAAAGACGGTACATCACAAATGCGGCAATCGCCATGTTGACGACCACCCTTACGGGAAGCTGCCCAAAAAAGATAACGGAATCTCCCCAAATCAAAAGACCTGCTGCGATAACAGATACGGCTGTATCAGCTCTTCCCTTCCCGGCCCTTCTTTCTGCAAAAAACCGGAACAAATAGATATAGCAGTATATCTCTATCATTTTCATGATCAGAACAGAACAGATGTCGCCCCAATCCATTAGATCTCCCCCTGTCTTTTGATGTACTCTTTTTCCACGTCCTTATAATACTTCTTCGATATACTGACCTCCGCTCCGTTTTCCAGTGTCACTTTGTATCGTTCCACGCTCTTTGCGTGCTTCATATTGACCAGAAAGCTCTGATGGACGCGGCAAAAGCCGTACTGCCGCAGTTCCTTCTCCACCTCGTCCAGCCTGTCATAGCGGGAGTATTCCTTTCCCCCGTTCTCTCTCACGTAAAAGAGCACCTTGTGCAGTCTGCTCTCCACGTAGAAAATGGCATCCGCCGGCAGCTTCTTTTTCCCATTCTGGAACTCAAATTCACACACGGCTTCCTCTTTACTCAGACGCTCCATGATCGTGTCCATGCATTCTTTCAAAGAATTTTCAAGGCTGCCCTCTTCTTTCAAAAGATAACGCACCGCGCCCACCTTATAGCCTTCCAGCGCATAGGTAATATATGCTGTCACAAACACAATACAGACGGTTTCTGACAGCTTTCGGATTCTTTCCGCCGTCTGCAGCCCGTCAAGCTCCTCCATGCTAATGTCGAGGAATAGGATATCATACATAAATTCAGCATCCGCCTTATCTAACAGGTCTTTTCCGGACGCATACAAATCAATCTGACAGTCATATCCCCGCTTCCCCATATATTGCCCGATCAGCTTCTTTTCCTGATCTCTAAAATATGCTTCGTCGTCGCATACCGCAATACGGAACATCCCGTTCTTCCTCCTTAGTCCTGTTTTCTCCGTTTCCAAATCTATTTTACACAAAAGAACCGGGCTTCGGAAGAAAAATTTTTTCCATCAGTTTTTATCTTCCACTACATAGAGATACCCGTCGTTTCCCAAAGCAAGAAGGTTACCGTCCATCAGCAATACCGCCCCCTGATAGCTTTCGTCTAAAGCGTCGATCTGAATGGTAGGATACAGGCCGTCCCCATCGCAGAAGTAGTAAGCGCCCTCCGCCGTCTTGATCAGCATTTCATCATATTTCCCGGCAAAGCCCTGAATATCTGCAATCGTGCCGTTCTCAAACTTCGTGATCTTCTCCACGGTGACGTTATCTAAACTGATGGCCGATACATAATAAATATTCTGCTCTTCATCCACCGCATAGCAGCAATCCACACTGTTCAGTATGCTATAAATATCCGTCACCTTCCCGTCGATCTGGTCTGTGAGATCGGTATAACTGACAGACACGCCCTTCACATTATCAGCGAAATCAGACGTGACATTTGCCTTCTTGATATAAAGCAATTCCTGTTCCGTGGTTAAAACAAAACCGAAAATACTCTTGTCTACCGTAACGCCCGTCCGCTCGGTATCGCCCTCAAAAACCACATCCTCATATATCGTATATGCTTCGTCTAAATAATCCTGATAGCCCGCGCACACATGATGGGCCGTATCTTCATAGACGCAGAACGCCGCATCCTCTGTCAGATAAATTAAATTTTGACTATTGGGAAGCTCTTCCCTCTGCATATTTTCAAAGGTATAGACAAGATCGGGCATGTCCGACATGGATTCCAGCATATATAAATCTTCTATCTCTTCCTCATCATAGCCTTCCATCCTGTCAAAATAGACAAACTGACCGTTTCCGTATGCAATATGCGAATCCGCATAAGCCAGATCGCTGATGCCGCTGCCGTCGGTAATCTGGTAAGAATCTATTTCCGAGTCGTCCTTGCCAAAATAAATCTCGGGCCACAGCATATAAAGGCCGCCGTCCGCCGTACTTGCGTATACCCACGAATTATCCGAAAAAAGAATCGACGTTACTTTTCCGTTTAACGCGTCCGCGTTTTCTCCTTCCAATTCAAACCGGTAACA
>CAMXIK010000059.1 GCA_947243855.1 uncultured Lachnospiraceae bacterium | reverse complement strand
AAGCCGTAAGCGCAACGGCCAACGATGCCGGGACTGGTATCGTCCTCGGTTTTCGCAGTGTGGATGCAGAAATGCGAAAAGAGATGGAACAAAATACCTTGTTGGAATCCGCCCTTTCCCAAGCAAACCGGGCCAGCAAAGCCAAAAGCGTATTTCTGTCCAATATGTCTCACGACATCCGCACCCCGATGAACGCTATCGTGGGCTTTACGAATTTGGCTATCACCCACGTAGACCAGCCGGAGCAGGTAACGGAATATTTGAAGAAAATCCAGACTTCTGGCAACCATCTGCTGAGTCTGATCAACGATATTCTGGATATGAGCCACATCGAAAGCGGCAAGATTCATCTGGAGGAAAAGCCCTGCAGCCTCCCCGATATTTTGTACAGCCTGCGCAACATTTTACAGGCGGATATCCACGCCAAACAGTTAGAGCTGCAGATTGACACAGTGGATGTTTTGGATGAAAATATTTATTGCGACAAACTCCGGCTCAACCAAGTGCTTTTAAATCTGCTCAGCAACTCCGTCAAATACACTGGCGCAGGGGGAACTGTCAGCCTGCGGATCACGGAGAAATCTGGCGCGCCCTCAGGCTATGCTATCTACGAATTCCGTATCAAAGACAACGGCATCGGCATGAGTCCAGAATTTGTGAAACATATTTTTGAACCTTTTGAGCGGGAACGCAACAGTACCATCAGCAAAATTCAAGGAACCGGACTGGGTATGTCCATCACGAAAAACATTGTGGACATGATGAACGGCACCATTACGGTAAAGAGCGAAAAAGATGTGGGAACAGAATTCACGGTAACCTTTACCTTCCGTCTCCATGCGGAAAAACAGGAAGCCCTCACCATACCCGAACTGCAAAACTGCAAAGCGCTGGTGGTGGACGACGATTTCAACACCTGCGACAGCATTTCCTATATGCTGGGACAATTAGGCATGCAGGCGGAATGGACGCTGTCCGGCAAGGAAGCCGTACTGCGGAGCCATCAGGCGGTCACGCGAGGCACCGATTATTCTGTCTATATTGTGGACTGGCTGCTTCCAGACATGAACGGTGTGGAAGTGACAAGACGCATCCGAAAGGAAACCGGGGAAAACGTACCTGTCATTATTCTAACTGCCTACGATTGGTCGGACATTGAAACAGAGGCAAGGGAAGCCGGCGTTACGGCATTTTGCGGCAAGCCCCTGTTTTTGTCAGAACTCAGTTCCTGTCTCCGCTCCATCCTGCAGCCACAGACGCGGGAAGAGGAGAAAACAAAAAAAGAAAGCCGCCTCCAACATACTGGACGGATTCTGTTGGCGGAAGACGTGGAAATGAATCAGGAAATCGCCGTTGCCATTTTGGAAAACGCCGGTTTTCACGTGGATGTGGCGGAGGATGGCCATATTGCCCTTGATATGATTAGCAAATCCGAGCCGGGCTACTATCAGGCTGTTCTAATGGACGTACAAATGCCGGTAATGGACGGTTACGAGGCGACACGGTGCATCCGGCAGCTGAAAAACCCAGAGCTTGCCTCCGTTCCGATCATTGCCATGACCGCCAACGCCTTTACGGAAGACAAGGAAGCCGCCCTGAAATGCGGCATGAACGGCCATATCGCCAAGCCCATCGATGTGCAGGTATTGCTGGAGACCCTTGACAATGTACTATAGGCTATAAATAAACGAAAAAAGAAAAAAACAATGCTTTACTTTTTGCATCATGTATGCTATTCTATGAATGTTGTCAATGTTATTTTTATATTTTTGGAGGTATCTACAATGAACAAAGGTACAGTAAAATGGTTTAACAACCAAAAAGGCTACGGCTTCATCTCTGATGAGCAGGGTAACGATGTATTCGTTCACTACTCCGGCCTCAATATGGAAGGCTTCAAGTCCCTCGAAGAGGGCGCTGAGGTTGAGTACGAAGTAGTAAACGGCGAGAAGGGACCTCAGGCCGTAAACGTAACAAAATTATAAGAGTCCGGCTCTTATAACATCGATAATCAGTATCACGATGTGCCTGTTCTTAAATATATTGTTCTTAAAAAAAGTAAGACTTTGTTATTTAGAATCAGCTATTGTTGTAACGGATTAGAGAAGAAGAAAAACCTGTCACTGCGACAGGTTTTTTTCTTTCATATAGGCCAGCACATCCCGGAAAGCCATCTTCCCGCCAAAAAGATCAAGGGCGCTTCCTATGGTCACGTCCACCCGATTCTGCCCCAGCCGTTTCAGTCGGTCAAGGTCGTCAAAACTGTGCACGCCGCCGGCATAGGTAACCAGTATTTTTCCCCAGTCTCCCAAAAGTTTCGCCACCGGCTCTTCTATGCCCGCACTTTTTCCCTCCACATCCACCGCGTGAATCAAAAATTCATCGCAATAACCGGAAAGCTCGTCGAGCGTCGCTCCGTCTAGCTCTACCGCCGTATATTTCTGCCACCTGTCGGTCACAATATAATAACGGCCATCCCTGTTTCTCACACTCAGATCGAGCACCAGCCGCTCCTTCCCGACTTCCTTTACCAACGCGCGAAGCCTGTCATACTGTACATGTCCTTCGGAAAAAACATAAGAAGTGACGATCACATGGCTGGCGCCCGCTTTTAAAAATTCAGCCGCGTTCTCCGGCGTAATACCGCCGCCCACCTGCAGGCCTCCCGGATAAGCTGCAAGGGCTGAAAGAGCCTGCCGCTTCGTTTCCTCATAGAAAGAAGAAGAGACCGGATTTAAGAGTATGATATGTCCCCCGGTCAATCCGCATTCCTTGTAAAATTTTGAAAAAAAGGCGGCGTCCTGCGCCGATACGAAGTTCTCCTGCGCCAAATTTCCTTCATCCGCAAGACTTCCTCCTACAATCTGCTTAACGCTGCCGTTATGAATGTCAATACAAGGCCGAAATCTCATCACTGATCCTTTCTAACTTAAGACGACTTGTATAAAATAATTTCTATCTGACATAATAACATAAGAACAGGAGGTTTATCAAACATTCTGTTTCAGAGAATCAGAGATTTTCAAATTGAGTAAAGGAGTGAAATCATGAAAAGAATAAAAACAATACTGTTTGTCTCTCTCATGGTGCTTAGTATGGCAGCCTTGACCGCCTGCGGTAACAGAGCCGCTAACGACAACGGCAACGCTGCACAGAACGGTACAAACGCAACAACCGAGAATGGTACTGGAACGACTGACAACGGTACAACCGGCACGAATGATGCTGGCGGCGCCGACATGAACAACACAGACACCGGTACTGGCATGGGCGGCGCAGCAGGCTCCGACACCGGCACAAACGCAACTGGCACAGGCGCAAACGGAACAGGCACTGATACCACTGGTACCATGGATAATAATGACAACGTAAACGATGCCACCGCTGGCACAAACGGCACAAATGGCAGCTCCGTCGGCGACGACGCAGGCAGCGCCATCGGCGATGCGGTAGGCGACGCCGGAAACGCAGCTTCCGACATCATCGACGATGCCGCTACAGGTGTGGAAAACATGGTGGACGACGTGACAGGCACAGGCGCTTCCTCCAAAGCACGCTGACGCAAAAAGGGTTCCCAAGAAAATCCCTTGGGAACTCTTTTCTTTGATTGGATCATACTCAACCCTTTTCTATCAAAATACCGTCTCTGTAGGCCTGCAAAAGCTCCTCCAACTGATGAATGCTCTCCCGCAGTTCCGCGCCGATGTCCGTATCCGCGATTTTCTGTCGTCTGGCCATGGTTTCCAGAATAAAGGAATCCGAAAAGATATCCGACTCATGCAGAATCGCCGCCTCCGTGGATTCGAAAGGCTCATGGGCCACCAGACGCATTCCGTAGGAATTCACCACCAGCGTATATCCGGCAATTCCTGTTTTATCCTGATAAGCCTTGGAAAACCCGCCGTCTATGACAAGAAGCTTTCCGCCGCATTTGACGGGCGTCTCTCCCTTTTTGCGCTCCACCGGTACATGACCGTTTACAATATGGGAATGGATCTCATCCAGTCCAAACTCCTGCAAAATCCGGTTTACCACCATCTCGCTGTCCAAAAGACGGTAGTATGCGTTTTTCGTCTCCTTGTGAAGTTCCTGATCCTCCACCAGATACCGCTCAAAGGTGGCCATCTTATCCTTGCCAAAAACAGGGGAATTCGGGCCGGCCCAAATATACCAGATAATATCCTGCCCCTTTAACTTTTCCTTCAAATCGTGGGAATAATACCCCTTTCTGGCATAATGCTCCAACACATCATAAAGTTCCTTGCCGCTGTACTCTTCCCCGTAAACGTTGACTTTATTAAAATTTCCTTCCTCGTCCATAGGCACGCAGCCGTGATAAAGCAGGTTGGAATTATAAACCTTATACAGCCCGCCTTTGGAAAAGAGGAACCGCACATGCTTTTGCAGCTTCTCGCATTTGACAAAAGCCTGCCGCAGACGCTCCATCACCTGTTCTTCTTCCGCCGAAAGTTCATAAGGCCTGTTTCTGTTGATCGTCGGGAAATCCACGTCTTTCATCGGATAAGAAACCCCGTCCAGCACAAGCGCCTTATTTTCATAATCGATATGCTCTAACAGCAGTCTGTCCTGCATTTTGAACTCTGGACGTCTCATGATCAACTGCCCTTCCAGCTTGAACTGCAAAACGGCGATGGCTTTGTGCATTTTCATATCCAGACTTAAGTCCTTGGTATCATAATCCGTATTGTATTTAATCGCAAATGCCTCGCAGTCCGTGTCCTTGTAAGCGTCAAGCGCAAAGGTTGCGAGGGGAATCAGATTGATGCCGTATCCCTCTTCCAAAGTGTCCAGATTTCCGTATCTGGCCGCCATACGGATCACGTTGGCGATACAGGCCAGATGCCCGCTTGCTGCTCCCATCCAGACAATGTCGTGGTTCCCCCACTGTACGTCCACCGAATGGTACTGACAGAGCGTGTCCAGAATAATATGAGGCCCCGGCCCTCTGTCAAAAATATCTCCGACAATATGCAGATGATCAATGACCAGCCGCTGAATCAGATTGCTTAGGGCGACAATAAACTCCGGCGCCCTGCCGATACGGATGATGGTATGAATGATTTCGTTGTAGTAAGCTTCCTTATCCTGAATCTCAGCCTTCTCCGTAATCAGCTCCTCAATGATATAGGAAAAGTCCTTTGGCAGAGCCTTCCGCACCTTGGAACGGGTGTACTTGGAGGATACCCGCTTGGTGATCTGTACCAGCCTGTGAAGGGTAATCTTATACCAGTCCTCGATCGACGCTTCATCCTCCTGCTGCATGACAATATCCAATTTCTCTTCCGGATAGTAAATCAACGTGGCCAGACTCTTTTTATCCTTTATGCTTAAAGTGTTGCCAAATTCCTCGTCGATCTTGCGCCGCACGGAACCGGAGCCGTTTTTCAAGATATGGTTAAACTGCTCGTATTCCCCGTGGATATCCGTCATAAAATGTTCCGTGCCCTTAGGCAGATTCAGGATTGCCTGTAAATTGATAATCTCTGTGGAAGCGGCGGCAATCGTCGGATACTGCTTCGCCAGACTTTTCAGGTATTTTAATTCTAAATCGTCCATTTACTCTCCTCTCAAAACTCTTACATCGTGGTAGAGTTTATCCGATCACGTCCGCCATATCGTACATGCCTGCTGGCTTTCCCTTCAAAAACTTCGCCGCCTGAATGGCCCCCTTGCCGAACACTGCCTTGGAGTACGCTCTGTGGGAAAACGTAACCACCTCGTCCGCCCCCGCAAAGATCACGTCATGATCCCCCACAATGGTGCCGCCTCTGACCGCGCTGATGCCGATCTCTTTCGTGTCCCGCTTCTGCCTGACCTGACTTCTGTCATAGACATAATCATAGGCCCGGCCCATCTCCTCGTTGATGGAATCCGCCAGCGCAAGCGCCGTGCCGCTGGGCGCATCCAGTTTCTGGTTATGATGCTTCTCCACAATCTCGATATCGAATCCGGCTGGAGCTAACGTCTTAGCCGCTTCCTTTAAAAGTTTCAAAAGCATATTAATACCCAGAGACATATTCGCCGATTTCAATACAGCCGTCTCTTTCGACGCCTCTTTCACTTTCTCAAGCTGCGCTTCCGAAAGGCCCGTGGTACACAAAACGCAGGGCAGTTTCTTCTCCACGCAGTAATCTAACAGCGCGTCCACCGCAGACGCCACAGAAAAATCGATCACCGCATCCGCGGCAGCCGTACATTCCTTGATTGTGGAAAAAACAGGATACTGGTTTTTTCCCTCGTCCCTTGCATCCACGCCCGCCACAATCTCTATCTCGTCATCCGCCGCAATCAGAGCCGAGATGGTCTGTCCCATCTTGCCATTGCAGCCGTGCATAATCACTTTTACCATTCTGTTCTCCTTTCTACTACGGCAAAAGCATGAACAGACAAATGATCATCTGCCTGTTCATGCTTGCTTACCGTCAGCATTAGAAACGCAACTTACAAAATCCCATACTCCTGCATGGCTTTTTTCAACCGCTCCACATTCTGCGGCTCCATCTCCGATAAAGGCATATGTAAGGGGCCGACGCCCTTGCCCATCAGATTCAAACCAGCCTTCACTGGAATCGGATTCACCTCGCAGAAAAGCGCGTCGCAAAGTTCAATCGCGCGAAGCTGCTCTTTTGCGCTGCCCGCAATGTCTCCATCCAAAAACTTTTGGCAGATTTCATGCGTCTGTCTCGGCGCAACATTGGACAGCACGGAGATCACGCCAATGCCTCCCAGAGACATAATGGGCACAATCTGGTCGTCATTGCCTGAATACAGATCTACATGACCGCCCGCTAACGACATCAGTTTGGCAATCTGGGAAATATTGCCGCTGGCCTCCTTGATTCCCACGATATTCTCCACTTCCGTACAGAGTCTCGCCGCCGTCTGGGGCTGAATGTTACAGCCAGTGCGGCTGGGCACATTATAGAGGATAATCGGCAGCTTCACGGAATCAGCCACCTTCTTAAAGTGGGCGTATAAACCATTCTGAGTCGCCTTATTATAATAGGGCGTCACTAAGAGCAGACCGTCCACTCCATATTTTTCCGCCTCCGTGGAAAGATAAACCGCCGTCTCCGTACAGTTCGACCCGGTTCCCGCTACTACGGGCACCCTGCCCTTCACCGTCTCCGCACAAAAACGGATCAAATCCAGATGTTCCTCATGAGTCAGCGTGGCCGATTCTCCCGTCGTGCCGCAGACAATGATCGCATCCGTCCCTCCAGCAATTTGAAACTCTACCAGTTCTGCAAATTTTTCGTAATTGATACTCCCATCTTCATGAAACGGAGTGACAATCGCGACACCCGCCCCTTTAAAAATCGCCATATTATTCTCCTCTCTGACTCTGCTTATGCGCGCACATAGAACAGAGCCGGCCACACAGGGCCAGCTCCATAAATCCAAGGTTTCTGTTCCTGATAGCGCCCCATCTTACCGATGACAGTCATACAGCTCTTAACTGTATGCCCAAGGAAAAAACGTTCAGGCCGTCTCCCCTTTCGGCGTCTTCTCCTTTCCGGGTACTTCGTCTGTGCCTGTCACATCCGTGCCCATACTGATAGAAAACGCAACCTCTATCAAAACTTTCTCATATTAGAACAATCATAGCATTCGTCTGCTCTTCTGTCAATCCCATATCTTAAAGTGCATGGTCTCCACCTTCGTCACCTGATCCGCTAATGCGCAGACTTTATCATTTAGGGTAATGCCCGTCATAATAATCTCCATCTCATCCGGCTTTCCCGCAAGGAGCGTCTTTAGCTCCTCCACCGTAATAATGCCGTTGTCGATCAGTCCAAGCACTTCATCCAGAATCAGAAGAGAACACTCGCCTGTGTTGAGAATTTTTTTGGCAAAATTCAAGCCGTTCCGGATATTCTGGCTTTCTTCCGCCTTGCGCTCGTCGGAAAGGTTTGAAAAATCTTCTTCTGATTTTTCAAAGCGGAATATTTTGATTTCCGGCTCAAGCCGTTTCACAAACTCCGACTCCGCCAGACCTCTTCCTTTCAGAAACTGCACAATAACTACATATTCTCCCTCGCAGGCTGTTTGGATTGCACGTCCCAAAGCTGCCGGCGATTTTCCGTGGCCTTCCCCACTATAGATCTGAATCTTTCCTTTTTCCATAGCCAGCACCCCGTATTTTCATATTAAATGCACAGGACTAGAATAGCACAATCTTTTCAGGGATGCAACCCTCACTCATCTTCCACGAGTTCCAACTTGCTGACGGAAACTTCATAGGCGATCCGTCTCTCCAACTGCTCCTCCGACAATTTCTTCATATATTCGCGGCTCTGAATCCTGCCCCAGATCGCGCATCGGCTTCCCACTTCAAAATTGCTGGCAAATCTGGCGTTGCGTCCCCAGCAGATGCACGGTATGTAATCCGATTTCCCATAGGGTCTGTTTACTGCAAGAAGCAGATCAGCGATTTCCCTTCCAAGCGGCGTCTTGCGGTAAATCGGCGCTTTGCAGATATAGCCGTCTAAAAAAATCTGATTTGTTTTGGCGCCCTCCCCGATCTCGTCCACAAATTCAATCTCGCGGGCAAAGACAGACAGCACCAGCTTATTTTTTCTCTCCTCATGCCTGTTATAAGACCGAAACTGCCCTGTAATGCAGATCTTCATGCCTTTGTAATCTTCGTTCACATCAATCAGGCGCTC
>CAMXIK010000058.1 GCA_947243855.1 uncultured Lachnospiraceae bacterium | reverse complement strand
CGCGGAACATGTAGTCGTTTGTCAGGCCAAAGGGGATGGGTCCGGAGGCCGTCTCAAAGGCTTCGTCGCGAACCGCATCAGGAATCAGGGTGTTGTTTGCGCCATGCGTTCGGCTGTACTCGTTTTTGTCCATAGATGTGCTTTCCTTTCGTAAGAAGCGGCGAATATGCCACAGGTGATAATAGATTAAGAAATGAAGGGTCAGAAGCGATACAGCGAACTGTAATGCCCTGTAAATTCAGTACAGCGAATAATAGTTTCTGATAAATGCAAGCATTTGGTATTCGCTGTACTAGATATAACACAAACGAAAAAGAAAGACAATGGGGTACGAGGGATTCATATGGAGAAAAATAGTGGACGGTATATTGATAACTATAACATTTGGACAAGATATAGGGGGAGAAAGAAAAGAGAGGGCGGATTGGCCGCAACATATGGTTTGTGCAGTTTGGCCATATATGATATAATGAGCGCAAAAGAAAAGGGTATGGGAGGGATGTAATTCGGACACGCAAAGACAAAATCATACCATAGCGCCGGTATATGACAAAGATTCCAAGGTTTTGATTTTAGGCAGCTTCCCTTCCGTCAAATCAAGGGAGCAGCAGTTCTTTTACGGACACAAACAAAATCGTTTTTGGCGCGTTGTGGCACAGGTGTTTGACTGCGAGGCGCCGGAGAGCATTGAGCAGAAGCGGGAAATGCTTTTGACCCATCATGTAGCGGTGTGGGATGTGATTGCAAGCTGTGAGATTGCAGGCTCTTCAGACGCCAGTATCCGCAATGTGACGCCGAATGACTTGTCGCCCATTTTATCAAGGGTGGATATCCGGGCGATCTACACCAATGGCGGCAAGGCGCTGGAACTGTACCGAAAATATATTTTTCCGGTAAATGGGCGGGAGGCCGTTTCCTTGCCCTCTACCAGTCCAGCCAACGCAAGCTATTCGTTACAGAGGCTTGTGGAGGCATGGAAGGTGATACGGGAAGATTCATAGTAGGAGGAAATAGAATCATGATACTTTGCATTGTAAATGCTCCATGCAGGGCTTGAGGACACTGCATGGAGGGAGAGTCTGGAAATGACTTTGTCCTCAGGCTTTGCACTCTGATTTACTATAAAAATCAAAGGAGCAAAGTAAAAATGAAAACAACAATAAAAGAGTTAAAAACGTTTTTGGTCTTGTGGAGTACGCAGTCTCTTTCCCAGCTTGGGAGCGCTATGACAGGATTTGCGCTAACCTTGTGGCTTTATGAGAAGACGGGTTCCGCGCTGCAGACGGCGCTTTTGGCAGTATGTAGCTATGCGCCCTATGTGGTGATGAGTATTTTTGCAGGAGCGCTCAGCGACAGGTGGGATAAAAAGAAAGTAATGCTTATCTGCGATACGCTGGCGGCATGCAGTACGATCGTTGTTCTTTTCCTGCTGAAAGCAGATTTGTTGAGGCCGGTGCACATGTACCTGTTAAATGCCATAAACGGGTTGATGAACACGGTGCAGCAGCCAGCCAGCGATGTAGCGATGACCATGATTACGCCGAAAAAGCATTACCAGAAGACAAGCGGTATGAGATCTTTTTCCATGTCCCTTGTGACAATATTGAATCCGGTTCTGGCTACGGCTTTATTTGCTTTCGGGGGAATGGATATTGTCATATACACGGATCTGGCGACTTTTCTGATCGCATTTTTCGCGCTTTTGTTTGGCGTGAGACTTCCCGCTGTGGAAAAGGAAGGGAAGGAGGCCGGGGAATCTTTTTTGGATTCTGTCAAGGTGGGTCTTGTCTGTCTGCGCGAACATGAGTTGGCGCTTGTTTTGATTCTCTTTTTGGCCGGGGTCAATTTTGTGGCGTCCGCTTTTGATGCGACGCTTCCGGCGTTGATACTGCCCCGGGCAAGCGGGGGAGAGGCGGTTTTGGGCATTGTCACTTCCTGCGCGGGAATTGCCATGTTGGCAGGCAGTGTAGTTGTGACGTTGCTGCCCGCGCCCAAAAACCGAATCCGCGTGATCTACCTTACCATGTTATTTTCTCTGGGGACGGAGAACTTTCTGCTGGCGTTTACAGAGGAACCGGTTTTATGGTGTGTGGGACAGATTATCGGATGGGTGCTTGTGCCGCTTATGAGCGCAAACTTGGATGTGATTATCAGGACGACGATTCCGGTGGAAATGCAGGGACGGGTGTATTCCTGTAGGAACACGCTACAGTTTTTTACCATTCCGATCGGTTTATCCATGGGCGGATTTATGGTTGACAAAGTCTGCGAACCTCTTATGGCGTCTGCCCGCGCTGACGGCGCGCTGCCTTTATTGTTTGGCATAGGAAAAGGCTCGGGCGCGTCTATGATGATGTTTATTCTCGGCGTGCTGGGTGTTGCAGTCTGTCTGGGATTTGGGCGGATTTTGAGAAGATATACTTACACGGAAAAGGCATAAAAGCAAGAATGCAGAATGGCTCGCTAAAATAGGAAAGCGGGCCCTTCTTTTTTCTTGCTTTTGGGGAAAGAGCCGTGTTACACTGAGATCATATAGCAGAGGCGTCCAACGGTGTGGGAGAAGGCATTGGGACGGCTTCGGATAGCGAATGGAGGGTTTCGGTATGACGGCAGAAAAGATCAAGGAAATCGTGTCACAAATGACGCTGGAGGAGAAGGCTTCCATGTGTTCAGGCGCGGATTTTTGGCACACAGAGGCGGTAGAACGTTTGGGGATTCCCGCCAGCATGGTGTCGGACGGGCCGCATGGTCTTAGAAAGCAGGAGCTGGAAGGCGATCATTTAGGAGTGAATGACAGTATTCAAGCGGTATGTTTTCCGGCAGGCTGTGCGACGGCGGCTTCTTTTAACAGAGAATTGCTCACGCAGATGGGTGAGACATTGGGCGAGGAGTGTCAGGCGGAGGATGTGAGCGTAATTTTGGGCCCGGCTGTGAACATCAAACGATCTCCTCTCTGCGGGCGTAATTTTGAATATTATTCCGAGGACCCGTTTGTAGCGAGCGAGGCTGCAGGCGCGCTCATTCATGGCATACAGAGTAAAAATGTGGGAACGAGTATCAAACATTTTCTGGCGAATAATCAGGAGACCAGAAGGATGTCTTCGGACTCCAGGATTGACGAGAGAACTCTTCGGGAAATTTATCTGGCGGCTTTTGAGGGCGCGGTGAAACAAGAGAAGCCATGGACTGTGATGTGTTCCTATAATAAGATCAACGGCACATACGCGGCGGAGAACCACAAGTATTTGACGGAGGTTTTGAGGGACGAGTGGGGATTTGAAGGGTATGTGATGAGCGACTGGGGCGCGGTCAACAGTCGTGTGAAGGACTTGCAGGCGGGTCTTGATCTGGAAATGCCTTCTTCGGGAGGGTCCAATGATAAATTGATTGTGGGAGCGGTGCAGAGCGGCGAATTGCCGGAAAAGGTACTGGACGCAGCGGTGGCGCGTATTCTGAATATCGTGTTCCGCTTTGAAGAAAACAGGGACAAAAATGCGGTTTTTGATCGGGATCGAGATCACGAGACAGCCCGCAGGATAGCGCAGGAGACCATAGTCCTTCTGAAAAACGAAGGGGTGCTCCCGCTTTCGGAGAAGGACGAAATCGCTTTTATCGGAAAGTATGCGAAGATGCCCCGCTATCAGGGCGGCGGCAGTTCCCATATCAACAGTCATAAGATTACGTCGGCGTTAGATGAGGTGCAGGGTATGACGAATGTTACCTATGCGCAGGGATTTGACGACAAGGAAGATCAGACGGACGAAAAACTGCTGGCGGAAGCGGTGGAAGCGGCAAAGAGAGCGAAGACAGCCGTTATTTTTGCGGGACTTCCCGACGCCTTTGAATCGGAGGGCTTTGACCGATCCCATATGAGAATGCCGAACTGCCAGAATGAGTTGATTGCGAAAGTGGCGGCGGTGCAGCCGAATACGGTGGTGGTACTGCACAATGGCTCCCCTGTGGAAATGCCGTGGGCAGATCAGGTGAAGGGCATTGTGGAGGCGTATTTGGGCGGTCAGGCGGTAGGCGGCGCGGTTTGCGATGTTCTATTTGGCAAAGTGAATCCCAGCGCAAAACTGCCGGAGACATTTCCCTTGAAGCTGGAGGATAATCCTTCTTATTTATCCTATATCGGCGAGGGAGATATGGTGGAATACCGCGAAGGCATTTTCGTGGGATACCGCTATTATGATAAGAAGAAAATGGAAGTGCTTTTCCCCTTTGGACACGGCCTTTCCTATACTACGTTTGCTTATTCCAATCTGCGGACGGATAAGGATTCCATGAAGGATACGGATGTCATGGAAGTATCCGTGGATATCAAGAATACTGGAAATGTGGCCGGTAAGGAAGTGGTACAGCTTTACGTGGCGGATAAGGAAAGCACGGTGATCCGTCCAGTAAAGGAGCTGAAAGGGTTTGAGAAAGTGGAGCTTGCGCCCGGGGAGACCAAGACGGTGACTTTCAAGCTGGATAAGAGGGCGTTCGCCTACTACAGTGTGAAGATTCACGACTGGCATGTGGAGACGGGAGCGTTTGAAATTATGGTTGGCGCATCTTCCGCGGATATCAGAGTAACCAAGGAGGTCCATGTGGAATCCACGGTGAAAATTCCTTTCGTGTACACAACGGATACTACGATGGGCGATGTGCTCAAAGATCCGCGCGCACAGGAGATCGTGAAGGAACTGCTTAAGATGGACATCTTTGGCGGACAAAAGGATAAGGCGGAGAGCAGTACGGCCAGCGAAGCTATTTCAGCCGGGATGAGTGAGGCTATGGCTGGGTTTATGCCTCTGCGGGGCGCGCTCAGTTTTGGCGGCGGCGGGGATATCGATATGGCGGACGTACAGGAGCTGGTGGAGCGGTTAAACGCGCTTGATGAGGGATAACGTAACGATTTTACGCCGTATTGCGATTGTATGGAGAAGCGGGCGGAAGACGCAGGAGAGATAGGTTCCAGTCGAATAAGAAAGGACAGAGACTGTCGCAATGACAGGGTCTGTCCTTTTGCTATCATTACTTGTTTTTGTAAGTAAGCGCGGCCTCCACAAATCCCTTAAAGAGCGGATGCGGTCTGTTCGGTCTTGACTTTAATTCCGGATGGGCCTGCGTCGCGACAAAGAAGGGGTGCTCCGCAAGCTCGCACATTTCCACAATGCGTCCGTCGGGCGAAATGCCGGAAAGCCGCATTCCTTTTTCTGTAAGTACGGCGCGGTAGTCGTTGTTGACTTCATAGCGGTGTCTGTGCCGCTCGTGGATGGTCTCTTCGCCGTATAGCGCATAAGCTTTGGAAGTCTTGTCCAGCACGCAGGGATAGGAGCCGAGCCGCAGCGTGCCGCCGATATCCTCCACACCGTTCTGGTCGGGCATCAGCGCGATCACCGGATGGGTCGTGGAAGGATCAAGCTCAATGCTGTGGGCGTCGTTGTAGCCGATTACGTTTCTGGCAAACTCTACGATGGCCAATTGCATACCAAGGCAAAGCCCAAGGAAGGGAATTTTATGTTCTCTGGCGTAGGTGATGGCTTCTATTTTGCCTTCAATGCCCCGGTCGCCGAAGCCGCCGGGCACCAGAATACCATTTGCGTCGTGGAGAATGGAATCCACGTTTTCTTTGGTGACAGTTTCGGAGTCCACCCATTTGATATCCACCACGCAGCGGTGGGAAATTCCGCCGTGTTTTAACGCTTCTACCACGCTGATGTAGGCGTCGTGGAGCTGTGTGTATTTGCCTACAAGGGCGATGGTCACGGAATCCGTGGGAGTCCGCAGGGATTCTACCATGGCTTTCCAATCGGTCAGATCGGGTTCCGGGCAGTCCAGATTCAGACATTCGCAGGCCACCTGAGCCAAATGTTCCTCTTCCATGGCAAGGGGCGCTTCGTAGATATATTCCACATCCAGATTTTGTAAAACGTGGTTGTTCGGCACATTACAAAACAGCGCGATCTTGTCCTTGATACCTTGATCTAAAGGATGCTCGCTTCGGCAGACGATGATATCGGGCTGAATTCCCATCCCCTGTAAGTCCTTAACGCTTGCCTGTGTGGGCTTTGTTTTCAGCTCCTCGGAAGCGCTCAGATAGGGAATCAGCGTAACGTGAATCAGGATGGCGTTTTCCCGCCCTACTTCGTGCTGGAACTGACGGATGGATTCCAAAAAGGGCTGGCTTTCGATATCGCCTACGGTGCCGCCCACCTCAATAATGGCGATGCGGGTCTCCTGATCGGTGAAGTTACGGTAAAACCGGCTCTTGATTTCGTTTGTGATATGGGGGATCACCTGAACGGTTCCGCCGCCGTAATCGCCCCGGCGCTCTTTTTGGAGAACGGACCAATACACTTTTCCCGTAGTGACATTGGAGTTTTTGTCCAAATTTTCATCAATGAAACGCTCGTAATGTCCGAGATCCAGATCTGTCTCGGTGCCATCCTCCGTGACAAAAACTTCGCCGTGCTGAATCGGGTTCATAGTTCCCGGATCAATGTTGATATAGGGGTCAAATTTCTGCATGGTTACCTTGTAACCGCGTGCTTTCAAAAGTCTTCCCAGTGATGCCGCCGTGATTCCTTTGCCGAGTCCCGACACAACGCCGCCTGTGACAAATACGTATTTTACTGCCATGAGTCTGTTCCCCCTGTCTTTCTGATAGAATGTATGTACTTTCCTATGAAATAAAAAATTACAATTCGGCCCTACGGCCGGATCGTAATGATTAAAAGCCATATCTTATATCATTATAAAAAAAAACTGCGGGAAAATCTATACTAAAAAGGAAAATTAGAGAAAAAAGGGGAAAAACTTTATAATACTTTAAGAGATGTGTGCAGAAATTCACAAAATTCTCATTGATTTCTAGTTTTTCCTACTATATAGTTATGTATAGTGGTGTGAATGGGGAGTATCAATTACAACAGAAAGAGAGGATGCCTTTTCGATGGCAAATGCAAATAAACCAGACAACGTAAATCAATACGACAATGGCGGCGCTCCCGGACCGGGCGGCCCTGCAGGCGGAGGGCCCGGAGGCCCGAATGGTCCGGGAGGACCCGGCGGGCCGGGCGGAAACAATGGCGATCCACGTAAACAGAGTTTAATTATGCTGGTGGTTGCGGCTCTTGTGACCCTTCTGTGCGTCAGCTTTTTTATGAAGATGATGACGGGAGCGACTAATCAGGAGATTTCCTACAACGAATTTGTACAGAAGTTGGAAGATGGCAAGATCGAGAGCGTTGAAGTGGGTTCGGACCGAATCACGATCTATCCTAAGACACAGCAGAAAGTATCCGCCTTTCCCTATGCGTATGGAATGGGAACAACCACCTATTATACAGGTAAGATGGAGGATGACGATACGCTGGCGGCCAGATTGCTTGCGCATAACGTCGAGATGAAAAAGGAAGTATCGGACAGCTCCGGTATGATCATGACGATCCTTTTGTATTATATTCTCCCGGTTCTTTTGATGTGGGGATTGTTAAGCCTGCTTTTCCGTCGTATGGGCGGCAAGGGAGGCCCTATGGGCGTGGGTAAGAGCACGGCCAAGGCTTATGTGCAGAAGGAGACGGGTATCACGTTTCAGGATGTGGCTGGAGAAGACGAAGCGAAAGAGTCTCTTGTTGAGGTGGTGGATTTTCTGCACAATCCCGGTAAGTATTCCAAGATTGGCGCAAGACTTCCCAAGGGTGCGCTTTTGGTGGGGCCTCCCGGTACGGGTAAGACGCTCCTTGCAAAGGCGGTGGCAGGAGAGGCGCATGTGCCCTTCTTTTCGCTGTCGGGTTCGGATTTTATTGAACTGTATGTAGGCGTAGGCGCTTCCCGTGTCCGCGATCTGTTCAAGGAGGCGGAGAAAAATGCGCCCTGTATTGTGTTCATCGATGAGATCGACGCCATCGGCAGAAGCCGGGATTCCAAATACGGCGGCGGCAACGAGGAGCGGGAGCAGACTTTGAATCAGCTTCTTTCCGAGATGGATGGCTTCGACGGGAAAAAAGGCATTATCATTCTGGCGGCGACTAACAGGCCGGAGATTTTGGATAAAGCGCTGCTTCGTCCGGGTCGTTTTGACAGGCGGATTATTGTGGACAAGCCGGATCTGAAAGGGCGTGTGGAGATTTTAAAAGTGCATTCTAAGGATGTGCTGATGGATGATTCCGTGGATTTGAACGAGATTGCGCTCGCCACGTCGGGAGCAGTGGGTTCCGATCTGGCGAATATGATCAATGAAGCGGCTATTAATGCCGTGAAACTGGGCAGGGAATATGTATGCCAGAAGGATCTCTTTGACGCGGTGGAACAGGTGCTTGTGGGCAAGGAGAAGAAGGATCGCGTCATGAGTAAGGAAGAGCGGAAGATCGTTTCCTATCACGAGGTCGGTCACGCCCTTTTGAGCGCATTGCAGAAAAATTCCGAGCCGGTGCAGAAAATTACCATTGTGCCCCGTACCATGGGAGCGCTTGGCTATGTCATGCATGTGCCGGAGGAGGAAAAATATCTGGATACGGAGGCGGAGCTTCGTGACAGGCTGGTAAGCCTGCTGGGAGGACGCGCGGCGGAGGAAATTGTATTCGACACGGTTACCACCGGCGCGGCCAACGATATCGAGCAGGCCACGAGCATTGCACGGAATATGATTACCCGTTTCGGTATGAGTAAAAAGTTTGGGTTGATGGGACTGGCTACAGTGGAAAGCCAGTATCTGGAAGGAAGGGCTTCTTTGACTTGTTCTGATGTGACGGCGGCGGATATTGATTCCGAGGTGATGAAGCTGCTTCATGAGAGTTATAAGAAGGCTAAAAAACTCCTGAAAGAAAACCGTGAGATTATGGATAAACTGGCGGCCCACCTGATTGAGAAAGAAACCATTACAGGCAAGGAGTTCATGAAGATTTACCGCAAGGAGAAAGGAATTCCGGAGCCGGTGGAGGAGGAAGAAGAAAAGAGCGGGGAGACGAAGAAGGCGCAGAGCCAGATGCAGACGCAGGAGAAGCCTCCAATGGCAGGGGTGGATGTGAAGCCGCAGCAGAATGGGCCGCAGTTTCAGCCGCAGCAGAACGGGCCGCAGTTTCAGCCGCAGCAGAACGGGCCGCAGTTTCAGCC
>CAMXIK010000057.1 GCA_947243855.1 uncultured Lachnospiraceae bacterium | reverse complement strand
TATCAAACCGGGGGCTGAGCGGATCGGCAGCAGCTCCTATACGGATGAATTGGAAGCGACGGCTTTTGTCAATCCTGATGGGCGGATTGTGGCAGTCCTTTTAAACAGAACCGATCATCCGCTTTCGGTTAATGTCCGTCTGGGAGAACAGATGGCGCAGATTACAATAGGGGCCAATACGATTGGGACGGCGGTGATTGACGAGTAAGAAAAATAGTTGCCCTTCAGTAAAAATACAATGCGTATTGTGTTGACAGGAGGGCAACATTTGATTACAATAAAATTAGTTCGATGAAAACCGAGTCGGAGGAAACCGAATGAAATTTTATGGACGTGAAAGACAAAAAGAACAGATACACAAAATGATAATGTCTGATGATCAAATGGTTGCCCTGATATATGGCAGGCGCCGTATCGGTAAAAGTGAATTAATCAAGCAATGTTTAAGAGAGTCGGAGATCAGAAGTATTTATTATGAGTGTAAGCAGACGACGGAAAAGAATAATGTAGACAGTCTGGCGGAAATTGTTGGGGAAACTTTTGCGTATCCGAAACCGGCATTTGACAGTATGGAAGAACTTCTGAAATTTCTGTTTGCGCAGTCGCGTCGTGAAAAAATAATAGTGGTTCTCGATGAATATCCCTATATTCGCGAAGCAATAAAGGGATTAGACAGTATTTTACAGGTGCTGACGGATGACAATCGGAATGGCTCTGGTATGAAACTTATTATTTGCGGCTCTTATGTGGACACGATGAAGGGGCTTTTGTCCCGGCAGAATCCGCTTTATGGCAGGGTAGATTTGACGATTGATTTAAAACCGATGGATTATTATGAATCCGCCCTCTTTTATGAAAAATTTTCAGAAGAAGATAAAGTAAGGTTATACAGCGTATTCGGCGGAATTCCCTATTATAATCGGCTGGTTGATCAGAAAAAAACGGTGAAAGAAAATGTGATTGAATTAATTGCATCGCCGGGCGCGAGATTAGAAAATGAAGTTCCTATGTATCTGGGTTCGGAAATCTCTAAAATCACAAATGCAAACGAAGTGTTTGAAACTTTGGCAAAAGGATTTTGCAAATATAAGGATATTTATGACCAATCCCATGTTTCCAGCGGTCCGACATTGGTAGATGTGCTGGATAAACTGATGCGGATGGAAGTTGTGAAAAAGGAAGCGCCGATCAATGATGAGGACAATCGGAGAAAGGCTGGCTATTATATCAGCGACAATCTTTCCCTTTTTTATTACAAATATATTTTTCGAAACGCTTCCCGTATGAGCGTTATGGATTCGGAAGTGTTTTATCGTAAATATATTGAGGAGGATTTTGAAACAAAGTATGTGCCGCGTGTGTTTGAGGATATTTGCAGGCAGTATTTAATTCGGATGAACCGTGCGGGGAAAACGGAAGTTCCTTTTGAAAAAATAGGGAAATTCTATTATGACGATCCGGTCAATCAGAAAAACGGAGAGTTTGATATTGTAACAAAAGACGAGCGCGGTTATATTTTTTACGAGGCAAAATTCAGAAAAGAACCAATGACAGAGCAGATGATCGACAGGGAAATCGAACAGATTAAGGAGACCGGATTGGCAGGCTATCGGTACGGGTTCTTGTCTAGAAGCGGCTTTTGTTGTAAAGAGCGTTCGGAACTTATTTTGATTGATTTGAAGGAAATATACGCTTAAGTAAGATTGAGGTGAGGCAGCCGGTGGGACGGATTTTAAATGAGGAACTGATTTACGAGATCCTTTCGGTGGTGGAGGAAATTCCGGAAGGCCGTGTCGCCACTTATGGGCAGATTGCAGGGCTGATCGGCAGGGAGAAAAACGCAAGACTGGTGGGAAAAGTTTTAAGCATGGCGGAGTTTTACGGGAAATATCCGTGCCACAGAGTCGTGAATCACGCGGGACGACTCGTTCCGGGGTGGCGGGAGCAGAGAGAACTGCTTTTGGAAGAAGGGGTCGGCTTTAAAGATGCGTTTCATGTGGATTTGAAAGGTTGGCGGTGGGAGGAATGAGAAATAGAAAGTGCATGGCAGCACTGGCGGCTGCTGCACTGTTTTTAAGTGGCTGCGGCAATCAGGGCACAGAGAATAAAAGACTGGAAGCGGAAGAAAAGCAGGAGCCTGTGAGCGCCGATTTGGCAGACGCTGCGGAAAGCCCGGAAGACAGGGAAAAGAAAGAAAAGTTTGGGGAAAACTGTCTCCCAGAGCATAGCTTTGAGACAGAACTGAACGGATTGGAGGGGACGGTTTTTCTTGTCTCCTATGCGGATCATGACGATGTTTCTATCAATCTGATCTGGAATGGGGAGGTTATGGCATCGATTAACCCGCGGGTGTCGATAAATTGGTTTACAAGCCTTGAGGCGGTGTCTCTCTGGGATGTGAATTTTGACGGGTTCACGGACATCGTAATGATTGGAAGTAATTCCCGCTATGGCAGGCCGTTTGCCGCCGTATATTATGGAGAGATCTCTGCCTACGAGGAGACAAAACGCTATCATTTCACTTGTATGGAGGAGCTTTCCGAAAATCTGTCAGATCAGGTAAAAGAATCGTTGACGATTAAAGAAATCCGCCGTTTGCTTGCGGGAGGGAAGAAAAACGGGGAGTTTGAAAGCTGCGAGGAGGCATATGAAGCCGTTTTACAATTATCGGTTCTAGAAGGGCTGGCTGGGTTTGAGACGGAATACGGCAGTAAATTTTTGTACGATTTGATCTATGTGGATGAGGACGAGATTCCGGAGCTGGTTACGGGGTTGAACGGCTACTATGTCAATCTCTATACCTATGAGGACGGGACGGTGTATATGCCGATGAATCAATGGGGATACGGCGCTATGGGAAATAGCGGGTATGAATATGCGCCCGGAAAAAACAGCATGAGAAATTACAATGCAGATCAGGCAGGGGCGATCATGAACACCTATTATATGAAAATCAACGAGAGTCATGATATTGAGACGTTGGTCTGGATAGAGAGTTATAATTTTGTTGACGGCAACGGAAATGATATGCTTGATGAGGGTGAAGAATACGGGGAAGGGCCGGTTTATATCGACGGCGAGAAGGCGTCAGAGGAAGCGCTTGCGGCCGTTTACGATTCCTATGACGTGGGGGACTATCAGTATATAGAGGGCAGGATGAGCGTAGACGAGGTGCGGGCCGCCCTGAGGCAGTAAATGGGGAAGTCGGCGTGAAAAAGCGCAGAAACGGCTGTACAGATGAGAGGAACAGAAAGCAGAAAGGGAGAAAAGCATGAAGAAAATATTGGTGGTAGTGGACATGCAGAACGATTTTGTGGACGGTGCGTTAGGGACAAGCGAGGCGGTAGGAATCGTAGACCGGGTGGCGGACAAAATTAAAAATTTTGAGGGTAAGATTTTTGTCACTCTTGACACCCATGGGGAGAATTATATGGAGACAGCGGAGGGGAAGAATCTGCCGGTTCCCCATTGTATTAAGCCGACGGACGGCTGGCAGTTAAATGAAAAGATAAAGGCGGCTCTGGAAGGTAAAGATGATACGATTCTTGAGAAGGGAACCTTCGGTTCCGTCGAGCTGCCGGATGAGATTCGGAACGTCAAGGGAAGCGACGATTTGGAAATAGAATTTCTTGGATTGTGTACGGATATCTGCGTGGTGTCAAACGTCCTGCTTGTAAAGGCACATTTCCCGGAGGAGACGATAACGGTGGATGCAGGCTGTTGTGCGGGCGTGACGCCAGAGAGCCATAAAGCGGCGTTAGAGACCATGAAAATGTGCCAGATTACTGTAATCGGGGAATAGGAGAGCGGCGGTATGAAATTACATCCAATTATAACAAGTCTTCTGGAAACAGATATGTACAAGTTCTCCATGGGGCAGGTGATTTTCCACCAATTTTCCGACTATAAAACCACGTGGACCTTTCGCTGCCGGAATAAAGACGTACGGTTCACTCCGGAAATGGTGTTGGAAGTGAAAGAACAGATAAAGCATTTTTGCGATCTCCGCTTTACGGAAGAGGAACTGGAATATTTAGACAATATTTTATGGATCAAAGGCAGTTACATAGATTTTCTGCGGTTATGGCATCCCAGATATGAGGATTTCCAGATATCGGAGGAAGGGGAGTGCGGTCTTTCGATTGAGACGAAAGGGACGTGGCTCAACACTTCCATGTACGAAATCCCCACCCTCGCGATTGTGAATGAAGTGTATTTCCGCATGGCCTATGATTACGGCCATTTATTGCAGGTGTTCCGGGAAAAACTCGAAGAAAAGGTAAAGTGGCTGGAAGTGCAGGACGGCAGATACAGTCTGTCCGGTTTCAGTGAGTTCGGTTTGAGAAGACGTTTGTCGGCTGAGGCGCAGGAATTGGCGGTCCGGAGACTTGCAGATGCGGATTACAGCAATTCTGAATTTATCGGGACGTCCAATGTATATCTGGCAAAAATCACAGGGAAAAAGCCGGTCGGGACGCAGGCTCATGAGTATATTATGTGTGTGGGGCAGGGAAACCATAAGCATAATCCGGCCTATTCCAACTGGTACGCCATGGATGAATGGGTAAAGGAGTATGGTATTTTAAACGGAATCGCGCTGACGGATACGATTACGACGCCGTGTTTCCTGAAGGATTTTAACTTGACGTTTGCAACCCTGCATTCCGGCGTGCGTCATGACAGCGGAGACCCCTATGTGTGGGGAGAGAGTATCATTGCCCATTATCAAAAACTGGGCATTGACCCTGCGACAAAGACCCTGCTTTTCTCTGATAGTTTAGATTTCAAGAAAGCAAATGATATTTTCCACTATTTCAACGGCAGGGTAAAAGTGGCCTTTGGCATCGGCACCTATATTTCTAACGATACGGATGTGGAGCCGTTAAATATTGTGATGAAAGTGACCAAGTGTAACGGTCAGGATGTGGCTAAACTTTCGGATGTGGATGGAAAGGGGATGTGCCAGAATCCGGAATATGTGGAATATTTACAGAGGTGTATTGATTGGAGGATGCAGTACGAGTAGGAGGGGGTTACCCTCCTATTTTCAAGAAGTCTACGAAACGAGTGTACCCCTATCATATAGTTCGTCCGGACAGATATCCTGTCCATCAGGCCATACGACAGTAAAGCCGTCTGTCGAAACGCGTTTAAAGTATTCATAAGCTCTTAATTGTCCATACCAGTCGCCTTTTATATAGGGCTCGACATCAAAACTTTTTTTCTCGCCATTATCAAATTCGACTAAAATTTGGTAGGCGCAGATTGCTTTTGCTCGAATGGCGGTTGGTCTCAACATAATGAAATACCTCCGATATTTAACGTAATGGCTCGATTTTAAAATAGCCTTCACCGTTGCGCAACAGTTCCCAATTAGCTTGTAGTTCGTCCTCATGTATAGCAATCCAAGCTAACAGAAGTTTAAGTTGTTTATTAGGGAAAAACCCTTCCAAAATAGTACCGTCTATCGCTGCGACAATTTCATTATCCCCATATAAAGCATGATAGTATTTATAATATAAATATAGCATAGAAAAAGGGTTTATCCTATCTGTTTTTTCTTAATTCTGTCAAGTGTCGTTCTGCAAACACTTCCTTTAGCGTTAATTCCTTTCGGAAATAAATATCCCCAAAGGCAAATTATGCCGAAAAAACTGCGATGTATACTCAAATAGGAAAAAATACGGGAGTTTTCTGGTAATGTTTGAGTAGAGTGCCGTTAACGTGGAAACGGACTGTATGTTGCAGAATGAAGGAGGCAGGGCTTTGGAAAAACAAAATATTTTCTTAGAAAATGAAGTAAAGGCAAATAAGTATGCCGCTAAATGTCTAGTGATGTGCAGCCTTGTATGCGCGGCGGCATGGATTTTTACCTTGCTGCGTATTTTTACCATGCCGTTAATGATTATGAATACGGCGATGCCAGTGGTCATCGTTTGCTTTTGGATGCCTTCCTTGCTGTGCCGGCTGACAGGGGGCAGCAGGGGATGGATGAAATATGTGGTGCTTTGCTGTTCCATTGTGGGGGTCTTTATTCTTTCCAGCGCCATGCCTAAGCATGGGGTGTTGGTGTGGACGCTGCCCCTTATGTTAAGCTGCCATTACTATTCCAAAAAGCTGACAACGGTTACGCTGGTCGTATCCCAAATTTTATTTTCTGCATCTATTTACATTGGAATGTTTTACGGAGAATGGGATCAGATGTTGCTGAATGCGGCCTACTATTCGGGGCCGAGGGTGATAACGAAGCAGCTTCTTTATGAGGCGACGATGTTTATCGTGCTGACCCGGGCGGCGGCCCTGTGGGGATTATCTACGATATGCACGACGCTGGCGGGAAGAACCAGAGGGCTTTTGGAACAGCAGGCGAAGGACAGCGAGGAGCGTCAACGTATCGAGACGGAGTTAGACGTTGCCAATCGGATTCAGTCGGATATGCTTCCCTGTATATTCCCGGCATTTCCAGAACGGCAGGAATTTGATATCTATGCTTCCATGGCGCCTGCAAGGGAAGTGGGAGGAGACTTTTATGACTTTTTTATGGTGGACGAGCGGCATCTTGCCATTGTAATAGCGGACGTGTCGGGAAAAGGAGTTCCGGCCGCCTTGTTTATGGTAATCGGCAAGACGTTGATCAAAGACCGCACGAGGCCGGGAGCCAGTCTTGAGGAAGTATTTTCACAAGTGAACGACTTGCTGTGCGATTCCAATCAGGAAGGAATGTTTATCACCGCTTTTGAGGGCGTGCTTGATCTGGTATCGGGAGAATTTTGCTTTGTGAACGCGGGGCATGAAATACCCTTTATCGCCAAGTCCGGAGAACCTTTTGAAGCTTATAAGGTAAAGCCGGGGTTTGTCCTTGCGGGAATGGAAAATATGAAATATCAGTGCGGAAGTATACAGCTTACGCCGGGCGACAAAATATTCCAATACACAGACGGCGTGACGGAAGCCACCAATGCAGAAGAGGAGCTTTATGGAATGGAGCGGCTTGGGAACGTGCTGAAAAAGAATACGGGAAAGGGGCCGGAGGAATTATTGTCTGCCGTGAGAGAGGATATCGACGCTTTTGTGGGAAGTGCGCCGCAGTTTGACGATATTACTATGCTGTGTGTGGAATATAGGGAGAGGATGGCGGATGCCTGAATTGTAATCTAAGACTTCTATGTGCATTGCACAAGCATTGTATTGACGCGTTTCTTTTTGAATATTATAATATTGAAAAGGGAGAGTGATACTATGGCAACCACCAATATAACAATGAGAATAGACGAGGAATTAAAATCCCAATTACAAGAACTGGTGTCTAATCTTGGTATGGACATGACTACTTTTTTTACAATTTCAGCAAAACAGGCGGTGAGAGAACAGCGGATTCCGTTTGCGATTTCTATGGATGTGCCGAATGCAGATACAATCAGAGCCACTGAGGATGTAAGGCATGGAAGAAATTTGAGTCGTTCCTTTTCTTCCGTGGAAAAATTAATGGAGGATTTGAATGCTGAAGATTAAATATCATACATCTTTTAAGAAAGACTATAAAAGGATTGTCAAACTTTGAATGGAGAGAAAACTTATGAGCAATATTGTCGTATTGGTCGGCAGTACAAGAAAAGATGGAAACACAGATTTACTTGCGCAAGCCTTTGTACGAGGGGCAAGTAAGAATCATAAGGTGGAAGTGATATCTGTCGCGGACTATAAAATAAATCCCTGTATTGGCTGTAATTCTTGCTTTTCCAGAGAAGGGAACCAATGCTTTCAGAATGACGATATGCAGATAGTATATGAAAAGTTACGGACGGCGGATATTGTGGTTGCGGCCTCTCCTGTTTATTTTTATGGAATCAGTGCACAGCTGAAAGCTTTGATCGATAGGTTACATACGCCGATGAGAAACGAGTTTCAGATAAAGAAGTTAGGGCTATTGTGTGTCGGAGCAGCGACGCTGCCGGGGCTGTTTGACGCGATTAAAATGCAGTACCAGCTTGTGCTTGATTTTTTCCAGTTGGAAAGTATTGGAATGGTGCTGGTAAACGGCGTCAGGGAGAAGGGGGACATTGAAGGGAATCCAGCGCTGGAGGAGGCGTATAGATTGGGGGAGAATATTAAATGATATTGAAAGAGTCTTATAACAATATTATGGAAAACGCTTATGTTATGGGAAATAAGGCAAATTATGACTGGTTGATGAAAGGGAAAGAGCAGTTGGAAAACGGACAATATGCAGCTCACGAATTGGCTGAGGTTGAGGATGATGAATAAGGTGTTTGCCGATACCGGCTTGGAAGATTATCTTTATTGGCAGACAGAAATGAAATGTAGAGACGGAACACGAAATGATTGATTCAGAATGGAGGAAAACATGGCGGACGTATATGCAGCGAGCGATCAAAGATATGACAATATGAAATACAACCGTGTCGGTAAGAGCGGATTGAAATTCCCGGCGGTGTCTTTAGGCTTCTGGCATAATTTTGGAAGCAAGGATAATTACGACACGATGAAAGCCATGTGCAGGGCGGCTTTTGACGCAGGTATTACGCAGTTTGATCTGGCCAATAATTATGGCCCGGTGTACGGCAGCGCGGAGGAAAATGCAGGACGGATTCTGAGGGAGGATTTTCGGCCTTACAGGGATGAACTGTTGATTGCCACAAAAGCTGGGTACGACATGTGGCCCGGGCCTTACGGGGACTGGGGCAGCAAGAAGTATCTGACTGCCAGTATCGACCAGAGTCTGAAACGGCTGGGATTGGAGTATGTGGATATTTTTTACCATCATCGGATGGACCCGGAGACGCCGTTGGAGGAATCCATGGAGGCGCTGGCGTCTATTGTGCACAGTGGGAAGGCATTATACGCGGGAATTTCCAATTATAATCAGGAATACACGGAAAGGGCGGCGGCAATCATGAAGGAGCTGCACTGTCCGCTAATAGTCAACCAGAGATCCTATTCCATTTTTAACCGTGCTATTGAGGAAGACGGCGTGAAAAAATGCTGCAAAGAGCAGGGCTTGGGAATTATTGCGTTTAGTCCGCTGGCACAGGGGCTTTTGACAGATAAATACCTTCACGGCATTCCAGAGGACAGCAGAATCGCCAGAGATCATCGTTTCCTGAAAGCGGACGCGTTGACGCCGCAGCGGTTAGAACAGATAAGAAGACTGAATGGGATGGCGGCGGAGCGTGGACAGACCCTTGCGCAGATGGCATTGTCTTGGATCTTGAAAGATGACGAGGTTTGTTCCGTATTGATTGGGGCTTCCAAGCCGGAACAGATTCGGGAAAATATTTCGGTTGCGGAACATACGGATTTTACCAAAGAGGAACTGCAAAAAATTGAGGAGATTGTCTTTGGCGCGGAAGTCTGACGGCGGGCGTGAGAATGAAGAAGAAAAGGATCTATCAAACAGCGATAGCGGCGGCGTTACTACTTGTAGTCTTTGGTGTGTTAGTGGTCACCAAGAAAGTGCGGATTACGCCGCTTTTGGCGGGCAAATATGAGATAAACGGCGTCGATGTGTCCCACTATCAGGGAACGATCGACTGGCCTGTATTGGCGGCTCAGAATCTGGATTTCGCGTTTATTAAGGCAACGGAGGGAAGCGGTCATGTGGACGAATGCTTTTACGATAACTGGCAGGCGGCCGCAGAAACGGATCTTCTCATCGGGGCCTATCATTTTTTCAGCTTTGACAGCGAGGGAAAAACACAGGCGCAGTTCTACATCGATACCGTGGGAAGTCTGGACGGGAAACTGCCGCCTGCGGTGGATGTGGAGTTCTATGGGGATAAAAGC
>CAMXIK010000056.1 GCA_947243855.1 uncultured Lachnospiraceae bacterium | reverse complement strand
GTAAACTGTAATGCTCGATAAAACAGGCGATTGCGAAACTCAAATAAAGTTAATGAAATTGCACAAACAGCATAATTATTACAGCATTAAAAAGAGTTTTGCAATTGCCTAAACCAGATATAACATAAACAAAAAAGAAACACAATGGCAGAGGCGGAATTAGAATGTAGAAAAATAGTAGACGGTATAGTGATAACCAACAAAAAACAACAAGATATAGAACAAAACAGGAAAAAAGAAAAAAGGAGACACAAGATATGGTTTGTGCAGTTTGTCAAACATCTTTTTTTAGCAACTTTCTCCCCCACTCTTGCAAAAAAGGAAAAAATAACCTATACTATAAAATAGGAATATTATCTTATAAACTTTATCTGATTTTTGTTTATGATAGCACTCCGAACTCTCAAAAATCTAGGGGGGGGGGCAGAATCATGTCGATGTTAATACAGCATCATATGGCCGCATGGAATGCGGAAAGACAGTTTAATACAGTTACAAAAGCGAAGAATAAGAAAGCGGAGAAATTATCTTCCGGTTATCGTATCAACCGCTCTGCGGACGACGCGGCGGGTTTGGCTATTTCTGAGAAAATGCGCAGGCAGGTCAGGGGGCTTAGGGCTGGGACGGAGAATGCCCAGATGGGTATTTCCTGGGTACAGATTGGCGAGGGCGCGCTCAATGAGGCACAGGATATCATGCATCGAATGAATGAGCTTTCTATCAAGGCGCAGAACGGGACGAATACCGCTACGGATAGAGCGTTTATTGAGGCGGAGTTTGAGCAGATGCAGAATGAGCTCGACCGTATCAGCAGCACGACCACCTTTAACGACATTAATATTTTTGAGGAACACGAACCGGTTTATGACTCGATCACTGGTAATATCGAGTGGGATTATGAGGAAATTCACGAGGTACTGGCGGGAAAAAACGATTTGCAGGTCGCTTACCGGCACAGGGGGGACTCAAAGGCGGAGATACTGACCATTACGGTGCCTCCGGGGAAATACACGACCCATGAGCTGATCGACGCGATCGACGATGCGTATGGCCTTGACAGCCCGATACATTTGGAGTTTACAGAGCGGGGCAATTGCAAGCTGAATTTGGAGGACGGCGAAGTCATGGACTCCGTGACGGGCGGTCTGACTTATTTGCTGTGGGATAATTACGACGGCGGCGGGTACGGTACGCTGATTGGTACGACGGATTTCGGCGAAGATCCGGATGATCTCAACAGACGGTTGACGGTCTATCAGGGCATAAATGACTATATGGAGTTTGATTTCCAGTATTTTGACGCGGACAAAGGCGAGGTGCGGTCGATTCCGGTTAATCTGTTCGATCTTGCGAAAAATGCCGGATACCAAGTATATAATCTGTCTGACGGCCCGGCGGTCATGCTGACGAAAACACAGGTGATGAACCTTATTGACGGAGCGGTGCCGTCTGCAACCGGCTTAAAAACCGATCATCACGGAAATTCCATTATGCTTTCCAGTCCTGACGGGATGGTTACCGGCTTTAAGGGAAATATGTTTAAGATTGACGGCACGAAATTTAATTCCGCCTTTTATGACAATATTCAGGAGGGATATGTGTGGCAGGACCCGGCTTTCGTGGCAGGCGGGGCGGTTCTGACTACGGATTCGCGCGATAAAGAGCACAATAGATATTATATCGACGAGACAAATAATAAACTGGTTTTACAACCGAACCTGACAGGAAAAGAGTATATTATTGAGATTGATGTAAAGAGGGACGCCAACGGAAATCTGATCGGTTACACGGCGTCTGATATGGTAAAACATCTGCAAGACAAATTTAAGGCTGCAGGGCTTGAAAACGAACTCACGGCTTGTCTGGTTAAGGCAGAAGAGAGGGTGAAGTTCCCGGATGGCAGCGCGCCCGATGGCTCAAAGACGGCTACATCGTCGGATAGGGAATCTGTGGGAGACGACAAGGTGTACTTTGAGGGCGTGGAGATTCGGACCGTGAAGGAAGGTCCGGACGCCATCGTGAATCTCAAAAAAGATGCGAATGGAAATGTGGATAAGAGCGTCAATACCGCCTATGACACCCTGTTTACGATTAAAAATTATAATGTTTACCAATCGGGCGCCGGTGACGCGACGGTGGACAATGAGAAGACAGTGGATAAGAACGCTTACTTCCAGAGCGAAAGAGATTACACCAAAAAGCCGACGATTGTGGTTAAGAACGGCGTGAACGATAAGTTTACGATTACGCTCAAGAGCCGGGATAAAAACGGCAACTATGATTTTAATGGCGCAAACGGCAAAACATACACCATTGACCTTCCGGCAAGCGGCAGCGGGGGGTGGTCGGGATCAACGCTTGCAGGGAAGATTAACGATCAGATTAAGGCAAATGCCGAGCTGAAGGATAGGATTGAAGCCGTGTATGAGGGCGGTCGGGTTGTTATCCGCGATAAGGAGGATTTGACCCTTGGCAATGCAAACGATAGTTATCTCAACTGGACGACGGAGATTTCGGTCAGCAGCTCCGGAAATAACGTCGGCTATCGGGATATCTTCCAGAGAGAATATACCTATGAGCAGAACTATACCGCCAGCGGAAAAGGAACCCTGAAGCTTACCAACGACGGCAAGACGAACGGTAGTGGCATGTGGATTTCCATTAACGGAAATAAGGAGTGGATTGATTTTAAAGGACAAACGACCCTTTCGGGCGCGGTGACGGCAGCGAACAAGCAGACGCCCATCACCTTTACGGAGATTTCGCGTCCGGGTACTACGACCTATAGGAATTTCAATGTCAGCGGCACGGGCAAAACAGGAATCAAGGATTGGGACGGCGGCACGGCTAAGGGAAGTTCCACCGGCGTAGAGGGTATGACGGGGGTGACGGCAAACGAACCCGCGAAGCTTAAACTTGAACCGCAACTCAGCGGCTCAATGGAGGTGACGGCAGGTAAAAATGACAAGATCACCATTGCCATAAACGGGAATAGGAAGACGCTTACGCTGGCGGCCGGAACTTATGATCAGGATGGACTCGCGCAAGCGCTACAGAATGCAATCGACGATAAAGCGAATGGCGGATTTGGAGAAGGCTTTGGCGGCGCTTCGGTGGACGTTGACAATAACGGGTATCTCGTTATCACCGCCTTTTTGCCGCCGGGAATAAGCGGTGGTGAGACTTCTATCACTGCCTACGGGCAGGGCGAGGCGGTTAATACCTTTTTCGACTCCTTGAACAAGGAGGAGACAAAGGCGAGTTGCACCAGCACCCAGAAGCTTGCGGACGGCGTTACGCTGACGGACGGGAACGATACGTTTGATTTCACTTATACGGACGGTACGGGAACAACCCACAACGTTTCGCTTAATTTAATACCGGAGGACGACGGGCGCACGAAAACGTTCACCAAGGCGGAGGATTTGTTAGACCAAATCCAGAAGCGGCTGACAATAGACAAAAATACGGACGGTTCTGACATCGACGTTACGGCTTCTTTGGATGCAAACGGCTATCTGGTGCTCACTACCAAGGATGCGGGAAACGGAACCTCTATCCGCTTTGGCGCGTCTGCCGGAGGCGGCAATGCCAATGAGGTGGCATTTGGAGATCTTACGAAGCCTACGGCGGCGCAGACGATTTTGAACCAAACCGTGCAGTCAAAACCGGGCTTCAGCGGGAAAAAGACCTTTACTTTTACGTTGGACGGCCAATCCCCGCCAAAGAGTGTGAGTATTGGAACGTGGGATAACAGCAAAAATGGTCAACGTTTGGATCAGCTGCTGAACGCGGAGTTTGCCAAGCAAGGGATAAAGGTGACGGCGTCCCTTGTGAACGGAAAGCTTACCCTGACGAAGGACGACGCGGGCAGCGGCAGCATTACTAACGTCGGCGGCACAGCGATATCGGAAGGACATATGTTCGGGTTTCAGGCGAAACCGGGCGTGACGCTCTCGGCGAGCGGTAATACGCTGATAATATCAACGGGGAATCCCGGAGACAGGATTGAGGTCGATTCCAAGGACAGCGGCGGCACGATGAAACCGAGAACGGCGATTGCTTATATCGATCCCCGGCAGGTTTCCGGCAACTCCGGCACCGGTTTCCACTCCGCCAAGTACAGCACGGTGACGAGCGTTGCGCTTGATCCGAACGGGATCAAGCTGACCCGGTGGAACAGCGACTTGCAGTTTACCTTTACACATGGTACAGGAAAAACAGGCGTGACAAAACCGACGACGGACGTTGCCATCACGCTGAAAGGGAAACCGGACGCAACCGGCGTGACGTCGCTGGAGGATATCAAAAAGGAGCTGCAGACTGAAATAGACAAACAGCTGGGAACGGGCGCGATAGAGGTTTCGCTTGATGCGAATCACAGGCTGATCTTTAAGTCCCTGAAACCGGGCGCGGAATTTAAG
This sequence comes from uncultured Lachnospiraceae bacterium, assembly GCA_947243855.1. GTDB lineage: Bacteria > Bacillota > Clostridia > Lachnospirales > Lachnospiraceae > UBA3282. The sequence goes on along the minus strand of CAMXIK010000056.1, from coordinate 5,619 downwards.
TTTTCAGGTATGGCAAGCGCTAGTAATACCGAAGTCAATCCGGATGTCAATAAAGTGGGCGGCGGCTTTTTCCACCATGTGATGTGCTCATATACGACGACAAAGAAGACGTTGGATGACCCAACCGATATCAATGGCGATCAGGAGGCGGGCAATATCTTCGCGCAGGGACGCCACGATCTGACGGTTGATCCGGCTAGCCTGCATCTTGGCACCAGTGATACTCTAATTATGGATTTGAATTACGTTGCAGATAAAGATCATAACGGTAAGCTGGATGACGCGGAAAAAAAGGATGTGAAGACGATTACTCTGACACTGAAGCTTGATGGATTTACAAAACCGGAGAGCTGGTTAGACTCTAACAAAGACGAGGTTTTAGAGGCGCTCAGGGTAAAGATTAAAGAGGCCATTAACAGTAAGGATGCACAGGATCAGGCGAAAGCCCTGGGCGTCGAGCTTCATGAGGACTTGATCGAGGTGGATATCGGCAGGCATAATACCGGCGTCGTGGGAAATAAGGATAAGACGTCGATCAGCTTTACCCTGACCAAAAATCCCGATGTTGCTACGCCGGTGGAAGGCTACTTCTATATCGACGGTATCCGAGGCAATGCGGCTTATGAAACCTTCTACTATACCGAAGGCGATTTGATTCCCGCCTATATTGAAGGAACAAAAGATATCACTAAAGGCGTGACTCTGGGTGAGAATGACAACGAGCTGGTCTTCATGGTGGATGGAGAGATGAAGACAATCGATCTGTCAAAGCTGGAGAAAGGGAAAAAATATTCGGCGAAAGAAATTATCGAGACAATTACGAAGGAGTTTGAGGCGCAGAAGCTTCCTCTTGCTGTGTCGCTTAGCAGAAGGGGTACGATACGGATTTCTTACACAAGAATGGGTCTGCATCGGATCGAGCAGGTGACCGGCAGCGCGAGAAACGAGCTGTTCTTTTTGGAAAGTTCGGCGAAAAGGCTTAACAAGGAACGGGGGATCAGGGTCAGCAGCAACGAGGGCGACAGAATCGAGGTGTACAGCCCCAGATTTTCCACGTGCATGCTGGGCATCAACTCTATCTGCGTCTCTACGGTCAAGAATGCGGAGAAAGCGACCAACAGGCTGAAAGAAGCGATCACCAAGGTATCGGAGATGAGGAATACTTTCGGCGCCATTCAGAACCGGATCGAGCATACGATCAATAATAACCGCAACAAGGAAGAGAATACGCAGGCGGCGGAATCCCGCATCCGCGACGCGGACATTTCCAATGAAATGGTGGAATTTTCTAACCTGAGTATCATACAGCAGGCGGGGCAGGCTATTTTGGCGCAGGCCAATCAGTCGAGACAGGGAATGCTGTCATTATTGAGTTAAAGGAAAATGGGGGACGGAACGGAAAAGGTTCTGTCCCTCTTGTTTTTGGAATTTGCCAGAGGTTTGACCTTGCAACTTTCCTCATTTTGTTATATGATAATCCTATATTTTCTGAGAGTCAAAGGAGCAAACTATCATGAGCGAATCTTATGTGGAATATCTGGTGGCGAGAAAACCGTCTTTTGTGATGCAGTTTCTAAAAATTTTGTTAATCATGCTGACCGTGGTGTTTGTGCTGGTCGGATTCATTTTTCTGCCGGGGATACCGGGACTTTTGGTGGCGGCTGTAACGGCGATTGGAGCCTATATTGCTTATTTGAATGCGAGTATTGAGTACGAGTATCTGTATGTGGACAAGGAGATCAGCATCGATAAGGTTCTGGCAAAGAGCCGCAGAAAGAAAGCGGCCAGCTATTCATTGGAACAGATGGAAATTTTTGCGCCTCTGAACTCCCACAGACTGGACTCTTATAAAAACCGCCAGATGAAGACGGCGGATTATAGCTCCGGCATTGCTGCGCAGCCGGAACGGAGATATATGATGGTTTGGAACGGCGACACGAAAGTTATTTTAGAGCCTAACGCTGAAATGATTAAGGCGTTTCAGAGCGTTGCGCCCCGTAAGGTTTTTACGGATTAGCAGAATAAAGTGGTATATAAATACTGTCAGTTGAAGGGCTGGCAGTATTTACATATATAGAATCCGCGCAAGCGCGGGTTTGCAAGTCAGAAGAAACAGACGGTTCATTACTACAACACAGGAGGAGAGAAAATGGGTCAGATTATTGGCGAAGGAATTACGTTTGACGATGTGCTCTTAGTGCCGAGCTACTCGCAGGTGATTCCAAATCAGGTGGACTTGACAACGAATTTAACGAAGAAAATCAGACTGAACATTCCTATGATGAGCGCGGGGATGGATACGGTGACGGAATACAGGATGGCTATCGCCATGGCCAGACAGGGCGGTATCGGTATCATTCACAAAAATATGTCCATAGAGGCGCAGGCTGAGGAGGTGGACAAGGTGAAACGTTCCGAGAACGGCGTGATCACCGACCCCTTTTCGTTGACTCCGGAGCACACACTAGCTGACGCTGACGCATTGATGGCAAAATTCCGTATTTCCGGCGTGCCGGTAACACAGGGACGGAAGCTGGTTGGTATCATTACTAACCGTGATTTAAAATTTGAGACGGACTTTAAGAAGAAGATTAAGGAGTCTATGACCTCCGAAAATCTGATTACCGCAAAGGCGGGTATTACCTTGGAACAGGCAAAGAAAATTCTGGCGGCGGCCAGAAAAGAAAAACTGCCCATTGTGGATGATGATTACAATCTGGTGGGCCTGATTACCATTAAGGATATTGAGAAGACAATCAAGTATCCTCTTGCGGCTAAAGACAGCCAAGGCAGACTTCTCTGCGGTGCAGGCGTGGGCATTACGGCTAATGTGCTTGACCGGGTAAAAGAGCTGATCGCCGCAAAGGTTGACGTGGTGGTGCTTGACTCCGCCCATGGGCATTCGGAGAATGTGTTAAAGTGTCTGCGGATGATTAAGGAGAAGTATCCGGATTTACAGGTGATTGCAGGCAATGTGGCTACCGGATCGGGTACGAAGGCGTTGATTGAGGCAGGCGCCGACGCGGTTAAGGTGGGCATCGGCCCCGGTTCTATCTGTACGACCCGTGTGGTTGCTGGTATCGGCGTGCCGCAGATTACGGCGATCATGCATGCTTATGAGGCGGCTAAAGAATATGGCGTGCCGATTATTGCGGACGGCGGTATCAAATATTCGGGCGATATGACCAAGGCTATTGCTGCTGGCGGCGACGTCTGCATGATGGGCAGCATGTTTGCGGGCTGTGAGGAAAGTCCGGGTTCGTACGAACTTTATCAGGGTAGAAAGTATAAGGTGTACCGTGGTATGGGTTCCATCGCGGCTATGGAAAACGGCAGTAAAGACCGTTACTTCCAGTCCGACGCCAAAAAGCTGGTGCCGGAAGGCGTAGAGGGACGTGTAGCATATAAGGGCAGCGTGGAAGATACGGTGTTCCAGTTGATGGGCGGTCTTCGCTCCGGCATGGGTTACTGTGGGACACCGTCCATAGCGGACTTAAAGGAGAACGGCAGATTTGTGAAGATTTCGGCGGCTTCCCTGAAAGAGAGCCATCCTCATGATATCCATATTACAAAAGAGGCGCCGAATTACAGTGTGGACGAATAACAACGCGAGAAGAACTTCTAAAGAGGAGACTGTAAATATGGAAAAGAAAAATCTTGCGCAGGAATTGGCGGGTAACGCGTATCCGGGGCGCGGTATTGTGATTGGAAAGTCGGCGGATGGAAAATATGCGGTGACGGCATATTTTATCATGGGCCGCAGCAGCAACAGCAGAAACAGGGTGTTTGTGGAGGATGGCGAGGGAATCCGCACGCAGGCTTTTGATCCCTCCAAACTGGAAGACCCTAGTCTGATTATCTATGCGCCGGTGCGGGTGCTTGGCAACAAGACCATTGTCACCAATGGCGACCAGACGGATACAATTTACGAGCTGATGGATAAACAGCAGACCTTTGAACAGGCGCTGCGCACAAGGGAGTTTGAGCCGGACGCGCCCAACTACACGCCCCGCATATCGGGAATCATGCACTTGGAGAATGGCGGCTACAACTATGCCATGTCCATTTTAAAGAGTAACAACGGAGATCCGTCTTCCTGTAACCGGTATACCTTTGCATACCAGAGTACGGCGGCGGGAGAGGGGCGGTTTCTCCATACCTATATGGGGGACGGCAATCCCCTTCCCAGCTTTGAGGGGGAACCGACGCTGGTGGAGATCACAGGCGGCATCGACGACTTTACAAAGGCGGTGTGGGAGAACCTGAACGAGGAAAATAAGGTATCGCTGTTTGTGCGGTATATCGAAATTGCAACGGGCAAATATGAGACGAGGATTGTGAACAAGAATCAATAGGAGAAAATAAAAACGATGAATGAATTGGAATTGAAATATGGCTGTAACCCGAACCAAAAACCCTCCCGCATTTTTATGGCGGACGGAAGCGAGCTGCCGATTCAGGTGTTAAACGGCAGGCCGGGCTATATTAATTTCTTGGATGCGTTCAACGGCTGGCAGTTGGTCAGTGAGTTGAAGAAGGCTACGGGACTTCCGGCGGCTACCTCTTTTAAGCACGTTTCTCCGGCAGGGGCGGCGGTAGGTCTGCCATTAGAGGAGACTTTGGCGAAGATTTACTGGGTAGACGATTTGGGAGAGCTGTCGCCGTTAGCTTGCGCCTATGCGAGGGCGAGGGGGGCGGACAGAATGTCCTCCTTCGGTGATTTTATTGCTCTCTCCGATGTGTGCGACGTAGATACGGCCAAGCTGATTAAACGGGAGGTTTCCGACGGCGTGATCGCGCCGGGGTACGAGCCGGAGGCGCTGGAGATTTTGAAAGCGAAGAAGAAGGGCGCGTATAATGTGATTCAGATCGATGAAAATTACGTGCCGGCTCCTATTGAAGTGAAGCAGGTGTACGGCATTAGTTTTGAACAGGGCAGGAACGAGCTGAAAATTGACGACGCGTTCTTTGACAATATTGTGACGAAGTCCAAAGACTTACCGAAGCAGGCGAAGATTGATTTGGCGATCGCCATGATCACGCTGAAATATACGCAGTCCAATTCGGTGTGCTATGTGAAGGACGGGCAGGCCATCGGTATCGGCGCAGGGCAGCAGTCCAGAATCCATTGTACCAGACTGGCGGGTACGAAGGCGGATAATTGGTTCCTGAGACAGTCTCCTATGGTGTTAGACTTACAGTTTGTTGACGGCATCGGACGGGCCGACAGAGACAATTCCATCAATCTTTATATCGGGGAGGACTATATGGACGTGTTGGCGGACGGCGCTTGGCAGAAGATCTTCAAGATAAAGCCGGAGGTGTTTACGGCAGAGGCGAAACGGGCGTGGCTCGATCAGATGAGCGGCGTTGCGCTGGGGTCCGACGCGTTCTTTCCTTTCGGGGACAACATCGAGCGGGCTCACAGAAGCGGCGTGCAGTATGTGGCGCAGCCCGGCGGATCGGTGCGGGACGACAACGTGATCGAGGTCTGCGATAAGTACGGCATGACCATGTGCTTTACGGGGATTCGGCTGTTCCATCATTAATTGCAATTTTGGGGTGTTAGTGGTATGATTGATACGCCGCAAAAGAAAAACAAGCGGCGCGTAAGCGAGT
>CAMXIK010000055.1 GCA_947243855.1 uncultured Lachnospiraceae bacterium | reverse complement strand
GGGAAGAGAATGGAAAAAGGGAAAAATTTTTCGAAATGGTTTTTCTATCTGTTTTATCCGGGGCATCTGCTGATATTATATTTGATAAAATCGGCCTTTTGGCAAGGGTAAATGAAATTAGTTTACATAACATCAAACGATAGGATCAGGGAAAGGAGGCTGCGGCAGGCGTGGAAATCCAGAACAATGCGGACAGAGAACAGAAAATCCAACAGGTGGCGGATCAGATTTTGCGTCTGTCCCATGACGGCCTCCTGATTCATATGCGCTTTTTGGATGTGGCGCTCTCGAAGCTGCCCGTAACCTGCCGGGCGGGTATGGGAAGCCATGTCTTTGACGGGGAGGGGCTTGTCTGCGATCCGCTTTTGTTGATCAGGCAGTATGAAAAGGAGAAAGCGCTTCCGGCCAGACTATATCTGCACGCGCTGCTGCACGCCGTGTTTTACCACGGTTTCCAGACGGATAAAATGAATCCGGAATATTGGGATATGGCGACCGATATCGCCGTGGAGGCGGTGATTCTGGATATGGGACTGCATCTGACAAGGCTGGAGGACGACGGGGAACTGGAAAACCGTCTTACGCTTTTAAAAAAGCAGGCGGGCGGGCTGACGGCGGAGAAAATCTACCGCCATTTCCGGATTGAGGAGCCATCCATAAAGGACATAGCAGAGTGGAGACGGTTGTGCAAACGGGACGAGCATAGTTACTGGAACCGGAAAGAAGAGCTTACCCTTTCCCAATCGGAATGGAGAAAAATCAGCGAGCGGATTCGGGCGGATTTGAAGAGTTTCAGCAAGGATAAAAACAACGGGGAGGGCATGACGGAGAATCTGGAGGAAGCGGTCAGGGAACGCTATGACTATACGGCGTTTCTAAGGCGGTTCATGGCCATGGGAGAGGCGATACGGGTCAACGACGAGGAGTTTGACCATATCTTTTATACTTACGGGCTTGCCACCTACGGAAATATGCCTTTGGTGGAGCCGTTGGAATATCAGGAGAGCCATAAGATCAAGGATTTTGTGATCGCCATCGACACTTCCGCTTCCTGCCGCGGAGCGACGGTGCAGGCGTTTCTGCGAAAGACTTACAATATCATGCAGGAGAGCGAAAACTTTTTCTCCAAAATTAATGTCCACATTATCCAGTGCGACAGCCAGATCCAGCAGGATGTAAAGATTACGGAGCGGGCGGAGTTTGACGCCTTTTTGCAGAACGGAAAGCTGACGGGATTTGGCTCCACAGATTTCAGGCCCGTTTTTGAGTATGTGGACGAGTTGATACGGGCGGGGGAGTTTGAAGATTTGAAAGGGCTGCTTTACTTTACGGACGGTTACGGCATTTACCCCGAACAGATGCCGCCCTACGACGCGGCTTTCGTGTTTTTGAAAGAGGACGACAGCGCGCCGAAGGTGCCGCCATGGGCCATCAGGATTGTGCTGGATGAAGAAGAGTTGGAGGGAGAGGAGCGGGAAGCAACATGAATATCAGCGAGGCAAAAAAATATATCAAGGATTCCGTCAAAATTTATTTGAAAAAGGATGAGGAGGGCGCTTACCGGATTCCGCTTGTCAGACAGCGGCCCGTTTTTCTTCTGGGCGCGCCGGGGATTGGAAAGACGGCGATTATGGAGCAGATTGCGCAGGAATTAGGAATTGCGCTTGTCAGCTATTCCATGACGCATCACACCAGACAGTCCGCGCTAGGCCTTCCCTTTATCGTGCACAGGGAGTACGAGGGGCATACTTTCGATGTGTCCGAGTACACCATGAGCGAGATCATAGCCTCTGTCTATGAGGTGATGGAACAGAGCGGTATTCATGAGGGCATCCTTTTTCTGGATGAGATTAACTGTGTTTCGGAGACCCTTGCGCCCTCCATGCTGCAATTTTTACAGTATAAAATTTTTGGCAGACATCAGGTGCCGGAGGGATGGATTATCGTTACGGCGGGAAATCCCCCTGAGTACAATAAGTCTGTGCGGGAGTTTGACGTAGTGACCTTAGACCGCATGAAAATTTTGGAGGTGGAGGCCGATTATGAGAGCTGGCGGGCCTATGCCAAGGATAGAAATCTTCACACGGCGGTGTTAAACTATCTGGATATGAAGAAGGAGGACTTCTATCTGGTGGAAACAACCGTGCGGGGCAAGAGTTATGTCACGGCCAGAGGCTGGGAGGATCTCTCCCAGATGCTCGTCCTCTATGAGGAGGAGGGGCTTCCCGTGGAGGAATCCCTGATCGGGCAGTATCTGCGCAATGACCGGGTGGCGAGGGAGTTTAGCGCCTACTATGACCTGTACAGGAAGTATCAGCAGGATTACCGGGTGGAGGATGTGTTTATGGGTACGGTCAGCGAGCAGGTGAAGGACAGGGCGAGAAAGGCCGCGTTCGACGAGAGGCTCTCGCTGATGGGAATGCTTCTTGATAAGCTTAGACTGGAACTGAGGGAAAATGGGGAACAGGCAAAGCGGTTAAAGGAGCTGATGAATCCCCTGCGGGCGATGAAGCAGAAGGCGGAGGCCGGGGAGAATGCAGCAAAGCTGGCCGCCCTTTTACAAAAACAGGCGGATGCAAGGGAACAGGCGATGGAATCCCTTGCCAGCGCAGGCGCCCTTTCCGTAGGCGACAAGCAGACCGGAAGGGCGATGGTCAGGTTTTTACGTGAGGGCGCGCGGGCGATCCTGACGGAGGGGCTTCAGAATGGACAGGAGGCCTTTGCGGAGGTGAAAAAACGTTTCGATGCCATGGTGGAGACCCATCGGAAGGACACAGAGCGGGAGCAGGCGCGTCTGCACAGTCTCTTTGGATTTGTGGAGGACTGTTTCGGCGAGGGAAACGAGATGCTGCTTCTGGTGACCGAGTGCACGGTGCAGGCGGACTGTGCGGCCTTTATCAATACTTACGGGTGCGAGGATTATGGGAAGCATAACGAGGGACTGATGCTGACGGAGCGGGGAGATATGCTTGCGGAGGAGATCAGAAATCTCGATTTGTAGGAGGAACGTGATGGAAATCAGAGAACAGGCCACAGAGCGGGGCTGTTTACGGTTTGAGATTGTTTCAGAGACTGCGGTGGCGACGGGCTACGAGGGGCGGGATGCTGCCCTTGTGATTCCGGGGGAGGTGGACGGATATCCGCTGGTCTGGGTTGGGAAAAAAGCTTTTTTAAGCTGTAAAACGCTGCGCCAGATCAGTCTGCCGGAGAGCCTTGCCGGGATCGGGGACTGGGCTTTTGCTTACTGCGCCGGATTGGAGAGCGTGGCTCTGCCTTACCGCAGACTGGAAATCGGGCAGGGGATTTTTAAGGAGTGTACGGCGCTTTCCCAGATTTCGGACTGCCGGGGTGGGGAAAAGGATGCGGATGTGTCCTTTCTTCTGGCGGCGACGGTGGGAGCTCTTGACGCGTTCTATCTGTTTGACCCGGAGAATGCGGGCACGGATAACTGGATAGCGGGTTTTGACGCGAGGGTGGCAAGCCAGATGGCGCTTGCGGATCACGAGGGCTTCTCGAAGATGCTTCTGTGCGGGGAAGAGGACTGCGGCAGCAGGGACACGGACGTAGGCTATTATATGGAACAGAAGCGCAGGGGCAAGGCGCGGCTCGCCATGCTCCGCCTTTTTCACGATTACGGTTTGCGGGATGACCTTCGGGAAGAGCTTACGCGCTACCTTTTGGCTCATGTGAAGGGCTGCGAGAGCGAAGAGACGTGGCGGGTGATTTTGGAGGAGCACGGGGACGAGCGGCCCTATTATGAGCTGCTGACGAAGCTTGGCGGCGTAAACGGGGAAAATTTTCAGGCCATGATGGAGGACATGGGGGAGCGGCACGCGGAGATGAAGGCTTACCTCATGCGTTATCATGACGGACTGCGGAAAACAGAGGATGCGTTTGCGCAGTTTGAGCTGTGAGAAAATGGTTTATGCAGCCGTTCTGCTTCTTTGTCCGTGATAAATCCCAAAGACAACAAGCGGCAGGATTCTTTTGAGAACCGTATTACCTACCTCGTCGGCGCCCCGCCGCCGCGCATACCCGTAGCTATTTTTACAGTGGAGAAGTCTGCCTGATTAAACTTGCGGATACATAGCGCAAAGAAAAAGACGCCAATGGAAATGGTGATTGCCAAGCCCATTATAGGCGTAATCACAAATCCACCGATGGCAAACGCCATGCCCTGTTCTAAAAGTTCCGTCGTGGTCAGCTTGTGCGCACCCAAGGCAATGTAGCGGAAAATGGAGGTCGTATAAGTCAGCGGGTTCAGATAGACCACTGGCAGGAGGAAACCGGGCATTATCGTTGTGGGGATGTATGCGCCGGAAACAAAGGTCAGGGGCATCATAACCATGGAACTGATCGTTTGAAAGGCGGGCGCGTTCCGGGAAACTGTTGCAAGGAACAGACCGATAGCGCTGAAAGTCATAGTTGAGATCAGCATCACGATCAGCATCAGCAGAAACTGCAAAATGGAAACATGAAGACCCAGAAAGATGGCAAGTATCATCATAATGGTTCCCTGCAGGGTTGCGACCAGCGCTCCCGCCATAATGTTGCCAATGGAAATTTCGCTGCGGGAAATGGGGGCAACCATGACTTCCTTCATGTAACCGCCTGCGATGTCAGCCAAAATCTCGGAGGAGTGGTTAATGCCGATTTGGAAAGCAGTCATGATGATGACGCCGGCCAGCAGATAGCTCATAGGCTGGTCCAAACCGCTCATAGAGGATTTCATCAAAAAGGAAAACATCACCAGCATAAAAATGGACATAAACAGGCTTCCCAAAAGCCGCGCCTTGTTGCGGATATAGTTCAGCAGATTTCTTTCAATAATTGCGACGATAGGATTCATACTTTTCGAATCTCCTTTCCAGTAATGGCAAGGAACACTTCATTCAGCGTCCCGTTTTTTACTTCAAAATCAAGAATGGTTTCCTTGCAGCAAAATAAAATTTCCAGTGCTATCGGTGCGTTCTTTGTGCGGAAAATGATACGGTTTTCGGTTTTGTCATAAGAAACGCCTCGCTGCGTTAGTGCGTTTTCCAGTTGTTCCGTTTGTGTGCAGGCAACATTCACCTCTGTGTTGGTATATTGGCGTTCCAAGTTCTCGGGCGTGTCGCTGGCAACGATTTTACCGTGATCCATGATAACGATTTTCGAGCAGATTTCGGCTTCGTCCATGTAGTGAGTAGTAAGGAAAATCGTCATATTCTTTTGCTTTTGAAGCTTCTGAATATATTTCCAGACACTAGCCCTTGTCTGTGGGTCGAGTCCAGTAGTCGGTTCATCCAGAAACAATACTTTCGGATTATGAACCAATCCCCTCGCAATCTCAGCCCGTCGTTTCATACCGCCAGACAGACTGCCCGAAATGGCCTTTTTCCAATCTGTGAGTTCTACCAAGCCAAGAGCGAAGTCAATGCGTTCCTGAACCTCGTTTTTCGGCACTTTGTAGAAACTGCAATGATATTTCAGATTTTCTTCTACAGTCATTTTGGTATCAAGAGTTGAATCTTGGAATACAATTCCAATGTCTTTCCGGACCAAATCTCGTTCGCTGGAAACGTCATGCCCATTGATGATCAGGCGCCCCTCAGTTTTGTCAAGGATGGTACAAAGCGTGTTGATGGTTGTACTTTTGCCCGCACCGTTGGGACCAAGAAAAGCGAAAATGCTGCCCTCGTCCACGGTAAAGGAAATGTCGTCTACTGCTGTGAAATTTCCATACTTCTTTGAGAAATGTTCTACTTGAATGATTGGGTTCATTTCATCACCTCCAAAAAATTAAGTCCTATGCGTTTTGCTCGCATAGGACTTATCTCCATAAATAATATGGCGCCTTTGGTTATTCTATTTTCTGTTTCTGCCGTCAAAGAAGCGAAAGCCGCCTCTGTCTGGCACAGGCCCATCGTAATCGGGAGAGAAGCGTTCCGCACCCGGTATATGATCTGGCGTTGCTCCCCGGCCAAAGGAGCCAAAGGCTCGTTCACGCATGGACATCAACTGCTCAAAGTGTTCATCGCCCATACGTTCTCGCGCTTTGTCCATCCAGTCTGCCATGGTGTCCTCGTCATCGCTTCTGCCCGATCCCATTTGGAAAGCGGCAATAATCCTGTCTAAATATGTTCCGAATTGCTGCAATTCTTCCGGAGACAGGCAGCCGAGGAACTCCTGATAATTTGCTTCTGGTTCCTGCGCTTCTTTCCCTTTTTCTGTCAAATGCACAACCATGACCCGCCTGTCTTTCTCGGATGGTCTACGCTCCACATAGCTGTTTTTTTCCAACTTGTTCAGCAGCTCATTCAGCGATTGCTGGCGGATGCCCAGCAGATATGCTAAATCCTTTGTAGCAATTTCCGGCTGGATTTTCAACATGGCAAGGATGCGCCCCTGACCTCTTGTTGAGTCGGCAAATGGCCCGGACTCCGCTTGGCTGAACATCTGACGGCGTTTCATCAGCCATTGCAGTGTGGACAGCTTCTCATAAATAGCTGTATAGATATCATCCATATTGCGTCCTCCTTTATTTTTTACAAGTACCTGTAGCTTCTGGTTGCTATTATACACACTCCAAGAAAAATGTCAATGGTACCTGTATAAAAATTTTTGGCGTCATTTGTGTTCCAATCCTGTCATAAACGTTCCAAATCTGTTATTTTTCTTGAAACCCACCAAAAAATATGTAACCTTTTACCTGCTTTGTACGTGTTAGAGGCAAAGGAGGTGAAACGCATGGATAGCGGGAAGGACGTAAGAGAAGCGGTCATTAAATACAGCGATACGCTCTATAGAGTCTGTATCGTCATACTTTGCAACGAGCAGGACGTGCAGGACGCCATTCAGGACACCTTTTGCCGGTATCTGGAAAAGAGGCCGCAGTTTCATGACGAAGAGCATGAAAAAGCGTGGCTGATCCGGGTGGCCACGAATATCTGCCGTGATATGATACGCTTCCGCATCCGGCACCCAAAGGTTTCCATCGACGAACTAGAAAACACACTCGCGGCGCCGGAACAGAAAGAAATCATAAGAGAACTTCTCGAACTGCCAACCAAGCAGAAAACAGTTATTTATCTGCATTATGTAGAAGGGTATCAGGTAAAAGAGATCGCGGATATCCTCGGAATTAAGGAAAGCGCGGTAAAAGTACGGCTGATGCGGGGACGCAGACAAATGCGGGAAATGATCAGTATGGAAGGAGGCATATAACGGATGGATGGATATGAGGTAAAGAAGGCTATGGATCAGATACATATTTCGGGGAAGATGCAGGAGGACATCATTATGAAGATACAAAGCAGAATGGAAAGCGGGCAAAAACGGACATGGAACGTAAGAAGGATGGCGGCGACTGCAGCGGCGTTCGTGGCGGCGGCAGGCATGATCAGCTTTCCGGTGCGGGCGGTAGTGGCAAGTTTGGTGGAGGAAAGGATGGAAACCGTTCCTAAAGAGGAAATGCAGGGGCTTAACAATATGGTGCAGTCGCAGCACGACGTGCTGGCGGACGGTTTTTCGAGGGCGTATTCCGACAGTGAAAAGGAGCGAAGCAAAACACTCTGGAAAGATTATGAGAACGGACATTTTCCAGAAGGCGTTATTGCGCAGGCAGATAGCGCTGAGGAAGCGCCGGAGGGGACGCTTTGCTATATCAGGGCTACGGGCGTTTTCAATCTTCCCGCGCAGGAAATGACGGATGAAGAGATGCTGCAGATCATTGATTTTCAGCATAAGATGAGCTACGCCGTTGCCCATGGCCCGCAGGCGCAGGCAGCCGCGGCGGAGTCAAGGGAAAAGGAGGAACGGCTCAAAAAGAAGTTGGAGGATGCAGGCGGGGGAATCAGCATCGACGAAGCGGTGGAAATCGCAAGGAAACAGTTGAAGGCTGAGCTTGGCGATCAGGCGGATGGGCTGGAATTGACGACATACAATGATGGCAGTATCGCTGTGAGTCTGTTTGACATATTGGATTTTTCGGAAGTAGAGTTTGAAAGTGAGAGCAAGGCGGGCGTGATATATGATGTAAGTTTTGACGTCCCGGACACACATTCTTTTTATGGATATTTTATTGATGCGGTGGACGGAAATATTTTGTACACATATAAGTAGGGGTGAGAGAGATGAGACAGATGGGAAAAAAGTTCTTTGCATTTGAGGCGGTTTTAGTAGCAGTGAGCATTTTAGCGCTAACAGGGTGCGGAAAAACACCGTTGGACAGTCCCCATACGGAAACAGGGGAGGCGCAGTATGATATGGTGGAGGAGCAGGCTGTATCGAATGATGGACAGGAGCATGGCAATGAAGAGGACGCCGTGCAGAATTCGGATGCAGAGAGCAGCATGATCGTGATCAGGGCTTACTCTGACAGTGAAAAAGAGCGGATGGCAGAATTGCAGGAGTCCTATCAGAACGAGACCGCAAAGCCGGAGAAGATGATTCAGGAGGCGGACAGCGCGGAGGGTGTGACGGAGGGGACGCTTTGCTATATCACATCCACAGGACAATTTTATCTGCCGGACAGGGAGCTTACGGACGAGGAGCTGTTGGAGATCATCGACTGTAATTTTCGGATAGCCCTTAATTCAAATCATAAGACGCAGGAGGAATGGGATGCGGAGGATCGCGCAGAGAGAGCCGAGCTTGAGGCAAAGGTGAAAGCGGCAGGCGGTATCACCGAGGACGAGGCGATTGAGGCGGCACGTAAGGCAATGGCGGAGGATCTCGGCGACAAGGCAAAGGAAATGCAGTTACGCATGTGGAATGATCATCTTGGATGGAAAACGGATTTATGTGTGGCTGACTGGAGTGAGATCAAGGAAGAGGACAGGGGCGCAATCGGCTATTATATGCAGTTTGACTTAGGCGATAGCGCGGAAGACGGCACGGACTGGACGAACTGGCACTGTACGGTTAATGCTGCGGACGGAAGTATTCTGGAGGCTTATCAAATAGAGCTTGCGTCGGATGGCATTCATACCGATAATACTATTTATTATGAGCATTAGATCAGTTTAAAGCAAAGACATCCGTTCTGCGGTATGTCTTTGTTTTGATGGACAGTGAATAGGAAGTGTGGTAATATAGCATGAAATTAAAATGACAGGAGAAAACGACCATGGAATACAGAAAAGCAACAGGGAACGATGCGGAAGAAATTTTCAGGATCGTGCAGGATACGATACGGACAATTTACCCCCGCTATTACCCGCTGGAAGTGGTGGAGTTTTTTTGTGAGCTTCATGGCAGGGAAAATATAGGCAAGGATATCGAATCTGGTTTAGTCGGCGCGCTTTGGGGTGACAACGGGATTGTGGGGACTGGCTGTTATAAAGACGATCATATTACAAGGGTATATGTAAAACTGGAATATCAGGGCAGGGGATATGGAAGCTATATCATGCAGTGTTTGGAAAACGAGATCAGAAAGAAGCATGATACGGCATATTTAGACGCTTCCCTGCCTGCAAGTCATTTATACGAAAAAAGAGGCTATCAAACGGTAAAGCATGAAAAGTGGGATGTGGAAAACGGAAGAGTGCTTGTGTATGAAATCATGGCGAAACTTTTGCCGAATACCTCGACCGGTATCAATTATGACGGCAGATTTTTTGTCCCACGGGAAAACACAGAGAACGGGGAAGTGGACGGCAATACGGTATTTGCCTACCGCCAAAGGGGAAATGTCCTGTGGGCGGATTATTCGGGCGGAGATATCGTGAAAGGCCATTTGGTGGGAACGGTATCCGAAAGTGGGGAGCTGGATTTTTATTACCAGCATATCAATGAGCAAAAGCAGGTGCGGGTCGGCGTCTGTCACAGCGTGCCGCGGGTTTTGGAGAATGGGAAAATCGAGCTGTCTGAAAAATGGCGGTGGTTAAACGGAGATAAGTCGGAAGGGGCGTCTGTTATTGTAGAAAAGTAACTGGAGAGGAGAGGGTTCATGATGGTTGAATATTTTGGATGCCAAAAAGTAAGATTCCCATTGCGTTTTCGTCCAATAACTTGAATTTTCGTCCAAAAAGAATTATAATTGGATGAAAAAATAATAGCATTGAACGAGGAGATAGCATGAGATCGTTTGATTATATTCGTCTTGCAGAACAAAAATGGGATATGGATATCCTTAATCTTGTTGCAAAAATACATGAATATAAGGGCCGCCAAGACTTATATATCAGGCAAAAGCCTGTTGAACTTGAACGCCTGGTTGAGATTGCAAAAATTCAGAGTACAGAGGCATCCAATAAAATAGAAGGGATTGTTACGACAAGTACCCGCATGAAGCAGTTGTTTGAAGAAAAAACGATACCCCGGAACAGGGAAGAAGATGAGATTATGGGGTACAGGGATGTGCTTAACACAATTCACGAAAGTAATGAGTACATTCCAATCAGACCGTCATATATTCTACAGCTACACAGAGACCTTTTGAAAAGGGCAGGGTTTTCTTACGGCGGAAGTTTTAAGAGTGTACAGAACTATATTAATGAAACAAAGTCGGATGGAACAGTAGTCACAAGGTTTACTCCAATTGCGCCTAATGATACACCGGATGCGGTGGAACGGCTATGTACGGCTTATGAACGGGCAATTGCGAGTGAGAAGGTGGATTCCCTCATATTGATTCCTGTTTTTATATGTGATTTTTTGTGCATTCA
>CAMXIK010000054.1 GCA_947243855.1 uncultured Lachnospiraceae bacterium | reverse complement strand
TTCACTTATCTTATATCAGATTTTGGGTTTACACAAAACTTGAAACTCTCTCATTGTTGTTGTCATTGTTTGGAACAATTAAAGGGATAATAGAAATACTATATTCTTTACGAGTACAAAGGCGAAAATCCCAAAGTAAGAGAATAGAAATCTTAAGATTTATTACGGTCATTACTGAGGTGCTTGCTTTAGTGGTAGCGGTCTTTCAGTTTTTGGCAGAAATATATAAGTTACAATAAAAATATACCAGCCCCCAATACCCTTTTAGATTATGGAAATGCTGGTGGATGAGGTGATCTCGATTCTATCTTGTATTAGAGTTTTCGGCGAATTTGGAAACTTAAGATTAAAACTGTGGAGAAAATTAGGGCTGTTGATTTGAAGATGACGTAAGTTATATTTGTTGTGAAATTTCTATTGGGATATAATAAAAAAAATAAGCAGTCGGAGAGGAAGAATACAACCATATTGGCGGCGGTGAAAGGATATTATGATGGGAATAAAATAGTTTGTTTTATAAAATGATCGTGCAAGCCTTTCTGTTGGCGATGAGGTAATCATCACTATCAATTTGAGAAAGCCCAGCCTTTTGTCAGTGACGCGGTAAGACTGTGATAAGTAACAGCTTATCGTATTATTTCATTAATTTATTACCGAAATACAATATTATTTTCACAAACAGGGCAGCGTACCCATTCTGAAATCACATCTGGCATATCATTTATCCCTCTTATCATTATTCTTTGCCCGTTGGCTTTTCGGAAGCGTTTTTGTAAGGACTAAGTTATAGGCAACGGTTATAAATATTAAAACCATAGCATGGATAATGTGCTTTTCCGCTGTAACCCCTGCTCCATTTGAAAAAGTACCAAGAATGTTGATAGCAGAATGACCAATCATGCAGGGGAGCAAACTTCCGCCACGATAAAAAATCGTTACAAACAAAAAGCCTACCGCAATCGCAAAGCAAATCTGACACAAATTGTTTACCAAGTCCATACCACTGCCATTAAACAAATTTACTATATGCCCTATGCCAAAAGTCACGCTCGAAACGATAATTGCGGATTTTATACTGTCCTTTTCCATTGCCTTGAAAAGAAAACCTCTGAAAATCACTTCCTCCAAAAATCCAACGCAAAGCATACACACAATACGACAAAACGCTCCCGATAGTGAATAATTGACAGCAACACCGTTCCAAAGATTTTCCGTTGCTATGATAAAAAGCGGCACATAGTACAGAAACCGACGGGCGGGAACAGGTGATTTACAAAGTCCATACTGTTTCTGTAAATTGTTTTTCTGGATAAAGGTAAAAAGAATAATGGTCTGCAAGATACAAAAAATAGCGCTTGCAGAATATTCAATCCCTATTTTTTCATTTAACGGATATGCTAAAGATAGCAGAACACAATAAACCACTATCCATACAATCGCAAAAGCCTGTTCGTTTTTTTTATATAACTTTTTCATTGTATTTCCTCTTGTATCGCTAATATCGCACCTGTATATACCCGTTCCAAATGCTTTTCTATAAGTTTTTCATCATACTCCAATGAATTGTTGGCTATGATACTGGCATATCCATGAACAAACATCGCAAGCGTTATAAAAACCTCTTTTGTCTGTTCCATATTCATATCCATTTCTTCCTGCATGGCAGAAATAACAGGCATCAGTTCCTCGGAATTTATCATTTCAAGCAAGCTGTTTTCAACTACAAATCCCGATTGAAACAGAAAGCGGAACAAATAAGGTTCTTCAACCGCAAAGCGGATATAATTCACCCCGATTCCGAGCATGATATCTTCCAGCATTTCTGGAATGTTCATCAAATATTCCGTATGATAGTCGCCTGTTTTTTTGTAAGCAGCTTTTTTTAATTCTTCAATCGTTGCAAAATGGTACATAACGGGCTGTGTGGAACAGTTTAGCTTCCTTGATACTGTCCGTGCATTGATGTTTTCCGCGCCCGTTTTGCGGGCAACCTCAAATGCAGCGTCAATAACCATATCTCTTGTGATTTTAGGTTTTGGCGGCATAGCGTTTCCTCCTGTTTAATAATTCTTGTTATATAACAAGAATTATATTATAGACCGCAACACTGATTTTGTCAATCCCTCTGGCTATACTTTGCCGAAGCGGTGGATGCTCTGGATATCCGGGATGTGATAAAAAAGTCTGGGAATTAGCAGGGAAAAGTGACGAAATTCTAATAAAATGTTTGCTGATTTATGCGCTGTATGTTAAGATTGGAGTACGGTAGGTGCAGAAAAACTACCTTTGTATACTGATATGATACCGCCTAAGGAGACGCGGGCATTACTGTTATAACAAGTGCATTGGTTGGATTGTGGCATTTTTTGTGCCGTGGATGTTTCAGTGGTACGATTATTTGCCTATGCAGTATGAGAACCTCATAGTTGGCATAGATTATACAAATTTACTTGCCGTATTAATGACAATTGTGAGCGCTTGTTTTATCAAAGTGTTAAAGAGAAGATAACCAATTCCAGCATGTAAAATTGAAAAATAGACGCAGATAATCGCCTGATTGACAAAAACAAACGATAAATGATTGCTAAAGTGTGAGGTTGTTGCTGGGAGATGCCGCATTGTGATATAATCAAGAAACTTATAAGGATATAGAGGCGGGAGAGAAAGAGTTTCAGTGATAGCTATGAAGAAAACGAAAATAGTGCTGTTTGGGATTGCGGCTGCAATGATAGTTTTTGCCATCGTCATGTGCTTTATGTTCAGGCATGAAATAAAAACCCTCAGTACCTTGAAAGAGAAGAGCGTCGGCGTATATACGATGACCTATGACGGAGATTATGGGTTTGATGAGTTTTTGAAGATTGGTGCAGACAGCGACACGGATATAGAGACTTTTGTCACAAAACGATTGCTGAAAGGTCTCCCGATTGAATTTCATGTAAGCGACGCCGGCTGTACCGCATTTGTTTCCCAAAATGAGGAAGGCGACATCATCTATGCAAGAAATTTTGATTTTCTTTACGCTCCGTTTTTGCAGGTATATACCGCTCCGGACAATGGGTACGCCTCTGTTTCCACGGTGAATCTTTCTTTTGCTGGATATGGAGAAGACAACCTTCCGTCGTCGGGAATATCGTTTCAGAATTTTTTGACTTTGGCGGCTCCGTTCCTTCCCTTTGACGGAATGAATGAAAAAGGGGTATGCATGGCGCTTTTGGCTGTTCCGGAGGTGCAAATGATTGACGATCCCGATAAGGTTACCTTAAATACAACGACGGCCATTCGCCTTGTACTCGATCAGGCGGCTTCTGTAGATGAGGCCGTAGAGCTGTTAAAGGGGTACAATATTTATTTTTCGGGCGATGTTACCTGTCACTTTTTAATCGCAGACGCAACAGGCAAATCGGTACTTGTGGAATACTACGATGGCGGGCTGCAGGTTGTCACATCCGACGCAGATTATCAGATTGCGTCAAATTTTGTGGCGTATCACGGTTTGAATATTGGAGAGGGCTATACAGAATTTGACCGCTATCACGCGGTAGAGGAAGTTTTATCAAATGATAATGCCGTTACCATGGAGGAATGCGAGAATCTTTTGAATACAATAGGCGTGTATAACGGCGAAACGGATAAACTTCAGTGGTCGGTAGTTTATAATCTCACAGACAAAACGGGTAGAATATGGCCGCATAGAGACAGCGGCGAAGCATGGGATTTTACGATTTTTCAATAAGCGGATAAAATTCCGATAAACTGGAGGTTACGGGAGAGCGTGATGAAGAAACTATTGGTAACAGGCGGTACAACCTTTGTAAGCAAATATGCCGCCCAGTATTTTTTAGACTCTGATTATGAAGTTTATGTGCTTAACAGAAATACAAAACCACAAGTTGACGGCGTAAAGTTAATCGAGGGGGATAGACATAGGCTAGGCAATAAATTAAAAAATATGCACTTTGATGTGATAGCTGATATAACAGCGTATGATGCTTCGGATATTATTGATTTATACAACGCAGTAGGTTCTTTTGGACAATATATCATGATTAGCTCAAGCGCGGTATATCCAGAATACGGGATACAGCCGTTCCTTGAAGAATCAGAAAAATCTGCCAATCAATTTTGGGGCAGATACGGAACCGGTAAGATCGAAGCGGAAAATGCGTTATTAGAAAGAATTAAGGATGCCTATATTTTGAGACCTCCGTATTTATACGGGCCGATGAATAATGTATATAGGGAAGCGTTTGTATTTGATTGCGCGAAAGCAGATAGAAAATTTTATCTACCCAAAGACGGTGAAATGAAATTGCAGTTCTTCCATGTGAAAGATTTATGTAAACTAATGAAAACGATCATCAATGATAAACCACCGGAACATATTTTAAATGTGGGGAATCCGGATGTTATTTCGATAAAAGACTGGGTAACCAAGTGCTATGCCTGTTTCGATAAAACGCCGACTTTTGTAAATGTATATGATACTATAGAGCAAAGGAATTATTTTAGTTTCTTTGATTATGAATATGCTTTAGACGTACATCGTCAAAATCAAATATATCCGCAAACGATCTCTTTAGATGCCGGATTAAGGGAAGCTGCTGAGTGGTATTTAGGACATGAATCGGAAGTAAATAAAAAGGCATACTTTGATTACCTGAGCGTCGAGGGGATGGGATCATGATTGATATAAAGGACAGAGCGTATTGCCCCACATTGGAAGAAATAGGAGAATATGTTCACAATGCAGTCTTTTTGCAGTTTTGCGAGGAGATCAGGACAAAGTATAACTGCAAAGAAAAAATAGAATTTAGCTCGTGCAGTTGGGAAAATGGCTGGAATGTAAAATTTAAAAAATCGGGGAAAAGCCTTTGCACCATCTATCCGAGAGACGGTTATTTTACCGTATTGGTTGTTATTGGCGAAAAAGAGAGGGAGGCAGTCGAAATAGTTTTACATGAATGCACCCCAGCATTAAGAGAGATCTATCGGCAAACAGAGATGGGAAATGGACAAAAGTGGTTGATGATCGACTTGGAGGATAAGGAAGAGCTGTACACGGATATCTTTCGTCTTATTGAAATTCGGAAAAGAAGGTAGGAATTGAATTAGATCAATAGACTTAAATTGGAAAGGAGATTTTTATGGAGAAAAAACTGAAAATGGTAGCGGAAAACTGTCCTCATAATCACAAATGCCCGGCTGTAAAGGCCTGTCCGGTGGGAGCGTTAAGCCAGAACGGTTTTGAAGTGCCGCAAATAGACTACGACAAGTGTATTGCTTGTGGAAAATGTTCGAAGATTTGTCCGAAAAAGGCGTTGGTATTATCTTAAGGCGTGGAGAAACAAAAGATGGATTTTAAAATAATCACACCATCGGATGAGCTGTGGAATCAAGCGAGAGACTATGCGGAGCAGTGTTCGTGGAGGGCGGGGAAATCGTTGGCTGACGCTATGGACAATCAGTTGTTTACAGAGTGGGAAAGAGTTATCGTTGCCTTGGATCATCAGAGAATCTGCGGGTATTGTACGGCTGCAAAGACAGACTGTATTGCGGATTTACCGTATACACCCTATATTGGGTATTTGTTTGTTGACGAAGAATACCGGGGAAACAGATTGAGCCAGAAACTCATGCGGTGTGCAATGGATTATTTACAAGCAATTGGTTTCGACAGGGTGTATTTGATAACGGATCATGAAAATCTATACGAAAAGTATGGGTTTGTAATCATAGACCGTAAAATGGCTCCGTGGGGGTCCGTAGAAAAAATTTATATGCGGCAGATACGCTGATTGGGAATTGGCGGAGGACTGGATTTTGAACATCATAGAGGTAAAAGACAGAACGGCACCATTAATAGAACAATTATTAAATGTGTGGGAAAGTTCTGTAAAAGCAACGCACCATTTCCTGTCAGAGAATGAAAGAGAAAAGATTAAGCGGTATGTGCCGCAGGCGTTAAAAGAAATACCTTATTTAGTTATCGTAGAAAATGAAAATCAAGTTCCCGTTGGCTTTATGGGGATTGCGGAGCGGCATCTTGAAATGCTTTTTATTTCCAATGAAGAAAGGGGAAAAGGGTTAGGCAAAAAATTACTTACATATGGAATAGAAAACTATTCGGTTTATGATTTAGCCGTCAACGAGCAAAATCCTCTTGCGAGAGGGTTCTATGAACATATGGGATTTGAAGTTTATAAAAGAACAGAGTGCGATGAACAGGGCAGCCCCTACCCGCTTTTCTATATGAGGTTCATGTAATTTTTGATGTTTTATTTGCTTTGCATATTTTGTCAGGGTATAATATAAATAAAATAATTTTAAGTCTTGAAGGTGGGGATGATATGTTAATATTAGAAGGCTATTATGATGGTGAGAGTGTGTAGACGCTGGGTAAGATGCAAGCACAGAAAAACCAAAAGCTGATTATTACAATCTTGGATGAGTTTGTCGAAGAGCCTCCTAAAAAGAAAAGTGTACAGACAGAGGGGGCATGTTGGCAAAGTACGCAGATCCGAAGTTAAGAGAACAGGAAAAGTCGGCGTGGGAGGATTTGAGTTGAGAATATATCTGGATATGTGTTGCTATAACAGGCCATACGATGACCAGTCACAGCTAAAAGTCGCTATGGAAACGCAGTCTAAACTGCATATTCAATCCCTGATAAAAGATAAAAAGCTGGAACTAATCGTTTCTTATATGCTCAGGTATGAGTGTAGTAAAAATCCGTTTGAAATGCGGAGAAATACGATTTTTGAGTTTATGCGGGAGAATGCTTTTGGATATGTGGGTGATGAACGAAAAGAAATGGTGGAAGCTAAAGCGTTTGAAATTATGAAGACAGGAATTAAATTTAAAGATGCTTGTCATGTGGCTTCGGCTATTTATTCGGGATGTGAATATTTTATTTCTACGGATGTACGGTTATTAAAATATTGTACAGAAGAGATTAAAATGGTGACACCAATAGAGTTTATTACAGAGATGGAAGGGGATGAATAGATGGCGGCAAGTACTGTTGAGATTTTAAGTCGCGGAATGAAATGTTTAACAGAGCAAATGGGTATTGTTGAGGCGGAACATTTTGTTTCTGCGATTATTCGGGAAAAATTTGACTATACGAAATGGCAGAGAGAATATTTTGATGCAAAGACGCCAAAAGAAATCAGTGAGGAGGCTTCCTATTTTGAGAAAGCGCAGCCTTTTGTTAGTGATGCGATAAGATTGTGATAAGCGGTAATAGATTGGTGTATTATTTCATCAATCTATTGCCGAAATACGATCTTGCTTTTGAATGCAGATTAGATATAGAGACGCGACGATGTGCCAACTCTCCCTTCTTTGCTGGATTTCTATTTTGCGAGAGCGGTTCAAATCTTTTTCCCACTATTGCCTTAGAAGTGCGGAAATGCTGATAAATGCGGCGTTTCCGTTTTTTTGTCCAGATTTGGCTCCCATTGGGACAACTCTAAGCGGATTCTTATGGATACAGTTCTGAGTAGGACGTGGATGCTTTTGCATGGGTGCTGGTTTCTGTGGTATAATTAAAAGACAAATCGGTATTTGCTGCTATGATTTGGTGTTAGGAGGAATGTGATTTTGATAAAGAAGGCACAGAAAGAAGATTTAGAAAAAATACTTGAATTACAATATTTGGCTTACCGAAGCGAAGCTAAACTTTTTGGTAATATGGACATTCCGCCTTTAAAGCAAACAATAGAAGAAGTATATGATGAATTTCACAAAGGAACTATTTTAAAAGCGGTGAATGACGAAGGGGGCATTATAGGTTCTGTTAGAGCATATCAGGAGAAAGGAACGGTTTATATTGGTAAACTGATGGTGCATCCTAAAATGCAAAAGAAGGGAATAGGAACGAAACTTCTCTTAGAAATAGAAAATGAATATCCAAACCAAAGATATGAGTTGTTTACCAGTACAAAAAGTATTAGCAATATAAGATTATATGAAAAATTAGGATATAAAATATTTAAAGAGGAGGTTGTATCTCAAGAATTGCAATTTGTATATTTGCAAAAAATTTAAGGGATAAATTCCAGCTTAACGAGGATAAACCATGTGCGAACGATGTGAAAATGTAAAAACGATTGACTTCTTCCCTACGCCGAAAGCCTATCTTGCGTGTCTGGATTACATACAGTCTTTGGTGGACAGCGGGAGTTTTAGAAAAGGAAAATAGATTGAGCCAGAAAGTGATAATGGACATTACATTTAAAAAGATAACCGAGTTTCCGCGTGGAACACTTGCAGCCCTTCTGAAAGACGGCTATTCTTTTGAACCAAAATTTGAACGGAATTGGTCTGATCAATGGCTGGAATTTGACAACTTTTTTTATGATAATCCCCATATTGCTGATTTCAGCGGTTTTATGACAGTCTTAGAAGGAAAACCGATCGGGTTCGTTTCATGGAATCCGACCAATCTGCCGGAATCAACAGAAATCGGACACAACTGTATTATGACGAAATATAAAGGAAAAGGATATGGAAAACGCCAGATGCAGGAGGCGGTTCGACGTATTATGGCGCAGGGTGCAAAAAAGATAGTCGTCTGGACAAATGAAATTTGCGTCCCGGCCCAACACACTTATGAAAGTGCTGGTTTTCAGTTTGTAAAAAAGAGTGAGGAAACAATTTCTGAATATGCAGGGCAAAGAATACATTATGAAATAAATCGAGAATCCATGGAGGCAGGCGGCAGAATAAAGTGAGAAAACGATTATATGAGATTATTGAATTGTCGGACGGAAATGACAAGATAAGCAGAATTTTTTAGCAGTAGATTACATATCGGCCACTATTTTTATTATTGATTACATACTGCGTTTTGCGACGGCGGATTATAAGTTTAGAAGCAAAGAAAAATATTGTGGGGAAGGGATAAAAGCGTTTGTTGCATATCCCTTTACGCCTATGGCCATTATTGATCTTTTAGCGATACTTCCGACATTCAGCGTTGTGGCGTCCGGTTTCAAAATATTAAAGCTTTTCCGATTGCTGCGTACATTTAGGGTATTTAAAGTATTTAAAATTGTAAGATATTCTAAAAGTATTACCGTTATTTCTAATGTAATCAGGAAACAAAAAGAACCTCTTTTAGCAGTATGCGTACTGGCAGCCGCATATATTGTCATATGTGCACTGATTATATTTAATGTCGAGCCTGATACGTTTGACAGCTTTTTCTCGGCTATATACTGGGCTACGGTCAGCCTTACAACTATGGGCTACGGGGACATATACCCGGTATCTACGTTTGGAAGAATTGTAACGATGCTTTCAGCCTTTGTTGGGATTGCCATTGTGGCGCTTCCGGCAGGCATTATAACGGCCGGATATATGGACGAAATCAAAAAAGAGGAGGAAACGGGATGGACATAGAAATTGTTCCAGCCTATAAGCACACACAGGAAATAACTGCGTTGTTTTCGGAATACACAGACATGCTGGTTGCGAATGACCGTTCTTTTCAAGAGTACCTTGCGATTCAGCATTATGACGAAGAGATTGATCATTTGGAAGAAAAATATGGGATGCCTTTCGGAAGATTGTATTTAGCTTATTGCAATGGGGAGGCCGCAGGGTGTATCGGACTCAAAAAAATAGATGAAAAAAATTGCGAAATGAAGCGCCTCTATGTCAGACCGCAATTCAGAGCGCATAAAATCGGCAAACTGCTGGTAGAAAAAATTATCATGGATGCAAAAGAAATCGGTTATTCCCATATGTTGTTAGATACGCTTCCTTTTTTGGAAAGTGCGATTCATATGTATGAAAAATTTGGCTTTACCACCATAGATTGTTATAATGATAGTCCTATGAGTACCTCTATCTATATGAGGTTGGATTTATGACTCAGAACGTTGGAAAAAGAATCGGCATCGCGTTTCTGCTATTTTGTGCGCTCATGTTTTTTGTGTGGAGTCAAAAAAGTGGCGGGACACAAATATATGAGCTTTTTTTAAATGGTGAGCTTACCGTGGAGCAGGATGAAAAGCAGATTACGATCGATGAGCTGTTTGGGGATAACGACATTGAATATTGTTTTCTGGATATAGACGGGGATGAGAGAGAGGAACTGCATATCAGGGATAATACGGCATATTACGTGATAAAGGATGTGGATGGAGAGCCGCAGATCTTTTTTCAAAGCTGGTGGAGAGACTACGAGCCGGTTGTTACGGACGAGCAGTGCGGATTCTTAAATTATTTTAATCTTGGATATGGCACGAATGAGCGTATTTGTTTTCTTAAGATGGATGCCGACGGTAAAAGGGAATGGGATGAGGTTTATTGGAGTGATGAGAATGAAAACAGGTGTATGGATAAAGAGGACAAGTTTACGAGAGAGACAGATAGCAGCGATGTTGAAGAGATTGACATGGAGCAGTATCTTCAGCATAAGGACAAATATTATGTAAACCAAAATGAACTGGTTTGGACAGTCAGAAGGTTGAAAGAGTTTGAGACGTGGCAGGAAGCCTATACGGATTTCCTCCTTAAATCCAAGATAACATGGTTTTATAATGAGTCGGAGGACAAATACGCGCTGGCTTATTTGGACGAGGATGACATTCCGGAGCTTATATGCTATACGGTGGGAGGAAATAATGTAATTGTTGTTACTTTTTATAATGGAAAAGTGAGAATTTTAAATCCGTCAACATGGGGAAAAATAAAGTATATGGAATATGACGGACGGTTCTATGTCGAAGATGATGACTGTGATGTATATTTGTTAAAGGAAGGTAAGTTTTCCTTAATCGGAAGGGGCTGGGATTATGGACAATATTATTTTTATACAGGTTACAGGTATCGGTATTTTTGGGAAGGAACGGAAGTAACAGAGGCGGAATATGAGGAATGTATCAATAAAGTGATTGATACATCCAAATGTATCGAGCCTTCTTTGGTATATACAGAGGATGAAATGCTGGAAATGATTGGAGATAGCGATGGAAAGAACTATTAAATCTATGGAAGAGATCCGGGTTAAGAAATACTATCTTCCGGATCTGGAACTGCTTATCTTGACGCCCGTTGCGGTAAAAACCCAAATGCAGAGACAGCACATTTCCAAGGAACTGTTGGAATATGGATTGGAAAAGGCCAAAGAGGCTGACTTTCAGTCAAGTTACCAATTCGGAATAGAAGCAGGGCCGAATATCAAGCTGCCGAGTCCCGATTGTCTGATGGTTAAGGAATTGGCGGATGGCGCATTGGACAGAATGCATGGTTTGGTTGATTATTCTTTCTATGATGCGCTTTGCGAAGGATAAAAGGAATGGGTCGTAGAGAGTTGACATGAAAAATATCCATAGCATTGAATTTTAT
>CAMXIK010000053.1 GCA_947243855.1 uncultured Lachnospiraceae bacterium | reverse complement strand
GGGAACGGCAAAATTTTTTACACTTCTTTTACTTCTTTATCTCACATGAGCAAAAGGGCATAGCGATAAACGCCTCGAAAGGACTGATCCAGTCCGTATCCCGTCTGTCGCTTGGATTTTTGAGTTTCGTATTCAAAAAATACGGTAATATCTTTCTCCAGTTTCCCGAAGGAGCCGCCCCAAAAATGAAGAATATTAGAGGTTAATCCGCCGCAGGCTGCATACTTTGCCGCCATAAGTTTTTTGTGGTTTTCAGGATATTCGCTGACGGGTTTCCCGCAAAAATCCATGCAGTAATAAATCCATGTATCTATGATTCCATACAGCCAAGCGGGTACCACACGACTTCTTTCGTCCCTGATTTTCTGTATCATAGTGGGCCAGTCGCCCAAAATTTCATCTTTGAAAGGCCCTTTATCCCATAGAAATAACTCTATGATTCCAAGCAGTATCTGGCTGGAATCTGTGCAGTGGGAAAGGTTCAGATGATTCTGTATTTCAGCTTCCGCTTCGGTCAACTTTCGCAGTTCAATTTTTACAGGTTCTTGCTGGTAACAATAGTCGGCCCATATCCCGAAATCATCATGCACTTCGTATGCCGTAAACAGATTGCGGAGCTGATACAGCAATTCATAAACGAGCCAAAATTTTCCGGCCTCATCCACTTCGTGTTTTATATATTGTTTTGTTAAGCTGCCGTTTTCTATGGAAAAGCAGAAACCTTCGCTGTCAATTCCGAAATCAACGAATGTTTTGGCCTCATTGGGGCATTGAACAGTAATTCCGTGTTCTTTGGAAAATGCGCAGATCGCGTTTTGCACGTCAACCGCTTGATATTTCTTTTTTAGTTTACCGGAGAAATATACGCTGTTCATGCTTGCCCTCTTTCTTGCCCGTGTAATGGCTGGTTTGTCGAATCAATTATAACGTAGCTTTATGCAGGAATCAATCATTGCGGGATATGTCCAGATTAATTGAAAATTACTCTCTTTCTTGTGGAAAATACAAGAGAAAGATGCTATAATCAAATCGCAAAATTACTAGATTTTTTGAATGTTATGTTCAGTCAGATAGTCGGGATCAGGGATGAAACAGAGTATTGACAGGAGGAGAAAAAACATGTTATTCATTCATTACCCCAAGTGCACCACCTGCCAGAAAGCAAAAAAATGGCTGGATGCACACAACATCGCTTATACAGACCGTCATATCGTGGAGAAAAATCCTTCCTACGACGAACTAAAACAGTGGCATGAAAAAAGCGGACTGCCGATGAAACGGTTTTTCAATACAAGCGGTCTGCTGTACAAGGAGATGCAGTTAAAGGACAAGCTTCCCGCGATGAGCGAGGAGGAGCAGTTAAAACTCTTGGCGACGAATGGAATGCTTGTGAAACGGCCCCTTGTCATAGACGGGGAGCGGGTGCTTGTGGGATTTAAGGAAGCGGAATGGGCGGAAACATTAAAATAGTGATAAAGCCAGATAATCCAGCTAAGATGATAAATGGCTGATAAATGGGAAAGAAAGACTTTTCTCTTGTACCAGAATTTGGTATAATGTAATAACCGCAAAAGAAAAACAAGCGGCAGTGAATGAGAAGGCGCAAAAACTATGGGGAAGAGTCTAAGCTTTGATATTGCTGCAATCTTAATATTAACCCTGCTTCTGATATCATGCATCATGAGAAAGTTGGTCAGCGGGACGCCGAACAAGCTGTTTCTGCTATTTATTTTCACGACATGGCTTGCGACGGTGTTTGATATTTGGGCAGTGTGTCTGGACAATGCGAACAGTACGAATCTGCTCGCATTATATGTTGCGCATTCGGGGTATCTGCTCATACATAATTTCACAGTGCCGATATACGCGCTGTTTGTGATTAGTCTTACGGATACTTGGCATAAGATTAGGAAAAGTTCATGGATTCAGATTGTGCTGTGGGCGCCTTTTTTAGTTGTTTCGGCAGCCTTGCTGTTGAATCCCATTGCGAGAACGATGTTTCTGGTGGAGAATGGGTATCAGAGAGGGCCATGGTTCTTTTTGATTTATTTAGCGGTTGTGGTTTATCTTGTTTTTATTGTAGGCTATATGATTCAGCACCGCGATCTGGTAGATCGGTATAAAATGATTGCGGTGATGTCTTATATACCGATCGGCATCACAGCGCTGATCATTCAAATGCTGTCACCTTCGACGCTGGTAGAAATGTTCAGCGCGGCAATCAGTCTCCTTCTTATGAGCATCGGCGTTCAGAGACCGGAGGAGATCATGGATTCCGATACGCAGTTTATGAAGTACAGCGCCTATGCCACGGATATGACGAGAAATTACCGAAATGAAAAGCATGTGAATGTGGTCATGCTTAATTTGGGTAATTTTTCATCCATTAACGCGATGATGGGATATGATTTTGCGATGCTTGTGTTAAACGATGTGGTGGCAAGGGTCCGCAAAACGAACAGAGCGTTAGATAATAAAGGGGATTTGTATTATCTGGATCGCGGGCGGTTTCGTATGGTGTTTTCGGAAAATGACCGGGAACGGGCAGTTAAGGCGGCGGACATGCTGGTAAAAAGCTTGTCGGAAAAATCAGATTTTAATAATCTGGATGTCAGCCTCAAACCTTTCGTGATATTGGCGCGCTGCCCGGAAGAAATTCCGGATTTTAAAACGCTTATGACGTTCGGCATGGATTTTCATGAAAAGCTCAAGTATGAAGGGCGTGTTATGAAGGTGGCCGAGGCAATCCACGAGGATATGTTTGAAATCCAGAATAATATTGATAATATTATAGAAAATGCGCTGAATTTCAGAAGGTTTCAGATTTATTACCAACCGATTTATTCCACGGAAAAGGGGAAATTTGTTTCGGCGGAAGCGCTTCTTAGGCTGTTTGATCCGAATTATGGATTTATCTCTCCAGAGCTTCTTGTCACGGCGGCGGAGAAGAGTGGAGCGATTCATAGGATCGGAGACTATGTGTTGGAAGAGGTGTGCCGCTTTATTGCAAGCGAGGAATTTAAGTCGCTTGGTTTAGAGTATATCGAGGTTAATCTCTCAGTGACACAGTGTATGCGGGGCAATCTGGCGGAAGATGTGCTTGAGATTATGAAGAAATACGATGTCCCGACCGAAAGCATTAATCTGGAGATCACAGAGACGGCGGCCAGCCATGCGCAGGAAGTGATGGCGGCGAATCTGAGCAGGTTGACGGAGGCAGGGGTGGCGTTTTCTTTAGATGATTATGGGACAGGCTATTCCAATATCAAACGCGTGATTCAGCTTCCCCTTAAAATCATTAAGCTGGACAAGGCGTTCGTGGACGAGCAGGACAATCCCAAGATGCGGGTGGTTCTTAAAAATACGGTGGCAATGCTTAAAGATATGAATATGGAGATTGTAGTGGAAGGAATTGAAACGCAGGAAATGCTTGATTTCTTTACGGAATTAAACTGTGATTTCATTCAGGGATATTTCTTTTCTAAGCCAATACCAAAACCGGAATTTATCAGATTTATTAAATCCCGGAATTTGTGAGACATATGATTGCATTTCAAAGGCTGTAAAGGGATTCCCTTTACAGCTTTTTAAAGCTGGGAAAGGAGCGGGATATTTAAGATGCAGATTGTATTTGTAGGATTTCAAATCATAGGGATATGCGCGATTTTTTTTGCGTTGGCGCTGCTGTTAAACGGCGACGGTTCCAGAGAGCAGAAGCTTATGGAATATTTTCTGGTAGGAGCTCTTATACAGAATATCGGATATTTGCTGGAGGTAACGGCGCCGACGATGGAGGCGGCTCTGGTGGCAGTGAAAATGCAGTATATGGGATCACTGGTGATGCCGGTTTGCTACTGTTACTTTATTTTTATGTACTGCTTTGCGGACGCACCTCTTAAGTTGTTGAGATTTTTGGCGGTGATCGATGCGGCGCTTTTCGTCATGGTTTTGACCTGTGACTATCATAACATATTTTATCGGCAGGTGGAGTGGCAGACGACGGCGGAAGGACACTCTTATCTGTATCTGGTATATGGTCCGGGATATGTAGTGTTTATGTTTTTTGCCATACTCTTTCCTTATATCATGTCTTTGGGTACGTTGATCCGTGCCAGAGCCAGAAAAGGAGAAGATGTGGTAGACCGGAAGTATGGACTGATCCTGCTTCTTTCGCTTTTGCCGATAGTCGCTCTTTATGCTTACGTCATGAAGTTGACGCGTGCCTATGATTTTACGCCGATGGTTACAGGGGCGGTGCTTTCCAGCGTGGCAATTCTCGTATGGAGCAGGAGGGTTTATGACTTTGGCAGTCTTGCATCGGGCGCGCTTCTAAACGGTATGGGCGACGGTGTGGTTGCGCTGGATGAGAAAAAGAGGGTTGTCAATTATAATCCCGCGGCAGCAGCTATTTTTCAGGAGCTGAATAGCCATGCCATTGGCAGAACCGCGGCGGAGATACCAAATTTCCCGGAAATTGTGGAGGGGGAAGAGGCACAGAAAGAGTTTTTGTTAAAAGACCGTTTCTATCAGAGCCATGTGGAACACATTTCGGATCGCTTTGGAGTGTTAAAGGGCTATGTGGTGGTGATTCTTGATGTGACGGAAATGAGAAACCGCATCGAGGAGATCAGACAGGTCAGAATACAGGCGGAACAGGCGAATAAGGCGAAAAGTGAGTTTTTGGCCAATATGTCCCATGAGATTCGTACGCCTATGAATGCGATTGTGGGTTTGAGCGATATTATTATGGAGGAGAGTAAGGGAAGAAAGGTGTACGGTTACGCCTGTGATATCAAATCTGCATCGAAGAATCTGTTGGCATTGATTAACGACATTCTCGACCTATCGAAGGTAGAGGCTGGAAAGATGGAGCTGGTAAGCAATGACTATCATATTAAAACCGTTGTGGATGAGGTGATTAATATGATGGAAGGCGCGGCCTCCAAGAAAGGTATTTTGCTCAAATGCGAGTATGATATGTCCATTCCCAGCAGATATCGCGGCGATGACGGCAGGGTCAGGCAGATCTTAATTAATCTATTAAATAATGGTTTGAAATTTACGAAGGAGGGCTATGTAAAGCTTTCGGTCAGCGGCGCGCCGGGGGAGAAACCGGGTACGGAGCGTCTGCATATGGAAGTGCAGGATACTGGCTGCGGAATCAAAGCGGAAGATCTGGAAAAAATTTTTGAAAATTTCAGTCAGGTAGATGCAAGGCAAAACCGCAGTGTGGAAGGTACCGGACTGGGACTTTCCATCAGCAGGCGTTTGGTGGAGTTAATGGGAGGAAACATCCGGGTAGAGAGCGTATATGGGGAAGGCACCACCTTTATTCTGGAGATCATACAGGAGATTGTGGATCAGAAGCCGCTTTCCGAAGCGCCGGAAGAGACGATCAAAGAGGCGGAAGAACTGCAGCTTTTTGTGGCGGACAATTATCGCGTGCTGGTGGTGGATGATAATCTCGTCAATAGAAAGGTGGCGAGAGGTTTCCTGCGGCCTTACGGCTTTGTAATCGAAGAAGCGGCCGGAGGCCGGGAAGCGGTAGAGAAGGTTAAGGAAACGAAGTACGAT
The DNA here is from genome assembly GCA_947243855.1 of uncultured Lachnospiraceae bacterium. Lineage (GTDB taxonomy): Bacteria > Bacillota > Clostridia > Lachnospirales > Lachnospiraceae > UBA3282. Next base: position 5,873 of record CAMXIK010000053.1, on the reverse strand, counting down.
ATGATTTTCATGGATCATATGATGCCGGAAATGGATGGAATAGAGGCGGTACAGATCATTCGGACGGACTGTGGGGAAAATGGTACGCTGCCAGTGATTATTGCGCTGACGGCTAATGCCATGGAGGGCGTCAGGGAAATGTTTTTGCAGAAGGGCTTTCAGGACTTTGTCACGAAACCCCTTGATAAGAAGACACTCAATGTAACATTGCTGAAATGGATACCCAAGGAGCGCAGAAAAGAGAGTGCAACGTGGGAGGAAAACGTCGAAAACCGGAGAAAGGTGACTGTGCAGGATTGATAACCGGAAAAGGAATACCGGTGAAGTAGAGAGAGTGGAACAAGCAGCATAAAGGAATTATGGAAGAAATGAAAGCGTGTCCGTGGCAATATCACTAAAAATTGCCGCGTGAGACGCTTCTCTTTTTGTTATGGGTTATGCGTTTAACCTATTGTATTTCCAATAAAGGAAGCTTACACTTATTTTAGAAAGAGAAAATACAGTCCAATGGGAGGGCTATGTATGGAGCAGCGGGTAAGGATTGCAGACATTGCGGAGGAGCTAGGCGTGAGTACGGCTACTGTTTCCAATGTAATTCATGGCAAGACGAAAAAAATATCGGACAAAACAGTGAAACGGGTGCAGCAACTCTTAGAGGAGCGGGGCTATATTCCCAGTATGGCTGGGATATTGCTGGCGCAGAATAATTCCCGCATTATCGGCGTGGTGGTGAATAATCATGAGAAATATGAAGGGAAGGTATTGGAGGACGGTTTTGTCAGTGCGTCCCTGAATGCGTTGGTCTTCGCGTTGGAGAAGGCGGGATATTTTATGATGGTAAAAGCGACGCAGGACTGGGGCGAGGTGGTGCGGTTTGCTTCCATGTGGAATATGGACGGTATGGTACTTCTGGGATTTTGTGAGAGCGATTACGAGAAGCTGCGGGCAAAAATGCACATTCCCTTTGTGGTTTATGACGGATTTTTTGAGGAGAATAAGGCGATCTGTAATTTGACGATTGATAATGTGGATGGCGGACGTCAGGTGGGAGCGTATCTGCGGCGGATGGGACACCGGCGGGCGCTTCTGATTTCGGATAATGATGATTGTGTAGATCAGGAGCGGATGGAGGGGTTCCGGCAAGGTTTTTTGGACGGAAGTACGGATTTTTTGCAGGTGCCCATGAACAGGGCGGGCAGGAGGCAGTTTTATCTGGAACATATGGACCGAATACGGGCCTGCACGGCGGCGTTTGCTGTTTCAGATCTCTATGCGGCGGAGTTTATGCACCTATTACAGGAAAAGGGAATCAGGGTGCCGGATGAAATGTCGGTGGTGGGTTTTGACGATAACGCCCTCTGCGAGAATTGCTTTCCGCGTTTGACCACGGTTGGTCAGGATGCTGGCAGGCGCGCGGATATGGCGGTGCAGGCATTGAAACGGCTGTGGGAGAAAAGCGAAGGGGCAAGGACGGAGATGCTTCCGGTGCATCTGGTGCCTCGCGACAGTGTACGGGCAGTGGGAGAAAGAGGACTGGAGGAGCTGGAAGATGGCAGAGAAACAGATTGAGAAGATACGGAAAGATAGGTTTCGAAAAGAGTTGCTGGGAATAGCGCTGCCGGTTACTTTACAATCCCTGCTGCAGTCTTCTTTTTCCATGATTGACCAGCTTATGATCGGCCAACTGGGAAGCGGGAGTATAGCGGCCATTGGCTTGGGCGGAAAATTTGCGTCCCTTTATACGGTGGTGCTGGGGGCAGTGGCGGCAGCAGCAGGCATTATGATTGCGCAGTATGTAGGAGCGGGGGACGAGGAGGGGACGGGAAGAGGTTTCTACCTGAATTTGCTTTTAGGGCTTTTGCTGGCAGGCGTTTTTTTGGCAGTGTGTCGGTTGTTTCCGCATGGAGTGATGGCGTTATACACTGAGGACGATACGGTGAGGAATTTGGCGGCGGATTACCTCAAAATCTATGCCATTTCCTTTCCTATGACAGCATTATCTACCATAATGGCAGTGTTTTTACGATGCATTGGCAAAGCGGTACTGCCGCTTGCGGCAAGCTTTTTCTCCGTATTACTGAATACTGGGCTGAACTATCTCTTTATTTTTGGCGTCGGCCCGATCCCGGCTATGGGGGTGCGGGGCGCGTCTATAGCCAGCGTTATCGCGCAGGCGGCCGGTTTTTTGGTGACCGTGGCTTACTTTGGACATTTGGGAAAGGCGGGAAGACCGTGCAGGTGGCTTCGCATGTCAAGGGAGACGTGGATGCAGTATCTGGGAATATTGATGCCGATTTTGATCTGCGAGTTTGTATGGAGTCTGGGTGAGAATGGATATGCGGTGATTTATGGTCGGCTGGGGACGGAGTCTTGTGCGGCGATGACAATGACGGGGCCGGTTCAGGGGTTGACGATCGGTCTCTTGAGCGGGTTAGCTCAGGCGGCGGGTATTATGATTGGCGGGCATTTGGGGAAGGAAGCCTACGAGGAGGCCTATCAGGACGCAAAAAGACTGCTGCTCTATGGGGCGGCAGGCTCGGCAGTCCTGTCGCTCCTGTTGGTTTTGACGGGAAAATCCTATCTTTCCCTTTATCATACGGAGCCGCAGGTACAGACGATAGCATATTGGATTTTAGTGGCTTTTGCCCTAATCTCTCCCATTAAGGTACAGAATATGATTCTGGGAGGCGGGATTATCAGGAGCGGCGGAATGACGCGCTATGTAATGTGGATCGATATGATCGGAACATGGGTTTTCGGCATACCGCTTGGGTTTCTGGCGGCCTTTGTGTGGGGGCTGCCGATTCCGCTGGTGTATTTCATACTTTCTCTGGAGGAGGTGATCAGGTTTTTGCTTTCGCTGGCCATTTTCAGGAGTAAAAAGTGGATGAGACGGCTGTGATTCTCTAAACATTTGCGCGGATTGGGTCGATATATATTGTAGCTACTGGTAAACGGATTTACCACGCGGACAGCATCATGGAGGAGACGGTATGGGCATGGAAGTAGGAACCAAGGTGGGGACGACCGGGACGGCGGACCCTTACAAACAGAGAACTTCGCAGGATATCAAAAACGAATGCGCTGGCATCGCGGCAAAGAAAACTGCGGAAGCCATTCGGATACAGAAGAAAAAGTCGGCTGGCAAGAAGAAAAAACTCAATTATAATTATAAAAAGATTTCCAGACAGATTACGATGAACAATACTTCCACGGGCGCGCGCCGGGTCATTACGAAGGCGCGTGAAGAGGTGGTTTCCCTTCTGCGCAAACAGATGAGCGGCAAGTATGACGAGACCGATCTTCGTCACGCGATCATACATGCGAGGAAGATGGAACGGGTTGCCCGCCGGAAAAAGAAGCATCTGGAAGAGGAAGAAAAGGCGGCGGCTACCGGTAAGGGGCTTGTCGAGGAAGGCGGTTCTTCGAAGGAAGACGAGCAGATGAAGAAGCTCGAAGAAGAAATGGATAAGGTAAGCGAAGAGGAAATGGAAAGACTGGAAGAGCTCCTGGAAGAGTATGAGGAGCTTATGCAGGAAATGGAGGCTACCGGCGGCGTTGACGACCTGATGAAGGAATATATGGGAGCGTCGGAACAGGAGATGAGCCCGGAAGAAGTGAATAATCTTCGCAAAAAGCACCGCAGCGATGAGATGAAAGATATTATCGAGGCGGATATGAAGTACCTGAAGGCCATGTTTAATAAGCTGGAGCGGGAAAAAGAGGCGGGCGTGCAAGCGGCTATACAGGAGATGACAAACCCGGCGGTATCGTTGGAGCTTCAAGGTGTGGAAATTCCGGTTCCGGCGGATGCAGGACAGTCGGCTGCGGAGCTAGTTGAGGGCGCCAATGTGGACGCAATGGCGTAGGAGAGAATGGAAAAGAGCAAAGATAACAGAGGGATATGGACAGGCGCTGTGTTAAAAAACATCGCCTGTTTCACTATGTTAGTAGATCATTTTTTTGCGATTCTTGTATACAATTATATGACGCCCCATCCGATAGACGGAGCGTGGAATCCGCAGATCGAAAAAGTCTACCGTATAGGGAGAGATATCGGGAGAATTTCTTTTATTCTCTTTACATATTTGATCGTGGAGGGATTTGTACATACGAGGAGCAGGACACGCTATCTGCTGCGGCTTTTTCTGTTCGCCCTGCTGTCTGAGATTCCTTTTGATTTGGCTTTTTCAGGAAAGCTGGCGGATTGGAGCGGACAGAATGTATACTGGACGCTGTTTCTTGGCGTACTGATGCTTACGCTGTGGGAGTATTTGGGGCGGCATCGCGGTTTTTGGGTTCCGGCTGTGCAGATGGCGGCGCTGGTTTTCATCTGCGCGGCGGCGTTTTTCTTTTCCGCAGATTATCGGTTTATGGGGATTCTTCTGATCTTCGTACTTTATCAGACCCGCGGCGGGGCAGTGGTTTTTCAAATTTTGTCGGCTGGTTTGGTGATGTTTTTGGGGACATGGGGAGCAAACTGCATCCGTTACGCTGGGATTTACACCGTGATGTATCTTCTGCGCTTTTCCCTGCGGGAACTGTTTGGGCTATTTGCTTTTGTGCCGATTACGCTTTATAACGGGGAAAGGGGCCGGCAGCTACCGAAGCCCTTTTACTATGGTTTTTATCCGATACATCTGCTGATTTTGTATGGTGTGGCAGAGATGCTAGGACTTATGTAAACCTATGCTTTGTGCCTGTGTTGGAAGGAAACTAATCAACATTATGTAAACCATCTGCCGGATGCGCCGCAGGGAAGCACCAGTCCGTTTGTTGAGACGGGAAGCCCGATCTCGGAGGATTCCACCTGTCCGCCGAACTTCGGCACAAGGGCGGTGTGGATCATGTAAGTAAGAACCGCTGGCTGTAATCCTGTCGTGTAGGAGTTCACAAGGAAAAACAGGGCATTTTTGGATAATAGTGTTGCGGCCAATTCGATGAAGGGAAAGATGTTGTCTTCCAGTTTCCAGATTTCCCCTTTAGGGCCGCGTCCGTAGGAGGGCGGGTCCATGATGATGCCATCGTAGGTGTTGCCGCGGCGGATCTCCCGTTCCACGAATTTGACGCAGTCGTCCACCAGCCAGCGGATGGGGGCGTCTGATAGCTTCGAGGCGGCGGCGTTCTCCTTTGCCCAAGAGACCATGCCTTTAGAAGCGTCTACATGGGTGACAGCCGCGCCTGCAGAGGCGGCGGCCAGCGTCGCGCCGCCCGTATAGGCAAAAAGGTTTAAGACTTTTATCGGTCTGTCCGGATTCTCGGATTTAGCCTTCTTTATTATAGAAGAAAACCAATCCCAGTTTACCGCCTGCTCCGGGAAAAGCCCGGTGTGCTTGAAGCTGAACGGTTTCAGGCGGAAGGTGAGTTCCCGGTAGCGGATGCTCCATTCTTCGGGCAGATTAAAAAATTCCCATTCCCCGCCGCCTTTGGAGCTTCGGTGGTAATGGCCGTTTTTCTGTTTCCAGCGCTTGTCCGCCTTCGGCGTGTTCCAAATGACTTGCGGGTCGGGACGCACTAAGATATAATCGCCCCAGCGTTCTAATTTTTCTCCCTCAGAGCAGTCTAATACTTCATAGTCGTTCCATTGATCTGCTAACCACATAGTTGTTTTTTGATTCTCCCCATGATATATTTATGCTTACATAATATAATGAGAAAGTGGATTTTGCAAGTATGCCTGCACGTCCCGAAGCATAACACTATTGTATTAAAAAAAAAACAATCATGTTTCTCATTTTTTCCTTGCAATTCCCCAAAACATCCTATATACTAGTTTGTGCTGTGGCATGATAGCTGTGAAGCGTGAGGTTGCTGCCCACGTGGCAGGTTTTCCGTGGAGCGAATGTCAAGTTAGGAAACTGACGACAAGTCAC
>CAMXIK010000052.1 GCA_947243855.1 uncultured Lachnospiraceae bacterium | reverse complement strand
GCCAGTCTCTCAAGCCCCATACCGGTGTCGATATTCTTCTGGTCAAGTTCTGTGTAATTGCCTTTGCCGTCGTTGTCAAACTGGGTAAACACATTGTTCCAGATTTCCATGTAGCGGTCGCAGTCGCAGCCTACGGTACAGCCGGGCTTGCCGCAGCCATACTTCTCGCCGCGGTCATAATAAATCTCCGAACAGGGGCCGCAGGGGCCGGAACCGTGCTCCCAGAAATTGTCCTCTTTTCCGAAACGGAAAATCCGCTCCGGCGCAATGCCGATCTCGCTGTTCCAAATCTCAAAAGCCTCGTCGTCGTTCTCGTAGATGGAAGGATAAAGCCTGCTTTCGTCAAGCCCCACCACCCTTGTGAGAAACTCCCAGCTCCACGCGATGGCCTCGTGCTTAAAATAATCCCCGAAGGAAAAGTTTCCCAGCATTTCAAAAAAGGTGCCGTGTCTCGCCGTCTTTCCCACGTTTTCCAAATCGCCCGTGCGGATACACTTCTGGCAGGTAGTCACGCGTCGTCTCGGCGGAATCTCCTGTCCCGTAAAATAAGGCTTAAGCGGCGCCATACCGGAATTGATTAACAACAGACTGTTATCATTGTGAGGCACCAGCGAAAAGCTTTTCATCTTCAAATGTTCTTTGCTCTCAAAAAACTCAAGAAACATTCTCCGCAGTTCATTTACACCATATGGTTTCATCGTATCTCTCTCCTTACCGTCTCAAAAAGTAAACTTATCCGCAAAATACGCATCCAACTGATCGATCGCAACGCGCTCCTGCTCCATAGAATCCCGGAAACGCACGGTCACGCAATTATCCGTCTCGGAATCAAAGTCGTATGTAACGCAGAACGGCGTACCGATCTCGTCCTGTCTGCGGTATCTCTTACCGATATTGCCTCTGTCGTCAAACTCACAGTTATACTTTTTAGAAAGCTGCGCAAAGATCTTCTCCGCGCCCTCGTTCAGCTTCTTGGAAAGCGGAAGCACGCCGATCTTAACGGGCGCAAGGGCCGGATGGAAGTGCAGCACGGTACGCATGTCTCCCTCGCCCAGATCCTCCTCGTCGTAAGCGCCGCAAAGCACCGCGAGGAACAGTCTCTCCACGCCGAGGGAAGGCTCGATCACATAAGGGATATATTTTTCATTCTTCGTATCGTCAAAATAGGTCAAATCTTCGCCGGAAGTGTTCTGATGCTGGGTCAGGTCATAGTCCGTTCTGTCCGCAATCCCCCAAAGCTCGCCCCAGCCGAAGGGGAACAGGAACTCGATATCCGTGGTGGCCTTAGAGTAGAAAGACAACTCTTCGGGATCGTGGTCGCGAACCCGCATTTCCTCCTCTTTCATGCCCAGACTCTTTAAAAAGTCGATACAATACTTTTTCCAGTAAGCGAACCATTCCAGATCGGTGTCCGGCTCGCAGAAAAACTCCATCTCCATCTGCTCGAATTCTCTCACACGGAAAATAAAGTTGCCGGGCGTGATCTCATTTCGAAAAGACTTACCCACCTGACAGATACCGAACGGAATCTTCTTGCGGGACGTTCTCTGTACATTCTTAAAGTTAACAAAGATGCCCTGCGCAGTCTCGGGACGCAGATACACCGTATTCTTCGCATCCTCAGTAACGCCCTGAAAAGTCTTGAACATCAGATTAAACTGTCTGATATCCGTAAAGTTGTGTTTGCCGCAGGTTGGACAGGGAATGTTGTTTTCCTCGATAAAATCCTTCATCTGCTGCTGGCTCCAACCGTCTACCGAGGAGTCCAAAGCGATCCCTTTTTCCGCCACATAATCTTCAATGATCTTGTCCGCGCGGAATCTCTCATGACACTCCTTACAATCCATCAAAGGATCAGAAAAGCTGCCAAGATGGCCGCTGGCAACCCATGTCTGCGGATTCATCAAAATTGCGCAGTCCACACCCACATTGTAGGGGCTCTCCATGACAAACTTCTGCCACCATGCTTTTTTGATGTTGTTTTTCAGTTCCACGCCCAGATTGCCGAAATCCCATGTATTCGCAAGGCCGCCGTAAATCTCGGAACCGGGATATACGAACCCTCTCGCCTTTGATAACGCTACAATCTTCTCCATCGTCTTTTCCATCTGTTTTTCCTCCCTCGTCACTCGTATATAATATAGGAAAGCGCGTTCGTACCCGCTTCCTCCTGATTACTGATCTTTACCGCCTTTTTGCCCACTAAGGTAATCTCCTGCCCATTGTGTGCGTCCTGATTGATATAGAGCGTTTTACCGGGCAGATTGATGAGCATTTCCTCGCCGCTCTTGGTTTCCAAAACGATCAACTGTTTTTTCTCCCATTCCTCTATATAGCCGATCTCCGACGCTTTTCCGTCTATGGACACAAAGGGTACGGCCTCCAGATCGTAGCCTGCCTCCGCCGCATCTGCAAGACAGCCGACATACAGCTTCCTATAATTAAATCCGCTGTAATCCTCCGGCGACGCATAGCGGAAATTCAGCAGAATGCTTCCATCCTTCTCCTCCGCCAACTCTAAAGCCACTTTCTGCTCTCCGTTTTCCGCACAGTATTCCTCCACCCGCTCGGTTACGAATTCCTCTAGATCAGACATCTCGATCTGGTAATACTCTTGGTCGGAAGAACCCACAACCTGATGCACGATCTCTCCATTCTTGTCAAAGGACAGCGTTTTACTATCCGGCACGTCTTGCTTTCCACAGCCGGCAAGCCCAAGAACCAAACCTGTCAACGCCAGTAATTTTATTGCTCTCCGCATATGCTTTCCCCTCTATCAATTTCCTACGGCTCTGTTCGCCGTGCCCATTCGCAATCCGCACGGCTCAATTAAATTCCATTATATTAAAGATGATCGACAATTTCAAGACTTTTAAACTGCCTGTCCGTATATCGGGTCCGATAGTCGTCCGCAATCGTCTTAAGCTGTGCCAAAACCGGCGGCGTCACGGTAAAAGTGTAAAGTTTTTCAATTCCAGAATCCATAATGTAAGAGACCGCGTACCTCGTGGATTCCTCCCATTCACCCTCCTTTGGCATCCCCGGGAATTCCCCGTTTAACACCATGGCTTTCATCTCAAATATGTACCGCACCAACACATTGGAAAGTCCCTCGTGCATCAACGCACGCAGGGACTGGTAAAGAAGCTTTAACATCTCTTTCTCATCGTTATTCTCTCGCGTATAGTAATCCATAACCTCCAGAAAGTACATCCCATAGCAGGCTTTTTCATAGTCTTCCCGAAGTCCTTCAAAATAATTCGTGATCTCGGCCTCCATCACATTGTAAGACGTTCTCCCTTCATAGAGCTTAAACGTCCCAAAACAAAACGGATTCGTGGCCGCCAGAAACTTGCTGCTCTGTTTTCTCGCGCCTCTGGCAAAGGCCGATATCTTTCCTTTCTCCTTTGTCAAAACAACGACTCTTCTATCATAGTCGTTCACCGGTTCAGCCTTTAACACCATCCCCGTAATCTCTGTAATCCCCTGCATGAAACCGCTCTCCTGACTGTTCCCTCTGTTCCTCTTCCTCTTTCCTTACCGCATTTTTATAAGCTAAAAAATCCTCGATCTTTCCCGTCGACATAAACTGCTCCCAGTAATTTATCTCCTTCATCTTACGCCCCCTAAAACTTTATCTCTCACACCACTTAGGGTTCGCAGATTTGCCTTTTTCTATTCCGTATCGCTTGGATTATAGCCAAAATTTTTGAGCAGATAATCGCTGTCCCGCCAGTCCTTTTTTACCCTGACCCAGAGCTTTAAATTCACCTGTTTCTCCACCAGATTTTCAATGTCGCGTCTGGCGAGGGAACCTATTTTTTTAAGCATTGCGCCTTGTTTGCCAATGATAATACCCTTGTGGGAATCCTTTTCGCAGACGATAGTCGCCTCGATATCCACGATCTTTTTCTTAAACTTCATCTGCTCGATGGTAACCGCAATGCCGTGGGGAATCTCCTCCTCCAGACACCGGAGCGCCTTCTCCCTGATCAGTTCCGCCGCAATCTGCCGCACCGGCTGGTCCGTCACCGTTTCTTCGTCGTAAAAAGGCTCGCCATATGGCAGATAGTTCAGAATGCAGGACAGCAGTATTTCCATGCCGTCCTTTTTCAGCGCCGACACAGGAACAATCTCCGCAAAATCCAGTTCTTTCCGGTAGGCGTCGATATAACCGAGAAGCAGCTCCTTCTTCACCGTATCAATCTTATTAATGACAAGTATAACGGGTGTTTTTATATTTTTCAACACCTCTATGATATGCCGTTCCCCCGCGCCGATGTAATCCGACGGTTCCACCAGCCACAAAACCACATCTACTTCGGAGAGCGTTCCCTCCGCCGTTTCTACCATATAGTCTCCCAGCTTATTCTTCGCCTTATGGATACCCGGCGTGTCCAGAAACACAATCTGTCCTTCCTCGCAAGTGTAGACCGTGCGGATTCTGTTTCTTGTCGTCTGCGGTCTCTTAGAGGTAATCGCAATCTTCTGGCCGATTAACGCGTTCATCAGCGTGGATTTTCCCACGTTGGGACGGCCAATCAGCGTGGCGAAGCCCGATTTAAACTGCTGGTTGTCTTTTTGATTGCTGTTTTGAATATCACCCGTCATTTTATTTTGCTCCACTTTGCCTGTTTTCTATGTTGTGCATCCATCTTCCGTTTTCCCTTTTACTTGTCACTCTTCCCTGCGTTTTCCTCATCCTGTGCAGTCTGATCCATATCGACCTTCCCCTCTTCCGATGCCACGCTTCGGTTTGGCAGCGGCCACCGAAGATTTCTCTTCTCTGTGTCGGCCGCCTCACGCTCTGCCGTGCGCTTTTTCCACGCCTTCCTTACGATACGCCATACAAACACTACAACGGCAATGATCGCAATCCACAAAACGATATAAGGAATATCGATCACAAAGCCGATGGCAAAATCCTGAATGCCGTACCCGATATCTTCCAGACTCTTGACAAAACCTCTGGAAATCCGCTGTCCCACGGACGCGTTCTGGGGCGCCGAATACTTGCGCACTTCCTCAATGGAAAGATAGACAGTGCTGTAGTCAATCTTATTGTCATAGGTACGAAGCTGGGACTCCATGCTCTCAAGTTGATAACGCACCTCGGAAAGCCGGCCTTCGATCGCGATGATGTCCTCCACGCTCTCCGCCTGCGCCAAAAGCTCCAACAGCCTTTCCTGCTCCGTGAGAAGCGCCTTTTTGTGGCTTTCCAAATCGACATACTGTAACGTCACGTCTTCCACGCTCTCGGAGTGGCTGGTCACATTGGACTGCTCGGCCACGCTGGAAAGAAAGCCGTCCAGCTTCTCCTTCGGCACACGGGCCGTCATATTTGCGCAGCGCTGCTTCTCCATGTGGTCGTCCACATAGTAACTGCCGATTTCATAAACCCGATTGCTCTCTATGTACCCGCCAAGGGCTTCCACCTGCTTTTGCAGGCCGGGCACCAGCGTGTCAAAATCCTCCGTCTCCGCTGAAATGTCCACGGTCTTAATCAGCTTCCGCTCTGTGGCCTGCGCCTGTGTCGCCGTTTCCTGCCCGCCGCCCTCGCTTTCAGGTTCCTCGGCAGCAGCTTCGGCATAATCATAGGACGCCTCCTCCGCGATCTCCTCTTCACACACCGCAGCAGCTTCGTTTGATAAAATGATGCCGCCGTCATAGCCAGCAGCCGCGGCCGTATCATAGGCCTCATCCGCGGCAGGGGCTGCCGTGCCTTCATAACTCATTTTCCCCGCCGATGTGCCGCAGGCGGTGAGAAGCGCCGCCGCCAGCCCCATTGCCAGCACATTTTTCATAACAGTTGTTTTTTTCATAATCGTTTCCTCCCTTTCCTGAACGTTTTCCGTTTATATAAGAAATACCTTTCAGAAACAGATAAGGTTGCCTTTTCTCTTAATTTTTAATGAATCAAATATTCCACCGAACCGAAAAGCGGCTCCTGCTTCTTGATCTTCTCCTCATTGCCTACTACGCAGAGGCAGTCGTCCTCCATGAAAGCGCGGATATAAGCGTCCAAATTCCGAATCGTCCCCGCATCCGCAGCCAGCAGTTCATCCCTCTCCTTCTGTACCTGTTCATAGGAAAGCCCCGTCATATAACCTGCCAAGGAATAGACTCCCTTGGCCGCCGGAGTAAGCGGCATATCCAACGCGCTGACAGCCCCGATGATATACTGCGTCATGGTTCTCTCATCAGCCTCAAAGCCCGCCACAAAATCCGCCGCATTTTCGTACACTTCTATGGTCTTCTCCAAATTGGGATCGCGGTAAGACACAAAATAGCTCTCCCCCGTTTTCCCAAACTGGCACATACAGCCGTAAGCGCCGCCCTTCACGCGCACCTGTGTCCAGAGGTATTCGTAACTCATAATCACCTTGAGCACCCGCAAGGCTCCCGTGTAGGAAAGGCCTTTTTTCGCGTAATTGCCCGCCCGGCAGACATACTGAATCTGGGCGGAGCTCATCAGTCCCTCGTTTTTCTTGACCGGTTTTGGATCGTAAGGCTTACTTTCCACTGCATCCTGATAAAGTTTCGTCTTAAAGGACTCCACCAATGGCTCGATACCCGCAAGCCCTTCTCTCTCGGCGGTATAATCCACCATCAGATTCTCAGGCCGGAAAATACAGCGCGCCAGCCGTTCCAGATTGTTGCAAAGCGCTTCCTTTCCGCCCTCAAAATCTTTCTCAAGCTCTTCCAGCAGACGATAGAACGCGAGTCCATTCACCTGATCCATCAGATAAGCCTGCTTCGACAGATAGGAAAGCGCCTGCCCTGCCGCCAGCGTATGGCCTGCAGACATCATCTGCGCCTGTTTGTCGGACCGGTTCTCCGCTACCAGCTCCAACAGCCGCTTTTCATCCGTATAGACTGATTCTGCCACGATCTCCGCCGCCAGTTCAAAGGCTTTGGGAAGGTTTTCATACAAAGTCTTCACCTTCAAATCGAAGGTCAGCCGATACTTCGACATATCGTCCGCATTGGTATAGACGTTCACTGCCGGCGCGATCCCGCCGGTCTGCAGATTGATCTCGTTATATAACTCGCTGTAGGAGCGCTTCTTTGTGTCCACAAGCCCAATCATTACCTGTAACAGCCCTACATAGGGGAACAGCTCTTCCGGCACCTGCTTTAAATCAAACAAAAAGCGCAGATAGCCGATTCCGTTCGTATAAATTTCGTGATAAAGAAGCGTCGTATCTCCCGCTTTACGCTCCTCATTGCAGTAAGGACGCGCCTTTTTCCCAATATCCGCCCGGTCGAGAAGCGGAATCTTCATCAAGTTTTCTGCGCTGTCCGGCTCCTCCTGATAGTCCAAAAGGGCCTTTGTCCCAGCCACAACCGCCTCGATCTCCTCCTGCGACATGGCCGCCTTCTTCGCCGCAAGGCGGTCCGCAAGCGCCTTCTCCCGCTTTCCCGTCAATCCCCGCACAGGGCGCACTACCACAATGCTCTTGTGATTATTTTCTAAAAGTACGGTTTTTAACAGCTCCTCATAGTAGGAAGTCTCAACCTCTTTTTTCAGTTCTTTATAAGTCCCGTCCAATTCCAGATAGGTAAAAGGTTTCTCATCATCATAAAGCCAAGTCTCAAACATCTGCAGCCCGTACATCAATCCTTTCGGGTAGGAACCGTAATCCGCCTCCCGATACTTAAATTCATCATGATTCAGGGCGGCTCTGAGGGCCGTCTTATCCACGCCGTCGCGGGCAATTTGCGCAAGCGTCTCCTCGATAATACGGACAAACGCATCCCTCTGGGACTCGTCTGCATTTTTCGCGATAATCGAATAATAGGGCTGTTTGATGTCCGCCTCATATATTTCGCTGATATCCGTACCAATCCCGGCATCCAGAAGCGCTTTTCGCACAGGTGCGCCGGGCGCTCCCACTAGAGCGTCTGCAAGAGCCTGAAATCCTACGCTCACCTTGGCTGCAAGCGCCTCTCCCAGCGAAACGTTGTAAGAAAGATAAGTATTTCCCTCCTCCGGCTCGCTCTCCATAATCGGATACTCCTTCTCCACAAGCACGCTCTTTTCAAAGGGCGGCTCTGTGGCAAGGCTGGAATCCACCGCAAGAGCCTCGTACTTACTTAGGTATTCCCTATCGATGTAAGCAAGCTGTTCGGCCATATCCATGTCCCCGTAGAGATAGAGATAACTGTTCGAAGGATGATAGTATCTCTGATGGAAAGCAAGAAAATCCTCATAGGTAAGCTCCGGAATCACGTCCGGGTCCCCGCCAGACTCCACCGCGTAGGAAGTATGGGGATAAAGAGAGTTCATAATCTCCCTGTAAAGCACGTCGTCCGGGGAAGAAAAAGCCCCCTTCATTTCATTGTAGACTACGCCATTGATGGTCAGTTCATCTTCCGCGCTCTCCAATTCATAATGCCACCCCTCCTGCCGGAAAATCTTCTCCTCCCGGTAGATATTCGGATGAAACACCGCGTCCAGATACACGTCCATCAGGTTACGGAAATCCTTGTCGTTACAGCTCGCCACCGGATAGACCGTCTTATCGGGATAAGTCATGGCGTTTAAAAACGTGTTTAAAGACCCCTTTGCCAGTTCGATAAAAGGATCTTTGATCGGATACTTCTCGGAGCCGCATAACACCGTGTGCTCGATAATATGGGCCACCCCCGTGCTGTCCTTGGGCGGCGTGCGGAAGCCGATATAAAACACCTTGTTTTCGTCGTCGTTTTCCAGAAGCGCTACCCGCGCCCCCGTTTTATTATGCTTTAAAAGATAACCGTCCGATTTTAATTCTTCGATCCATTGTTTGGAAATGACGGTGTATGCCTGTAACTTTTCTAAATTCATGAACGCTCCTCTCTTTGCCCGTGCTGAAAATTAATAACCATTATACTCCATTTTCTTTTTTTTATCTACATTTTCCCAAAAACGCCGACCTCCACGCGGTCTTTCCCTTTCCTGCTCGTTCCCGTCTGCCCATAGTAAATAAACTTTCCAAAACCGCGCACCGTCACGGCGTCCTCCTCCTTCAACTGATAGGAAAGATTCTGCGTCTGTATACCGTTAATAAAAACACGACCGTTATTAAATAATTCCCGGCTGTCCTCCCTTGAAAGGTTATAGACTTTAGATATAACGCCGTCGGCCCTTGGAGACGCCACCGTCACCGAGATCCGCTGCGGCTCTGCGCTCTCCACTGCCATTTCCCCTTCCGACCGCACGCAAGCCACATTGGTATGCCTTACCCTGTCCAGATGTTCCACAATATAATCCGCGATGGTTTCATGGCAGAAAAGCAGGGCTCTCTTCCCATCTGACAGAAAAATATCGCCCACCACATCCCTCTCGATTCCCAGATTCATAACCGCGCCGAGGAAGTCCCTGTGCGTGAGATTTTCCGCAAATTTGGGCGTTTTGGGACGAATCTCCAACCGTACGATAGGAAACTCCTCCTCATAACCCGGATCGCCGAAACGGATCATCTTCCGCTCGCACAAGGGCGCGCCGCCCTCCATCAAAACTCCCGCATACGACACCTCCCGCTCCACCGCGTAGTATGCCTGCTGTTCGGCCAGTCCCAGAAAGGGTGTGTATGTGTAGATGCTGCGGCTGTAGGCCTTGTCCGCCAGCTCGATCAGCCTGTTTTTTAACTGTTGTAGGTCTTTTTCATCTGTGGCCGCCATCTTTTTTCCTCCGAATATTCATATTACCATACCGCAAAAATCCCGGCAAGGAATTCAAAAAACTATTTGACAATCTGTCACAAAAGTATTATTGTGTAATAAATTAATTGCAGGAACATATCTCACAAACCTTTGAGAAAGAGTAGTAAGTATGGGTTACCCATTACAGAGAGCCGTCGGCTGGTGAAAGACGGCATGGCGCTTGTACCGAATGGACTTTCGAGGCTGGGCTGAAATGTCATGACACATGCAGACAGAGTAGCCCCCGGCGGGAACCGCACCCGTTACCAAGGCGGCATATATGATTGTATATGGAAAAAGCGGATCGGGATTCTGTTTCCCGTTCAATTTGAGTGGCACCGCGATAATAACTCACGTTTATTACCGTCTCAGACATTTGTCTGGGGCGGTTTTCTTTGCGCGCATAAGCAGAGTCTGCTTATGCACGCCCCAATAAGCACACCATAAAAGGAGGACAAAATTATGAAAAAGAAATCTATCACACTATTACTTGCAGGCACAGTTCTCACCGCCGCTCTCACGGGCTGCGGCGCATCCGGCGGGAACGCCTCTGGAAACGTCTCCGAAGACACACCCGCTGACACTTCCGCAGATAACGCCGGCAGAACCGACAAAGCCTACAAAGTAGCCATCGTTCAGTACGTGGACGACGCTTCCCTGAATCAGATCGTCTCGGCGGTTCAGACGGAGCTTGACAAAAAAACAGAGGAAACAGGAATTATCTTCAACTATAAGGACTACACCTACAACGGGCAGGCGGACGCTACCACCATGAACCAGATCGCCACAGACCTGATCGCCTCCGACGTAGATCTCATCATCCCGGTCGCTACGCCGGTCGCCATGGTCATGCAGAACGCCACGGCGGAAAATGCAAGAGACGACGGCAGTCTGATTCCCGTGGTCTTCTCTGCGGTGTCTGATCCCGTAGGCGCGGGACTCGTATCTTCCATGGACGCCCCCGGCTCCAACATCACCGGCACCTCGGACGCCCTGAACACGGAGGCCATTTTTGACCTGATGCTGGCTGCCGATCCGGATATCCAGACCGTAGGTCTTCTTTACGACAAGAGTCAGGACTCTTCCACCGCCGCCATCGCCGCAGCAAAAGCCTACTGCGAGCAGAAAGGGATTGCCGTGGTGGAAAAGACCGGCACCAACAACGGGGAAATTTCCCTTGCGGCGGACGCCCTGATCTCCTCCGGCGCGGAGGCGGTATTTACGCCCACCGACAACAACGTCATGACGGCGGAGCTTGCCATCTATGAAAAATTCATCGACGCAAAAGTGCCCCACTACGGCGGCGCAGACTCCTTCGCCTTAAACGGCGCTTTCATGGGTTACGGCGTCAACTACGTGGAACTTGGCACCGCCACCGCAGACATGGCCGTAGAGATTCTGGCAAACGGCAAAGACCCAGCTTCCATGGCCGTACAGACCATGGATAACGGCATCGCCACCGTAAACACTGAAACCGCGGAAGCCATCGGCCTCGACTACAGCATGTTCGCCGATAAATGCTCCAATCTGGTGGAAATCCAGACGGCGGAAGAATTTAATTAAGAAACATTTGTTATTTTATATGAGAGGTATCCTATGAGTTCAATCTTTACACTTTCCATTTTACAAAGCGCGTTGGAGCTTGGCTGTATCTACGCGCTGGTAGCGCTGGCGCTGTTTATCTCGTTCAGCATCTTAAATAT
This sequence comes from uncultured Lachnospiraceae bacterium, assembly GCA_947243855.1. GTDB lineage: Bacteria > Bacillota > Clostridia > Lachnospirales > Lachnospiraceae > UBA3282. The sequence goes on along the minus strand of CAMXIK010000052.1, from coordinate 1,387 downwards.
CGCGGATCTGTCCACCGACGGCTGTTTTACCCTAGGCTGTGCGGTGGGCGCCATGGTGACGCTGGCCGGCCACCCGTTTCTGGCCCTCTTCGCCGCCATGGTCGCCGGCGTCTGTTCCGGCTTTATCACCGCTTTTTTGCAGACCAGAATGGGGGTTCCCTCCATTCTGGCAGGCATTATCGTAAACACCGGGCTTTATACCGTCAATATCGCGGTAATGGGCTTTTCCTCCAATGTGAATCTCTTTGCCTGCGATACCGTTTTCAGTCTTGCCAAAGATAAGATCGCTGCCCCCTGGTACGATTCCTGGTATAAGCTCCTGATCGTCCTTGCCATTGTATTGATCATCGGCATTCTTTTATCCTTGTTTCTGAACACCAGACTGGGACTGTCGATCCGCGCCACCGGCGACAATGAACATATGGTGCGGGCTTCCAGCATCAACCCGCTGTTTATGATCACGGTCGGCCTTTGCGTCGCGAACGCCCTTACCGCCCTCTCCGGCGCGATTCTGGGACAATACCAGAAATCCTGCGACATCAATCTGGGCACCGGCATGGTAACCATCGCCCTTGCAAGCCTGATCATCGGGGAAACGCTGGTCGGAAAAGGAAGCATGTTTAAAAAGGTGGCCGGCGTGGTTCTCGGAAGCTGTCTCTACCGCTTTATCGTAGCCTTGGCTCTTCGTCTGAACGTACCCGCAGAAGCGCTCAAGCTGGTTTCCGCCATCATCGTAGCGATCGCCATTTCCTTCCCTTATCTGAAGGAAAAGGCCGTATTTTATAAACAGCGAAACGGCAATCGAAACGCGTATAGAAAGGAGGGAAGCGCAGATGCTAGTCATTGAATCAGTCTCTAAAACATTTAACCCCGGCACTGTCAACGAAAAAAAAGCGCTGGACAATATCAGTCTGACTCTGGAAGACGGGGATTTTGCAACGATCGTCGGCAGCAACGGCGCAGGGAAATCCACCCTCTTCAACGCCATTACGGGAAGCTTTTACGTGGACGAGGGGCGGATCGTTCTCGGCGGCGAGGATATCACCTACTGCAAAGAGCATATCCGAAGTAAAGTGATCGGCCATCTTTTTCAGGACCCTTTAAAAGGCACGGCGCCTCACATGACCATCGAAGAGAACATGGCTCTCGCTTATCTGCGGGCCTCCACGGCCAGCCACGCCTATTTCAGCCGGATCAGCGCCAAAGAAAAGGCAAAGTTCAGGGAACAGCTTTCCTTGTTAGATATGGGGCTGGAAGATCGGATGAAACAGCCGGTAGGACTGCTCTCCGGCGGCCAGAGGCAGGCGCTTACGCTTTTAATGGCAACCATGGTAACGCCCCGCATCCTTCTGCTTGACGAGCATACCGCCGCCCTTGATCCCGCCAC
>CAMXIK010000051.1 GCA_947243855.1 uncultured Lachnospiraceae bacterium | reverse complement strand
CAAAGCGCATGTGACCGCCCTTTTCCCCTGTCCGAGATGTTTTTTCATGATTTCCTCCATTCCTGAGCTATTTTTTCCAATTCCCAATCTGTTTTTATGTTCACATTTGTCTAAAATACTTTAGGTATAATTATAACACTCTTTTCCCACACATACAATCATCTTTTCTCTCTTCCATCACCCTGTCCGACGCATACAAAAAACGGCCGTCCCGGATACTTTTGATGTTCCGAGACGGCCGTTTTTAGTTTACATAACAATATTTCATTCAGCTTTTACTTCGTCAGCAGCATCATAATCTCGTTGCTTCTTGCCACAAACTTCGTCATAGCCTCCGGCTCAAGCGGCGCCTGCTGCAGCAGCGCCAGATCGTAGAGCTGTTCGCAGATCATCTTGACGTTGCTGCCATCCTGATGTTCCAGCACATACTGCACAAGGGGATGGTTGGCGTTTAAGATCAGGGTCTCGCCCTCCTTGCCAAAGGCCCCCATATCCATACCGGGCATGGAATACATCTTCATCATATCCTGCATCCTGCGGGATTCCTCGGCCAGCGTGATCATAGAAGAAATCTTCTTGTTTTTCAATTTCTCGATCTTTACCTTGATGCCGTCTTTTCCCAGAACCTTCTTCATCAGCTTGGCTATTGCTTCCGCCTGCTCTTCCATTTCCTTCTCGGCCTTCTTCGAGGTCTTTGCCTTGAAGACGTCCGTCAGGTCGGCGTCGATTCTCTGGAACTTAATACCCTCGTTCTTAGCCTCAAGCTGGGAGACAAAGGGCTGATCAATATTGTGCGTCAGTACCACAGCGTCCATCTTGGCCGCCTTAAACATATTAATATACTGGCTCTGCTGCTTTTCATCGGTCACGTAATAAATGACTTTTTCCTTACTCTCCTCGTCCTCCGCCGTTACTGGCTCTCCGTTCTCATCAAGCACCTCGCCGTCCGCCTTTTCGGTCTCGGCCTTTTCGCCGCCTTCCTCCACGACCTCGGCTTCTACTTTCTCGCCGTTCTCATCGGTGGCCGTCTCACCATCCTGCATCTCGTCGGGATCGATTTTATTGACTTCCAGACACTCCGGCAGCGTCATATAATCGCCGTCCAGATTCTTGAAAAGGATATAATCCGTCATCTTCTCGCAGAACTTGTCGTCCTTCAAGCAGCCGAACTTGATAAATGGGCTGATGTCGTCCCAATATTTTTCATACTCTTCCTTCTCGGTCTTGCACATGCCGGACAGCTTATCCGCCACCTTCTTAGTAATGTACTCGCTGATCTTTTTGACAAAGCCGTCGTTTTGCAGCGCGCTTCTGGAAACGTTGAGCGGCAGATCGGGGCAGTCGATCACGCCCTTTAAAAGCATCAAAAACTCCGGAATCACTTCCTTGATGTTGTCCGCGATAAAGACCTGATTGTTGTACAGCTTAATCGTTCCTTCGATGGACTCGTACTCCATATTGATTTTCGGGAAGTAGAGAATTCCCTTCATATTAAAAGGATAATCCATGTTCAAATGAATCCAGAACAACGGCTCCTTGTAATCCTGAAAGACCTTGCGGTAAAATTCCAGATACTCCTCTCTTGTGCATTCATTGGGGTGCTTCGCCCAGAGAGGCTGTGTCTCATTGAGCAGCTCGGGACGCTTCTTAATCTTTAGCTTCTGCTCGTCCTCCTCCTTCTCCTTTTTGATTTCTTCCACTACCTCGTCGGTATCCAGCTTCTCGTCCGCTGTAATGATCTGCGTCTCAGTCGTGTTTGCCTTCGAAATCCAAATCTCCGTAGGCATAAAGGAGCAGTATTTTTTAATGACCTCTTTCGCCTTATACTCGTTGCAGAACTCCAAGCAGTCCTCGTTGATGTGAAGGGTAATCTCAGTGCCGACCGTTGTCCGCGCGCCGTCCTCCATGTCAAACTCCGTACCGCCGTCACAGGTCCAGTGTACTGCCTGTGCGCCCGCCTGCCATGAGAGGGTGTCAATTTCCACCTCGTCTGCCACCATGAAGGCCGAGTAGAAACCAAGGCCGAAATGGCCGATGATCTGGTCCTCGTTGGCCTTGTCCTTATATTTCTCGATAAAATCCGTGGCGCCGGAAAAAGCGATCTGGTTGATATACTCCTCCACCTCGTCCGCCGTCATGCCGATACCGTTATCAATAAACTTTAACGTCTTCTCTTCCGGATTGACAATCACTTCGATCTTCGCCTGATAACCGTCCGGCAGCGTATATTCGCCCATCATATCCAATTTTTTCAGCTTCGTGATCGCGTCGCAGCCGTTAGAAATCAGCTCCCTGAAAAAAATGTCGTGATCCGAATACAGCCACTTTTTGATAATCGGAAAAATATTGTCGCTGTTGATTGATAAATTGCCATGTTTCGATGCCATCTTACCACGTTCCTTTCTTTCTTCCATTCCTAACATACTGTTTTTACAGAATGTTACCGCCTAAAGGACAGTGTAATACGCCAATTTTTAGAAGTCAAGACAAAATTAGCACTCATCTAATATGAGTGCTAATAATTTCAGGTTTGTTCAGATTTCATGCGGGTTTTGGAAATTATAAACTTTTTGTAAACTAGCTCCCAAAATACCCTGTATACACTTCAAAGAAGTTCTGCGTCGTCACATTCTCGTCATGAATAAAGTTTACCGTCCCCCACAGCTCTTCATTCAAATTTCTGGTCAGAGTCGCCACATACGCGTCATACTCCTGCCCGAAAGCCTCCTCCCGCCGCTGCTCCACGATCTTTACCTTGTTGGCGTCCGTCTCCTCTCTGTCAAAGGTGCTGATACATTTGATGATATGGTAGCCGAACTCGGTCTCCACGATATCGCTGATCTCTCCCGTACCGAGATTAAAAGCAGCCGTCTCAAAGGCCTCGTCCATCTCTCCCTTTCCGAAGGAATAGGTGGCCTTATCATCCTCGCTATATCTGCGGATCAACGCGTCGAAGTCTTCCTCCTCCTTCGCTGCGGCAAGAGCCTCGCGCGCTTTCTCGTAAGCCTCTCTCTTTGCCTCCTGCGAATACTCAATTTTCTTACCCGTACCGTCCAGCGCATAGGTCTTAATCAAAATGTGCTGCACCGTGATCGTGCGGGCCTCGTCGTCGCTGATCTCCGGGTTGATATCCTTAATCGTGTACTGATACATTTTCTCCGCCCGGGCCAGTTCCATATAGAGCGAGCGGATTGTCTTTTGGTTCACTCCCATCAGCTCGATCTCCCGCTCTCCCAGAGATTCAAAGTAAACCTGCGCCGCATTTTCCGCCTTAGCCTTCTCCTCGTCGTCCAGATCCACCTCGTACTTTTCCGCCATCAGATTCATGGTTTTAATCTGGGCAATCTGTGCAAGGGCAATGTTCTTTACATTTTCTTCAAGGGTCACGCCGTCCGCGTTGGTCTCCCAGATCTCCCTGCCATAGACGCTCTCGTAGCGGTTCTGGATGGTAGTCAGGTACACCATCAGCTCCGGCAGGCTGCATGAGCTGGTCTCAATCCGGAAAACTTCGTCCTTGTCAAATCCGGTAGTGAGAATCACCTTCGTGCCGATCGGTTCCCCATTTCCACATCCGCTGGCCACCGCTGTCAACGCAAATACCAACAACAGAACCGCCGCCGCTTTCTTGAAACCGCTATCCGATCTTCTTTCCTTCTTTGTCATACCAATTTACCCCGTCGGTCAGTACATAATCTTCACCGCCTAAAACCGCCTGCACATAATCCTCTTCGGAACGCAGTTTCCTTTTAAATGCCATGCCGCCGCCAAACAGATCCGCTACATGGATATCCGATCCCGCAGTCACGTACAGTCCGTGTTTCTTGGCATACGCCAATGCCTTCTCGTCATAATCCGGGTGATAATGCTCGATGCTCTTAGGGTTTTCGTGAGCCGCATTGATCCCCTCCACGCCATCCACCCACTCTGGATAAAGGCGCGTCTCCGGAATATAAGGGGCTTTTCGGAAGGGATGGGCGTGAATCACCATGCCGCCCGCCCCATGCACCAGCGCGTACTGTTCCTCCACCGTGGCTTCCTCAATCTCCAGCATCCGTTTGAGCCACTCCCCGTCCACGCCGTAGATCAGAAATTCCGTGCCCTGATAGCCGGACTCATAGCCGAAAAATACGTCAAGACCGATCTTCTCCCCCTCCGCCTTGGCATCCTGATAGCCGCGCACAAACTGATCCACCCACGCTTCCCACGAAAGATTTCTGTCCACAGCCGTGTTTCCCGACCAGTTGTGCTCCGTCACAAAAATGCCCGTATAGCCGTACTCTTTACAGGCTCTTGCCATCTGCGCCCCGGTGTTGTGGGCGCAGGCGCTGCCTTGTGAGGTATGCATGTGGGTCTCATATAAATAAGGATATTCTTTTCGTATCGTTTCATTCATGTCTCGTCTCTTCTCCTCATCAAAAAGGAGATTAAATTGTGTGGCAAAAACACCGCAACCTAATCCCCCTTCCTTTTCTATTTACAACTATTTGATTACATGAATCCATCCCGCTGGCGCTTCGATTCTGCCCATCTGAATACCCGTGAGAGTATCGTACAGCTTCTTCGTCACAGGCCCCATCTCGTCCATGCCGCTGGGGAATGCAATCTCTTTGCCGTGATCCACGATCTTGCCCACCGGGGAAATCACCGCCGCCGTGCCGCATAGCCCGCACTCTGCAAAGTCCTTTACTTCCTCAAAAGCCACAGGCCGCTCTTCTACTTCCAGTCCCAGATAATCTTTCGCAACTGTCATCAGGGAACGTCTAGTAATGGAGGGCAGAATGCTGTCTGACTTAGGCGTCACTACTTTATTGTCCTTCGTCACGAACAGGAAGTTTGCGCCGCCAGTCTCCTCTACGTGGGTCCTGCTGCCCGCATCCAGATACATATTCTCGTCGTATCCTTCCTCGTGCGCCGTAACAATCGCATGCAGGCTCATCGCATAGTTTAACCCGGCCTTAATATGGCCCGTGCCGTGCGGAGCCGCCCGATCAAAATCACTAACCTTAATCGTGATCGGCTTCGCGCCGCCCTTAAAGTAAGGGCCTACTGGCGTGGTAAAAATTCGGAACTGGTAGTCGTCCGCTGGCTTTACGCCGATAACGGGAGAGATACCAAACATGTACGGTCTGATGTAGAGCGTCGCGCCGGAACCATAGGGCGGCACATAAGCCTCATTGGCAGCTACCACCTCCGTCACTGCCTGTAGGAAACGTTCCTTCGGAAATACCGGCATTTCCAGTCTCTTGCAGGAATCCTCCATGCGCTGTGCGTTCAGATCGGGGCGGAATGTCACGATATGTCCGTCCTCCGTGGTGTAAGCCTTCATGCCCTCGAAGCAGGTCTGCGCATACTGTAAGACACCTGCGCACTCGTTCATCGTTATATTAGCGTCCGTGGTCAGCGCGCCGTCATCCCACGCGCCATTCTTATAATTCGCCACAAAACGTTTGTCCGTCTCATGATAGCCAAAACCGATATTGGCCCAATCTAGATTTTTCTTTTCCATAATGTGCTCCTCCCTCTTACCGCTTTTTTATCTATATTATACCTTTGTCCTCAAAAGTCAAGACTACTTGGGGAAATGCTCACAGCACCGCGTTGACCACCTCAAGGGCAATATCATAAGCATAATCCTTAATCGCTTTCTCACAGAGTCTGAGCATCTTCTTATCCGTTTCCGGCCTCTCGTAGCGTTTCAGCTCCCGCAATTTTGCCGCCGCGCTCTCGCCGTCAAAATCATCCAGTCTGGCCGCCAGTTCCTGCAGCGCCCTGACCCAATCTTCCTCCGTGATTCTCTCCGCTGTCTCCGGTTCGCCCGTCTGCGCTTTCTCCTCCTCAGCCGCCTCCGTCTCCAGATAAACCCTGAGACTGTTTCTCATATTTTTCATCATGCTGAACAGAATCGGAGATCGCACCGTCACATCCTCAAGCTGTCCCGCCTTCGCCATTTTCTCCAGTTCAAAGGCCTCGTCCGCCAGATCATCCGCGCCCACGCTTCTGGCATTTCCTTTTAGGGAGTGCACAATAATCGTGTAACCGGGCATATCCCCTTTTTGTAAAAAGTCCTTAAGCGCGGTCTCCTTCTCCTGCAAAATGGAGTGGAAATCGTGAAGCACTTTGCCATAGAGCGACTTGTCCCCACCCATATACCGAAGACCGTTTCTCAGGTTAAAGCCCATCAGATAAAGCTGGCTCTCCCTGATATCAAACTCCTCCGCATTCTGCGGTTCAAACTCATCGCTGACCTCCCTGTTATTGGTCAGATAAACCACATTGTCCGGCAGATATTCGATCAGCATGTTTTCAAACTTATCCGCGTCGATGGGTTTCGTCAAATAATCCTGAAATCCTTCTTTCAGGTAAAGCTCCCTCGCGCCCGCCACCGCGTTTGCCGTCAGCGCAATCACCGGAATATCCCTTGACGGATTCCCCTCAAGCGCCCGGATCGCATGTAAGGTCTGCACGCCGTCCATCACCGGCATCATGTGATCCATACAGATCAAGTGATAGGTCTTTCTCTTAATCAGCTCTAGACATTCCTCGCCGCTGGCCGCCACGTCGATCTGCAGTCTTGTTCCCTTCAAAAGGCCTTGCGCCACCGCCAGATTCATGGCGTTATCATCCACGATCAAAATTCTGCCCATGGGCGCAATAAACTTTTCATGATAGTCCTCTATGCTGCGCAGGCTCTCCCGGTACTGCTTCTCAAAATCGCCAAGCGGCTCCCTGTCCACTACCTTCTGTATAATTTTAAAGGAAAAGGCAGAACCCTTGCCGTAGACACTCTGCACTTCCAGTTTGCCGCCCATCATCTCAATCAGACGCTGGGTAATGGCAAGTCCAAGCCCCGTCCTGTCGTCCTTGCTTCGAACCGTAGAATCCATCCGTTGAAACGCCTTAAAGAGTTTCGGAATATCCTCGTCCTTGATACCGATTCCCGTATCTTTCACAATCACGAAAATTTCGATGGCGTCCTTCGCCACTTCCTTCCAGCTCAGGTGCAGGGTAATCTTCCCTTTTTCCGTATAGCGCACCGCATTCGACAAAAGATTTCCGATGATCTGCCTGATATGGATCTCGTCCCCGAATAGCTTATAGGGCACATCCTGCGCAATCTCCAAAGCCAGATCCAGTTTTTTTCTGCGCTGCTGTACCGAGATACTGTTGATCAGATCGTTTAAAAGGGAGCTGACGTCATAAATGCCCTCCGTCAGTTCCATCTTATCCGCTTCCAGCTTGGAGAAATCCAGAATATCGCTGACCAATGCAAGCAAGATATTTCCAGCCTGCCTGATGTCCCGCGCATATTCTTTGACCGCCTCCTCCTGACTTTCCCTCAGAATCAGCTCGTTTAACCCCAGAATCGTGTTGATCGGCGTCCTCAGCTCATGGGACATATTCGCCAAAAAAATATCCCGTGCATTTTCCGCTTTCTCCACAGCGTTCCTTGCTGCCTGCAGCTCCTCATTTTTCTGTTGCAGCTCCTCCTTCGTCAGAGAAAGCTCTGTCCCCTTCGCCTTCGTTTTCTTTGTGTCCTGACCCATGCCTGCATACCTTCCTTAACATATCATTCCTGTTTTCCCTTATACTGCCCCACGCACATTCCCTTGCGCGCCTTCCATTATCTCTTTCTCTCATATTTCAAAAAATAATACGGGAGATCAAAATAGGTCTGTTCTTCGCTCTCGGCGGTGATCTCCCACTCCCCGTCCTTGTCCAGATCAGGGAAATAAGCGTCCGCCTCGTACTCATGGTCGATCTTCGTCACATGCACCACATCGCACTGAGGAAGCATCATGCGGTAAACGCTCTCGCCGCCGATAATATAGACGTCCTCCGTGTTATATTTTTTGAGTTCTTTATCCAGCTCTTCCCGGTTGTGAACCACGATGGCATCCTTCACCTGATAGTCCGGATTCGTAGACAAAATAATATTGGTTCTATTCGCGAGAGGCATCCCCTGCGGAAATGTCTCCAATGTTTTTCTGCCAAGCACCACCACCTTGCCTGTGGTCTCCTTCCTAAAATTCTTGTGATCCGCCGGAATCCGCACGAGCAGGCTGTTCTTACAGCCAATCGCCCAGTTGTTGTCCACCGCTACTATCATGTTCATGATGATTCTCCTCGCGTCGCTTGTTTTTCTTTTGCGGCTATTAGATCGCGACCGGAATATTCTCCACCTGCGGCCCGGTCACATAGTTTTCCACCTTCACGTCGTCCCGCGTAAACTGATAAAAGTCCGTAATCTCTGGATTCAGCCAGAAGGCCGGCGCGTCGTACACAGGCCGCTCGATCAGCTCTTTTATAATAGGTATATGCCGATCATAAATATGCGCGTCCGCGATCACATGGACAAGCTCTCCCACTTCCATGCCGCAGACCTGCGCCAGCATATGCACCAAAACCGCATACTGCACCACATTCCAGTTGTTCGCTGTCAGCACGTCTTGGGAACGCTGGTTTAAAATCGCGTTAAGCGTCAGTTTCCCATGGCCCGGCTTCTGCGTCACATTGAAGGTCATGCTGTAGGCGCAGGGATAAAGATTCATTTCATGCAGATCCTGATGCACATAAATATTTGTCATAATCCTGCGGCTGAACGGGTTATGTTTCAAATCATAAATGACCCTGTCCACCTGATCCATCATGCCCTCTTTATATTGATGCTTCACACCCATCTGGTAACCGTAGGCTTTGCCGATGCTGCCGTCCTCGTCGGCCCATTCGTCCCAAATATGGCTGTGCAGATCGTTCACGTTGTTGGACTTTTTCTGCCAGATCCAGAGCATTTCATCCGTAGCGCTTTTTAACGCCGTCTTTCGAAGCGTTATAATCGGAAACTCCTTCGACAGATCGTAGCGGTTCACCACGCCGAATTTCTTCACCGTATAGGCCGCCGTTCCGTCCTCCCAATGAGGCCTGACCTTCTCCCCCTCCGTGCTCGTTCCGTTCTCCAAGATATCTTTACACATGTTAATGAAAATGTGATCTGCTAGGCTCACGCTTCTATGTCCTTTCCCACCGGTCGCACAACGAATTGATCTGATCCGCAAATTTGGCCAGATCCTTGTTTGCGCCGCCCTCGTTCTTATAAATAACCGCCATAAGCCGCTGGCCGCTGGCAAGCAGTCTCGTAAATACCGTAGAAATACCGTGGGCTTTCTTCTTGATCCTGATCGGCTCCGCCTCGCAGATAAACTCGCCGCTTATCAGATCATAGCGGGTGCCGCTGTAAGGCGCATAGGCATCCAGCTTGTGTTCGCCCTTGAGGCACTCTGCAAACAATGTGCAGACCGTATCCTCGCCATGCACCACAAACACCTTATCCGGCTTCTTCTCAAAGCCGTTAATCCACTGCAAAAGTCCATTTTTATCCGCGTGGCCGCTCATGCCTACCAGTTTTGTAATATCCGCCCTGACCTCTATGGGCTCGCCGAAGAGTTTTACCTCCTCCGCGCCCTCCACAAGCATCCTGCCAAGCGTTCCCACAGCCTGATAGCCTACAAAAAGAATCGTACACTCCGGCCGCCACAAATTATGCTTCAAATGGTGCCTGATACGTCCCGCTTCGCACATACCGGAAGCAGATATGATCACTTTCGGCGTATGTTCAAAATTGATCGCCTTAGATTCATCGCTGGTGATCGCCAGCCGCAGTCCCGGAAAGGTGATCGGATTGATTCCCTTTCTGACTAACTCCATAGCCTGTTCGTCAAAACATCTCTCCTCATTTTTATGAAAAATGCCAGTGGCTTCCACCGCCAGCGGGCTGTCCACATAGACCGGGAAATCCTCGTGTCCCTTCACCAGTCTGTCCGCCTTGATCTGCCGCAGGAAATAAAGCATCTCTTGGGTTCTGCCCACCGCAAAGGAAGGAATCACCACATTGCCGCCCCGGTCAAATGTGGTCTGTAAAATCTTCGTCAGCTCTCCCACATAATCCACTCTCTCGCTGGAATGCAGCCGGTCTCCGTAGGTGGATTCCATCACCACGTAATCCGCCTCCGCCGTATTTTTCGGATGTTTGATCAGCGGCTGATCGCTGTTACCGATATCCCCCGAAAATACAAGTTTCTTTGTCACCGCTCCCTCGGTCGCCCAGACCTCGATGCTGGAAGAGCCGAGCAGATGACCGATATCTGTAAATTTAATTTTAATATTCTCACATACCGTCACTTCACTGTCATAATCGCAGGGTACAAGACACCTGACCGCGCCGTCCGCATCCTCCATGGAATAAAGCGGCTCCATCGGCTCGATCCCCGCGCTTCTCTTGGCCTTACGGTTCTTCCATTCAGCCTCCTGCATCTGGATATGCGCGCAGTCCCGCAGCATAATACTGCACAGATCGCAGGTCGGCGCCGTGGCAAAAATCTGACCGCGGAATCCTCTTGCATACAAAAGCGGAAGTAACCCCGAATGGTCAATGTGGGCATGGGTCAAAAACACATAATCAATCAGCGCCTCGTCCACGGGCAGCTTACAATTCTCAAATACATTCGCGCCCTGCTCCATACCATAATCTACTAAAATATTCTTTTCCCCTATGCGGAGATAATGACAGCTTCCCGTCACCTCATGATCCGCTCCGATAAACATCAGCTCCATATGCGGCCCCCTGTTTGTTTTTCTTTGGCATATATACTATAGTTTACCATCTTTTTTGGAAGGCGTAAATCTTTTCCGCCATTTCTTTTTATTTTGCGTTACCATTCACGCCTAAATTGTCACGAATCCGAAGCTCCGGCACGGATGTGAACCGCCTCAATTCAACATCCCCACACGTTCCCATACAATATAGTAAATCCATAATGAGGTAACGCCCCATGTCCTACGCCTTTTCCTCCCTGCTTCTTTTTTTGACTGCAGTTTCCCTTGATTCCCTGACGGCAGGGTTTTCTTACGGCACAAAAAAAGTCCGTGTCGAACTCCTTTCCCTATTTCTTCTGGCCTGCGTGCCTTCCGTCTTCATCACCGCCGCAGGCAGCATCGCTTCCCTGATCGGCCGCTTTTTCCCCACCGGCGTTCTGCCCTTCCTTTCCTTCTCCATCCTCTTTGCCATCGGAAGCGCAAAACTGTTAGAAAGCCTGCTGCGTCATCTGGCAAAAAAACACCCCGGTCTCATCGGAAACCGGGGCTGTAACATCAAACAGCTTCATATCATTTTTACGGTTTATCTCTCTCCGGAAGAAGCGAACCAGACAGATCTGCAGGTCTTAAGCGCAAAAGAGGCTTGGCTTTTAAGTCTCGCCCTCTCCCTTGACAGCGTTCTCGCGGGAATGGCTTTTACCACCTCCGCTATCCCCCCGCTCACGCTTCTGTCCGCCGCCATCCTCTTTCATCTGCTGCTGTTTCTTGCCGGCTACGCGCTTGGCCGTCTGCTCTCCCACCTGCTACACATCGACCTTTCATGGCTCTCCGGCCTCTGTCTTCTGCTCCTAGCTTTTCGCACGCTGGCATGACGGCCGCCGTTCCATCGCCCCGGCCATTCCCACGACCACCAAAAGCTCATGTACCGCCAAAGGCGTCATTGACAAAAGCAACAATCTGATCCACTCCTCCACACTAAGCCGTACCGTGCCAAAAAGGTTGATCAAAAGAGGCACTTCCGTTACCGCCACCTGTAACAAAATCCCCACGGCAAGAGCCAGTATCATCTGCGGATTGCTCCGGTGATCCATCCGAAACAAGGATCGGTTCACATCGCGCATACCAATGGCATGAAAAAGCTGGCTGATCCCCAGCACCATAAAAGCATGGGTCTGTGCTCTTGCAAGAACGGCCGATATTTTCAGTCCTTCTAAAATATTATGTAAACTAACAGGGAGTCCCTCCATGACAATACGGTCATAGGGTACTTTTAAAAAGGCAGCCAGACTGATGCCTCCGATCACCAGCCCATAACAGATCACACACATGAGCCCGCCCTTCGCAAAGAGAGAATCCTCCTTCCTACGCGGCGGCTCCCGCATCAGACTGTCCGTATCGTTTTCATCCACCCCCAGCGCAAGCGCCGGCAGGGAATCCGTAATCAAATTAATCCATAAAATAAATCCGGCTGTCAACGGAAGCGGCAGTCCCGCCACAATCGTCACCAGCATGGTCAAAATTTCCCCCAAGTTGGAAGACAGCAAAAACAATACGGATTTTCTTATATTTTCATAGATTCCCCGTCCTTCCCGTATGGCTGTGTGAATGGTTGCCACATTGTCGTCCATCAGCACAAAGTCCGCCGCGCCGCGCGCCACATCGGTGCCGCCCTGTCCCATGGCAATCCCGATATCCGCCGCCTGCAGGGAGGGCGCGTCATTGACCCCGTCCCCGGTCATAGCCACAGTTTTATGTAAACTTCTATACCCCTCCACAATACGCACCTTGTGCTCCGGCGTCACCCGCGCGAATACCTTAAGCTGGGGCAGCTTTTGCAAAAACGCCGTATCCCTTAAATGATCCAGTTCTCTTCCCGTAATACACTCCTCCATACGGCTTGCAATCCCCAACTGCCTTGCAATGGAAAAAGCCGTATCGGGATGGTCTCCCGTAATCATCACCGTAGACACACCCGCCCGCGCAAAACCTTGTACGGTCTCCACCGCCTCCGGCCTGACCGGGTCCTGCATACTGACAAATCCAAGAAACGTCATGCCCCGCTCATGAATGCTCCCCTCCGTTGACATAGCTAACGCCAACACGCGTCTGCCCTCTCCCATAAGCTGTTTTTGTATGCCTAGCAGTCTGTCACGCTCTTCCCGTGTAAGATCCGCCGTCTTTTCCCCCCGGCAGATGCCGCTGCAATTTTCCAGAATCCGTTCCGCCGCCCCCTTCGTATAGGCGGTCATTCCCGCTTCTTCCCGATGCAGTGTCGTCATCATCTTCCGTTCGGCGTCAAAACCGTTCTCATCAAGCCTTGGATACCGCTCCCTGATCTGTTCCGCCATGGCCCCGCAGTCCGCAGCCATATGAAGCAAGGCTAGTTCCGTTGGGTCCCCAACGTCCTCCCGCCCAGTCTGTCCATCGTTACACAGCACACAGCCCCGCAGAAAACGGGCCGCGCAGGAATCCGTTTCGCCCTTAGAAAGGGTTTCCTCAAAATATTGCGCAAACCGTCCCCTCTCCATGAGCTTTCCGTCGAGATAACATTCCGTTACCGTCATTTTATT
>CAMXIK010000050.1 GCA_947243855.1 uncultured Lachnospiraceae bacterium | reverse complement strand
CGCAGCAGAACGGGCCGCAGTTTCAGCCGCAGCAGAACGGGCCGCAGTTTCAGCCACAGCAGAACGGGCCGCAGTTTCAGCCGCAGCAGAACAGGCCGCAATCTCAGCCGCAGGATGTACCGCTTCCCGGTGGAGCACAGGGGCAGCAGGAACCGCCTGTAAACAGGGGGCTGTTTTCGCAGGCGCCGGATTCGCAGAATCGTGATAACGAAGGATAGGGACGTATGTTCAACGTTGACGAAGAATTAAAGAAGCTGCCAAATTCGCCCGGCGTATACATGATGCACGATGCTGGCGATACGATTATCTATGTGGGCAAGGCGGTGAATCTGCATAACCGTGTCCGGTCTTATTTCCGCAAAATTGTGGGACGGGGGCCTCAGATTGATAGGATGGTGCAGCAGATCGCCCGTTTTGATTATATTGTGACGGATTCGGAACTGGAAGCGCTGGTTTTAGAGAATAACCTGATTAAAGAGTACAGTCCGAAATATAACACCATGTTGAAGGATGATAAGACCTATCCTTATATCAAGGTGACATTGGGGGAGGAATATCCCCGCATTCTCGTTTCACGTGAGATGAAAAAAGATAAATCGAAATATTTTGGGCCTTATACAAGCGCAGGGGCGGTGAAGGATACCATTGACCTGATGAATAAGCTCTATCAGCTCAAGACCTGTAACCGCAGGCTTCCGCGGGATATGGGCCTTGAGCGGCCTTGTTTAAACTACCATATCAAGCAATGCGCGGCTCCCTGTCAGGGATATATCAGCAAAGAAGAATACCGGGCGCGGATCGATCAGGCGCTTGATTTTTTAAACGGAAATTATAAGTCTATGCTCCGCGAGCTGGAACAAAAAATGACGGAAGCGTCAGAAAAAATGGAGTATGAGGAGGCGGCCGAATACCGGGATCTGTATAACAGCGTAAAGAGTGTGGCGCAGAAGCAGAAAATTACCGATTCTGATGGTGAGGATAAGGATATCATTGCCATGGCAGGGGAGGAACACGAGGCCGTAGTACAGGTGTTTTTTGTGCGTGACGGAAAACTGATTGGCAGGGAACATTTTTATATGACCCATGTGGAGGATTGTGATCACGCGCAGATTCTTCTTGATTTTGTAAAACAGTTTTATGCAGGGACGCCTTATATTCCAAAGGAGCTTATGCTGCAGGAGGAGATTGCGGACATAGAAATTCTGGAAAAATGGTTGTCTGCGAGAAAGGGCAGCAGGGTATACATCCGTGTGCCGAAAAAGGGCGCGAAAGAGAAGCTGGTAGAGCTGGCGGCCCAGAACGCGGCGCTTATCTTGAGTCAGGATAAGGAGCGCATCCGCAGGGAGGAAGGCAGAACCATCGGCGCCATGAAAGAGATTGCGGCCCTTTTGGAGCTGGAAGACGTGACTCGCATGGAAGCCTATGACATATCGAATATCAGCGGATTTGCCAATGTGGGTTCCATGGTGGTTTTTGAGAAAGGAAAGGCGAAACGCAGCGATTACCGCAAATTTCGGATTCAATCCGTGTCTGGCCCGGACGATTACGCCTGCATGAAGGAAGTGCTTACCAGACGTTTCCTTCACGGGATGGAGGAGAAGGAGGAACTGGACCGCAGACAGGTAGATCACCAGTTTGGAAGCTTTACGAAATTTCCGGATCTGCTGTTGATGGACGGCGGCAAGGGCCAAGTCAATATTGCCTTACAGGTGCTTTCAGAACTGCATCTGGATATTCCCGTCTGCGGCATGGTGAAGGATGATAACCACAGAACAAGGGGATTATATTATCAGAATGTGGAGATTCCGATTGATGCCCGGTCGGAAGGATTTAAACTGGTAACCAGAATACAGGATGAGGCTCACCGCTTTGCCATCGAGTACCACCGTTCCCTGCGCTCCAAAGCACAGGTAAAGTCGGTGCTTGACGAGATTCCGGGGGTGGGGCCGGCGAGGAGAAAGGCGCTGATGCGCCATTTCGGCTCTATCAATGAGATCAAGGAGGCGTCGGTGGAGAAGCTTTGCGAGGTACAGGAAATCCCGGAGCATATCGGAAAGCAGATATACGACTTTTTTCGAACGAAGCAGTAGCCGCCGCTTGTTGTGTGCGGCTATTTTGTATGGTATAATAGCCGCAGAGGAAAAGGAAGCGACTGTGCGTATTGCGAGTTTAGATGCAAAGTGCGATAAGGTGAGGAGGAAACTATGGCAAGCATCAGTTTGACAAAGGTAATTGAAAAATTTAAATGGGAAAACCTGACGCCCGAGATCGACATTTCAACGATTAAGGTGACGCAGCCGGACATCAACAGACCAGCTTTGCAGTTGGCGGGTTATTTCGAGCATTTTGAGACAACGCGTCTACAGATTGTGGGATTTGTGGAATACTCCTACATGAATGGGCTGGACGAGGCGAGACAGCGTGAGATTTTTGAAAAGCTCTTGAACAATCCGCTTCCGGGCATCTTATTTTGCCGGGAACTGTATCCCAATGAAATTTTCAGGGAGGTAGCGGTTAAGTACGGCGTGCCGCTTCTGATGAGCAGAAAGGCCACATCGGCCTGTATGGCGGAGGTAATCCGCTGGCTGAACGTGAAACTTGCTCCCTGCATTTCCGTACACGGCGTATTGGTGGATGTCTACGGCGAAGGCGTATTAATTACAGGAGAGAGCGGTATCGGTAAATCTGAGGCGGCGCTTGAGTTGATTAAGAGAGGGCATCGTCTGGTGACGGACGACGTGGTGGAGATCAGACGTGTGAGCGAAGATACGCTGATTGGTTCCGCACCGGATATCACGAAGCACTTTATCGAGCTGCGCGGTATTGGTATTGTGGATGTGAAAGCGCTGTTTGGTGCATCCAGCGTTAGGGATACCCAGAACATTGATCTGGTGATCCGTCTTGAGGATTGGGATAAGGATAAGGAGTATGACCGTCTGGGTCTGGAGGAAGAGTATACGGAGTATCTGGGAAACCGTGTGGTATGCCACAGCATTCCCATTAGGCCGGGTCGTAATCTGGCAATTATCTGTGAGTCTGCGGCTGTCAACCACAGACAGAAAAAGATGGGTTACAATGCGGCGCAGGAGCTTTACAAGCGTGTGCAAAATTCTCTTGCTCACGGGCGTGAAGAGGACGAGTAAGTATAAAAGGAGAAGAATCGTATGGCAAATTATGTATTTGGGGTAGATGTAGGCGGAACTTCGGTGAAGATGGGGCTGTTTGATAAGGATGGCAATGTGCTGGATAAATGGGAGATTCCCACAAGGACGGCGGACGGCGGGAAAAATATTCTTCCCGATATCGCGGCAAGTATCAAAGAAAAGATGGCGGAGAAATCGCTTGCCAAGGAAGAAGTAGCAGGAGTCGGCATTGGTGTGCCGGGCCCAGTAGAAAAAAGCGGGGTGGTTCACAAAGCCGTTAATTTGGGCTGGTCGGAGCTGAATATGAAGGAAGAACTCGCCGCGCTTCTTGACGGTATGCGGGTGGAGGGCGGTAACGACGCCAATGTGGCGGCTCTCGGAGAGATGTGGAAAGGCGGCGGCCAGGGACATAAAAATTTGGTGGCGGTTACCCTTGGAACAGGCGTTGGCGGCGGTATTATCGTAAATGGTGAAATCATGACAGGAGCTACGGGCGCAGGCGGTGAGATCGGCCATATCCATGTGGAGGATGATGAGACGGAGGCCTGTGGCTGTGGAAATTACGGATGTCTGGAGGAGTACGCATCCGCTACGGGAATTACCAGACTGGCGAACCGGACGCTACAGAAAAGCGATAAGGACAGCGTTTTGAGAAACGGCGAAGTATCCGCTAAGACCGTATTTGACGCGGTGAAAGCAGGGGACGAGCTGGCGATCGAGATTGCACAGCAGTTTGGAGAATACTTGGGCAAAGGTCTTGGCGTGATCGCGGGCATTATTAATCCGGAAATTTTTGTAATTGGCGGCGGTGTGTCCAAGGCAGGAGAGGTGCTTTTTGACTATATAAAACCCTCTTTTGAGAGAACGGCCTTTCACGGCAGCAAGGATGTGATTTTTGCGCTTGCCACACTGGGAAACGATGCGGGGATTTACGGAGCGGCCCGTTTGGTTCTCTCATAGATTAGGCGAATGTATATGGTCCGTCTGGGATATATTAAATAGAAAGAAATGAGCAGGGGTAGAAATTGAGCGCATCAATGTATGAACATATCAGGACGATTGTGCCGGAGGAGAGACTGTTATTCCACGAGCCTATGAGTAAGCACACCACCTTTCGGGTGGGCGGCGAGGCGGAGTGCATGATCGTTGTGGAAACCAAGGACGAATTGTCACAGATTATCTCCTATCTGGGACGGCTGGAGCAGGATTATTTTGTTTTGGGAAACGGAAGCAATCTGCTGGTAGGCGACAAAGGTTACCGGGGCGTGATTGTAAAAATGGGAAAACGGATGGGAGGCATCCGGGTAGAACAGAATCATATTGCGGTGGGCGCGGGCGCGCCTCTCTCGCTGGTGGCCACTGTGGCAAAGGAAAAGGGATTAAGCGGTTTGGAGTTTGCTGCGGGAATTCCGGGCACTGTGGGCGGCGCTATTGTGATGAATGCCGGCGCCTATGGCGGGGAGATGAAACAGATTGTGCAGATGGTCCGTGTGATGGACAAAGAAGGACAGATTCTGACTTTGGACAATGACACCATGGAGTTCGGTTATCGCACCAGTATTATCAGGGACAGACCGTTTATCGTGCTGGGGGTAGTTTTGAAGCTGACGCCCGGCAATGAAGAAGAAATTGGCGCGAAGATGGAGGAACTGATGAAACAGCGGAAAAGCAAACAGCCGCTGGAATATCCGAGCGCGGGCAGCACCTTTAAAAGGCCGGAAGGTTATTATGCGGGAAAGCTGATCATGGACGCAGGGCTGAGGGGCTATCGGATTGGCGGCGCACAGGTGTCGGAGAAACACTGCGGCTTTGTCATTAACGCCGGAGGGGCGACAGCGGCGGATATCAAGGAAGTGATCGAAGAGATACAGGAACGCGTGAGGGACAGATTTCACGTCAGACTGGAGCCGGAAGTCGTTTTTTTGGGGGATTTCTAGTTCAGCCAGAGCGAAACTGGGTTTTACGGAAAAGAGAGAATTAACATGAGATTTGTGATTGTGACGGGAATGAGCGGTTCGGGGAAACGGACGGCCATGAAAATGCTGGAGGATGTGGGGTTTTACTGCGTGGATAATCTGCCGGTGGCGTTGATCGAGAAGTTTGCAGAACTGATTACGACGCCGGCAAGCGAGGTCAACAAGGTTGCCTTGGGGCTTGATGTGCGCGCAGATCAGGCGTTTGGCGGCGTGCGGAGCATTTTAGACCAGTTGAAGGAGAACGGGTATCTTTTTGAGATTCTCTTTTTGGAGGCGGGTGACGATGTTCTTCTGAAACGATATAAGGAGACGAGGAGGCTGCACCCGCTTTCCCCCGAGGGCAGGGTGGAAGAGGGGATTCACAGGGAGCGTGAAATCTTAAAGGAGATACGGGAGAAGGCGGATTATATCATTGACACGTCCCATCTTCTTACCAGAGAGTTAAAAGAAGAAATAGACAATATTTTTGTCAGAAACAAAGAATATAATTCCCTGATTGTCACA
Organism: uncultured Lachnospiraceae bacterium; assembly: GCA_947243855.1. Taxonomy (GTDB): domain Bacteria; phylum Bacillota; class Clostridia; order Lachnospirales; family Lachnospiraceae; genus UBA3282. The sequence goes on along the minus strand of CAMXIK010000050.1, from coordinate 8,173 downwards.
ATTCTTTCCTTTGGCTTCAAAAAAGGGATTCCAGCGGACGCTGATCTCGTTTTTGACGTGAGGTTTCTGCCCAATCCATTTTATATCGATGAACTAAAATATAAGACGGGAAACGACAAAGAGGTGCAGGACTATGTGATGGCTTTTGCGGAAGCGGGCTTTTTTTTACAAAAGCTTACGGACATGTTGGATTTTCTGATTCCCAACTATGTGAAGGAAGGCAAACATCAGCTTGTAATCGGCATTGGCTGCACTGGCGGTAAGCACAGGAGCGTGACGCTTGCCAACGCGCTGTATGCGGAGATGAAGGATCATGGAACCTACGGTGTGAAACTGTATCACCGGGATGTGGATAAATAGAGGAAGAAATATGTCTTTTTCCGGGAGTGTAAAGGAAGAACTTGCGGCTCACGTGAGTCCTGCCAGACATTGCCAGCTTGCGGAGCTTGCAGGACTTTTGCTTTTTGGCGGCAATGTTTGCAGCGGCGGACGGCATCTGTGTCTGGACACGGAAAATGAGGCAGTTGCGAGAAAGTGCTTTACATTATTAAGAAAAACATTTAATATAGAAACTGTTATGCGGGGTAAACAGAGAGCTATTCCGGATGACGAGACGGAACGCAGAGTGATACAGGCGTTGTATCTTGCAAGGGGAGAGGATGGAGAGATAAAACTGACTGATCCGGTCAATTCTCTTTTGGTTAAAAATTCCTGCTGTGCAAGAGCTTATCTGCGCGGCGTTTTTTTGTGCGTGGGTTCCATGAGCGACCCGAAAAAAAGCTATCATCTTGAATTTGTCTGCGATCAGGAGATGCAGGCGGCGCAGCTTAAGGATATGCTTTCGGAATTTCAGATTGAGGCAAGGGTGATAGGGCGAAAAAAGTACCATGTCGTCTATCTGAAAGAGGGCGCGGGTATTGTTGATCTGTTGAACGTGATGGGCGCGCATGTATCTTTGATGGATCTCGAAAATATGAGAATCCTGAAAAAGATCAGTAATTCTATCAACAGGAGAGTAAACTGTGAGACGGCTAATATTTCCAAAACGGTGACGGCAGCCGGAAGACAGATTGAGGATATTCTTCTGATCAGGGATAGGTATGGGTTTGAAAATCTGCCGGACAACCTGCGGCAGATGGCGGAGATACGATTGGAATATCCGGACGCGCCTTTGAAGGAATTGGGCGGGTATTTGGAGCCGGCTGTGGGAAAATCCGGAGTCAATCATAGATTGCGCAGGCTGAGTGAGATTGCTGATAAAATCAGATCATAATATGAGGCGGAACGTCTCGAAAAGAAAAAGAGGAGGAAACTATTATGATTCAGAAGTCAATCCAGATCAAACTGGAGACGGGTCTTGAGGCGCGTCCGGTGGCCATGTTGGTGCAGGTTGCAAGTCAGTTTGAGAGCACCATCTACCTTGGTTCTGATAACAAGAAAGTAAATGCGAAGAGTATCATGGGAATGATGAGCATGGGACTGGAGAGCGGTGCAGAAGTGGTAGTGACTGCAGATGGAACTGACGAGGAGACTGCGGTTGCGCAGATCGAGAAATTCTTGACCACCAAGTAGGATAGGTGCGGCAGGGTTGACATTTGATAAGGCATAATTGCAGGCTGTTCAGAGTCAGATTCTGGGCAGCCGTTTCTTTCTTTTATAGCAGGAGGGCGGGTCATGGCAAAACAAATGCTTTTTGTCTATAATCCCAGAGCGGGAAAAGCACAGATCAGAAGTAACCTTCTGGATATCATTGATACGTTTGTAAAGGCTGGCTATGAAGTGACCGCCTATCCTACGCAGGCGGCGGGAGACGCTGTCAAGGCTGTGCAGGAGAGAAGGGACGGCTATGAAATTGTTGTCTGCAGCGGCGGGGACGGCACGCTTGACGAAGTGGTGGCTGGCATGATGAAGTCTCAGCAGAGACTTCCTGTCGGATATGTACCAGCCGGCAGTACAAACGATTTCGCGAATAGTCTGGGTATTCCCAAGAATATGCTGCAGGCGGCCGATGTGGTGGTAAACGGCAGGAATTTTGCCTGCGATGTGGGCAGATTTAATCACAACACATTCATTTATGTGGCGGCATTCGGGATTTTTACGGATGTGTCCTACGGGACGCCCCAAGATACGAAAAATGTGCTCGGTCATGCGGCCTATCTGATCGAGGGAGTAAAGCGTCTGCCTTCCGTGCGTTCTTATCCTTTAAAGATTACCTGTAAAGAAAGCGTAATCGAGGGAGAATTTCTCTATGGCATGATCACAAACTCCCATTCCGTCGGAGGTTTCCGGGGAATCACGGGACAGAATGTGGCGCTTGACGATGGACTTTTTGAAGTGACGCTGATCCGTAAGCCAACAAATCCGCTTGAAATTAATACTATTATCCGGGCGCTTGTGGATAAGCGCGTGAACTCGGAGCATATTTATACGTTTACCACCGAAAAGCTGAAAGTGGAGTCGGAGGAACCGGTCGCTTGGACGCTGGACGGGGAGTTTGGAGGCGAACACCTTACAGTGGAGATCGAGAGCTGGCATCAGGCGCTTGAAATCCGGGTTCCGAAGGAGGGGGAAGAATAAGGTGGGAACCATGTTGCGAACACCGCAGAGTTATTGACTTTCTTAGGACTGGCTGTTAAAATAAAAGTTGGATTCCAGATCATGGAAAGAACTAAAAAATTTTAATAGAAAGGAAGTAAACATTATGGCATTAGTAACAACAACCGAAATGTTTAAGAAGGCTTATAACGGCGGCTATGCAGTCGGCGCCTTCAACGTGAACAACATGGAGATCGTTCAGGGTATTACCGAGGCGGCCGGTGAGCTGAAGAGCCCCGTTATCCTGCAGGTTTCCAAGGGTGCGCGTGCGTACGCGAACCACACTTATCTGGTGAAGCTGGTTGAGGCGGCTGTAGCGGAGAATCCTGAGATTCCGATTGCCCTGCACTTGGATCACGGCGATACCTTCGAGCTTTGTAAGTCCTGTATCGACGGCGGATTTACCTCCGTTATGATCGACGCTTCTTCTAAGTCTTTTGAGGATAACATCGCATTGACCAAGCAGGTAGTTGAGTATGCGCATGCAAACGGCGTAGTGGTTGAGGCCGAGCTTGGTACTCTGGCAGGCGTTGAGGATGAGGTCGTTGTAGAGTCCGGTAAAGAGTCTTACACACGCCCCGAAGAAGTTGAGGAGTTCGTTGATAAGACTGGCTGTGATTCTCTCGCTATCGCAATCGGCACGTCCCACGGTGCATACAAGTTCACCGCTGCACAGTGTACGAGAAATGCTGATGGGATTCTGGTTCCCCCTCCGCTTCGTTTCGACGTATTGGAGGAGTGCATTAAGAGACTGCCCGGTTTCCCGATCGTGCTTCACGGTTCTTCTTCCGTGCCGCAGGAGTTTGTAAAGATGGTAAACCAGTACGGCGGAAATATGCCCGATGCAGTGGGTATTCCGGAGGAACAGCTTCGTAAGGCTGCCGAGCTTGCCGTATGTAAGATCAACATTGACTCCGATATCCGTCTGGCTATGACAGGTAATATCCGTAAGTATTTTGCGGAGCATCCGGATCACTTTGATCCCCGTCAGTATCTGAAACCCGCTAGACAGGCCGTTAAGGACATGGTGGCGCATAAGATTAAGAACGTGCTCGGTTCCGACGGTAAGGCGTAAACCGCATATAGCTAAATAAAGAATATAAAAAACCGACATGGCCAGTATGGTCATGCCGGTTTTCTTCATGTTATTGATACATTTCTTTTAACTCTTCCGTATGAGTCTCCTCGATATCTGGAAACGCGGAAAGCATCGGTTTCACATCTTCCTTTTTCAGTACCCGTGCCACATAGTTTCTCGTAATCTTCATGACAATGGGCGATAGGCTCAGAACGCCGATCAGGTTGGGAATGGCCATCAGACCGTTAAAGGTATCGGAGAGATCCCAAGCCAGCCCCAGATTCATGGTTGCGCCCACATAGATCATTAGTACGAATACGATTTTGTAGGCAATCATGGATTTTGTGCCGAAGAGGTATTCCCATGCCTTAGAACCGTAGTGGCTCCAGCCAAGCACTGTGGAAAATGCAAACAGCAGAATGGCGATGGCAATAAACATAGGCCCCGCGCTGCCAAACTTTGTGGCAAAGGCTTCGCCTACCAGAGCAGAGCCTTCGGAGGAGCTTAATACCGCGCCGGTTTCCAGATCTACAAGACCCGAGGAGAGCACCACGAATGCGGTCAGCGTGCAGACAATCATGGTGTCTGCGAACACCTCGAAGATACCCCACATGCCTTGACGCACCGGCTCCTTTACATTGGAGCTGGAATGTACCATAACGGAAGAACCGAGTCCGGCTTCGTTGGAAAATACGCCGCGCTTCATACCCCAGGTAAGCGCCATTTTTACGCCGGAACCGACAATGCCGCCGCCCACTGCGCGAAGCCCAAAAGCGCCCTTAAAGATTGCGGAGAAAATCGCGCCGCACTGGTCGATATTCATAAAGAAGACTGCCAGAGCGCCCACCACATAGATAATCGCCATAAAGGGCACCAGCTTTTCAGTAACGGAAGCAATACGTTTTAACCCGCCCACGATAACCAAAGCCGCGAGAATCAAAAGCGCGATACCCGTTATATAGGTAGGAATGTTGAAAGCGGATTTCATGTTGCCGGCAATGGAGTTGATCTGGCTCATGTTGCCGATGCCGAAGGACGCCATCACGCAAAAGATGGAAAACAGGACGGCTAATACCGCACCAATCTGTTTAAAACCTTTGTAGGAACCAAGCCCATCCTTTAAGTAATACATGGCGCCGCCGGACCACTCGTTACGTTCATTTTTACGCCGATAATAGATGCCCAGCACGTTTTCGGAATAGTTGGTCATCATGCCGAAGAAAGCCACGATCCACATCCAGAAGATCGCGCCCGGACCGCCGGAAATCAGTGCGCTGGCCACGCCCACGATATTACCCGTTCCGATCGTAGCGGCCAAAGCTGTACACAAAGACTGGAACTGGGAAATGGACTGATCTTCTTTGTCTGTGTGTTTGGTAATATGTTTATCATGAAAAATACCGCCGATGGTATTTTTAAACCAGTGCCCAATATGGGATAACTGGAAAAACTTGGTAAGGACCGTCATTAGAATGCCCGTACCGACGAGCAGCACCAGCATGGGGATTCCCCATACGAAGCCGTTAATGGCGCCGTTCACTTTTGTGATCATTTCTACCATAATACATTTCCTCCTCACTTCCTGCGTGTGCGTCCCATTGATATCCTATAAGGAAAAAAGGCGCAGACACCTGAACCAAATGTCTACGTCGACGGTTATGGAACACTTTTTCACATGGTAAAGATTTCTACGGTATTCAAGTATACCATAAGACAATGTATCTGGCAAGGAAAAATTGTATACATGGATAATGCGGCGGGTACATAATAGGAAATATCCCCAGAAAAGGGAGGATGCCAAGTAAAGTTTCCCTTACTTGGCATTTATTATGAAAAAGTTTTTTAATTAATCGGCAAATTTTTTATCAGCTTTGCTTTGCTGTATCTTATGATCTTAGTATACGGAGCAGAAATGTCTAAATCATGATTCTAAAATGAAGTTTTTTAAAATTAAATATGAACAATTTATGAACGAACGCTATTTGGAAAGTCGAATTACATTCCAGCTCTTTTTCATGAGGACTGTCTGTAATGCGCCGCCGTCTAACTTGGCGTTTCCGTTTGCCTGTGGGACAACATTGTTTGGATTTGCTTCCGTGTTTACCGCTTTTAAATCCTCATTGTGCATGACAATGTGCTCCTGTACCCGATAATCTGCATACTGGCGTAAATCCATGGTTACTTCCATGTCCTCGTCCAGATCTTTATTTACCGCAAAGACAACCAATTCCTCCTTTTCGGGATTCTCCACAACTACGCAGTCAAGGTAAGGAGCTTCGCCGTATTGCTTTGCCTCATATACGGGGGACTTCACAATCGTGTTTAAAACAGTACCTTTTCCAAAAACGGCCGCGTGCATATAAGGATAGAAGATAGTCTGCCGCCACGCGCCCGTATCGGAGGTCATAATCGGCGCGATCACATTGACAAGCTGTGCAAGGCAGCCGATTTTTACCCGGTCCGCATGACGCAGAATCGTAATTAACATACTGCCCACCAACAGAGCGTCTTCGAAATTATAGATATCTTCAAGCTGATGTGGCTTTTGCACCCACTTTTCAAGCTTTTTGTCCGCTTCCTCTGAATGGAACCACACGTTCCACTCGTCAAGGGAGATGTTGATATTCTTTTTGCCGTGATGCTTGCCCTTGATGTAGTCGCAGATGGAAGTTACTGTCGAGATGAATTGATCCAGATCCACGCTGCTTGCGAGGAAATTAGCGGAATCATTATCTCTGTTGCCGTAGTATTGGTGCATGGAGACATAATCAACCGTGTCGTAGCACTCGTCCAACACAGTCGCTTCCCATTCGCCGAAGGTGGGCATCTGGGAATTGGAGCTGCCGCATGCGACCAATTCGATGGTGGGGTCTAAGAGCTTCATGGCTTTTCCGGTTTCATTTGCGATTCTCGCGTACTCTGCAGCCGTTTTGTGGCCGATCTGCCAAGGGCCGTCCATTTCGTTGCCGAGGCACCATGTTTTGATAGCATGGGGCTGCTCATAGCCGTGGGCTTTGCGCAGATCGCTCATCAGCGTGCCTCCCTTAAAGTTACAGTATTCCAACAGTTCTTTGGCTTCCTGTAGTCCTCTGGTGCCCAGATTGACTGCCATCATAATATCGGTGCCGGCTTTTTTAGACCAATCGGCAAATTCATTGAGACCAAACTGGTTACTTTCCACGACCAGCCATGCAAGGTCAACCTGAGCGGGCCGCTGTTCCTTCGGACCCACGCTGTCTTCCCAGCGGAAGCCGGACACGAAGTTTCCGCCCGGATAACGCACGATGGGCACGTTGCATTCTTTCACCAGTTCTAACGTATCCTTGCGGAACCCTTGCTCGTCCGCAAAAGGACTTTCGGGCTGATAGATCCCTTCATAGACTGCCCGCCCCAGATGCTCGATAAAAGATCCGTAAACCCTTTTATCGATTTCGCTTACAATATACTCTTTGTCAATAATAACCTGTGATTTTTTCATTTTTTGCACCCGTTCCTTTCTTTTTATAACTTTATTTTAGCAAAAGAGGCGGAAATATCCATATCTTTTCTTGCGCCATATTTGACTTTTCTTCCGATGTTGGACTATGATAGAGAAAAGGAGGAGTCCTATGTTTCATACAGGTTATTGCGATTACAATCGGTTTAATCCGGACTGCGATCTTATCAATCGTCCCGAGGGCAGCGGAGATTATCTCTTTCTCTATTTTATGACGCCTATGAAAGTACAGGCGGCTGGCGGAACCCAGATGACAAAGGAGGGGGCATTTCTGTTGTATACGCCGGGAACACCGCAGATTTATCAGGCGGTCGGACGCTTTAAAAACAGCTTTGTGCATTTTACCAGTGACGACGACGATTTCCTTGCGGCCTACGATCTTCCTGTCAACAGAATCGTCTATCCGCCGGACCCGGACTCTATGAACGCTCTATTTAAATCAATTTATGTGGAGAGTGTGACCAAGCAGGATTATTATCAGGAACTGATTGATAAATTGATGCACCAACTGTTTATTCTTTTTTCCAGACAGCTTCATACGTTTCCGATAGGAAGGGAGATTCAGGCCGATCTGTTTGAGCAGTTTAAGAAAGCGAGAATTGAAATTTTAACGCATATTGACAGGAAATGGGATGCGGAGAGTATGGCAGCGTTGACAAACTTAGGGACTAGCCAGTTTTACAATTACTATAAGCTGTTTTTTAACCGTTCGCCGAAATCGGAACTGCTGGATGCCCGCGTGGAACGTTCTAAATATCTGCTTCGGGTGGAAAAAATGCCGGTAGCGCAGGCGGCTGTGCAGGCGGGATTTGAAAGTCTGCCTCATTTTACCCGCTATTTTAAAAAGGTGTGCGGGGTGACGCCGTCGGAGTATGGGCGTTTTTAAAGATTCAGAATAATTTGTACTTGACCTATGCTTATCGGCGATTGCTCGCCGCTAAGCATATATGCTTATTTCTGCTGTATATTTTTGATAGATAGATTTTTTGATTTATCAAATAAAA
>CAMXIK010000049.1 GCA_947243855.1 uncultured Lachnospiraceae bacterium | reverse complement strand
CGGGGCGGTTGCTTTTTTGATTTCCTCTATTCTTGCGGTTTTGCCATATGCTGATACTAGTAGTTAAAATACTAACGAGTGTTACAGCAATACCGACAATCCCTACAAGCACATCGAATCTCATATGTACTAGGTACCCTTTCGTAGATTTTCCATTGACATACCTCCTTTGGTTATGGAAGTTCTCAGATGAATCATCTGGCAAAAGGCGAACCGCTTACCCGTTTTGGAGCGCATAATTATTATATTATATAGTTAATCTATTTACAAGTTTTTTATTGGGACTTGACTCAAAAGTGGGTTTTCCATTATATTCCGAAAAAATGTGTTTTGACACAAAAATTCGGAGCATCTTGCTTCTAAGAATATGATACCGCAATCTGTATAGGGCAATTTTTTACAAGACAGGCAGACTCCGATCGATATAATGAAAGTGTAAGTAAATTATATTTTTGATCGGAGGTGTCAAAATGGATATGTTTGAACTGTTTAACAGAGGAAAACTGCTTCTACCGGAAAAAGAGGCTGATTTTGAGGAGATTGCATGGTCGAAGCACCCTACGTTTGAAGGCGTGGAGTTAAAGCACATTGTCACGGCAAAGGACACGGATGGGAAATTCAGCTATCACTTGGTACGGATTGCGTCTGATTGCAGGATTGGGAACCATATTCATGAAACCCAGTTGGAAACGCATGAGGTGATCAAGGGGAGCGGAATCTGCGTAAATGCAGGCAATGTCCTCTCGTATGAGGCAGGGACAATTTCTATCATGCAGGCTGGCGTGCCGCATGAAGTGACTGCGGGTTCGGAAGGGTTGTATCTGTTTGCCAAGTTTATGCCAGCTTTATGCTGAGGGAAAACAAAATAGATTTTGGACCTTGCAGAAATGAAACTTTTTTGAAGGCTGATTCGTATTATCTATAAGAACTGGATTTTCCCAATTTTTAACAGGGAAAATAAGGCGTCAAAAAAGTAACGGATATGTATGGAGGGTTGCAAAATGAGTATGAATGGTATTGGATCAGCAGAGTATCGGGCCATAGGCCATCAGGCAGGGAAGGCAAAAAGGAGTGTCGAGTCCGGGGCAAAAAGTTTCGTGGAAACCGTGGCGGAGAAAACGGCGCAGGATAAAGTGACTGAGTATGGGGAAAAATCCTTTGAGCTGGCGGGAGCGACGGCTCCGCAGTCCGTGAAAGACGCTTGGATGGAAACTGTGAAGGCGGTCGGCGTCAACGGTCTGGGTATGACCAGTAACGGCAGCACGCATATCACGCAAATGCATATCCAACAAGTGATAGCCAACTATTGGGGCGTGCCAAACAGCGCGAATATTCTGGGGAACTCCGTAGAGTCGGCAATACGTGCAACGCAGAAGGCTTTGTACGACTTGGATCATCCATTGGAACCGAACAAAGTAAGCAGCGTAGAAGAGCAACAGGCATATGTCAAAGAAAGAGAATTTTATACTATATTTTTGGAAAACTTGCAGGAGGCGGCGGGAGAGATAGACGATCAAACCGTAGCAGCAGAAGCGGGCAAGGCGGTAAAGGGGCATGATCCTTTACGTGTTCTAGATTCGCTTGCAAAGCACGCGCCGGAAGAAGTGAGACAGGCATTTCTGGAAGCGGAGAAGGAGACTGGCGGGCATTTTACGGTAGGCGGGTTTTGGATATCCAATGATGGAAAAGAGTTTCAAATTACGCAGCTGGCCGTGGATTATATTATCAGACAGTATCAGGGTGAGCGTAATCCCACCGATTTATTGGGGACTTCTGTGGGGAGCGCGATCAGCGCCGCAAAGAAGTGGATCTACAACATAGACCATCCGCTTGCCGGACAACAGGCGGGAAGTGCACAAGATCGGAAATTGCTTGCGATGGAGCGGGCATTCTATGTGTCCTTTCTCGATAAGTTAGGCAAGCTTTAGGATACAGCAGGCATAATAGTTTAAGAAATCCTTAAGCCGATTGCACTTCCGACTGGAATATGATAGGTTTAAAGTATCATAATAACTTATAGTAACGGAGAAAAGGATTGGTGTACGGATGAAGAGTAAGCTGTATTATGCACTGTATTTTTTGTATGTCATTGTCGTGGCTTTTGTGTTATATCTGAACGGCGTATTTACCGGAGAGGAAATTTCGGTCGTAAATCTTTCGATCAATGTCGGGTTTTTAATCATCATCGGCATTATTTTTGCGATATCTTCCGTCAGCTTCGGCAGGCTTAACAGGGCGATCTACGATCTGGAAGACGCCGCGATTCGCCTGCAAAAAGATTATAAGGAGGCTGGAGGAAAAAACCTTTGGGGAACGTATAAGGATAACGACAAGCTTTTTGAGGAAAAGGCGTTACAGGAGGCGTTTAATAAATACCGTCTGCGGATCAAAAGCGCGAAGACCAGACGGGGAGCTTCCGCTTCCTGCGATCTGGAAGAGTATATCAACGAGGACCTTTTGGACAAGGCAGGTATGAATTTCTTTAATTCCGGCGTTTCCGGGACGCTGACCGGGCTTGGAATATTAGGAACGTTTCTTGGCCTGTCCATGGGGCTTGGCGCATTTAGCGGGGACGATATCTTTTCGATCTCTGACAATGTGGGTTCCCTGCTTTCGGGTATGAAGGTGGCGTTCCATACTTCGGTATATGGTATTTTTTTCTCCTTGGTGTTCAACGTTGCTTACAGAAGCATTATGTCGGACGCCTACGAGACGCTGCATACGTTTTTAGATGTGTTCCGCCAGACGGCTCAGCCGGTTGCTCTGAAAGAGGATGAAAATACGGCGACGATGCTTGTCTATCAGGCTGGAATGGCGAATTCCCTGAAACAGATGCTCGAATTACTAAAGGGCAATGCGATGGAACAGACGGCGGGCGTGGAGCGTATCGTAGAGAAGTTTACCACACAGATGCAGGCTGCTTTGGACACGGACTTTCAGAAATTGGGAAATGTCTTAAAGTCTGCGGGGGAGTCTCAGGCCGCCAGCGCGAGGGGCGCGGCGGAAATGGTGGAAGCGGTCACGGCCTTGGTGGAGGTAAACCGAGGTGCACAGGAGGCTCTCGTAAGCGTCATGGAAAGGCTGGAAGCGTTTGAGAAGGAGCTTGCGGAGCAGAAGAAAATGCTGGCGGATACGTGCAGCGATATGAGCGATGAGATCAGCAGCCAGATCTATACGTTTGAACAGATGAGGAATCTATATGAAAACTAGACGAAGGAATCGGGAAGCGTTTGCGGAACACAGCTATTGGCAGTCCTATTCGGATATGATGGCGGCGCTTTTACTGATTTTCATACTCATGATCGCCATCACCCTTGCCATATACCGACAGAAAACGGACGACTTGGATCAGACAAAGCGCGAGCTTAGCACGGCGCAGAGCGAGCTGGATGCGACGATCGCGGATCTGGAACAATCCAAGGCGGAATTAGAAAAGTCGAATGAGGAGCTTGCGTCTTCTTTGACGGAATTGCAGCAGGCTTATGAGCAGGCGGCCTTGACGCAGGAAGAACTAAACAATGCCTATCTGGAAATCGAAGACGCCAGAGAGGAGCTGACGACGACCAAGCAGGAGTTACAGGACATTGTCGGCATCCGCACGGATATCATCGGCGCCCTGCAATCTGCTTTCAGCAATTCCACCATGAAAGTAGACGCCCAGACGGGGTCGATTACCTTTTCCTCCGACGTGCTGTTCCGCTATAACAGTTCTTCCCTGACGGCGGACAGCAGGGAGAATTTAAAAAATGTGATTCCGATGTATCTGGATGTACTGCTGCAGGATCAGTTCCGCGATTATATCGCTGAAATCATCATTGAGGGACACACGGACACGGACGGCGGTTACCAGAGCAATATGGAGCTGTCCTATGAGCGAGCAAAGGCCGTGGCGGATTTCTGCCTGAACAAGAGAAACGGACTGAGCGAGACGGAGATTGAGCAGCTACAAAGGATTCTTACCGTCAACGGTAAATCATGGAGCACTCCGGTTTATCAGAAAGACACCTTCGGAAATGTTACGGAAGAGGTGGATATGCCGGCGTCCAGAAGGGTGGAGATCAAGTTCCGCCTGAAAGAAGACGAGATGATAGAGAAGATGGCGGGGATTCTGGAGTAGATTTCCTACTGGAATTATCAAATAGAACGAAAAAGCGGACGGGCTGATACAGCCTATCCGCTTATTATTTATGCAATAGAAACCTGAAATCCCTGTTGCGCTGCCTGTTCGTCCTGCGGTATATTGAGACCGCTGACCTGAAAATTCATTCCGGCATTTCCCTGTGTCCTGTCTTTTATGGACTCAGTGTCGTCCGCTGTCTTCATGGTATGGGTGGCTTCCCCAAGGAGAGCGAATTGAACGCCCATTTCGCGCTCTCTCTGTTTCTGCATATCGTTAAGTTCGGCCTCTTTTCGCTCTGTATCTACACCGCGATAAGAATCCTGTTTGATTTCACCCTTTAAAACGGCAATGCCATCTTCGGTTTTGGAGACAAGCATTCCCATACGATCTGCCTGCTGCATGGAAGTATCTGCGGATACCATTGCCTGCATTTCTTGAGCAGTCGGCCTGAATTCCACAGCTGGATCTGTAGTTTCCTCTTCTTCTGTTTCTTCGGGTTCCAGTTCCGCCGTGGCAGCTTCTTTGGCTTCGCCAATCTGTTTGCGATCCGCAGTTTCATCGGCGTTCTTCGTCTGATTCTGGACTTCCTTCAAAATAACGGTGCCGTCGCTGCTTTGGGCAATCACGGTTCCCGGCTGCAAAGACTGCCGCCCGTCGTTCGCCTGCTTTTCCTCGTCCGCAGTAGGAGAGGAGAGCGCTGTCTCCTGTACCTTGTCTTCGTCTTCGGAGTCTTCCGTTGCCGGATTTTGCTCTTCCAGCAGCTCGGCCAGCCGAATCTCCCGTTTCTGTGAACGGAGCAGCTCATCCTGATGCTGTTTTAACTTTGTGTCAAGGCTGGCTTTTTCCTTTTGGAGTTTCTTTTTCTCGTCGGCTTTTTCATCCACAGATAGCTCGTCTTTGGAAGACAGCTTCTGGATCTGCTGCTGTACGTCGGTGATTTCGTTTTGAATATTTTTACTCTTATGATCTTTCAAATTCGTCGAAGTCATTTGCATGACTGACATACTGTTATTCGATGATGAGATTCCTCCAATTCCCATAAGCATCTCCCTCCCCCATAAAGGATGATGTGTTTTATCTTTGTCGATATAGTTATTTTTATTTTACTATTCTTTGTAGGTAAGAAGCAAGACTTTTTTACGTTTTTTCTTGAAAACTTCGTGAAAAAAGATATATTGTCAACTTAAAAAGAAAAAAGTTGACAATAAAAAACTTCTGTGGTACGATAATGCCGCAAATATGGTATTGATCAGAAGGATTGTGTGAAACATCACAATGAAATGGAGGAGCTTATGAGCACGAAAATGAGAACGCAGGAGCAAACTGCAGTGAAAACACAGGGGAGAGGAAAAACTTATGATATGGCGTACATAGCCGTCTTTGCAGTGCTGATGGCAGTCTGTTCATGGATTTCGATTCCTACGGCGATTCCCTTTACGATGCAGACCTTTGCGGTATTTCTGGCAGTTTCCGTTCTAGGAGGAAAGCGCGGCACCATGGCGGTGGTTGTTTTCGTGCTGTTAGGCGCGGTGGGTCTTCCGGTGTTTGCGGGATTTACCGGCGGTCTTCATGTGATTCTGGGAAATACGGGTGGCTATATTATCGGCTTTATCTTTGCGGGGCTGCTTATGTGGCTGATGGAGAGGCTGTTTGGCAGAAAGATGTGGGTGCAGGCGGTATCTATGCTTTTGGGGATGGTTACCTACTATGTGTTTGGGACGATCTGGTTTATGTTCGTCTATATGAGAACGACGGGGCCTGTAGGCTTGACGGCGGTACTTGGCTGGTGCGTGATTCCCTTTTTGATACCGGATCTTGTCAAGGCCGCGCTGGCATTATTCGTGGGAAATGCGCTGAAAGGGCCGCTTTCCAATATCATGGGTGAACATTGAGGACGACAGGCGGAGGAAAAGATAACTTATGACGTACAGGATTAGGGCGCATCATGGCATGTGCCTTTCCTTTTTTCAGGGGAAGGGTTATAGCGGCGCATTTACGGAAAATATGTGGAAGATGAAAGAGAGACTGGCGCAGAATCCAGAAGTCTTGCTGGTGTGCGGGACGGATGACATCTGTGCACGCTGTCCGAATAACCGGGAGGGAATCTGTACTTCTTCGGAGAAGGTGGAAGCGTATGACAGGCGGGTGCTTTCCCTGTGCGGGCTTTCGGAGAACGAGAGTCTTTTCTGGGACGAGTTCGAGGCGTTGGTACAGAAAAATATCCTTACGGCCGGGAGGCGGGAGAGCGTATGCGCAGACTGCGAGTGGAATGCGCTGTGTCAATAAGGCTGGGGGCGGAAAACCTACAGTTACATTGACTTTTCCTATTAGAAAAAGTATAATGACTGCATGTGGAAAAATAGCATTCGGAACAAAAAGGAATATTTGATTTTTGGCTTTTTCTGTCTCGGAACGCTGGTTCTGAGATTGTTCTATATTATGAAAGTGAACGGGCCTTTTGTGTATGCGGATGAGTTTGGGTACTGGTCCCATGCCGCGCACATGGCGGGGCATACGTGGGCGGGCGTTATGGATGGCATCGGCCGGTATGCGTTCGGTTACAGCTTTGTGCTTCTGCCCGCGCTTCTTCTTTCCAATCAAATGGCGGCGGCTTATAAAATCGCCGTTCTGTTTAATGTACTTATGTGTCTGATCCTATACGGACTGGCCTATGCCATAGCGCGCAGATTGTTTCCGCAGCTTGGCGTGTTTGCACGGGCCATGATCGCCTTTACGGCGACTTCTTTTACTTCCTACATCTTTTATTCGTATATTACCATGTGCGAGACGCTGGTCACTTTATTGGTCTGGCTGATTTTTTACGAGGTTGTTTCTTTGGAGGAGAAGGAGGCGTGGTGGAAAGGAATTCTGCTTGGCGTTACGATTGGATATGCCTATATGGTGCATAACCGCATGATTTCTGCCGTTGCGGCTGTGTTTTTCTGCGTGGCGCTGCTTGTTTTCCTGCGCCGCCTGAACTGGAAAACGGCGGTTTTTTGCATGGCGGCTTTTGTGGGGATGTTCTTTCTAAACAGTTTTTTAAAGACATATTTTACGGGGATGGTGGAACACAATCCGGTTATGGAGGCGCTTGGCTTGACCGTGCGGATGGGACAGGCCAATTCGGGAGGCGTGCAGATGCACAAGCTGGGCGGTTTATTTTCGCCAAGCGGTTTTTTGCAGTTTTTCTTAAACGCGTTTGGACAGATCTGGGAGTGCCTTTGCGCTTCTTATCTGCTGTTTGGCATAGGAGCGGCTTATGCGGCCGCACGGGCATACCGTGGTTTTCGGGAAAAAGAGAGGGTTTGTCTCTATCTGTTCCCGGTTGTTGCGACTCTGTTTTCTATTGCTGTGACGGCGGTTTTTTTCTTTTCTACGCCGCTTGCGGAGGCGGCGGGAAAAACGCGGATTGATACTTTGTTTTATGCGAGATATAACGAGTGCTTTCTTGGAGCGCTTTTGCTGTTGGGAATCGGTATGTTCTTTGAGGAGAGAAAGGTTCCATGGAAACTGCTTTTGGGAACGGCGGCGCTTTGTCTGATTTTGACAGCAGTGATGGCTGGCCGGGTGGGTAATCCGGAGGACAAATATCTGAATGTGGTTTCCTCCACCGGCATTCACCTATTCCATTGGCTGGGGACGTTCAGTGTGTGGAAATGCGCGGCGGCTGCATTAACAGGAGGGATTGTGTTTGCGGGGCTGTTCCGTGTCTGGCTGCCTTACGGGGTACAGCGCTGTCTGGCCTGCCTTATGCTGGTATTTTTGTTTTCGACGACGGCGTTATATTGCATGAGAGTCTGTATCAGGGGAGAAAACGATTATACGGCCCGTTATACGGCGTTGTTTGATTTCCTGAATGCGAACACAAAAGCCGGGGATGTGGTGTATGTCTGCGAGCGGGACAAGATGGCCTACGACGTGCAGACGAGGCTGGTAGATCAGACGGTGGTCAGCGTAGAAGTGGAGCGGCTGGTGCAGGCAAAGCCAGGCGCGTATGCAGTGATTCGGGCGCAGGATGCTGAGGAACTTTCTGCAATACAGTACGAGTCCTGTCTGGAAGCTGAGGAATATCTGGTGATTTTGGTAGAACAATAAAGGGAGCGGAGAGATGAAGGTAATTATTCAAATACCATGCTACAACGAAGAAGAAACGCTGGAGATCGCGTTAAATGCGCTCCCCAGACAGATTGACGGCGTCGACGAGATCGAATACCTGATTATCAACGACGGGAGCAAGGATAAGACGGTTGAGGTCGCCAGAAAATGGGGCGTGCATCATGTGGTCAATTTCAGGAGGAACAAGGGGCTTGCCTTTGGATTTATGGCGGGCATCGACGAAGCCCTAAAACAGGGGGCGGATATCATTGTCAATACGGATGCGGATAACCAATACTGCGGCGACGATATCGAGACCTTAGTCCGGCCAATTCTGGAGGAACGGGCGGATATCGTGATCGGCGCAAGACCCATCGATTCGATTTCCCATTTTTCTTTTCTGAAAAAGAAATTGCAGCATCTGGGCTCATGGTTCGTGAGAGTGGCCTCCAATACGGATATTCCGGATGCGCCCAGCGGTTTTCGCGCCGTGTCCAGAGACGCGGCCATGCGCCTGCATGTGATCAACGAATATACCTATACGCTGGAAACGATCATACAGGCGGGGCGGGAGAAGATGGCGATTATTTCCGTTCCGATACGGACCAATGCAGAGCTGAGGCCGTCCAGACTGTTTCACAGCATGGGCTCCTATATCAAAAAATCCGCGATGACGATTATCCGGGCGTTTATGATGTATATGCCTTTGAAATTTTTCGGGATTATCGGCACGGTTCCTTTTACATTAGGATTTCTTTTGGGCGTCCGTTATTTGTTCCTTTTGGCGGCGGACCCTCACGCGGGACATGTGCAGTCCTTGATTCTGGCGGCGATTTTGCTGCTAATCGGGGTACAGACTTATGTTATCGGCCTGCATGCCGATATCATGGCGGCGAACCGGAAGATGATCGAGGAAATCAAGTATCATGTAAAAAAGATGGAGTACGATAAGCAGGGGAAAGAAGAGTGAAGTCCAAACTATTTGAGAAAAAAGAGGCGTTCCGTTTTGCATTTTGGGGCGTGGTGACAACGCTGGCCAATTATTTCAGCTATTTTCTGTTGCAGAAATTTATGGCTTACCAGATCGCAAATTTGATCAGCATTATTTTTACGAAGGTATTTGTCTATTATACCAACAAGAGATTTGTATTCCGGACGAAGACGAACTGGAAGGGACAGATTGGGGAGGTTTTGCGCTATGTGCTCGGGCGGGGCTTTACGGGCGTCGTTGATTTTTTTGGACTGATCGTTCTGGTAGATGTGCTTGGGATAGACGGCAGAATAGGAAAAATTATTATGATTGGGCTTATTATGCCGTTGAACTATATTCTTGGCAGGGTGTTTGTCTTTAAAAAAGACAGCACAGCGGAAACGGTCACATCACACAGGTGATTTCCATGACCTGCTCGATCATTTGGTGTAAGAGTCTGCTCTCCTTGGTGTCGGCGGCCTTGTAGTATACCTCTTTTCCTGAACGGCGGCTGACGATGAGGCCGCTGTTTTTTAAAGGTCTCAAATGATGGGAGACGGCGGGACTTGACATGCCTAGCATGGCTGAAATATTCAGCACGCATTCTTCGCAGTGGCACAGAAGCCAGAAGATGCGGATTCTGGTAGTGTCGCCAAGCTGCTTAAACACTTCTGCGACAATCTGAAAATCTTCCACGCGGTCTAATTGTTCCTGGATCAATGCAGTTTTTTCACCCTCACCATGGTCGTGAGGTAATTTTTTGTTTTGCATAGCCTTTTCCTTTCCAAGCGGACTGTCTGTATTATATGACATTTCGCGCAGGGAAACAAGTGCCGGCGGGGAAAGAAAATGGCTGGGAAGCTCTTGTTTTTTTACCAAAACATGGAGAATGTATAGTGCCTTTTCTTAAAAAAGGTGTTATAATAATGTAGTCATATTTCCTAGATACATACAAGGGATTATCGGGATTATAACAGAAACACGGGGATTTGGGGAGGGATTGAGATGTACGAAAAACTGAATCAGTATCGAATTAAGGAACGTCTGGTGCGTGGATTTGCGGTGGCATCAGGCATTCCGGCATTTGTGGCGGCGGTAGCGCTAGCCGCCATGATTGTGGTGGCGTTTAGGTATTCGAACGCTTTGGCTGTTTACGGGTTTGCTCAGGGTGATGTGGGAAAAGCGATGACTTATTTCGCGGAGGCGAGATCTACGATGCGGGGCGTCATTGGTTATGATGACGAGGACTTGATCGAGAGTCTGAAAGCATCCCATACGGAGAGTATCCAAAATTTCACAGCCAGTTTTGAGGCGTTAGAAAGCGCTATGGTATCGGAAGCAAACAAGCAGGTGTATGCAAATATCAGCTCCAAGCTGTCGGCCTACTGGGCGCTTGATAATGAAATTATCACGCAGGGTGGCGTTACGGATAGAGAGCAGTGCGCCATTGCGCAGGAACGGGCGATCAATGAATTGATGCCGCTTTATAATGAGATCAATGACGATCTGATTGCTATTATGGATATCAAGGTGGAGCGGGGAGATTCCACTTCTAAAATATTGACAGGCGTTTGTATTGGGCTGTCCATTGTGATTGTGGTTATTATTTTTCTTGCGATTTACACTTCCATCCGGCTGGGAAGAAAGATTGCGGATAATATCGACATACCGTTGAATCAGTTGAAGGACAGAATGGAGAAGTTTGCCGACGGCGATCTGACGACGCCGTTTCCGGAGGCGGATACGAATGACGAGGTTGCCGATGTGATCAATTCCGCAAAGGATATGGGCGAGATGCTTGAGTTTGTCATTTATGATCTGGAATTTATCTTGGGAGAAATGTCAAACGCCAACTTTGCAGTCAGATCGAAGGGCAGCGACCGCTACAAGGGCGAGTTCTGTCAGATTTTTGATTCCCTGAAACAGCTTCGCGACGAAATGATCGAGACGCTGCGCATGATCGGCGTTACTTCCGAACAGGTTTCCGCTGGTTCCTTGAATCTGGCGGAGACGTCCCAGAGCTTGGCGGAGGGCGCTACGGAGCAAGCGGGCGCGGTGGAGGAGCTTCACGCGACCATTACCACTATTGCGGAGGCGTCTAAGAAGGCGGCACAGGAGGCGGAGGAGGCCTACCATCAGTCGCAGGAGTACGCGAATGTGGCGGATCGAAGCAGCGAGGACATGAAGGAAATGGTAGAAGCCATGAACCGGATTAACGAGACCTCCCAGCAGATCGGTAATATTATTTCGGAAATTGAAAATATTGCTTCGGAGACCAATATGCTTTCGTTGAATGCGTCCATTGAGGCGGCAAGGGCTGGTGAAGCGGGACGCGGTTTCGCCGTTGTGGCGGATCAGATCAGACAGCTTGCGGAGCAGAGCAGCAAGTCTGCGGTAGATACCAGAGCATTGATTGAAGGCGCAGTGAAGGAAGTAAGCAATGGCAACAAGGTGGCGGAGCGGGCTGTTACATCGTTGGCAACCGTGGTAGAGGGTATCAGAAAGGTGGCGGATTCGTCACAGGAGCTTAGCGTCATTTCCAACAATCAGGCGAACACCATGAAGGAGGCGGAGCTGGGCGTAGACCAGATTTCGGACGTCATTCAGACCAATGCGGCGGTAGCGCAGGAGTCCTCGGCGACCAGTGAAGAGCTGTCGGCACAGGCGACCACATTGGACAGCCTGATCGCGAAATTCCAATTGCCGAAGTAAATAAGGTTTTATTACATAAAAAAGGAGGGCGGTGAAAACCGCCCTCTTATTTTACTGACGCTTTAACACCGGCATGTAATCGATGGGCGCGTCCACGCTGATGGTGCGGCCGCCCTCGAAGAGCTCGCCAGTAGAGGTCAGCATCCAATTTCCGGCGGGGAGATAGACGTCGCGTTTCCATTCGTTTAAGTGCAGGATGGGAGCGATCAGATAGTCGCTGCCGAACATATACTGATCCTGCAATCCCCAACAGGTCTCGTCTTCCGGAAACTCATAGAACATCGTCCTAAGAAGGGGAGAGCCGTTCTCGTGGGCTTCCTCATACAGCTTTTTAATATAGTCGTGCATTTCGATCCGGATCTCGTAGTATTTTTTCATGATCGCGTAATTGTCTTCGCCGTAGCTCCAAAGCTCATTGGGCTGGCCGGTATGGAGATAACCGCCGCCCCAATCTCTGTCGTCGAGCGGGGGAATGTTGTAGGGGCCTCTGTCGCCGTGCATACGGAGCACGGGAGAGTACACGGCGAACTGATACCAGCGGATCAAAAGCTGTCTGAAATCCGGGTCGTCCACGTCGTCGGTCATGAAGCCGCCGATGTCCGTCGTCCACCAGGGAATTCCCGCAAGACCCATATTCAGACCGCACTGGAGCTGGTCGGTAAAGGCTTCAAAGGTGCTTGGCACGTCGCCGGACCAGACTACGTTTCCGTATTTCTGGGAGCCAGCCCAAGCGCAGCGCAGCAGATTTACCACCGTGCCTTTGTTTTCCGCGCGCATGCCGTCGTAGAAGGCGCGGCTGTAAAGCTGGGGATAGAGATTGCTTACGGAAAGAGCCGGGCCTGCAAAATAGCGGTAGTTTTCAAAGTCATACACCCCGTAGTCCGGTTCGGAATTATCCAGCCAGAACGCGTCGATGCCGTAATCGTAATAGTTTTTCTTGCAGACGTCCCACACATATTTTCGGGCTTCGGGATTGAAGGGATCGATCTCCACGCAGTCGCCCTGATAGTCGTAGGTCTGCGCCGCGCCGCGCTCCGTTTTGATCAGCAGGCCGCGATCCATCATAGGGCCGAAGTTCTCGCTTTTGCGGTCTGCGGAAGGCCATACCGAAACGATTACCTTAATGCCCATGCTGTGCAGTTCATCCACCATGGCTTTCGGGTCCGGCCAGTATTTTTTGTCAAATTTCCAGTCGCCCTGCACGGTCCAGTGGAAGAAGTCGATCACGATCTGGTCAATCTTGATGCCCTCTTTCTGGTACTGACGCGCCACGCTTAATACTTCATCCTGCGTGCGGTAGCGCAGCTTGCACTGCCATAATCCCATCAGATCTTCGGGGAACATTTCGGCATGTCCCGTAACGGCGGTATAGTTTTCGAGAATCTGTTTCGGGGTATCGGCTGCGGTAATCCAGTAATCCATCTCCTTTGTCGCACGGGCCGTCCATTCGGTGTAGTTTTTACCGAAAACGACATGGCCCACGGCGGGATTGTTCCACAAAAATCCGTAGCCAAGGGAAGAGACGGCAAAGGGTACGGAGATCTGGGAATTGCGCTGCGCAAGTTCTAACATACAGCCTTTCAGATCAAGGCAGTCCTGCTGGTACTGGCCCATGCCGAAAATCTTTTCTTCTTTTTCGCTTTCAAATTTAACATTGAGCAGGTATTCGCTTCCGCCGATAACTCCCTTCCATTCCCGGTTAATGACTTTCAGGCAGCGGCTTTCTTTGGACAGCGTGCCGTCGTAATTTCTGAAATATTCCCGGAGGATCAGTTTGTGGTCGCGGTAGAAGGTGATGACGCCCGCGAAGTTGACGACAGCCTTGAGGCGGCCGTTGGTGATAGACGCGATTTCCTTCTGATCGATGGTGCCGTCGCCGACCCAGTGGTCTTCCTTTTCCATGGTGATCTGCGGGTCGCTTTTTGCAACCGTTTCGGTTAAGGCCCAGTCGTTTCCGGTGAATGCAGGCTGCATGGTGGCGCGCACGCGCAGGGAATCTTTTCCCCAAGCCTCTATGCGGAGCGTTTCGCCAAGGCGTCTGCATACCAGCGCGCCGTTATCTTTTTCAAATTTCATATCGTTGCCCTCCTTTTTGTTGTATAATACTATTACAAGATGAACAGTTCTATTGAAATACTATCTTAAATTGATACTATTATATCACACAAGAGGGAAGGAAAGATAAAATGCCAAGCAGGGAAACCCATGAGAACAGACAACACAGCACTACCGTGCGCCCTTATAGTTATTATGAGTGCAGGATGCCAGAGCTATTCATGAGCGTGCCGATGCACTGGCACGGCGAATTTGAACTGATTTATATTCGGCAGGGGAGAGGAGAATTTATCTGCGGCAGTGAAAAGCTGGAAGCGGAGGAGGGGGAACTGTTTCTGATTCCGCCCAACATGCTGCACGCGACTTACCCGGTGAAGGAGCGGCGCCTGCTTTACGACGCGTTGGTATTCAGTCCCGTTATGCTGGGGGCAGGCAGCGGCGACCGTTGCACCAGCGAGTGCATCCGGCCTCTGATCAACGGGGAGAGAGGGCTGCATGTATGTATTCGCAAGACGGCGGAAAACTATGGGGAGCTGAAAAAAGCGGCCGGGCAGATTTTTGTCTGCGTGCATCAGGACTCGCCGCGGATGGATCTGCTCTTAAAAAGTGAGCTTCTGCGTTTTGTCTGGCTGTTAGAAGAGAGCGGGGATCTTGTTGTTAAGAGCAAAGGAGGGGGCGCGGAGGATGAGACTTTGCGCCCAGCCCTAGAGTATATGGCGCAGAAATTCAGGGAAGAGATCACGGTGGAAGAGCTTGCCGGGCTGGTGCATTTGAGCGAGAGCCATTTTATGAAATGTTTTCGCAGGACGGTGGGCATCAGCGCCATGGAGCATCTTTCCAGACTGCGGATTAATGCGGCCTGTGAGGCGCTGTGCGAGAGCAGCGACCGGATTGCCGATATCGCGTTCGCCTGCGGTTACAGCAACCTTTCCAATTTTAACAGGCAGTTTTTAAAGAAAGCGGGCTGTTCGCCCAAGGAGTACCGGAAGCGGAACAGGCTGGACGAATGATGGTGAAA
>CAMXIK010000048.1 GCA_947243855.1 uncultured Lachnospiraceae bacterium | reverse complement strand
ACTCTCTTAAATATTTTGATCCGGGTCAAAATAAGCTTGGCTTTCTTTTTACCCTTAAAATACTGTTTGGTTGTATCGTTCTGATACTTCTTCTGAATTCTTTCTCAACATGTGCTCGAAACTTTGTTTCTCGCTCACGTTCGGGATTCCAATGCTGCACATTGCCTGCATCTTCCCATCTGCCGTCCTGTGGGTAAACCCCCGTCCGCCATCTGTGAAGCTGCGCTGCGCTTCGCGCTGTAATCCCTTTATCTTGGAAATCTTTCAGGGTTGCATTACTGTTTATTTGTCAAGGTGCAGTGCCGCACAAGCGACTTTCATATAATAGCAGATCAGATATTAGATGTCAACGCCAAATTCAAATTTCTTACAAATTTCTTTTTTCTTTTACAGACAGTACCTATTTTCATATAGTAAGAAGCTGAAACTTCTACTGTAACATAAGGGAGCCGTCCTCTCCGTTTCCACGAAGAATGAACTCAATACTGCCCACGTTTGTCCCCTGCGGCACTTCCACAATGCTGACCAGCTCAACCGCCGTATTGGCGGGAATAACGCTATCATAAGTCTGCATGTCATTCACTAACATAGTAGCAAGCGCTCCCTTGCTGGATTCCCCATTTACAGAAACCCTGAATGTGGAGCCGTAGCCGAGCATATTCATCTGTTGATCCTGCCCGCTTATATTCTGCGCGTTAAATTTCAAAACCAGAAGCTGTGTTCCGGGCGACGCATCCATGGAGAAGAAAGGATCTGCCCCCTCCTCTGACGGCGGATAAGAATCTACCATTTCATATCCCGTATAGCTTATCATCACATTCGGAATCCCATAATACTCTTCCACAGAGGATACTGCCGGCTGTGCTTCCTCTTCGTCCTGACTCACATCCACAACCTCCGCCGGCTCCTCTACTTCCGGTTCTTCCCCTTCCTCCGGCGTTTCTTCCATAGGAAGTTCTTCCTCTTCCTCCACATCATAAGCCGACGTATCTACCAGCCGCCTGCTATTCGCCTTATCATATTTCAACAGCATGCCGACCGCATATTCTGATATTAAATCCGTCTCTTCCTGTGTCAGTTCAGGCATCTCACCACAGCCCGCCATCAAAAGCGCCGCCGCCATACTACACAGAAACACACTCACTTTTCTCACGTCCATATCTCCCTGTCATTTATAATATTTTCATATCCTTTACAGTAAAATTCGCAAACCAGCTCTTACGCGCTCCTTGTCCATTTTCATGAGCCATTCGCTTTTGCGACTCTTACATTATACCCCACAATTTCTATTCTTACAAGTCAAAACCTGACAAGGAACTCCCAAAATCACAGAGAACCATTCAGCCGTGTCATCCGCTTACCTTTATGCCATTATGCCATATCCAGTTCAAACCAAAATTCCACGCCATTATCGTAATTGATCACCCCGTACTCCTGATTCATGGACTCCATAACCGCCTTGACAATGGAAAGGCCCACGCCGCTCCCGCCATACTCTCTGGTTCTCGCCTGATCTACTTTGTAGAATTTCTCCCATAAATGCGCCACGCTCTCCTGTGGAATCGGATTTCCCGTATTAAACACCGATATCCGCACTTTACCGTCGGACCGTGCAATCTTAACGTCTATAATCTTCTCATTCTGGGCATAGTTGATGGCATTCGTAAAATAGTTCATAAACACTTCCTCGACCCGAAACTCATCTCCCCAGACATAGACGGAACCATAATCCTCCATGCGCACGGAAATCTCCTTCTGCCTGATCAAAATATCCGCGGAGGCAATATAGTTTTTCACAAGAGCGGCCACGTCAAAACGCTCCATATTCACAATATCATTTCCCGCTTCCAACTGATTGAGGGTGAGAAGATTCTTTACCAGAGCGTTCATCTTGGCCGCTTCATCCATAATGACGTCGCAGTAAAAGTCCCGGCTCTCCTCATCGTCATTGATCCCCTCTTTCAGCCCCTCCGCATAGCCCTGTATGAGCGCAATCGGCGTTTTTAGCTCATGGGACACATTGGAGAGAAATTCACGGCGCATTTCATCCACTTGATCCTTTCTCTCAATATCCTTCAAAAGCTCATTATTGGCCGTCCGAAGCTCAGAGATCGTTTTCTCCAAAGCCTCCGACATTTCATTGATATTGTTGCCCAGTATGGCAATTTCCGTTTTGTCCTTTCCGGCATACTTGGCCTCGAAATCCAAATGTTTCATCCGCTCCGAAATATTTGCCAATTCCAGAATTGGCTTCGCAACCCGGTTTGAAATCCAAATCACCAAAAAAACGCTGACCAGAATAGCAATCAATCCCACATAGGCCAAAAAGTGGTTGGAAATGGACACGCTCTCCCTGATTCCCTCCAGAGCGCTTCGCAGCATAAACAGATAGCCGTTATCCAGTATCCCCCACATTTCAATATACTCCGTGCGGGTCTTATAATCCTGAACAACCTGCATTTTATAGTTTTCCTCATTTAATAAAAGCCCGTCTTCATCCACGCCAAGAAAGATATTGTCAAGCAACTGTTTGAGCACGGTCTTCGGGTCGTTCATGGAATATTTCACCGCTTCCGATTCCCCGTCTACCACCAACACCTGAATATTATATTTATCACAAATCTTTTTCAGCTCGATATCATACTCTTCCGAGGTGATGTCTCCTGCGCTTGAAGCCTCATTGATACTGTAGTAAGCGCTCACCAGCGCATTTTGCTTCTTATTAATATAATAGGTGCCAAGGAGTGTCGAGTTCAGAATCAGGCACAAAAGGAGCGTACCCGTAATCAACGCTATGAAGATAAAAGCGAACTGCCTTTTCATGGAATATTTCATATTTTTAGAATTTTGCCTCTTAGTTTTAGTTCCCATACTATTTGTTTTTCCTCAACGTTAGCATCTGTTTTTCTATTTGTCAATAGAAGAGCCGCCTTGACTTTCCCTATTCATATGATAAGATTATGGTAATTCAATTTATAGTAAAAATACGATTTTTACCGCCTTACGGGGAGGATTTTTCATTGAAAGCAAAACGCCATTATATCTGGGCCAACATCAAATTAGTCAGTACCATCGTGCCCATCGTTCTTGTCATGATCATCATTTATTTTATGCTTGTCCGACAGGAGATTTTAACCCTGTCCAGAGAAAAACTCGCTCTGGAATCTCAATATTATGCCGAAAAGATCAGCGCATGGATTGATTCCGTTCTGAGCGAGGTAACGATCTACAAGGATATCATAGAACGGCTCGGCCTTGAAAACGAGGCTGTTTACGAGATGCTGGAAACCAGTGTGGACGTTCACGAGGCTTATCCCTACGGCCTGTACATGGGAGACGATCTCGGAAACTATTTTGACGCTTCCGGCTGGGTGCCCGAGGAAGATTATGTAGTTGCGGAGCGCGACTGGTATCAGGAGGGGCTTACCCATTCCCAGCCCGCTTTCGGCGAGCCATATGTGGACGCCATGACAGACGGTACCTGCGTAAGCGTAACCAGCCGTTTGCATACTTCCCCCGGGGTAACCGTCCTGTCTGCGGACGTCTATCTCGATTATGCCGCCCATCTTACAGATGCCATTACATACGATAAAATCGAGCATGCCTTTTTTGTTACCCAAAAGGAACGGCTCATCGTGGCCAGCTCGGACGCCTTGTTGACAGGCACTGTTCTATCCGCCGACAACGATTCCATTCTGTACCAGAATATCAGCGGCATTTTAGACGCTGGCCAGACCGGCCAGACGGAAGTTTTGGGTGATGAGAGCGTTTACTTCATCAACATTAATACCATCCCCAATACCGATTGGTACTTTATCACCTGCATGAATCGAAACGAAGTATTAAAAGATCTGTGGCGGATCGAATTCCCCATGCTGGTGATTGCCATAATCGCTTCCATTCTTCTCTTCTTCCTTACCTCCTTGTTCTCTAAGGAGATGAGCACGATTCGTACAAAAGCCAGAATGGACCCGCTGACCAAGCTTCTCAACCGGGAAGCGTTTGAGGATCTTGTGCGCATGTCGATTGCGGAACGCCCCGATCAGGGCATTTTAATGATTATGGACATGGATAATTTCAAGCTGATCAATGACCAGCTCGGCCACCCGGTCGGCGATCAGGTGCTGCGGGAATTTGCTTCCATTTTAGAAAACTATTTTAACCGAAACAAGGATATAGTGGGACGTTTGGGCGGCGATGAATTTGCCGTGTTCACAGGCCGCGATATCTCTGTTGCGGAAACGAACGGTATGCTCAAAAAGTTTATCTCTGTGGTTCATCAAAATTTTGACAGCAAATACCCGGATCAGAAGCTCTCCACCAGCATCGGCGTAAGCCGGACTGCCGACAGCGACACCTACGAACTGCTTTACCAGAGCGCCGACAAAGCCCTCTACAATGCTAAGTGGAATGGAAAAGACCAGTTCTGGATGCAATAGCCCTCCGGAACCGGTCTGTCATTTCTTTGTTATTCTTACTGTGTTATTCTTGATCCGTTTTTCTAAATTTCTTTTCCAGTCTTTTCGCCCGCTTTGCCTCTCTATGCTCTCTTCTGCTCTGTTTATCAATAATCAGATAGAAGGTCGGAAGCAAAATCAGAATCAGGATTGTGGAAGCCACCAAACCGCCGATGATAACCAACGCCATACCCTGCATCATCACAGAACCGTCTCCGATTCCAAGCGACATCGGCACCATGGAAAGGATCGTTGTCAGCGTAGTCATCAGGATGGGACGCAGACGCATCTGTCCGCTCTGCACCAACGCGTCGTTCAACGGTATCTCCTCCCGCAGTTTATTTACAGTATCCACATAGAGAATACCGTTATTTACCACGATACCCACTAACATCAGCACGCCCATCAAAGAAACCATGCTGAGTGTGGAACCCGTAATAAAGAGTAAACCGAAGGAACCGATCAGCGCAAAGGGAATACTCATCATGACCATAGCCGAGAATCTTGGAGATTCAAACTGCATCGCCATCACGAGGAAAATCAGGAACACCGCCGTAAAGATTGCCTCAATGATCGCATAAAACTCGTCCATCATCATTTCGTTCATCATGCTTTCGGACTCGGTGACGCCCCGCGGCAGAACCATCTGCCCCATCGCCTTTTTCGCCGCTTCCTGTGCCGTAAACCGCTCCGCCTCCGTGGTGTTCGCCGTAACGGCCACCTGATACATACCGTCCACGCGGATCAGCGTGATCGGCGCATCCTTGTACTGGATCTCAGCCACCTCCGCCAAAGGAATCTGCGTTCCCATCGGCGACGCAAGCGTCAGATTCATCAGGTCGTTCATATTTTCATATTCGCCCTTCGGATATTCCAGACGAACCTTATATTCTTCCCCATTTCTCGTCAGGGTGGCCGCTTCCACACCGCTTAAGGTGTTTCGCATCTCTCCCGCCACCTGAACGGGCGGAAGCCCCACCGCCATACTCTTAAGCGGGTCTACCACCACTTCCACCTGCGTGGAAGCGTCGGCCAGATTGGAGGATACCTGCAATACGCCCGGAATCTTTGAAAGCATCTCTTCCACTTCTCTGGAAGCGTCTTTCAGATCATCCAGATCCCTTCCCTGCAGATCAATCTCGATACCGCCGCCCATCATCGACGTGATGCTTGCGCCGCTGGCCTGAATGCTGATATCCATGCCAGTCACGTCCTTTAAGGCTTCAGAATATTTCTCCACCGCCTCATTGGTGGAAAGGCTGGCGTCATCTTTCAAATAAGCGCGCACGCTTGCGGAGCTGGACGAAACATAGTAAGAATACTCATCGATGTCCTCATCGGCCGCCACCATCTCTTCCAGGAACTTGGTCTGCTCCTCCACGGTCTCCGGCTTTGTGCCGGAACGAAACGTCACATTAATCGAAAAAGCGCCCTCATCCATGCTCGGCATCAGCTCTGAATTCGTGTTGTTCACCAACACAAAAGCGGCCACCAAAAGCAATACGGCCAATACCATGACTGTTTTCTTCTTATTCAAAAGTTTATGTAATAGCTTTTCATAACCGCCGTTTATTTTGCGAAGCAGTTTGTTAATCGGAAGTTCCTTCTTCTCCTGCGGCTTAAACTTGCCAAACAGCAGCGGAATAATCGTCATCGCCACAACCAGCGAGGTCAGCATCGCCATAATAATTGTCATGCCAAGCTGGGCAAAGAGCTGTCCCGACAACCCTTTCATGGTACTCAGAGGCAGATATACCACCACCGTAGTAATCGTCGACGCAATGATGGAGGTCGTCACATAGCCGGTTCCCTTGAGCGCCGCGTCATGGTATTCTCCCGTCTGATCCTTTAACCGGAAACAGCTCTCAAGCACCACAATGGAGCTGTCCACCATCATACCGATGGCGATGACCAGCGCGCCCATGGTCACTACATTGAAGGTAAAACCAAGCATATTCATACCGATCATTGTGGCAAACAGCGAAATCGGCATGGAGCTTCCCACGATCAGGCTGGCCCGTAGGTCGCCGAAAAAGAGAAACAAGACAAGCATGGACAGGATAACGCCCAAAACCAATGTCTCTCCTACCGAAGAAAGAGAGGAAATAATTGCCTCGCTGGCATTGTAAATCACATCAATCTTGACCGTATCGTTTGCCGCCTGCAGTCTATCCAGCAGCCGCTCCACCGATCTGGTCACGTCCACCGTGCCGTAACTTTTCTTTTTCGTAATCGCGACGGTGATATCCTCCTGCCCGTTGGTACGGCTGACGCCGGAATCCTCGATCTGGCTCTCCGTCACCGTAGCCAGCTCCGAAAGCGGAATGACCTGCCCTCTGGCCGTCGTAATCGGAATATTTTGAATCTGCACCACGCCCGAAATATCGGCCGCGCTGGAAATCGCAATATCCTGCGTTCCCTGACTGACGCTTCCCACCGGCACCGTAAAGTCCATAGCTCCGATTGTCTGGGAAATGCCGCTCATGGTCACGCCATACTGCTTCATCGCCTGAGAATTTAACTCCACCTTGATATAATTCTCTTTACCGCCGGACACCTGCACCTGCGCCACGCCGGACAGCGTCTCTAACTCCGGAACCATCGTATCGTTCACATAGCTTAACACATCGCTGTCGCCCACCGCCATCACGGAGACATCCATCGTCTCCATCTGGTCCATCGCCATTTCAATGATCAGGGGCGTGTTCACATCCTCCGGCATCCCCGCCTTCGCCGTGTTAAGCGCCGTCTGCAAATCCATGTAGGCTTCGTCCAGATCCGTGCCGTACTCATACTGGAACATCACCATGGACATATTTTCAGAAGACTGGGAAGTATAAGTTGTAACGCCGCTCTGCTCCGCGCCCGCAGACTCGATCGGTTTGGTAACCAGCTCCTCCACGCTCTCCGGATCTGCTCCCGGATAAATCGTGTAGACAAGCAGCATGGGCATTTCCATGTCCGGCGTCAGCTCCAACCGGAAGCTCAAAACAGAAGTCAGTCCGAACACCACCAACGCCAAAACAATGAGGGCCGTAGATACGGGACGGCGCATCGCCAATTTTGTCAAATTCATGCCACGCCTCCCTACTCTTCTGCCGTCGGAGTCGAATCATCCTCCGGCTTCTGCACCTCCTGCGCTGAAATGACCGCGCCGTCACGCAGATTTGCCGACCAGCTTGTAATCAGCCGATCCTCCACTGTAAGTCCCGATACAACCGTAATGGTCTGCTCGTCAAAAATATCCGTCTCAATATCCCTGCGCTTGGCCGTATCGCCCTCCGCCACATAGACATAGGGCTGGCTGTCGTCATAGTAAACCGCATCATAGGGAATCAGCAAAACGCCGCTTGTACTGTAAGTATCCGCCGTCACCTTCACGGTGCTTCCCGTGAGCAGGCTGTCGTCCGGCGTACTCACGCTGGACTTGATCATAAACAGGCCCGTGGTCTGGTCGATCATGCTGCCAATCTCCGTAATCGCCGCGCTGTAAATCTTACCGTTTCTGTCAACCTCTATCTTCTGTCCGACCTTCAAAGTGCCGCGAATGCCCTCGCTCACCCCGAAGGTAACCGTCATCGTATCTTTATTGGAAATCACAAAGGCCGGATTACCGGGAGACGCAAAATCATGGGCCTTCACGTTTACAGCCTCGATCACGCCGTCGATAGGCGCGGTCAGCGTATACATATCAAGCTGGTACTCCGCGCTGTCGATCCCCACTTTCGCGCCTGCCGCGCCGACTTTCGCGCTGTTCACCTGAGCCGCCGCGGAATCCACGCCCAGAGCCGCCGTCCGCTTGCCCGCTTCCTGTACGGGCTGGGTGTTTACATTGAGCTGGGCCTCTGTCAGATTTTTCACGGTCTCCGTCTGCCCTAAACTTTCATAGGTATCGGAGAGAGACTCTTCCAGCTTTGCTTTTCCGTCGTCGATCTGCTCGATCCCGTCCTTGACCTGCTCGTAGGCGGAATCCATCTGAGAAGCCGCGCTCTGGGCCGCCTGTAAGTTTGCCTGATGGGGTTTCAACTGCAATTCCACTTCCTGCATCTTCTCATCAGCAGCTTTCAGAGCATCCTTGGCGGTCTGTAACTGCTCCTCCGTGTGCGCAATCTCCCCCGACTCCATCGCCGTCACCGTCGCAACTGCCGCCTGATAATTTCTCTGCAACTCTGGATACCCGTAAGCTGCCGCCGCCGCATCATAATCCGCCTGCGCCAGATCCACATACTGATCGGCCTGCCTCCTCGCATCTTTTAAATCGCTCTTCTGCTCTTTCAGATCATCCCGGTCTTCATCCAGATCTGCAATCTGATCATTGATATCGCGAATTCCGTTGTGGATTCCGTCGATCTGCATCTGCATCTGATACATGGTCAAATCTTTCTGCCGCTGCGTCTGCTCGTTCTGGACGTCAAGCTGAGCCACCGTGCTGTCGTACTGCGCCTGTGCGATCTCGTATCCCACCTCGGCTGCCTGCACGCCCGCCGCCGCGCTGTTATACTGTGCCTGTGCGCTGGCTAACTGCAGCTCCGCCGCCTCAGGATCAAGTTTACATAACTCTTGACCTGCCGTCACGGTATCACCCACGTTTATGTCGGCGTTTAATACCTCCGCCGATACCAAGGGAACCACGTACACCGACTCCCCCGGACTCACAGTCCCTACAAACTCATTTTTCAGGGTAAGGCTTCCCGCCTCCGGCGACTGCACTTCTACAGGAATCGCATCACTCTCTTCCTCCTCCGCCGCCTCCGCAGTCTGCCCGCACCCGGTAAGAGATGCGGTCACACACGCCGCCATGAGCAAAACTGAAACTGTTTTTTTTGCAATATTTATGTACTGTCTCCTCATACTGCCTCTCCTCCGAAATCTTTCTCCTTCTATCCGCTCTTTAGAATACAACCATTATCCGTAAAAAGTAAAGTATATTATGGCACTTTTAACACTTTTTTAATCTTTCTAAAAAAATCGGGCGTTCCCACGCCCGATTTCTGATCTTAAACCTCATTTTTTCTCTTGCCAAGCCACCGCGACAGCATCCGCTGCAGTTGGTCGATATCAAGTGGCTTCGACATATGCTCGTTCATGCCGCTGGCCTTCGACTGCTGTACGTCGTCCAAAAAGGCGTTCGCCGTCATGGCAATGATTGGCAGCTCATGGATATCCTTCCGTCCCATCGCCCGAAGCGCCCGGGTTGCATCATGCCCATTCATCACCGGCATCTGCAAATCCATAAGAATCAAATCATAATATCCTTCCTCAGAAGCCGCCACCATATCCACAGCTTGCTTCCCGTTTTCCGCTGTCTCCACTTTCACGCCCGTCATGGAAAGAATTTCCTGCGCAATTTCCCTGTTCAAGTCGTTGTCTTCCACCACCAGAATCCGTTTGGAAGAATAGTCCGCCTCTTCCAACTGTTCCAGCGATCCTTCGGAAGCTTTTATCCTGTCCTTTGGCATAAAATTACGAAAAGCCTTTAACAGCCTGCTCTTATCAAGCGGTTTCCTAATAAAAGCGTTTACCCCGGCCAAACGCGCCTCGACCTCAACATCCACCCATTCGTGGGAAGAAACCAGTATAATCGGTGTTTCATCATCCTTCTGGCTGCGCATCGCTTTCGCCGTTTCCATACCGTTCATATCCGGCATATTTAAGTCCACTAAGATTGCAAAAACATCCTCTTCCTTTTTCCGCTTTTCCTGCATATATTCGAGCGCTTCCTCACCAGACTGCACCCACTCCCCATGGATGCCAAGATTTTGTAAAAGGACACAGGTTCCCTCGCCCGCAAAAGGTTCGTCATCTACCACGAGCACGGTTCGTCCTTCCAGATCCGCCCTGTTCACCACACCCGGCACCTGATATTTTAGAGGTACGGTAATGGTGACCATGGTTCCTACCCCCGGTTCACTCTCAATCTGAATGTCGCCGCCCATCATCTGAATGATATTCCGGCTGATCGTCATACCCAGACCTGTGCCTTGGATTTTACTAATCCGCACATCCTCCGCCCGTTCAAAAGGATCATAAATATGCTGCAAAAATTCCCTTGTCATACCGATGCCGTTGTCTTTAAATACAAACTCATAGCACCCGATCTGCTCCTGCGGGGAATCTTTTTCCATAATATCTATGCTGATCTCCCCATCTTCCCCGGTATATTTGATGGAATTGCTCAATACATTCATAAAAATCTGCTGCAGCCGCAGAGCATCGCCTCTCACATTGGTATTGTGGACCTCATGAGCGCGGAATACAATTTTATGCCTTTTTTCCTGTGTTTTCGCCGACAGCGTATTTACAAGGCTTTCCACCATATCCAGAAGATTGAAATCCTCTTCATTCAAGGTCAGTGTTCCCGACTCAATTCTGCTCATATCAAGCACTTCATTGATTAGGGAAAGAAGATGCCTGCTTGCGGCCGATACCTTTCCAAGGCACTCTTCCACCCCATCAGGGTCGTGAAGTTTGGTGCCGGCAATAGCCGTCATACCGATAATTGCATTCATGGGCGTCCGAATATCGTGAGACATTCTGGACAGGAAATCCGTCTTCGCACAGCTTGCCCGATCCGCCGCCTCATAAGCATCCAGAAGCGCCTTCTTGGTTTCCTTATCCTTTCTCCGGATATCCGTGATATCTTTTGCATTATTAAGGGCCAATATATCTCCTGTGGCGCCGTCCTTTGTGAGCAGGATGGTGTGCCTTAAAACCATGACCTGTTCCTCTTCGCCGGATATCTCAATCTCTATCACCAGCTCGTTTTCTCCCCGCTCATAGGACTCCAAGAGATGTTTTGTGTTGACAGTTTGTATATAAACCTCCCTGTCCACAGGGAAAACCCGTTCTTTGCTCCAATTCAGGAAAAAGTCGTCCGCGTTGCAGGGCGCCTGCAGCCCCATCTGTTCCAAAACCGGCGTCATCTGTCCGTTCCTGATCTCATAAAATTCTTCTTCAATCAGGTTTTGAGAAACATTCACATTAAAGACATACACCGCCTCTGAGACGATTGCCTGTCTGTACTGTTCCTCGGCGCTCAGTGTGCGCCGGAGCGCACGGTTTGTCTCCTGAATTTTCCGGTTTGCCTCTTCCAGCTCCTTCTTAGCCTGTACCAGCTCCGCGTTCGTCCGCAGCGTCCGGTCCATCATCTCGGCTTCTCTGGCCTTCTCCTCAGTAATGTTTTTCACATACCACATCACTCTGGCGTTTTCTTCACTGAAATATTCTACTGGCACCAGCGCCGACTGCACCCATTTCCACTTTCCCTCCACCAAACGCAGATAACTGAACTGAATAGGCGCACCGCCGTTTAAAAATACCTGCATCAAATTTTCAGCCGCCATGATATTCTGAAAATTCGCTCTGTCGCTCGGTTCCACATAATTTTTCGCGCAGGAGACGATCGTCATTCTGTAATCGCCATTTAAACGCTCTACCACGCGGGCCTCGCTCTCCACATATTTGAGATCCGTAATCAGATTTTTTTTGAGATCGATCGCGCTGATTCTGAAATAAGTATCCTGCAGCATCCGGAACGCCTCATAGGACAATTGGCTGGTCCGGCGCTCCTCATCTACCAGTCTGACGGCACAAATCCATATTTTGCGGCCATCGCTTGATTTTGACTCCGTCCGGATCTCGCTTACCCAGACCGGGTCTCCCTTCCCGTTGATCAGGCGGTACTCCCTTCTGTCTTCTTCGCCCGGCAGGCACACGTATGTAAAAGTCGGCTGGTCCGGCTTGTACACGGCCTCCAAAAAATTCCCCTTTGTCCTCTCCATAAACTGCTCAAAAGTCATCCCAATATTGGAAAGTGCAAACGCGCTGATAAAATAGAGTGGAAAACCTTCCTCATAAAAACCGCTGACTACGCCGACCGCCACATTTTTCCCGAGCAGCTCTATAATTTTATCCTGATTTTCCTCTCCAACGTCGTGTTCTTCTGAGGTAAAAAACATTTCTTCTTTGTAAAACCACCGTCTGTCCATATGTCCTCTTTTCTCCCCACCCCACGATTTTTGCAGTCAACTTTAAGTCTTATTCTTCCTCAAATTTATATCCCATCCCCCATATGGTCTTGATCAGTTCCCCCTTCGGCCCCATCTTGCTCCGAAGCTTTTTCACATGGGTATCAATCGTCCTTGCATCCCCAAAATAGTCATAATTCCAGACACTGTTTAAGATTTTTTCACGAGACAATGCAATTCCTTTATTTTCCATAAAATAAGCCAACAGTTCAAACTCTTTATAGCTTAGATCTATGGTCTCCTCCCCCACAGTCACACTGTGCGCCTGCTTATCAAGACGGATACCGCCCGCTTCCACAACAGTCTCAACGGCAGCCTGCCCTGTCCTGCGAAGAATTGCCTCCACTCGCGCCACTAAAATTTTGGGGCTGAAAGGTTTTGCGATATACTCATCCACGCCCAGTTCAAATCCCAAAAGCTCGTCTCTCTCATCTGATTTGGCGGTTAACATAATAATCGGGACTTTCGAGTAAGCCCGT
Organism: uncultured Lachnospiraceae bacterium; assembly: GCA_947243855.1. Lineage (GTDB taxonomy): Bacteria > Bacillota > Clostridia > Lachnospirales > Lachnospiraceae > UBA3282. The sequence continues at coordinate 2,795 of CAMXIK010000048.1, read as the reverse complement.
ATCTCCCGGCATACCTGCCACCCGTCCATCTTAGGCATCATGACGTCCAATATCACTAGATCCATATCGTTTTTTTCAAAAAAAAGATCCAACGCCTCCTCCCCGTCAGACGCCTCCACGACCTCATAATTACTTTTTACCAAAAAATCCCGCACTAACTTGCGCATACGGCTCTCATCGTCCACCACAAGGATCTTCGATTTCTCCATACCACACCTCTATGCTTTTCTTTTTTGTCACTGTGTCCCAAGTCTGTCTGCTTCTAACTGCCGCTCTGCGCTTCGGAGTTCCCGTTCTCTCTGAGTCAGCTCCTGCTCCCACTCCGAATATTCGTTCACCACGGCCTGCCTGTAATTGACAATATTGGGCGTATCGCTGTTCCATGCGATCGCAATCATCCCCGCCACAAGAAACAGCAGTACCAAATTGATCAGCAGAGAAGTGACAAATCTCCCCTGATATTCAGGATGCCGTTTTGCCACACTCGACCGAATCAAGCGGCTGTTTGCCGTCTTGTTGCTGAATGTCGCATAAAGCGGCACCGGTTGGATTTTATCCGCAGGTACGCCCCACTTTGCCATTTCCTTCTGCATCTTCTGTAAATAGCTTAACCCCACCGGCGTTAAAAAAGCCTGATTTTCCACCGCCCTGTTATAGACAAGCAGCACATTCTGCGGTTTGCGGTAATCGAGACGCTGCTCCAGATTCTCTACCTTTTTTTCTTCCATTCTGGCTGTCTCGGCGTCCGCCACCGTTGCAAAGCGATAACCGCCAACTACCAGATCGTCCTCTCGTTTTTCCATAAGTTCCCCCAAAGACAATGATCAGATTTTGAAGATACTCATACTTTGCTCCAAATGCTCCGCAATATCCTTGAGTTTATTCGCATTCTCGGAAATACTGTACACAATTGTGCTGACCTCCGTAACCGAGGCGGAAGTTTCTTCCGTACTCGCCGCATTCTCCTCCGCAATCGCCGTCAGATTCTGCACCACATCCACCACGTTAATTCTGGCCTCGTCCAGCCGCTTCGTCTTATCCGCAATCCTGTTCACACCATCCAGTGACTGGGTAATACCGTCCTGTACCTGTACAAAGCTTTCATTGGTCCGGCCCACACTCTCATTCTGGCTTTCCATAATCTTCTTGACGTCTTCCATGGTTGCCACAGACTTCTGGGAATCCGTGATCAGCGAATCAATGATCGCTTCAATCTGTCTCGCGGAATCGTTGGACTGCTCTGCAAGCTTCTGTATCTGGCCCGCCACCACGGCAAACCCTCTGCCCTGCTCGCCGGCTCTCGCCGCCTCGATACTGGCGTTTAAGGACAACAGATTCGTCTCCTCCGCAATGGAAGTGATGAGCGTTGTCGCCTCCCTGATCTTCATAGCGGATTCGTTGGTCGTATTGGTCTGTTCATAAATCACGTCGATCGCTTCTCTGGCCCGATCATTGATCCTTTCCAGATTTTGTAAGGTAGCGACTGCGTCCTCACTGGACTTTCTCATGGCATTGGCATTGTCGGTAAGCTCCTCCACCTGTCTTGTGGTCTCCTCCACCATATTGCCCATCAAAATCACATTCTCTGTTGCTTTCTGCGTTTCGTCCGCCTGGGAGGAAGCTCCCTCGGAGATTTCTGAAACAGCCTTCTCCACCTGCTCCACCGTAGTCGCCGTCTCGGAGGCATTGGCATTCATAAGATCCGACGCTTCAAAAAGCTGCGCGCTCTGTCCCCGAAGTTCCGCTACCATATCCACGAGCTGTCTGCGCAGCTCCGCCACCGCGCGGCTCATCTGTCCGGTCTCGTCAGCCCTTGCGGTCAGTCTGTCCTGCCCTTCAATTTCTGTAAAATCCATATGCGCCAACCGTCCCACCACATCTGTCACCGTCAGAATGGGTTTTACGATCTTACCTACAAACAAATACGCAACCAAGCTGGCAGCCAGAATCATGATGACCGTACATGTCGTCCCTGTGGCCGTAACCTTGTGCACCGCGCTCATCAAATCATCCTTATCCGCCGATACCACCAAAATACAGTGTCCTTTTTCCGTCACGGCGTATGCCGCATACTTATTCGAACCGTTATATGTATATTCCACCACGTTCGCTTCCGGAAGGGTGCCGGTTGCAATCTGCGCAACCACGCCCTTCACCACTTCATTTTCCACGGGCTGTCCCACTTTCTCTTTTGTCGGATGATAGAGCATCGTACCGTCCCCGCTCACCAGATAGGCATAGCTTGACTCGACGCCCTTAAGCCCTACACCCTCGAGAGAGTCCGCCAAAATATTATAATTTGTGGCCGTATTATATCCCTGCAGCTCGATTGCGCTGTTTATTTTATCACCGTAAGAAACTGCGAGGTCATACAGATAGCCTTGATTTAACTCCATCATGGGAATCCGCAGATTCCGAATCAAAACTACCGACAGACAAGTCATTGCAATGGTCATAGCCACCACCATTCCGCCTACAAGCTTCGTCTTTACCGAATGCAGCGCCGCATTTCCCTCATTCTTTTTCATCGCATTTTTGCCTGTCCCCATCCGTTCTCCCCCTCTTCCTAAATTACAAGATATTTCTTTTTATTTTACCGCTAAACAGAAACGATGTCCAGAGAATTGTGAACAAATGTCTCCATAAGTAAATTATGTTTACCATTGTGTATATTCTGCTTTCCGTATAAAAGAAAAGTCCTTAAAATCCCGTATATAACGAGTATTTAAGAACTTATCCGAGTGGACCAGACGGGAGTCGAACCCGTGTCCAAAAGCCCATTCCCTGTCCTTCTA
>CAMXIK010000047.1 GCA_947243855.1 uncultured Lachnospiraceae bacterium | reverse complement strand
ACACAGAACTTGACCAGAAGAATATCGACACCGGTATGGGGCTTGAGAGACTGGCTTCGGTCGTACAGGACGTGGATTCCATCTTTGACGTGGACACGGTGCTGGCGCTTCGCACCAGAGTGTGCGAGATCGCCGGCGTGGAATACAAAAAAGACTACGAAACGGACGTATCCATCCGTATTATCACAGACCATATCCGCTCGGCAACCTTCATGATTTCCGACGGCATTATGCCTTCCAATGAAGGGCGCGGTTATGTGCTTCGCCGTATTATCCGCCGCGCGGCCCGTCAGGGAAGGAAGCTTGGAATCAAGGATATGTTTTTGGCCAATCTGGCGGGGACGGTGATCGAAGGCTCCAAGGACGGTTATCCGGAGCTGGAAGAGAAGAAGGAATTTATCTTCAATGTGTTAAAGCAGGAAGAGGGTAAATTTAATAAGACCATCGACCAAGGCTTAAGCATTTTAAATGAAATGGCGGAAAAGGTAGAGAAAGACGGCAAAAAACAGCTTGGCGGCGAGGATGCTTTCAAGCTCTACGATACGTTTGGTTTCCCTCTTGATTTGACAAAGGAAATTCTGGAGGAGAAGGGTTTTACGGTGGACGAGGAGGGTTTTGCCTCTTGTATGCAGGAGCAGAAGGATAAGGCCCGCAAGGCCCGCAAGGTGACCAACTACATGGGCGCGGACGTGACCGTGTACGAATCCATAGACCCTTCCGTTACCACGGAATTTGTGGGGTATGATAAACTGTCCTGCGATTCTAAGATCACCGTGCTCACCACGGAGACGGAGCTGGCCGATGCGCTGACAGACGGCGAAATCGGCACGGTCATTGTGGAACAGACGCCTTTTTATGCCACCATGGGCGGTCAGGAAGGCGATATCGGTGTGATTACCACGGCGGACGGCGAATTCCGGGTGGAGAATACCATCAAGCTGTTAGGCGGCAAGGTGGGGCATATCGGTAAAATGACGAAAGGCATGTTCAAGACGGGCGATACCGTGACCTTGTCCGTTGACACCACAAGAAGGGGCAGCACCTGTAAAAACCACAGCGCAACGCATCTTTTGCAAAAAGCCCTGCGGGAGGTTTTGGGAAATCACGTGGAGCAGGCTGGTTCCTATCAGGACGGCGAGAGAACCCGCTTTGATTTCTCCCATTCGGCGGCGATGACGGCGGAGGAGATACAGAAGGTGGAGCGGATCGTCAATGAGAAGATTGCGGAGAATCTGGCGGTCGAGACGAAGGAAATGAGCATAGAGGAAGCCAAAAAGTCCGGCGCGATGGCTCTTTTTGGCGAGAAATACGGCGATACCGTGCGCGTGGTGCAGATGGGAGAGTTTTCGAGCGAGCTGTGCGGCGGCACCCATGTAAAGTCCACGGGAATGATCGGCTCCTTTAAGATCCTTTCCGAGTCCGGCGTGGCGGCTGGCGTGCGCCGTATCGAGGCGGTGACGGGCAGCAATGTGACGGCTTACTATCAGAAGCTGGAAGAGGAACTGAACGCGGCGGCTAAGACCTTGAAGACAACCCCTTCCAATCTGGTGGAGCGGTGCGAGCATCTGATGGCCGAAATGAAAGCGTTGCAGAGCGAGAACGAGTCCTTGAAGAGCAAGGCGGCGAAAGAGGCGCTTGGCGACGTGATGGATCAGGTACAGGATGTAAAGGGCGTGAAGCTTTTGGCGGCTAAGGCGCCCGATGTAGATATGAACGGTCTCAGGGAGCTTGGCGACCAGTTGAAAGAGAAGCTGGGAGACGGCGTGGTGGTTCTTCTCTCCGAGAAGGAAGGTAAGGTAAACCTGATCGCCATGGCTACCGACGGCGCGATGGCAAAGGGCGCCCATGCGGGTAATCTGATCAAAGGCATCGCGGCGGTTGTGGGCGGCGGCGGAGGCGGACGCCCCAATATGGCGCAGGCCGGCGGCAAGAATCCGGCGGGCATAGACGAGGCCATTGCAAAGACGAAGGAAATTTTGGAAGGACAGCTAGGATAAGGCGGGTGGAATATGCTGCAGAAAATGCAATTGAACAAGAAGATATGGCTCTGCATAGCTGCGGTAGAACTGCTGCTTCTGGCGGCTGCCGGCCTGCTGTATCATAACAGAGAGCGGGTGGACTATACGTTCACACAGGAGGAGCTGGTGGACGACACCGGCGCGGCCGGATTTTATATTGATAAGTCAAGCGATTTTTCCTATATTGCGACTCCGGAGATTACGCTGCCAAGAGGCATGTACACCATGGAGGCCCAGTATGAGTACAAGGGAGAAGTCCGGCTGGAGATTTATCATACGCTTGGCCGGTTTGACGATAATACCGGCGGCGTGATACGGATTCGGGAATCTGGCAGCGTAGCCAGCGATTTTCGGGTAAAATACGGCGACAGGCCCCTGCATGTGCTTGGACGTCTGTCCGGGGATGCGGTGGACGGGGATTATCTGCTTGTCAGAAGCATTCGGATCACTTCGGCGGCGGTGGGAACGCGCAATTTTGTCTTTAAAATGGCGGCGCTGCTTCTGGCGGTCAATCTTTTGTTGGCGCTTTATGCCATGCGGGATCGCTATTTTGCGGATGCGGACAAAAACATGCAGTGGAAGCTGCTGCTTCTTTTGGTAGGCTTTTGCAGTCTGCCTCTGGCGGTGAATTATCTGTTTGATAACGCCTTTGATCTGGGCTTTCATCTGACCAGAATCGAGGGCATTAAGGACGGGTTGTTAAACGGCGTGTTTCCCGTGAAGGTGCCGACAAACTGGATGAACGGATATGGCTATGCCTCCTCGGTGTTTTACGGGGATCTGCTTTTGTACATTCCGGCCGTCTTTCGTATTTTCGGCATTTCTGTTTTGGCGTCCTATTATAGTTATGTATTTTTGATACACGTGCTGACGGTGGGAATTTCGTTCCATTGTTTTTCCAAGATGAGCGACAGATGGACGGGGCTTTTGTGTTCCGCCTTGTATTCTTTGAATTTATACCGGCTGCACTGCGTCTATACGAGAGCGGCGGTGGGAGAATATACGGCGGTCGCATTCATGCCCCTTGTCCTGTATGGCTTGTGGAAGGTTTATAAACTGCCGGAAGACTCCGAGGAGCATAAAAATAGCTGGATCACGATTGTGACCGGCTGCAGCGGCATTTTTCTGTCCCATATGATCTCAACGGAAATGACGGCTCTCTTTGTTATAATTACAGTTGCTATTTTGTGGAAGAAAACAATCCGCAAAAAGACGCTGATTGTTCTGGTGAAAGCGGCGGCGGCGACCCTTTTGGTGAATCTGTGGTTTCTGCTTCCGTTTCTCGACTATATGATGAGCGGCACCTATGCCATTAACAGCATGGACCGGTACGAGCCGTATCTTTTGGAGGATAAGGGCGGTTATCTGGTGCAGTTTTTCATGACGGATTATGAGGCCATGGAATTGTCTGGCGCCATCGGCAACCGGGGCGTCGCCGGCAGCATGCCCATGACGGTCGGAAACGCGATGATGCTTGTTCTGATCGGCTGGTTTCTTCTGTGCGTATGGAACAGGGCGAGAGACAAGGCGGAGAGAAAAGAAGAATATCTGGTAGTTTTCTTAAGCGCGCTGTGTCTTTTTATGACAAGATATACTTTCCCTTACACATGGTTTGCGCGCAGGATACCGTTTTTGCAGTTTCCGGTGCACAGTTTACAGTACCAGTGGCGTTTTCTGGCGATTGCGGCGGTTCTGCTTTTGTGGCTCCTTTGCATGATCATGAACAAGGAGTGGATCGAACAAAAAAAGAAGGTTTTCTTTGCGGGACTGTTAGCTGTTGTGGCGGTTAGTCAGGGGATAACCTTTATCAGCAAGTTGATGAACGATGCGACGGCGATCCGCATTTATCAGGAAGCGGGCATTGATACTAACAATATCGGCTTCGGGGAATATATTCCGGTAACCGGGGACGGGACTGATTTTTCCGTCGGTTCGTATCAGGAACAGTACCGGGAAGAGCTGACTTACGACGCGGAGAGTGTGGCGGTGGAGGACTGGCACAGGGAAAAAGGCGATATTCTCGTCCGCCTGCAAAATAACAGCCAGCAGACACAGCAGGTAGAAGTGCCGTTTCTTTTGTATAAAGGCTATCAGGCCGTTACGGAAAACGGGGAACGGCTTGCCATATCACCCGGAAATGTCTCCCGTGTTTCGGTGTCCGTGCCGGCAGGATATGCGGGAACGATGCAGGTCGGTTTCCGCGAGCCGTGGTATTGGAGGGTGAGCGAGGCGATCTCGCTTCTAGCTGTGATCGGCATCGTTTTGTACAAGACCGGATTGCGGAAGAAAAAGAGAATAGAAAATTAGAACAAATTTACATTTTCTGATTGACTCGCGTTTAAAATGTGGTATAATTTGTGTTGTGTGAGAACACGCAAATAACCCAATCAGTCGAAATACTCTGGGACTGAAGGGAGGTCAGGTGCGGAAATGTCAAACGTAATCGTAAAAGAGAACGAGACTCTGGACAGTGCGCTTCGTCGTTTTAAGAGAAGCTGCGCGAAGGCGGGTATCCAGCAGGAGATTCGTAAGCGCGAGCATTACGAGAAGCCGAGCGTAAGACGCAAGAAGAAGTCCGAAGCGGCAAGAAAACGCAAATATAACTAAGAAAAGCAAAGACAGGTCTGAAGGAATTCCTTCAGGCCTGTTTTCTTGCGCGCATAAGCAAGGAATATCCGTTGTCCCACTACAATATGTATAGTACAGAAGAAATAGTAGGGGTGACAAAGTTTGCAAAAAAGGAAGAAACGAATCGCTGTATGGCTTCTGATGGGGATTTTATGGACGGATACGCTGTTCTTTGCAATGGCTGTTACAGTCAATGCCGCGCCGGAGGTGAATACACCCTCCTATATCGTGATGGAGGCGACTACAGGACAGGTGATCTGCGAGCAGGATGCGGATACGAGGAGAAGTCCGGCAAGTATCACAAAAATCATGACGCTGCTCATTATTTTCGAGCATTTAAAGAGCGGCAGAATCCATTTGGATGATATGGTGACCACCAGCGCCTATGCAAAATCCATGGGCGGATCGCAGGTATTTTTGGAGGAAGGAGAATCGCAGACGCTGGAAACCATGATCAAGTGTATTGCGGTGGCCAGCGGCAACGACGCAAGCGTGGCGGTGGCGGAGTACATAGCGGGGAGCGAAACGGAGTTTGTCAAGCTGATGAATGACAAGGCGGAGAGCCTCGGTATGCAGAACACCCATTTTGAGGACTGCTGTGGATTGACGGATTCCGACGACCATTATTCCTCAGCCAAAGATGTGGCAATTATGTCAAGGGAGCTGATCACAAAGTATCCGGAGGTTTTTGATTATACGACTATCTGGATGGAGGATATCGAGCACAAGACGGCGCAGGGAACCAGTACCTTTACCCTTTCCAGCACCAATAAGCTGCTCAAACAGTACGAGTGGACGACCGGCTTAAAGACCGGCTCAACCTCAAAGGCGCTTTATTGTCTGTCGGCCACAGCCGATAAAGACGGCATGGAATTAATAGCAGTTGTTATGGCTGCGCCCGACCCGAAGAGCAGATTTCAGGATGCGATGGCGCTTTTAAGCTATGGCTACAGTGTCAGCCAGATGTATAACGACGACAACAAAGATCCGCTTCCGGCACAGAAAGTGGAGGGTGGCATTGAAGATACGGTCAATCTCGTTTATGCGTCGCCTTTTTCTTATCTTGATACGGCGGGCAATAACCTGAATGAGATCGAGAAGGAGATCAGTCTGCCGGGTGTGGTGACGGCTCCGATTGCGGAGGGAGACGCCGTCGGCGAGGCGGTCTATAAGCTGAACGGCACCCGGATTGGCAGCGTGTCCATTCTGGCGGCTAAGAGCGTGGAGAAAGCAGGGTATAAGGACTATTATAAGAAACTATGGGGCTTGTATCTGATGAAACGGTGAGCGGATGGAGATAGGGGAGACGGTTAGAACAAAAGTTCGCCGATTGCGGGAAACGGGAAGTGTGTGATATACTTTATGAGTTGCGGAAGTTGGGAGAAGCGCTGGCATGAACCTAAACGGCGGATTAGGCGGAGCAAAATCGGCCGGGCGGGAGGAACAGCGCGCGGAGACAGTGCATGTGGGAAGGTGTTTTGCTATGCGTGGCAGCGGCGGCTGTGATATGCCTGCTTGCGGCTGTCCGGGACAGCAATCGGTTTGTGACCGTCACTTATGAGATCAAGTCCGATAAGATTACAAAGCCGTGTACGATGGCGCTCTTATCGGACTTACATAACAAATCCTTTGGAAAAAAGAATCACAGGCTCCTTGCTGCGGTTGACGGGATTTCGCCAGACGGCATTCTGGTGGCGGGGGATATGCTGACGGCATGGAACGGCGCAGATTTCAGTCATGCGCTTTCGCTGATGGAGAATCTTGCAGCCAAGTATCCGGTTTTCTATGGCATGGGCAATCATGAATACCGTCTGGGGTTGTATCCGGAGGATTATCCGGGGATGTATGAGGGGTATGTTTCTGGCCTGAAACGTGCTGGGATTGAGCCGTTAATCAATGAGACGGCCTATCTGCCGGAGTGGAATATTGCGGTCTGCGGCGCGCAGATTGATAAGTCCTATTTTAAACATTTTCGCAGGGAACCCATGGAGGCGTCCTATCTGCCGAAACTTCTGGGGGAGCCGCGAAAGGACATGTTTCAATTGCTGATCGCGCATAATCCGGTCTATTTTGACGCGTATGCAGACTGGGGAGCGGATCTGGTGGTGGCGGGACATGTGCACGGAGGGATCATGAGACTGCCGGTTTTGGGCGGGGTGCTTTCACCGACGTTAACCTTGTTTCCCAAATATGACGGCGGTATCTTTCATGAGAAGAAAAGCACCATGATTTTAAGCCGGGGGTTGAGCAGCCACACGCCCCCGATTCGGATTTTTAATCCGGGTGAGCTGATTGTGATTAAACTTATGCCGGACAAGCAGCAGTGAAGCGTTAGGAGAGGACTGGCTATGGCAATTCCAGTAAAGTTAGAGGTGTTTGAAGGCCCTTTGGATCTGCTTCTGCACCTGATAGACAAAAATAAAGTGGATATCTACGATATCCCCATTGTGGAGATAACGGAACAGTATCTGGATTATATTAGACAGATGGAAACCGAAGATATGAACGTCATGAGCGAGTTTCTGGTGATGGCGGCTACCCTCATTGACATTAAGTGCAGAATGCTTCTTCCAAAAGAAGTGAACGAGGAGGGGGAGGAGGAAGACCCCCGGGCGGAACTTGTGGAGAAGCTGTTAGAATACAAAATGTGCAAATATATGTCTTACGAACTGCGGGACCGCATGGTGGATGCGGAGAGAAACCTCTACAAACGGCCTACCCTGCCTCCAGAGGTAGCGGACTACAGACAGCCAGTGGATTATGAGGAACTGGTCGGCGACATGACGTTGAATAAGCTTCATGAGATTTTCAAGCAGATGATGAAGCGGCAGGAGGACAAGATCGATCCGGTAAGAAGCACCTTTGGCAGGATTGAGAAAGACGAAATTGATCTTGACCTAAAAACAACCTATGTGGAGGCTTATGTGCAAAGCCATAAAACCTTTAGCTTCCGAAAGCTTTTGGAGAAGCAGCACAGCAAAATGGAAGTGATCGTGACCTTTCTGGTAATTTTGGAGTTGATCAAAACGGGCCGGATCGGTATCGAGCAGGAAGACACCTTCTCAGATATCATCATTACGGCGAAGGAGACGGCGGGTAACGGGCCGTTGCAGCTAACCAGCGTAAGTTGACAAGGGGAAATGAAGGATGGAAAAAAACAAGGCAAAGGCAGTGTTGGAAGCGATTCTTTTTACCATGGGAGACTCTGTGGAGATCGACAGACTGGCGGCCGTGATTGAAGAGGATAAAGATACCACAAGACAGTTTCTTGACGAGATGGCGGCCGAATACCAGAAGGAGGACCGGGGAATCGGGCTTACCACGTTAGACAATGCGGTGCAGATGTGCACGAAGAGCGAACTCTATGAGTATCTGATTAAAATTGCAAAGACGCCTAAGAAATTTGTGCTCACGGACACTCTTTTGGAGACGCTCTCCATCATCGCCTATAAACAGCCTATTACAAGGCTGGAGATCGAGAAGGTGAGGGGGGTGAGCTGCGACCATGCGGTGAATAGGCTGTTAGAGTTTGACCTGATTTCTGAGGTGGGCAGGCTGGATGCGCCGGGACGGCCCCTTCTCTTTGGCACGACGGAGCAGTTTTTACGGAGCTTTGGCGTGAAATCCATTGAGGATCTGCCGGAGCTTTCTGCGGTGCAGATTGAGGAGTTTAAGCAGCAGGCCGAATCCGAAGTGGAAATGCAGTTGGATATTTAAAACATGGTCCTAAAGAAAAAACACAAACATGCCGATAAATAGTATGTAACTCTACAATAAGCAAATCAATGATTTCCCTTTGACATAGTTTATTGCCTGTATGAACCGATTTTATGGATGACTGCAAGGAAGCGGATTTCGTCGGGGGGGGGGTAAAAATGCTCTCAGTACAGACAAATATTCTGGCGATGAACGCCAACAGGCAGCTTGGCATGATCACGAAGAAAAATGCCAAGACATCAGAGAAGCTATCTTCCGGCTACCGGATCAACCGCGCTGCGGATGATGCGGCAGGTCTTTCTATTTCCGAAAAAATGCGAAGACAGATACGTGGTCTGACACAGGCTGCGGCGAACGCGCAGGACGGGATCTCCTTGGTGCAGATCGGAGAGGGCGCGTTAAACGAGGTGCACGATATGCTGCAGCGGGCGAACGAGCTGGCGGTCAAGGCGGCTACGGGCACTTTGCAGGATGCGGACCGGGCGATGATCGATGCGGAGATCCAGCAGTTGAAGGGTGAGATCGACAAGACTGCGCAGAATACTACCTTTAATGAAATCAATATTTTCCCGGAGGACGGCCTGCAGCCAGAAGCGGGATTTTCGGAAGTCTATGAATTTGATTTAACATACAATCTAGCGGACGGCTCGGTGACGATCAATGGGATGTCCGACAACGTTTCCGGGGCGGATGCGGCCATGAGCCGCGCAGCCGTGAATCCGACCTCGTCGGGCGGGGCGCTGGCGACAAAAATCGCGACGGAGTTTATTCCGAAAGCGGCGGAACAGATATTAGACGCCTTTCCTTCCCTGAAAAATGAGATTGGCAGCGAGACGCTGAATATAAAGATCACGGTGAAATCGATAGACGGGAAAGGCAGTATGCTGGCGCGGGCCGGCTATTCCTATTATCCATCCGGCAGCCCGACGAAAAGAGGGTTTAATCTGGAGATTCAGTTTGATTCCAAGGACTTTGGGATGGCGGATGCGGAGGGGACGGGAAGCATGGCTGAGGCCTTACAGTCGACCATTGCGCACGAGCTGATGCACTCCGTGATGCAGTACGTGTTACCGATACCAATGAAGAAATCGTTGCCCGAGTGGTTTAAGGAGGGCGTGGCCCAGCTTTCGGGCGGCGGGTTTCCGACCAACTGGAACAATACGCTGATTGCTTATGCCAAACAGCTTACGGACGAAAACGACGCCAGTCAGGACGCCAATATCAAGAATTATCTGAAAAAGTATACGCCGGTGAACAGACCCTACGGCCACGGCTATCTGGCGGCGGCCTATGCGGGATGGCTTGCAAACGGCAAAGGCGCCGTGACGAGCGCCAACATTGCCGCTGGCATGGATAAGATTATGGAAGAGCTGATTAAGGGTAAATCCCTGGGCACGGCGATACAGAACTGTACAGGTTTGTCGGAGGCTACGATTAGGAGCCATATTACGAACAGTGGCGGCGACGCCTTGGAGTTTGTCCGCAAATTATCGTATAATTCTCTTGGCGGCGCTGGTTCTGTGATCACGTCCTCGCTCGACGTGGCGGGGGTGATCGACGGTTCCGGCGGAGGAGGCGGAGGCCCGGTCAATCCGGTCGATCCTTCGGACCCGTCCAACAAGCCCATGGGCGTTGCAGGGGGAGGCAGGCTGCTGGAATTACAGGTTGGCGCTGAGCCGGGACAGCATATCGCAGTGCCGCTTTATCAGATGAGCACAGACGCGCTGGGATTATCGGCAACCAATGTGAAAACAACCGACGACGCTGATCTGGCGATCGACGAGATTAAGGCGGCGATCCATATGGTCAGCAATGTGCGCAGCGAATACGGTGCGATCCAGAACCGTCTGGAGCATACGATCAATAATCTGAAGAACATTGCGGAAAATACGGCGGCGGCGGAGTCCAGAATCAGGGATGCCGATATCGCGGAGGAGATGGTAGATTACTCCAATAATCAGATTTTGATGCAGGCGGGGGCGTCCATGCTGTCGCAGGCAAATCAGCAGTCGGAGAGGATACTCACGCTTCTTGGTTAATGGCTTTTGTTTCAAAAGGAGTAGGATAAGATGGGGGAAATCAAGAAAGTTGTCTGCGCGTCATGTAAAAGGGAATGGCAGTGCATGACCGGCTGCGGTCTGTCCCATGCCCTGTTACAGAGCGTGGTTCGGGAGTTCCCGCAAGAGACCGGGGATAAGATCATGGAGGAGGCCGGGGAAGCGGAACCGCTCTTTGCATTCGAATACCGGCTTTCCGTATGCGGCGGCTGCAAAAATGTGGTGAGCGTCCCGGTATTGGAGCTTGAGGGGAGGGAAGAAGCCTTTATCGGACCCTGTCCTGTGTGCCAAGGGGAGGCGGCGCTGATTGCGGATCTAGACGAAGCGGTCTGTCCTGTGTGTAACAGCAAGGCGCTTGCGGCGGAGACCGAGGGACACTGGGACTGAGCGGGCGCGGCTTTTTTGCAGGGAAAAATAACCCTGTCATAGGAGAATGCGGGATACGCATATATTAGACCAATGGAGTATTGCCGGGGCCAGATAGATGCGTATGTTAAAAAAGAAGGAAAATAGAAAGCGAACAGGATACAGGGTGGCTGCTATGATGATGGCGGCCGCCCTGTTGTTGTGTGCGCGGGGCAAGATAGAAAACGAGTGTTATGCGGCGGCACAGACACAGGAGGGCGGTGGGAAAGAGCCATTACAGCTTTACTCCCAGGCGGCGGTTCTCATGGATGCGGATTCTGGGCGGGTTCTTTACGGGAAAAACCCGAACGATAAACTGCCCATGGCCAGCACTACCAAGATCATGACCTGCATTCTCGCCTTGGAATACGGAAATCCGGAGGAGCTTGTGGAGGCTTCTTCCTACGCGGCCAGTATGCCTAAGGTAAAGCTGAACGTAAAGGCGGGAGAACAATACAGGCTGGGCGACCTGCTGTACTCTTTGATGTTAGAGTCCCACAATGATTCTGCGGTGGTGATTGCGGAGGCGGTGGGCGGCAGCGTGGAAAATTTCGCGGCCATGATGAACCAGAAGGCCCGTGATATCGGGTGCTTTGACACGTACTTTATCACGCCGAACGGACTTGACGCCAAGGTGAACGAGAGCGGGAAGGTGCATTCCACGACGGCGGCGGATCTGGCAAAGATCATGGCTTACTGTCTGACAGATTCGCCAGAGAAAGAGCGGTTTTTAGAGATCACCCGCACGCAGGGCTACGATTTTACCAATGCGGAGGGAACGAGAAGCTTTCACTGCAACAACCATAACGCCTTTTTGGGTATGATGGAGGAGGCTCTTTCCGGGAAGACGGGATTTACAAATAACGCAGGTTATTGTTATGTAGGGGCGGTGGAGAGCGAGGGGCGAATTTTTACCGTGGCGCTTTTGGCCTGCGGCTGGCCAAATAACAGGAGTTATAAATGGAGCGATATGAAGAAGCTGGCTCTCTATGGGATGGAACGGTATCAGTATCAGGATATCTACGAGGAGAAGACCTTTGCGGATATCCCGGTGAGAAACGGGATTGCAGGGAAGGACGGGACGCCCTTTGAGGAGGCGTTTGTTTCCGTCACGCTGCGAAAAGAGGAGGAGGGACTCCGATATCTTCTGTGCGAGGAGGATCAGGTGGAAGTTAAAACGCAGGTGGAGACAGTCTTAGACGCGCCTGTCGCTGCGGGAATGCAGGTTGGCTCCGTGTCCTATTACCTAAACGGGGAACTGGTGAAGCAGTACGCCGTCTGCACGGATTCTGGGGTGGAGGAACGCAGCTTTTTGTGGATTCTCGGGTATCTGATAAAACTTACATTTTTTTGTAAAATTTGCTAGTCGGAAGAGGGATTCTGTGTTATACTACTTTAGTGCGTTATGCACATAAAAGATCATCTTTTATTTTTTTTATAATTATGATAAATGGAGGGCTGAAAAATGAGTACTACTTCTCAAGCGAGTCAAAGAATTAATGCTTTACTCGACGAAAACAGTTTCGTTGAAATCGGCGGTCTCGTGACAGCGAGAGCCACGGATTTCAATTTGAAACAGACTGAGACTCCGGCTGACGGTGTCGTTACCGGCTACGGTGTGATCGACGGAAATCTCGTGTATGTTTACAGCCAGGACGCTTCCGTATTGAGCGGATCGGTCGGTGAGATGCACGCGAAGAAGATCGTCAACATCTATGAGCTGGCAATGAAGATGGGCGCGCCTGTGATCGGGCTCATCGATTCTGCGGGCCTGCGTCTGCAGGAGGCGACCGACGCTTTGAACGGTTTTGGTGAGATCTACAGAAGCCAAGCGATGGCTTCCGGTGTGGTTCCGCAGATAACGGCTGTTTTTGGAAGCTGTGGCGGCGGACTTGCCCTGATTCCGGCCATGACCGATTTTGCGTTCATGGAGAAGGACAAGGCGAAGCTGTTCGTCAATTCCCCGAATGCTTTGGAAGGAAATGAGATTTCCCGCTGCGACACTTCCGCCGCTGCATTCCAGAGCGAGGAGACAGGCCTTGTGGATATGGCTGCCGACGAGGCGACGATTCTTTCGCAGATCAGACAGTTGGTTTCCATTCTGCCTGCAAACAATTCCGACCTTGCATGGACGGACTGCACAGACGATTTAAATCGTGCCTGCGCACAGATTGCAAACTGTGTGGGCGATACGGCGATCGCTCTGTCCCAGATTGCGGACGACGGTCTCTTTGTGGAAGTAAAGCAGGATTACGCGAAGGATATGGCGGCTGGATTTATCCGCTTAAACGGCGCTACCATTGGCGCGGTGGCAAACCGTACGCAGGTGTGCGACGAGAACGGCGAGGTTGTCGAGAAGTTTGACGCGGCGATTTCTCCCAGAGGCGCGGAGAAGGCGGCGGAGTTCGTAAACTTCTGTGACGCTTTCGATATCCCGGTGCTGACCCTTACCAACGTGACGGGCTTTGCGGCGACCACCTGTTCCGAGAAGAGGATGGCCAAGGCGGCTGGCAGACTTACGTATGCTTTTGCCAATGCGACCGTTCCCAAGGTAAATGTGATTATCGGAAAGGCATACGGCAGCGCGTATGTGGCTATGAACTCCAAGGCGATCGGCGCGGATATTACGATCGCATGGCCGGACGCACAGATCGGCATGATGGATGCGAAGCTGGCGGCGAAGATTATCTGCGATGGACAAGGTGCGGATGCAATCGACGCTTGCGCGAAGGAGTACGAGGCTTTACAGAACAATGTGACCAGCGCGGCCAAGAGAGGCTATGTGGATCAGATCGTGGAGCCGGCGGATACGAGAAAATATGTGATCGGCGCCTTCGAGATGCTTTCCTCTAAGACAGAGGGTCGTCCGGAGAAAAAGCACGGTACGGTTTAAAAGTCTTTGTTGGTTCGTTTTGCAAATATTGTGCCTGCGTTGTTCATACGCAGGGTACGGAAAGGCATGTGTGTAAGTATGAAAAAACTATTGGTAATATTAGGCATGATTACCTGTATGGCGACTCTTGCAGCGTGCGGTCAGGAGGAGTCGGTAAACGGCCCGATCAGTCCGGAACAGGCACTACAGGACGGCACTACCATTGTCGAGCAGATGAACGCCGTCGTGGTTAATGGGGCGACGGAGCAGTTTGCCAGCGATCCCGCTACCTACAATGGCTGCCTAGGCTGGGAGAGTGCGCTGAAGGATATCGGAACCTATGAGGGGGTAGACGGGGCGGCCATTGCCTATAATGATGAAGGAGCGGTAATCACCGTCAATGTGCTTGGTTCTTCCCATAACGCGGAAGTGGAGCTTACGATTGACAACACGTATACCCGGCTTACCGGTATCACAACCAATGTAAAGTATTCCATGGGAGAGATCCTGTTTAAGGCTCTGATGAATACGTTAATTGGTATGGGAACCGTGTTTGCGGTTCTGATCCTGATCAGCCTGATTATTTCCTGCTTCACCCTGATCTCCAAGTTTGAGTCGAAGCAGAAGAAGGAGGAGCCGGCTCCTGCCGCAGCTCCTGTGGTACAGCAGATCGAGACAAGGGAAGAGCTTTCCGACGATACGGAGCTTGTGGCGGTAATCGCAGCGGCGATCGCGGCTTACGAGGGGGCTGCTTCTACGGATGGATTTGTGGTGAGGTCCATTAGAAAATCTAATAAGAGTAAATGGCAGAATGCCTAAGATCATAGGAGGATGTAAAAATGAAAAATTATACAATTACCGTAAATGGCAGCGTATATGATGTAGTGGTGGAAGAGGGAGCGACAAGCGGCGCACCCGCAGCAGCGGCGCCAGCAGCGCCCAGAGCGGTTCCAAAGGCAGCTCCTGCTCCCGCAGCAGCGCCCGCGGCAGGCGGCGCAGCAGGCAGCATCAAGATCGAAGCCGGCGCGGCAGGTAAGGTGTTTAAGATTGAGGCTAACGTGGGACAGGCGGTGAAGAAGGGCGACGCTGTCGTGATCGTGGAAGCAATGAAAATGGAAATTCCTGTAGTGGCTCCGGAAGACGGTACGGTTGCCAGCATCAATGTGGCAGTCGGCGACGCCGTAGAGGCTGGCGCGCTTCTTGCGACATTGAAGTAATGATCGGGAGAAACGGTCTAAGAAACGTTTCTGCTGAAACTAAAAACTACAGGAGGTTAAGAACATGTATATAGTTGAGACGCTTGATAATCTGATACATCAGACCGCTTTCTTCAATCTGGAAGTCGGAAACTACATCATGATTGTCGTAGCACTTGTATTTCTATATCTGGCTATCGGAAAAGGCTTTGAACCGCTTTTGCTGGTGCCGATCGCCTTTGGTATGCTGCTCGTGAATATCTATCCGGATATCATGGCGGAGTACGGAGAAGGCGGCGCTGGCGGCGGTCTGCTGTATTATTTCTATAAGCTGGATGAATGGGCGATCCTGCCGTCCCTGATTTTCATGGGCGTGGGCGCCATGACGGACTTTGGCCCGCTGATTGCAAACCCAAAGAGCTTTCTCTTGGGAGCGGCGGCGCAGTTCGGTATTTTTACGGCTTATTTCGGTGCGATTGCGCTGGGCTTTAACGATAAGGCTGCGGCGGCGATCTCCATCATTGGCGGCGCGGACGGCCCGACTTCCATCTTCCTTGCGGGTAAGCTTGGACAGACAACTTTACTTGGCCCGATTGCGGTGGCGGCTTATTCCTATATGTCGCTAGTACCGATTATCCAGCCGCCTATTATGAAACTGTTTACTACGGAGAAGGAGAGAAAGATCAAGATGGGACAGCTTCGCCCTGTCAGTAAGCTGGAAAAGATCCTGTTCCCGATCGTGGTTACGATTGTGGTTTCCTTGATTCTTCCCACCACGGCTCCCCTCGTTGGTATGCTGATGCTGGGTAATCTGTTCAGGGAGTGCGGCGTGGTAAGACAGTTGACGGAGACGGCTTCCAACGCGTTAATGTATATCGTGGTTATCATCCTTGGTACTTCTGTGGGCGCGACCACCAGTGCGGAAGCGTTCCTGAATACGGATACGCTTAAGATCGTATTTTTAGGACTGGTTGCATTTGCGGTCGGTACGGCGGCGGGCGTGCTTTTCGGCAAGCTGATGTGTGTGCTTACCAAGGGCAAGGTAAATCCGTTGATCGGTTCCGCAGGCGTTTCCGCAGTGCCTATGGCGGCCAGAGTGTCGCAGAAGGTCGGTGCGGAGTATGATCCTACAAACTTCCTGCTGATGCACGCGATGGGACCTAACGTAGCGGGTGTTATCGGTACGGCCGTAGCGGCTGGTACTTTCATGGCAGTGTTCGGAGTATTCTAAAAGAAAGGAAAATAAAAAAATGGCAGAACAGATTAAAAAGCCGGTTGGAATCATGGAAACCGTTCTTCGTGACGCACATCAGTCTCTGATTGCGACCAGAATGCCTACCGAGAAAATGCTTCCAATCGTAGATAAAATGGATAAAGTCGGCTACCATGCGGTAGAGTGCTGGGGCGGCGCAACCTTTGACGCTTCCCTTCGTTTCCTGAAAGAGGACCCGTGGGACAGACTGAGAAAGTTAAGAGACGGCTTTAAGAATACAAAATTGCAGATGTTATTCAGAGGCCAGAATATTTTGGGTTATAGACCTTATGCGGATGACGTGGTGTACGCGTTTGTTGAGAAATCTATTGCGAACGGTATTGATATCATCAGAATTTTCGACTGCCTGAACGATATCCGTAATCTGCAGGCGGCGGTAGACGCAACCAACAAGATTAAAAAGCAGGAAGGCAGAGGACAGTCCCAGATCGCGCTTTCCTATACGCTGGGCGACGCCTATACCTTAGAGTATTGGGCGGACATGGCGAAGAAGATTGAGGAAATGGGCGCGGATTCCATCTGTATCAAGGATATGGCTGGCCTGCTTGTTCCTTACCGCGCGGCGGAGCTTGTTAAGACCTTAAAGGAGAGCACGAAGCTTCCGATTCAGCTTCATACGCATTATACGTCCGGCGTAGCGTCCATGACGTATCTGAAAGCGGTAGAGGCGGGCGTGGATGTGATCGACTGCGCGATCTCTCCGTTTGCACTGGGAACTTCCCAGCCAGCTACAGAGGTTATGGTGGAAACCTTCAAGGGTACGCCTTATGATACCGGATATGATCAGGAAGTTTTGGCGGCGATTGCAGATTACTTCCGTCCTTATCGTGAGGAATGTATCGAATCCGGCCTGATGAGCACCAAAGTGCTTGGCGTTAACATCAACACGCTGCGTTATCAGGTTCCGGGCGGTATGCTGTCCAACATGGTAAGCCAGTTAAAAGAGCAGAAGGCGGAAGATAAATATCAGGATGTGCTGGAAGAGATTCCTAGAGTCCGCAAGGACTGCGGCGAACCGCCTCTGGTTACGCCTTCTTCCCAGATTGTCGGTACGCAGGCGGTATTCAACGTGCTGATGGGCGAGAGATATAAGATGGCGACAGGAGAGTTCAAGGATCTACTCCGCGGTAACTACGGCCAGACCGTTAAGCCCATGAGTCAGGAAGTAATCGACAAGGTTATCCCCGGCGAGCCTCGTTCCACCGCCCGTTCCGCTGAGGCGACCGGCCACACTGAGCCGGAGCTTGCA
>CAMXIK010000046.1 GCA_947243855.1 uncultured Lachnospiraceae bacterium | reverse complement strand
AAAGTTCCGCCTGAAATTTGCTGTCGCCGCAGTATTCATCCCGCGCATAACAACGGATGCTCTTCTGCGCCATTCTTCTGCTTGTTCCCCCTTTGATGCGAATCCCGCAATTCTGTGTCAAAATCTGCCTTTGTTTATCGTCAAATATCGTAAGCGAAGCCTCCCGCTCCCAATCCGTCCCTCTTTCCTTATAATTTGGATTTTCGTCGGACCCCTCCACATAGATCCCCGTTTCTGGATCAAATAAATTCTCCGGAGCTGTCACAAGAGAAGCTGTGTATAACCCATCATAACCGCTTTTATCCTGAAACCCTACAAAGTAGATACCGGTGATGGAGTCGAGACAGTTTCCTTCCCCGTCAAAAAGCGACGCCCGCACAACATTACATTTATCAATGTTATAATCCGGCGCTTCACAGGGCGTAGCATTTACAAAATCCATAATTCCCACATCGGTTCTGCCCGCATATCTATTGGCAAGGTTCGTCGCATCTCCAATCAAAATAGGCGAGTCTTTCTCATAAAGAAAATCTTCCTGCGTGGGCTCGCTGCCGTCTAATGTGTAATATACTTTACTTTTTAGCCCTCCCCCTCCATTGATTGCGAGAGCAAAAGTATCATGATAATACCCGGAATCCTGCGAAAAATAAATATGGCCGTCAGATGACAGCCATACAATCACAGTCAATGCCAACAATAGAAAAAAGATTCCCGCAATATCGAATGCTTTTCTATAACGTCCTTTCATGACATCTCCTCGTCTGCTATAACCGATACTGCTGCCCCTGACACTGAGGCAGATTAATGGATAAATCCTGTCTTATATGGGTATTCGCAAAATCCTCGTCCGTCTTATTAAAATAATCATACTCCCCGCCCGGCGTATCATCCCAAGTCACATCCACATTATAGTATCCGTCATCCAGCGCAACAATATTCCACGCGTGATCCTGTCCCGCATATCCCGTGCAGTAATAACAGGGAACCCCCATTCTCTGCATAAGGTACTGATAAGCCCTCGCATACCCCGCACACACGCTTTTGCCTTCCACAAGCGCGCTGTACGCGCTCTGGTTCTTATCCGCGCTCTGGTCATAATCGATCTGCCGAATCAACATGTCGTGCAGTCTTCTCTCTTTTTCATAGGGTCCCAGATTTGCCAGCTCTGTCAAGATACGATTCGTCGTATTATAAAACTCCGGAGAAGCCTCGTCCAATTCTTCTTTCGACATATTATAATCCAGCTCAAGCTCGGCACAAACTTTGTTCTTGTCATACTTACAGGTAAACGTGGTATTGAGCCAAAATAACTCCGGATGATCGTTATAAACCGCCATCATCGCATTTTTCATCTCTGGCACGGTCACTTCCTCAATCGGAATAAAAGCCTCCGTCATTACATTGGCATTGGCAAAAATCTGTCTGTAAACATGCTGGCCCTTCTCATCAAGCATCTGATAATACGGATAAAGAAGCGGGTCAAAAGTGAGGCCGTCACCCAACTCCCCATACGTCAATCCTTTATATTCTCCGTCCGCCGCCTCTGACTGCTCCGTAATAGGCTCATAACCGTTCTTACCGGTAACAATTGTGGGAATTTTGATATCTGACTGCAAAGGCTGTTCATAGCCGTGCGTTCCCCTGACACGTTCCGGCTCAGGTTCCTCTTCTTCCTCGTAGGAATCACTGACCGGCGCATCCGGCTGGCGCGCTACCGTCGCCTCTGGTTCCTCATCTTCCTCAGGCGCCGTTTCGTAATCTGTATCTGCAATATCCGATAAATCCGGCAGTTCCGGGAACTCCTGCGATGCCTCGGCATCTTCCTCAAAGTCCTCTTCCCCTGAAGGTTCCGCACCCTCCGCTTCTTCTCCCTCTTCCTCCGAGGAAAAACCGTCTCCGGACAATAGAGAAGAAAGTCCCTCTGTAATTCCGGGATTCGTGGCCGACAATATGATGAGCGCACACAAAAGCGCCGCCAAAATTCCTATCCCTGCTAAAATTCCCTTTAGTACCTTCATAATCGTGCTAACCTTTCTAGCTAAACCGCAGAAAACTCCGTTCTGTATGGCTCTCGTGCCTCAAAATGACTGCCGACGTGGGGGGAAGCGTCATCTTAACCTTGCCGGCAATAACAGGATACTCCTTAGCCTCCGTGGAATACCCCTCCGCCGTCGTCAGCATCAACCGGGTGAGCATACATTCTTTCGGAATACCCAGATACCAAATAGACCATTCTTTCGTGATCTCATGGTCATTATTGTTGACAAGAATCAAAGACTGTCCTTCTCTGGTAAATCTGCCATAACCGATCACATTGTAATCGCCGTCCACATATTTCAAGGAACCGGTCAGAAATTCTTTATTTGTCTTATGAATCCGAATAATCTCCTTGTGAAAAGCGATCAGTTCCTTATCTTCATGTCCCCACGGATAGGTCCGTCTGTTATCCGGATCGGTAAAACCGCAGACGCCAGCTTCATCTCCATAGTAGATCGTGGGCGCGCCGGGCCATGTCATTTGAATCACAACCGCCTCGCGTAAAACCGCTTTATTAACGCCCTCGTTGGCCGCATTCGGCCCCAGCGTGTTTGTCCGGCCCACCTTCCGGTTCGTCCTAGTTAAAAACCGGGAATGGTCATGGTTAGACAGCTCGTTCATCGCCACCAGAAGAGAAGGCATGGTGAAAGCCGCGCTGTGATGCCTCATGGCGCCCCAAAAGCTGTCGGCATTGCCCCGCATATCTTCCCTATAATCATCACTGTGCTTCTGCATTCCCGTCAAAAACCAAGTCACCGGTTCCATAAAGGCATCGTAGTTCATAACGGTATCCCATTCCTGTCCTTGCAGCCAGTCCATGGGACTTCCATAGTGCTCCGCCAGAATAATCGCATCGGGGTTGGCCATCTTGACCGCCCTGCGAAATTCCTTCCAGAATGTGTGGTTAAATTCCGGGCTATGGCCTAAATCCGCCGCCACGTCCAGTCTCCACCCATCTGCATTGTAAGGCGGGGAAACCCATTTTCTTCCGATATATAGCACATAATCCAAAAGCTGTCTGGAATTTTCATAATTTAATTTCGGCAGCGTATCGTGCCCCCACCAACCGTCATAGGAGCCGTTATAAGGAAATTTATTCTCGTCAAGGAACTGGAAATAGCTGTGATAGGGACTATCCTTGTCAACATAGGCCCCCTTCTCATATCCGGGTACATTCTCATAAATCCGCTCCCGGTCCAGCCATTTATTAAAAGAGCCGCAGTGATTGAACACGCCGTCCAGTATCACCTTCATGCCCCTTCTGTGCGCTTCCTTCACTACCTCTGCAAAAAGCTTATTGCTGGCCTCCAGATTTTCCTTATTGGAGACGCGGTCAATATATCTGGTGGCCAAACGGTTCTCCGTCTGTCCGGCCTCCAGCAGTTCTCCCTCGTCATGCACAATTTTCCCGAAATGGGGATCAATATAGTCATAGTCCTGAATATCATACTTATGGTTGGAAGGCGACACAAACAGGGGATTAAAATAAATAACGTCTACGCCCAGATCCTGCAAATAGTCCATCTTATCGAGAACTCCTTGCAGATCGCCGCCGTAAAATTCCCGCACACCCATAACCGCCGGGTACTTATCCCAGTCTTCCACCCGGACCGTCTTATCTCCGATATACTGATACTCGTTTGTCAGCACGTCGTTGGACGGGTCTCCATTGTAAAAACGATCCACGTAAATCTGGTAAAAAACCGCTCCTTTGGCCCAATCAGGCGTTTTAAAGCCCGGAATCACCTGAAAAGAATAATAACTGTTGACATCCTTCGTAACGCCCCGTCTGTCATAAAAGCAGGAAAGCTTTCCCGCATGTATTTCAAAAAAATACGTCAATTTCTCGTTCTCAAGCTGAACCGTATGCGAATAATAATCAAAGTACGCATCCGATTCGGTCTTGAACATCAAATGCTTTTCATCCTTATGCACGAAAAAAACCTTGTCAATATTATTCTTAGCCGTGCGGAAACGCACCGTAACCTCGCCGTAAGCGCTAGGCTCCGACGGCGTTACATAGTCTTCTGTCGTATCTGAAAACAACGCTTTTCTGTTGAATACCGGGCGCATGCCCGCAAAATACTGCTGATTCTTCTCTGCCCTCTGAAATTGATTAATGTCCATAATCAGCCTTTCTCTCAAAAATAAACACTACATAGCTATTTTATACTATATGTAGTGGATATTCAAGTGTTTAAAGGGTTTTGACACAATTCAGTCAGATAGATATGGAACGATAAGTAAAAAAGACAGCCGTTAAACTGTCTTTTTTAGAGAAGGTATTTCTTTCTTATGGGGTATAGCAAAAAACTATATAATGTATTGGGGGGTTACAAGTAGTATATTAGCACACCCCCCTGTTGACTACAATACTAAGGATTCACAAATATTACAATTTTGGCTAGTCGTTTTTGTGCATTTTATACAATTACTCTGTCTCCCCTACTCGCGCACCCGGTTCTTCGGGCTGAGGATAGTAGGTATCAAAAAGCCCCTCGAACTCTGCACGGTTGATCTTCTCTTTCTCCAGCAGAAGTTTCGCGCACTTGTGCAGCACATCTTCATGCTCCATAATGATATCCTTCGCCTTTTTGTAGCAGTCGTCGATAATGGTCTTCACTTCCCGGTCAATCTCCCCGGAAACCAATTCGCTGTGATTCTTCGCATGAGCCAAATCCCTGCCGATAAACACTTCGTCATCGTCGTCGTCATAGTTGATCACACCAATGTTATCGGACATACCGTATCTGGTTACCATCCTGCGGGCCACCTTAGTCGCCTTTTTAATATCGCTGGACGCGCCAGTAGTAATGTCGTCAAAAATAATTTCCTCCGCAATACGGCCTCCCAGAGATACCATGATATCCTCTATCATCTTGCCTTTTGTGAGGAACATCTCATCCTTCTCAGGAAGCGGCATGGTGTAGCCCGCCGCCCCAAGTCCCGTGGGAATAATAGAAACGGTATAAACCGGCCCTACGTCTGGCAGCACATGGAAGAGAATCGCGTGGCCAGCCTCGTGGTAAGCCGTAATCTTCTTCTCTTTCTCCGAGATAATGCGGCTCTTCTTCTCCGCGCCGATTCCCACCTTAATAAAGGCCTTCTTGATATCTTCCTGCCGCACAAAAGCGCGCTTGTCCATGGCCGCGTTGATGGCCGCTTCGTTTAACAAATTTTCCAGATCAGCACCCGTAAAGCCCGCCGTAGTCTGGGCGATCTGCTGCAAATCCACATCGTCGCCAAGAGGCTTGTTCTTGGCATGTACTTTCAGGATATCTTCTCTGCCCCGTACATCGGGAGAAACCACCGTAATCTTTCTGTCGAAACGTCCGGGACGCAAAATCGCCGGATCAAGAATATCCACGCGGTTGGTCGCCGCCATCACGATGATTCCCTCGTTGACCCCGAAACCGTCCATTTCCACAAGGAGCTGGTTCAACGTCTGCTCTCTCTCGTCGTGGCCGCCGCCCATGCCAGTGCCGCGCCGTCTCGCCACCGCGTCGATCTCGTCGATAAAAATAATACAAGGCGCATGGCGTTTCGCCTCGGCGAACATATCCCGCACGCGGGACGCGCCCACACCCACGAACATTTCCACAAAATCGGAACCGGAAATACTGAAAAACGGCACATTCGCCTCGCCTGCAATGGCTTTGGCAAGAAGCGTCTTACCTGTACCGGGAGCGCCTTCCAAAAGAACGCCCTTAGGAATCCTCGCGCCCACCTTCGTAAATTTGCCCGGCTCTTTCAAAAATTCTACAATCTCTTGCAGCTCTTCCTTCTCTTCCTTTAATCCGGCTACTTCTTCCAGCGTGATCTTGTTCTCGCCTCCTATCAGAAGTCTCGCCCGGCTCTTTCCGAAATTCATCATCTTCCCACCGCCGCCGCCGGCATTCTGGGAATTCATCATAACAAAGAAGAAAACGCAGACCACAACCACAATCAAAATCGGCAGCACACTATTCAGGAACCAGCTTTCCTCCGGCACGCTCTCCACCGAACAATCGATACCATATTCCCTGACGACGGACTCCATCTGCGTCACATCCGTCACATAAAGAACCCGCTCCTCGCCGTTTTTCAAAATCACTTCCAGAGAACCGGCAGGCGTGTCCTTATTCGGACAGATCGTTACCACCGCCACTTCGCCGCTTTCCATCTGCCTCTCAAATTCGCCTCTGGTGTAACCGCTGTTAGGCACGCGCTGCGTTCCGACCCAGACTGTAAACAGCAAAAGACAGATAATAACTACAAAATATAAATATATGCTTCTACCACTCTTATTCATGAAAATCCTCTATTCTTACTTTAATCTTAGTCAAACTTTACTACGCCGATATAAGGCAGGTTACGATACTTCTGATCATAATCCAGCCCATACCCCACTACAAATTCATCCGGAATCTCAAATCCCGTATAATCTACCTTCACATCCACCACACGGCGGTCCGGTTTGTCCAAAAGCGTGCAGAGTTTTACATCTTCCGGCCCCCTGCTGCCCAGCATATCCAGCAAATAGCTGAGCGTCCGCCCAGAATCCACAATATCTTCAATCACAATCACATGTCTGCCCGTAAGCGGCTCATCCAGATCCTTTACAATCCTGACCACCCCGCTTGACTGTGTGTCCCCGCCGTAGCTGGACACCGACATAAAATCAATGGACACCGGAACCGTGATCCTCTTAGCAAGCTCGCACATAAAGAAACTGCCGCCCTTTAGCACGCATACCAGATGCACTTTTTTCCCGGCATAATCCTTGGAAATCTGATCGCCGATCTCCTGAATCCGCTTATCGACTTCCTCCTCCGTCAACAAAACTTCTATTCGTTCCGCCATCGTTTCCTCCTATTAGACGTACCTCCAAAATACGTCTCGTATTTTTCTCTACCTTATACTGTCTGCTTGTGCGGTATCCCGGCACCCAGAGAATATGTGCGCCATCGGCCAACAGATACATGCCGTCCCGTTTCGTTTTGGGAATTTTCTCATTAATCATGTACTGTTTTACAGACTGTGTATGAAGCGCCTCATCTATCGTGAGATAATCTCCCGTTTTTCTTATCCGCAGGAGTAAAGACGTAGTTATTTTATCATAATCAAACCATTTCGTATATCTATTTTCCGAATTATTTTGTCCCTTTCTGTAGAAAAGAGAGGGCAGCGGCGAAAAATCAGCCTCCCACAGCGTAAAGACAAACTCCCCTGTATGCGGAATCGCAGCCGTAAACGGAATCCCCGGCGAAAGCTCTGATTCCTCAATGCAGATCT
This sequence comes from uncultured Lachnospiraceae bacterium, assembly GCA_947243855.1. GTDB lineage: Bacteria > Bacillota > Clostridia > Lachnospirales > Lachnospiraceae > UBA3282. The sequence continues at coordinate 11,432 of CAMXIK010000046.1, read as the reverse complement.
CCGGCAGAGAACGGGAATCCGCCGTAGAGCTTCCGTCCTTGCGCGCCTCCTGCCGCCCTGATTCGTCCTTTTTATCCCCGGTTCTCTTTAAAATCAGCCGATCATATTCTTTGCAGGCCCTGATTCCATAAGGAAGAGAAAGTTCTTTACTCCCATCCTTATCCATAATCGTCAGAAGCGCCTCTATATGACGCGCGGTAATGTCCTTGCGATGGGGCGTCATCTTTTCCAGCGCGCGAAACAGCACCCGTTTTCTCATAACAAGTTCTTCCGCCCCTAGTTCGGATAGCTGTATTTCCACTTCTCCCGTCATCCCATTTTCTTGGTTGACCCGATAAGTCAAATCCTCTTTTACATATTTATCATAAAGCCTATCTGTCTCACGTTCCAGATAATCCTCTGTCTCCGCCAAAATATCCGCCAAATCCCCCATATGAGACACTGCGCCGCGGCAGATACTTTGCTGCGCATAAGACAGGATATGGTGTCTGATCCGGTTTCTGGCGTAAGTATCTTCCCTGTTAGTGCTGTCCTCACACCATGTAATCCCTTCCGTTTTCAGATAAGCTTCTATCCGTGTCCGGTCTAAACATAAAAGCGGACGCACCACCGACTCTCTAACAGGCCGAATAGAACCCAGTCCCCGCAATCCGCTTCCGCGAAACATGTGAAAAAGCATCGTCTCCGCCCTGTCTTCCGCGTTATGGGCCACTGCAATTTTTCCCGAAGCTCCCGCCTTGATCTCCGCGAGAAGCTGCGCAAAAACCTGATAGCGCAAGACCCTGCCCGCTTCCTCTTCGGACAGCTTATGCTCCCGCGCGTAGCGCGGCATATCGACCTCACGCAAAAAAAAGGGGACTTCCCACCGTTTGCACAGGCTCTCCACAAAGGCAGCATCCTTCCCTGCCTCCGCGCGAAGACCGTGGTTCACATGTACCACCGCCAGCCGGAAAGGAATCTCCTTTTGCATCCGCATCAAAAGATGAAGCATACACACGGAGTCTGCGCCGCCGGAAACCCCAGCTAGTACATAATCCCCCGGCTCTATCATCCTATGTTCGGCCATATATTTTTTTACACATTCAAAGATTTTGTCCTTCATCCTTCGTCTGCCCGTCTGATTATAACACACTTTGATCCCATATCCCCGTCACAAGAACGGTCATATCATCCCGTATCCGCCCTCTGCTCTGTCCAATCGCGTAAGCAAGAATCTGATTGGCAATCTCATTCGGATTGTTGTAATTCATTCTACCAATTATCTCCGGAAATGCTTCCTCGCCGATCCCTTCCGAAAGAGCGTCAAGCACACCGTCCGAAAGCATAATCACATAATCCCCGCTCTGCAGCGTCCTTGTATGTATCTCCGGCGTCATCTGCCAGAAAACGCCTAAGGGCAGATTTCTTGCCGAAAGCCTGTCCACCAAATGTCCTCTCTTAATATAGGTACAGGCCGCGCCCATCTTCACAAATTCGCAGTTACCCGTGTAAAGGTCAATATCGCAGACGTCCAAGGTAGACATGGTCTCCTCCTGCCCTGCTGCCGCCATTGCACCGTTTACCATCTGTACCGCCGGCTCTTTGGCAAAACCCGCCTCCAAAAGACGCTCCATCATCTCGATCACCCGGCCAGACTCCCGGCAGGCCTCCTCCCCAGAACCAACCCCGTCTGAGAGAAGCACCAGCAGCCTTCCCGTATCCGCTTCATAAAACGAATAACTGTCGCCCGATACCTTTTCCGTCTCCTTTACCGCCTTAGCAAAACCTGTCAGCAAATGGTAGGGCGGCTCTTCCAGAAAATAATAGGTATTATACTCTGCCGCAAGATAAGCCGGCGTATTCTTCGCCGCACACAGCCTTCGGTTCAAAGCTACCGATATATAATCCGCCAAATCTTCCGTAGAAATATATTCCGTTTCCCCAAAACGGCTGCGCTTCCCGCTGGTCTGACGCATCATAAGGCTGATTTCCCAATGTCCGTCCTCATGTTCCATCTCCAAAAAGTCTTTCAGCTGAATGCCGGATTCCTTAAGTAACGCCGCCATTTGCCGATGTCGTCTCTCTCCCATAGGACGGTAACGACAGGTCTCTTTTGCCACCGTCGCCATGATATGCGCCATCTCTTTCAGATGCTCCGCCAAAAGTCCCTGGCTTTCTTGCAAATGCCTCTTAAGAAGATACTCCTGCCTGTCTTCCGGTTCTTCTCCGGCTGGCTTGTCCTCTTCCCTCCCGGCTTGTCCATCTTCAAAAAAATCTGCCAGATCCCGAAACGACTCTGCATAATTCAAAAGTCTCTGCTTGCCGTATTCCGGTATCATCTCTATTTTCTCAATTTCTTTCCGTTCTGTCTGTCTTCTCATCACATACCGCCTCCATATCCTAATGCCGTCTGTACATATATATGAAGAAGTTATGTAAATTATGACACACTAGAAAAGCAGATCTCAGCCTCAACCAAAATCTGCTTATTTTTCATCTTTAAAGATAATCTCGCCCTCATATACCAGACCCAGCTTCTCTTTCGCGACTTCCTCCACGAATTTCTTGGTCTGCGTATACTTTCCATACTCCTCTATTTCAGCGGACCGCGCCTCCTCCGCCTCAATTTCTTTTAAAAGCGCCGTTTCCCTGTCCATATAAAATTGGCGCTTCTCGCGCAGCTCCACACTCTTAAAAGTAACCACAAGCATCATCATTAACACAACGGTGGTAACTAAAAGCATGGCCAGCCTGTTCTGACGTCTTTTACGATATGCAGCTTTCCTTGCCATGCCCCGAATGTTTCCCCTCTCCGCCTTGTTAACGTTTACATAAAACCATTCTAATGGTTTTTATGAAAACCGTCAACCGTTTTTTAATAAAAATTATACACTTTTTCAATTTCCTACCAGCGAACAGAACAAACGTTTTCCCCGCATAAATAAGGCATTTTACGGGTTTTAGCACAATTTGTATGACACGAAATACAAACCACATGATCTTGTGTATGCATGTTGACATAATATTTACAAATGCATCCCTGACGACTATCTTATAAAAAAACATACCGATGGCGGCTCCCAATACGGCAAACCATCGCAGCGTTCCCTCATTCTCCCGGTAAAGCATATAAAACACACCAATTCCACAGGCAAACCAGAAAAACAGATCTTCAATAGACGTTAGAACCTTCCCATGCTTATAAAGCCTGCGAAGCACGCGAAGCCAATCATAGACGAAGGTGATCGCCACCCCCATCAGGACCGAATGTGTAAAAAATGTCAGCTCGCGCACGATCTCCTGGCTCATATCTTACCCATCTCCCGCGTTGTCACTTAAACAGTCTTGCTAATAAGGATTCGCCTTTCGCTCCATATCCCGCTGTCTCCGAGTAAGTAAAGCTGTCAATCCGCCCGTCAATATCCACTTCCCCTTTGTCCAGAGAAAGCCTGCTCACATGCAGTTCGCCGCCCCGTATCATCAACATCCCTTGTTCGGTCTCTAATAAAATTTCGTTTACATCGAAGGAAAGCACATCGTTAACACCGGTCAGGGCACATGTCCTTCTACCCGTAAGCATCAGCTTATGCGGTTTCTTGCCGTTATGATTCAGATCTTCCATACACGCCCTCCTACTGCGAAGTCTCTCCATACCATACATGGTATTGATTCAATGTATGCCCGATCCTCACGAAATATGCCTTCCCTGTCCCTTAAGAAAGATAGCGGAACAGTTCTTTTGCCTCCTCCTTCCGCACCGTCTCCTGCACGTCGAGAACCTCCACCTTTACCTCTTTGTTTCCAAATTGAATGGTGATGACGTCTCCCGCTTTCACATTGGCGGAAGCCTTAGCCGGCTTGTCGTTGATCAGCACCCTGCCCGCGTCGCAAGCCTCGTTTGCAACCGTGCGGCGTTTAATTAATCTCGATACTTTTAAATATTTGTCCAGTCTCATTTTATGCCTCCATTTTTTTCTCTATCATTATTGTGAATAGGCAGATTCGGGATGCTCCGCACTTCTAACCCTGCTTTTTTACGCGGAAACAGAGAAAGCCTGCATGCAGTGCATACAGGCTTAGTCAGTCGTCTTATAAATTCAATTATGCGTTGAGCATATCCTTTAAAGCCTTACCAGCTTTAAACTTAGGAGCTTTGGAAGCTGCGATCTTCATAACAGCGCCGCTCTGAGGATTTCTGCCCTCTCTTGCCGCTCTCTTGGAAACCTCAAAAGTACCAAAACCAACTAACTGAACCTTGCCGTCTTTCTTCAGCTCGTCAGCAACCACGTCTGTGAATGCCTTTAAAGCCTTCTCTGCATCTTTCTTAGATAAGCCTGCCTGATCAGCCATTGCTGCAACTAACTCTGTTTTGTTCATCTTTGAACTCCTCCTCTTAAATGAGTTTTCATATTATTTTCTGGCTTCTTTCCGAAACCGTCTATACATATTTATATCCGTTTTTTCGTAGCTTGTCAAGCAAAAAATGCCATTTTCACGGCATTTTTCGGGTTTTGCCCCATTTCTTTCGTTATGTAAATTAGTTCTATCCAAAATTCTGCCCTATTGTCAGAAAACTTATTCATATTTCTCAATTAAATCGTCTATTTTATCCGCCAAAATCTGCTCCTGCGGAATTTTCGCAATCCTCGACACGTCGCTGACATGCAAAAGAAGATCAGCGAGAATGGATTTCAGCTTCTCATTTTCCTCACCGGGCTTACAATCCCGCAGACGGTCCGCCAACTTGCAGATGGCTTCCACATCCTGTTCGTAACTATTTCCCTTTTCATATTGCTTGTCTATCTTCTTTAAAACCTTAACAGCTCTGGTCAACGCGGGAAGTTCCTGCGGAATCTCTTTCAATGGCGACTCAACCCAATCTTTATCCTTCTTTTCTTCTTTCTTTATCTCCTCCCAATTGACAAGCACTTCATCGGGCGTATCGGCATTTCCCGTGCCAAAAACATGAGGGTGGCGCCGTACCATCTTACGGCTGACCTCATTGATTACATCCTCCATCGTAAAAAGGCCTTCTTCTGTGGCAATCTGCGCGTGCATAACCACCTGTAAAAGAACGTCGCCCAGCTCTTCGATCATATTTTCGGGATTGCCTGTCTTATCGTAAATGCGAATGGAGGCAAGCAGTTCCGCCGCTTCCTCCATCATACATGGTTTTAAGCTTTCATGGGTCTGTACCTTATCCCACGGGCAGCCGTTTTCACTGCGCAGGATTGCTATAATTTCGAGAAAGTCCTCGTAGGTGTATTTTTTCTCTGCCATTTCTGACTCCTTTGCTTTTATCGTATCAATATTGTCTTTTCGTAATTACCTTACACTGTCGCGGGGAAAAATGCAATGGGACCTCTAATTTATACACATCCTTCTCCTTCAAAGCTGATGTACCACAATTGCACCCAAACAAAATTTTTGCCAAAAATTGCAATTCCAATTAACACTTGACATTCCATTTTCCATAACGTTTACCGCCTATTCTCTCAATCTGCCCACTATCCAAAAGCTCTTTAATCACACTTTGAACTTTGGTTCTTGAAAGGTCAAAGTGTCTGGCTATTTCTATCTGCGTAATAGAAGGCCTTTGCCTCATAAGCTCAATAATCTGATTTCCCAAAGCTTTTTCCAAAGCATTTTTTGTGAGCTTTGGAGCTTTGGAATGCAAGCTTTGAAAATCGCCAACATCTTGCGTTTCATGCAGATCATAATTCAAGTTTGGCAAAGTCACCCTAAATTGAGACCTGTCTGAATAAAAAATCGGTGCTTTTTCGTCGGCATAATTTACTGCAAACTCACAGGCATCAATAATTTTTTCAATTCCACTACCATTTCGTTCCATATAGTCCAATCGGGCAAATACATCTGCAAGCACAGGATTTCTTCTTTTAGAAGGAATTTGTTCTAGATTTAAGTTTTGAATAAATGTTCCATCAGCCATGCCGCCTGGCGAATAAATCTCCATGCGATCATCAAACATATCTACATGAACCTCGCTTCCAAGCTCCAGATAATCTCTATGAATAAGACCATTCACAAGCGCCTCAAAATACCCGCGTTCCATATAATCAGGCATATTTTCTCTTGAATCTGGCAGCTTACGCCATGCTGTGCGCATATTTCTTCTGACAAATGCCGCACTCTCATTTAGCAAAGAAATAAGGCTTCCCGAATACTCTGCACTGTCATAGGCTTCCCCTTTTCCATTAGACTTGTTGACACCATTCCAACGTACACAAAACACTCTGGAATGTCTGATAGGACATTCATCTGCCAAAAGGGCTCCCGCATTTGTTAATATTCCATGAGCATCCACAAGTTCAAAGGATTCAAAATCTTTATCCGTAAAACTTTTTCCTGTCACCTTTTTATAGCGCTCTCTCAGCTTTGTAAACGCATAATCCGTAATTTGATAACCTGAACTTTGCAAATCATAAGTTTCATTTGCGCCACGCAGGACGAGTCTTCTTAACTCCGCTGTATTCGCTACCACACTTTCATTTCCTACTCGAAGATATGCTTCTGTCGTTCCATCTCCGACATAATAGTATGGCGTATCCTTGCCAGCCGCAACATCCACTATTATTAGTTTCTTTTCATCAATCACTTCAAAGTGCAAATCAAATGCCGGAATCGGGCTTATTCTCTCTTTTATTTTTTGACTGATAAATTCTGAATCACTCTTAATATCCGCAACACCCACAATTTCATCATTATCTGAAATACCAAATATCAAAGAACCGCCAATCGTATTTGCAAATGCACTGACACTCTTACACCAACTCTTTATTTTTTTCTTTTCAACCATTTGTTTTTTATCATATTCGCTAGTCTCACCAATCAATTTTTTGATATCCATATACTTTAATCTTCCTTTAAGAACAATCGGTGCAAAAGTATCTCAATTATCTCATTAAGTTTACAATCCAAAATTCTACATATTGTTTCATCGTTTACCATGGAACCGCATAACTTATCAATATTGTCTTTTCGTAATTACCTTACACTGTCACGGGGAAAAATGCAATGGGATTCTTAACTGGATATCATATTCATCCATTGAATTATGGATTAAAAAAACATATAATAGCAATCATAAGAATCTGTAACTCATTACCTTTGAAAAATCTCGAAATGCGGAGAGCCATTATGAGCGGAAATTACCAGCCTCCTTTTACCATGACAGAGAAAATAACAAATTTAATAGTAGAAATAGGCGAATATGTCGGTACAATTACCGCATATGACGCCCTGCGTCCTAATCCTATTCTTCGCAGGGAAAACCAAATCAAAACCATACACTCCTCTCTGGCTATCGAGCAAAATACGCTTTCTCTTGAGCAAGTTACCGACGTCATAAATGGAAAACGGGTACTTGGACCTCCACAGGATATCCGGGAAGTACAAAACGCTTACGAAGCCTACGAAAAAATCTCTTCCCTTAACCCGTACAATATGAAAAATCTTCTACAGGCTCATAAGATCATGATGGGAGGACTTGTTCAGGAAGCCGGAAGCTTTCGTAACGGTAACGTCGGTGTTTATGCCGGAACACAGCTCATTCATGCAGGTACTCCCGCAAAATATGTCCCTGATCTGATGGAGCAATTATTTACATGGCTAAAACAATCCAAATATCATCCGCTTGTAAAATCCTGTATTTTTCATTATGAGTTTGAATTTATTCATCCTTTTGCAGACGGAAATGGTCGAATCGGCAGATTATGGCAGTCATTGATTTTGCAGAAATGGAAAAACATTTTTGCCTGGATTCCAGTTGAAACGCTTGTATATGAAAATCAAAACGAATACTACAAAATACTGCAACAGACCGATAAAGCCGGAGATTCCACTAAATTTGTCGAATTTATGCTTGAAATGATATGCAACGCCTTAAAAGAGATCAGCACCACGGCAAATGTCGCAACAAATGTCGCAACAAATGTCGTAACAAATGAAGAAAAAATCCTTGCGCTTCTAAAGCAGGATGGCCACATGTCCGCCAGCACACTATCCGTATCTGTAGGGGTCACTCCACGGCAGGCACAGCGGATTCTGGCAAAGCTAAAAGAAGAGGGGAAAATAATACGACATGGGGCAACTAAAAACGGATTTTGGGAGGTTGTGTCATAAAATTATGCTGTTTTAACCCTTCAACCTTATGCTAATATTAGATGCGCTATATAATACTCTCATTACAATAACCCTCTCGTTCTCGACCGCATAGAAAACTGAATAAGCTTTATGCTTAATGACTTTCCCTAAATTTCGTAAAGGCAGAAGCAGCATCCTGCACCCTGCCAGCCTGTATATCATCATATCCCTCTTGCAATTTCTTGTGAATTTCCTCTATTGTCATCAAGTCTGCATTAAGAACAGAGGGAGCATTCGACAATGTTACTGCAATTTGTCGTTACTCGTCAATACAAATATTAAAATCAATCCACTTTTTCTGGCAACATTTATTTTATCCCTGTATTTTTCTATACATTTTCCCCTTCGTACTGCCTGCGCTTTCAATTAGTCCTTGCTCTGTCATATCCTTAAGAAGCACTTTCACCCTCGATTCCTTAACCCCAACAATACTTTCAAACTCAGCTGCCTTATACCATACATCTGGCTGCATGGCGTTCAATATAGCCTCGTACTTTTCCTGTGTTTTTTTCGTCACTTTTTTTTCGCCACTTTTTTTCGCCACTTTTTTTTCGCCACTTTTTTTCGCCACTTTTTTTACAAAAGAAAGCGATAGCGCTGTTCTATCCGGGTCAAAACTTTCTTCAATTATGGGGTCCTCCCATCCTTCATCCTCCCATACATTAAAAATATTAGGCACTCCACTTCCTGCATGTTCCCCAATATCAATCATATTAAACATTTTCATTAGACACTTATTACGAGGATCTGATTTCCCGCCCCGCCGCATCTGCTCCTTTCCTATCCTGATATATCCGGGATTCTCCAAAATCAGTTTATCACCATCTTTAATTATAATAATGCCGTATTTCCCATAAAAATCCGTATTGATAATACAGTTTGCCAATGCCTCCCTCAACGCCCTATGTACAGGCGTATCATCCACTCGGAAGCCATCCTGCATCTTAAAAGGAACTTTGATGTCCTTGATAATCTTATTATAAATACGAAAATAAAAATCAAACAAATTCCCCGACCATTCACCCGAAGAAGATTGCACTCGGTCGGTCCATCGGATTACAGTATCCGGATTCTCCCGATAATCTAAAAAATAATCCGGAAAAAATCTCACAATATCATATTCATTTCCAAACATCAGCATCCCTGCCGCCGTGGGATGCAGCTTCTTGTCTTCTTTAGAAACTCCTGCCGCACCAATAACTCTAAGATACTCATTATCATCCAACCTCTCAAACGGATGTCCCGGTTTAAAAGCTTTATGGCTGTTACGATAACCACGGATAGAATCCCTATTTAAATCTTCAATATCAGCTTCATCAAGCACCTCCATATCCATTGTTTCCTCAGCTTGATCCCTTAACATTGTTTTAACCTGTAACCTTGTACAATGATAATCTCCTTCCCAATTTCTGCGAAAAGTTCCCCCAAACAGATCATCGTTAATAAATATCGGTTTTTGGTCGCGCCTTGCAATCGGCACATATATTACCATAATTACATCATCTGTATTATCCATTGTATATATTTCAATATCATCATCTTTCAAAAGATTAAAGCTCACCTTTTTACGGTTGTTTATAGTATTCCAGAAATCCTTTTTCAATTTTGCCGCATCTTTTAATCCTGTTGTATACCAACTGCCATCTTCATTTTCTTTTACGCCTAAAATAATGACGCCTCCATAGCAGTTTGCAAAGGAAGAATACGTATCCCATAAACTGTTGGGCAACCCGCCCTCTGCTTTCTTTACTTCCCTACGGTTATCTTCCTTGTAAGAATTGAATTTTGCCAAGTCAAATAATTCTCTCATTCTTGCTTCTCCTTATGCAAGACAATAAGCTTTGTTTACCTTCTGGCATTCTCAGTAGCTTTACGAACATTTACAACGTATTTTATCGAACATATTTTCTGCTATCGTATCATATTTTTTTTACAACCGCAAGGAATTTCCTATAAGTAAACTCCATCAATTCACCGCACAAATATGCGGCATGAAACTATATAAATAGTCCTCAGCCATCTTTTCTAAAGTAACGCGTATTGCTTTCAGAGTAAAATGGGTCAACATTTATATTAAAGGGAATCCACTTCTCCCGACTTACCTTTTATTATACCAAAAGCCCCCAAATAAAGTTTCTGCTTACGCTTATCCTTATTTGAGGGCTGACTCTTATATATATTGTGCATTACTTAAACAATGAGAAGAAGCTTCGGATCGAATGGGCGTATGTCCGCCAGCACACTATCTGTATCTGTGGAAAGCACTCCACGACAGGCACAACGGATTCTCGCAAAGTTAAAAGATTTCAATAAAATACGATCCTGTCAATTGTTGTGACATTGTCGCAACAATTTCTTTCCAATTCCCCAATACAAAGAAATCATTGCATCATTAACATCATTTTTAACATCGTATTTTTCTGCTTTATCAAATCATCGTTAATAATCTAACAACTCCTGATAACTCACTCCCAGCACTTTTGCAATAACCTTCAATTCAATATCTGTCACAAACCTTTTGCCACTCTCAATCCTTTGTACAGCATTTTTATCTATGTCCAGCCCCGCCATTTGCAGCATATCTGCCAGCTTTCTCTGCGAAGTTTTTTCTGGAAGCTGTTCCCGAATTTCCTTTATTTTCTGCCCACATATATTGTTTTCACCATCGGCCGCCTTATTCTTATACATAAATCCTCTCCTATTTGACATTTAGTGATTGTCATTTTTTCATTATATGCTAAACTGTAAAAGAATTGACATCTACTGTGTGTCAAATATTATATTTTAGCAAAAGGAGTGCATTTATGAAAAGCATATTGTCTGAACTGTATGAGGGCAACATTTTCCCGGCAGAGCAATACTCTTCCAAAAGTGAAGAATACCGTCAAATCTATCAAAAACACTATAAGCATTATGAAGATTTTATTAAAACTTTAAGCAAGTTAGAGCCGCCGCTTGATAAACAATTTATTAAAATCCTAGACGAACAACTTGACGTAATCCCATACGAATTTTCGGAAATGTTCACTGATGGTTTTCGCCTAGGCGCAAGAGTCATGATTGACATTTTTCAAGGCGATTTAGGCGTTAGAGAAAATGGGCCTTCCGATAAATAGCAAAAGTTCCTCCACAGGAATTGTTTACCTTCATCAAAGAAGCAGAAAGCATGGAAATGAAACATGAACGTTAAAAACCTTACCATTTTCAGTTACCATTTCTGAAAATCAGTAAGGTTTTTGAACTGACCCCCAAAAGTTAGACCAAAAATCTAACGATTGGAGGTCAGTTCA
>CAMXIK010000045.1 GCA_947243855.1 uncultured Lachnospiraceae bacterium | reverse complement strand
AATTTAATCTGCGGTAAAGCTGCGGTAGATGGGTACTTTATTTCGCCGCAGTACAAGTTATCTTCCCTTTTAGAGCTGGATCATATGTTCCTGTACCCCACAGAGAACAGGAAGATTATTTTTTACCATAATTCCAAGGCGGCCGTCATGATAGGGAATTCGATCGTGTGTCGAAGGATGCAGTATGCCTTGTCTTACGGAAATGTGATTTATGTGACGTCTCCGGATGGAACCTGTGAGATGGAGATGCACTATGTATCGACAAATTAGGGGATAAAAGAAGGAAACTTCTGATCATACAACTACAAATTTATAAAGAGAAAGAGAGGATGAGGCAATGGATGTAATCACACAGACAAACAGAACCATTCTGTTTGAGGAGATTAATCCCGAAAAAAACGATCTGTTGACCCTGATCGGGGATGTGAAAGGCAAGAGCAGTCTGGATGACGACAAGGTGAAAGAGATTAATGAGAATCTGCTTGTCAGCAGTTTCGACGAATTTCTGGACAAATTTGCGCCGGTGGTATATTCCTTTTTCAATGCCAATAACCAGAAGGTGATGTACAGCCTGAAAAAGCCGGAAAACATACCGGAGAACTGCATTACGGAAATTCCATTAAACATGGAGAATGATTTCCTGAAAATGCTGTTGACCCTGATCAGCACCAAAGGGGCGCTTGGAATTGCCAACGTGGATTTTAAGTTTGAAAAAATACTGGACATGATTTCTCCCAAGAAGATCATGGATGACATCAGGCAGTCACGAAAAGAAATACAGTACGTGTATGGACAGTATGAGGCGTTAGACGACGGCGATCCCAAGAAGCTGGATGTGGGCGACAAGCTGAACTATATGTTTGAGCAAGCCAGCCAGAATTACAACAATGTGATGGCCATGCTGCCCCTTGCCATAGAAGATATCAAGACAAGGCTGCTTATGGGGGACAGGGAGAACGCGGAGGGCGGAGAAAAGTTCAAAGCGGGTCTTCTGAGCATGGGCAATGATGGAGAGTTAAAGATTCTGGAGATCAGCAAAGAGGAAAATACCCAGCTTGCGGTGGTGGACGACAGTGCAAATGCGGGCCTGATTACGGCTTTTCAGGAGGATTACGACGCCCTCAACGAAAACCATTCCGAGTATGTGCGGGATCTGGTGGTGAGAACGTTCTGTCCGCTTACTTCCACCATGGAGAGCGAAGTGGATCTGCCGCGCGAGATAGCTAACTATAACAATTATCTTGACTTCTATAAGCAGACGAAGGACGACTTCGTAAAGGTAGTAAAGCCGTTAATTGAAAAAATGCTGGGTGTAAAGACCTTCTTTGATCAGTACAAGGTGAAGGAAAACGGGATGCGGCCTACGCTCTTGGTGACCAATACAAGGTTAGAACAGCAGGTCAAGGCACACAATCTGCCCCGTTTGGTGACTTACCTGAATACGGTAAACGATAAGAATGAATTTGAGAATACCATCTGGTTTGCCATCGTTCCCAATCTGGAATTGGAGCAGAGCAAGGGGATGAAGCTGCAGAGAATCCGTTTTGCGGGAAATGAAAAAGTGGAGAAAACAGATCAGAATACCATGGAGGATCTGGCGAATCTTATGAATGCCATTTATCCCTACAAGGTAACCACCTTTTTCAGTTTTCAGGCGGGAGAGGAAACCACCTTCAACGCCATGGCATCGACCGGCGTTGAAAAGTACAAGGAAAAGTGCGGCATGCTGATGAAGCGGGAATACAGCGAGTATGTGGTGCCCTGCATCCCTAATGTGACCGTGATTCCAAAGGATAAGTCTGGTTTGATACTGGACAAGAAGATGGTGTTAAGCGAGGAAGGGGGCGCGGCGCTTTCCAAGGAAAAAGAGGATATCATGAAGCTTTGGATTGAGGGCGTCTATATCGGGGCAGCATATGAGGCGGCCGGATTGGTGGCGGCATGGCAGTGTCCGGAGTACCTCAAAGAGCGTTTTCCGAAGACGAACAGGAGCTATCCGGGCGTGCGGTTTGACATTGAGGCGGGGAATCATGCCCTGTGCGCAACTACCACACTGACAAAAGAGATTTCCGGCTTTACCAATACGATCAAGAATTCCATCAACAGCAGCGGTTTCGGGTTTGTCTTTTCCTCTGAAAATGCACAGCATAAAGGCAAGGACATCCGCAACATCATGGTCTATAAGGCTAGAAATCTGCTGATGAATGAGAATGAGTTCGAGCCGATTTACAAGACGTTAGTCAGCACCTATATTGAACGGATTCTGCGCTTCTATAGCAATGATTTCAAGAAGGATAACATTTTAAGCTTCTTTAGCAACAATCCGGACAGCCAGAAGAGTAAATGGGGCGCCGACAGGGACTATGTCAATTCCATCTTACAGGAGGGAGACGAGCTTTCCTACGAAATCGACGATAAGTCGGGCATCTGCAACATATTGATTACTTTTAATAACAATACCAAGAACTTGAAAGTAGAAATGGGTAGAAAAACAAGTTAATTCCAGAGAAAAAAAGGAGGATGAAACATGGGATTACGATTAAAAATTGAAGGAAACGAGAGCATTCAACTGAACGAGACAATCGTTACCGGGGTCAAATACGGTGCGGACATTCCGAAGGATTCCAACGCCCGCTCGACCGATCTTGGTTCCACCATCAAGATCACCGGAAAGATTCTCGCAGCGGTGGGCGGCGAGGCTGCCGACGACACGATGAAGATGGCCAAGTGGGCTTTGGTGCCGGCGGAGAATGCGGACTGCTACAGGAAATTGGAAATTGATGTGGTTAATGCCTCTCAGGTAGTAAGACAGGTGACGCTCCCCAACGCATTTGTCATCGGTTATGAGGAGGACTTTGCGGATGAGAGCGGCGTGGGCACGTTTACCCTGCTTGTGAAACAGAAGAAGGATAAGATGGCGGGACTCGCGTTTGAGGGCGGGTTTGCAGGAGAATAGAAAGGAGATCAGCTATGGGATTCAGATTAAAAATTGAAGGCGGAGCGGCAATTGAGTTAAAGGAGCAGAGCATTACCTCTGTCAAGTTCAGGACGGATATCCCGCAGGATTCCAATGCGCGTTCTACGGATCTTGGCTCTACGGTGGAGATTACCGGAAAGATACTGACAGCGGTGGATGGAGAGCCTTTTGACGCGACCAAGGAGATCGGCAAGTGGGCGTTAGTTCCGGCGGAGAGGGCGGACTGCTACAGAAAGGTTACGATCGAAGTGATCGCGGCCTCCCAGGAGGTAAGAAAATATACCTACCCCAACGCTTTTGTGGTGGACTACAGGGAGGATTACGGTGACATAGAGGGCGTGGGAACATTTCGCCTTATGATCAAACAGAAGAAAGATAAGATGGCAAACATTGCAGTAGAAGGCGGGTATGCCGTATAGGATTGGAAAGGAGTCTGCGGCGCGGGTATACCCGCGCCATAGATTTCGAAAACGCTGCCGAAGCGCAGCGTCGGGAGGCAGGATGGATTATTACCGAATATTGAATATCGAAAAAAATGCCTCGCAGGAGGAGATCAAGAAGGCTTATCGGAAACTATCGAGGAAATATCATCCCGATAATGCGGGAGAGCAGGCCAGAGAGCAGTTTGACAGGGTACAGGAGGCTTACGGCGTACTCGGGGATGAGGAGAAGCGCGCCGTTTACGACGAGAGAATGCGCGCAGACGGGCCGGGAGGCCGGGGCGCAGAGAAGGCGGCCCACGGCAAAAACGCAGGGCAGCCGGAGCAGAAGGAAGATGTTTACAAAGATCTGGCGGCCTTTTATACAGGAGCCTATAAAAACAGTTTTGAAAAATTTTTCGGGGCTGGCATGAAGAAGCAGACGGGACAGGAAAGCGGCGCCAGACCTATGAATACAGACACCTTATTTGAATCCTACTTCAAATGTAAGTGACAGGAGAATCCGGGATGTGGAAGAAAATAACAGATGCAGGAATTGTGCTGTGCGCATCGGCCCTCGCCGTATATGTGGCGGTGGAGATCACAGAGATATGGAGATGGCCGTTGTTTTTGATTTTGATGATATTAGCCATTTTTGCATTGAATAATTTGATAGATCAGTTTACGCCCCATGAGCGGGAACAGAAGTATGCAAATATAGCGGGAACAGATTTTAGCGTCAGGGAATTGATTTTACTGGATGAGGATGAAAAACCGGTCAAAGCATGGGATCTGGCGGGAAAAGTATCGCTTTTGATCGGCAGGGATAATCCCGATGAGCCGGTAGATGTGGATTTGGAGGAATGCGAATTCAGCGCCCTGATCGACGAACAGCATGCGGTACTGAACTATTGTATGGACGCATGGTATATAGAAGATTTAAATTCCATGAACGGGATTCGTGTCCGCAAAATCAATGACGGATTGTGCTACCGGGTGATTAAGAACAGGCCCTGCCGTCTGGAATCCGGGGATATGCTGTTTATTGCAAACACGAAGCTGTTGATTACCTGAAAGGAGTAAACGCGTTATGAGCCTGATGAGATGTCCCAACGGACACATGTTTAACACGAGAAGACATGGTAACATCTGCCCCTATTGTAATATGGAGGCCGATGCAATGGAAGAGGTCAAAGCCCCGGAAGGATTTGAGGCGCCGATGGAGCTTTTGGAGGAGGAAGTTCCGCCGGTCTGCGGCTGGCTGGTATGCATCGAGGGGGCAAGGGTCGGTAAGGACTATAAGATCAAAAACGGCAAGAACTTTGTGGGCAGAGGGGACGACATGGATATTCAGATTCTGGGGGACAATGAAATTTCCCGGAAAAACCATACGATCATCGTATATGACGCCAAGAAGAAAAATACGGTCATTCTGCCCGGGGACTCCGCAGGGATCACGTATCTGAACAAGGATGCGGTTTACGTTCCCACGGAGTTAGTACCCTATGACACGATAGAACTTGGAAGGAGCAAATTTGTATTTGTGCCTTTCTGCGGCGAACATTTTGAGTGGGATGATGTGAAAAAATGACAGTACAGATCATTCTGGGTATGCTGGCCGCGTGCTGTATCGTCAGGGGAATCCTGCAGATTGTGCAAAGGAGACCCGTTTATGACGCGAAGGACGGCGTATCGCAGACGACCGGAAACCGAGAGATACAGGCGGATGTGTTTGGCATAAAGATTACGGCGGCAGGGAAGCTGGCGGTACTTGCGGACGGCATCGGCAAAGAAAATACAGGGAAAGTATGCGCATCCTTGGCGGTAAAGGAGTTTGTGGAAGCCTTTATGCTCTACAGATCCTTGAATAACCCGAGGTACTTTTTTGAACGGACCATGTATGGGATTCATAGAAGTATGCAGAAGGTTTTGGAAGAACGGCAGGGCGGCGCGAGCATAGGCGTTGTGCTTGTGGCGGAAGGAAAGCTCCATTATGCCATGGCGGGGCAGGTGAAGATCGCCCTGTTTCGCGGGGGAGATCTGATCCCCTTATGCGAGAGCCAGACTGTGGACGTGCTGGCACAGCGGGCTTATCAGGAGGGTAAGATCAACCGGCAGGAAACGATCTGGTCTTTGCAGGATAAAAAACTGTGGAACTACGTGGGGAAAGACGGCTTTTGCCAGATGGAAGCGTGCGAGGTGCCGGTACAGTTGAAAAAAGGCGATCTGGTAGTGATGATGACGAAAGGCATTTATGAGGAGGCGCCTTTTGCAGAGATAGAGCAGATTCTGGGAAACGAAATGCTTACGGCACAGGGGAAAGCGGACAAAATTGTGCAGTACGTGGATAAGTCTATGGAACAGGATCGGGAAAACGGGAGCATTGCGGTGCTTTTGACGGATGGGGCAATGAGATGAGAAGAGAGAACGCGGGATTCCGAACGGGATTTGTGTCAGAGGAAGGAACGAAGCTGCTCAACCGGGACTATTTTGCATATGTGGAGATGGACGACTATGCCTGCTATGTGGCGGCGGACAGTCTGGACGATGAGAAGGAAGAAAACAGCGCAAAAATCGTTGTGGAATGTATTCTGAGAGAATTTACGGAACATCCTACCATGCGTTCCGGCTCCTTAAAGAGGATGATCAGAAAGGCGCACAGGGAACTGCTTCGGAATCGTCAAGGCTTGCGGCTGCGGGCCTGTGTGTCGGTTGCGGTGACGAACTATGTAAAATGCAGATATTTGACTGTGGGCAACAGCAGATTTGCGCTGCTGCGCAACGACCGCTTCCTGTACGAGAGTAAAGACCAGTCCTTGACAGAAAATCTGGTGCAGCAGGAAGCCATTCCACGGGATAAAGCCGCGATTCACGAGGAGCGCAACAATCTGTACTCCTATCTGGGACAGAATAACGGCCGGATCGATATTCAGGTTTCACGCAAGCGGAAGCTGGCAAACGGGGATATCTTGCTCCTCTACACGAGGGGCATCTGGGAAAACTGTAATTATGTGGAGCTGAAGGATGCGGCGAAAGATGCGGGTACGCCGCAGGACATGGCGGACAACGTAGAAGAACTGATTCTGGGGCGGCAAAGCGGAGAGATTGACAACTATACGCTGGCTGTCACCTTCGTGGATAAAGTGTACCTCAATCCCAAGAAACGCTGGTCGTTAAAACAGGTGCTGGCAATTGTCATTCCGGTTCTGATCGTGCTGTTGATCCTTGGCATTACTTTGTTCGTGCGCTACCGTATTCGGGCCGGCTGGAAGAAGGATATGCAGCAGTACCGGGAAAGCGCGGATCAATATGTGACCTATGAAAATTATGGGCCGGCTGTGGAGGAATATAAACAAGCCGGTGAAATGGCAAAAAAGCTGAAAGATACAAAGAAGCAGAAGGAGGCGGAGAGTCTTCGGCTGTTAGCGGAGCAGATCCTTCTGGCGGATCAGGCCATGGAGGATGGGGATTACAACAAGGCGCTTGCGCTTTACGAGCAGGCAAAAGAGCTTTCCGGCCAGAGCGGAGGTATTGCCGCAGATCATATCAAGGAGCAGTGCGATAAGATCGGCAGATATCAGGAATTGTACGAGCTATTGGAGAGCGCGGAAACGAAGGAATCTTACGGGGACTATGCCGGTGCGGCCGAACTGTACCGAAAGGCAAAAACAGCGGCCTCCGGGCTTTATGATCAGGAAGCGAGGAAAGAGGCGTTAGAGAAACAGCGTGCGGCTGAGGAAGCGCTGGAACAACTGCGGCAGGAGCAGATGGCGGCGATGGAGGAGCAGATCCAGCAGACCATAGAAGAGGAGAAGGTGGCACAGGAGCTGGAAGACCAAAGCCTGATGAATGATAAGAAAAATGCGCTTGAGCTGGAAAGCAAGGGAAACGAGCTGATGAATCAGGAGGATTATGTGAGCGCCATTCCTTATTTCCAGACGGCCAAAAGTATGTATGAAGGTCTTGGTATGGACGATCGCGCGGCAGTGTTAGGGGAACAGATCGAAGCCAGTGAAAAACTGGCGAAGGAGGCGAAGCGCAAAGCCGAGGAAGAGGCACAGCAGCAGTCGCAGGAAGAGAAGGCGGCGCAGGAGGCAAAAGCCGCCGCAGACGAGGCCAGACAGGCAATGCAGGAATTGAAAGACGCCGAGAAAGATAAGGCCGTGGAAGAAGCGAAGGAAGCGGCCAAGGAAGCGCAGAAAGCAGCGGAAGAAAATAAGAAAGCGGCGGAGGAAAACAAAAAAGCGGCCGAGGAAGCCAAGAAAGCGGCCGAGGAAGCGCAGAAAGCCTTGGAGGAAGCCAAAAAGGCGGAGGAAGACAAGAACGAGGAAGAAGACAAGGATAAGGAAGACGATACGGAAGGGGAAGGACAGAAGGGAGAATGATGGGGTATACCTACAGGTTATCCGGGAATACGGAAGAGAAAAAGGAAGAGATGGCGGCGTATCATCTGGACAGTCTGAATGGAATGACCACTTATCAGCTTCGGGAGATCTGCCAGAAGGAACGGCTGGTGGTTCCTATGGGAAGCAGGATGGAGCGGGAAGAGCTGATCCGCTTTATCATGCGGTATCGGGGAATCCGGGAGCACCGGCATATCACGGACTATGCAGAAGAGGGGATCGAACGGCTGCAGGACTGTCTGGATAAGGTGACGCTGTTGGAAGAGGAAGGGCTTCATATGGCTTATCCAGCCCATCTTGTTCTCTATGAGGATGAGGGGATCGAGCTGACAGACCATTACGAGGTGTCCGGGAACTTCCCGATGTACGAGGGAAATCTACTGTTGGTGGACGAACAGGACCGCATTTATACCTGTATGTATTTAAGACAGGGGGAAGGCGGAAATTTCTACTTATTAAAAGGGAAAACGGTCGCAGTACACAACACGGAAAATCATAAGTTCTCGCTGCTGTATTTCCGGCGGGAAGAAGTATCGGAGTTTTTGTATGAACTGTATTATGGGGAGACGACTGTCATTCCTAACCAGATGCTCTGCGTAAGGACGCCGCTTTTGGCGGTGGATCTTTGCCCGACAGAGGAGACAGCCCTGCCGCTTATTATCGATTTTGGAAGCTCAAATACGACCATGGGGCGCTACGATGACGACGGCACGGTAAGAATTGTGCGTGTGGCGGACACGGAGGGGGAACAGTACCGGGAAAGCGAAATGATTCCCAGCGTGATCGGCGTAGCCGGCGTGGCGGATGACAAACCAGTTTTCCGCTTTGGATTTGAGGCAAGACACTTGGCGGCGCTGGCATACCATGATGAGGACTGTCCGGTATTTTATGACATCAAACGCTGGGTAAGCGCGCCGGACAGGGAACAGGAAGTGATCACAGGGGATGGCATTAAGCTGAGGATTGCGCGTAAGGAGATGCTTTCGGCCTTTTTGTCCTACCTGATTCACACGGCGCAGCAGCAGTTTAAATGCCGTTTTAGCTGTATTCAGTTTCTGACGCCAGTCAGACAGAAGACGCGCTTTGAGGAGCTGCTTCGGGAAGTGCTTCCGGATTACCGGGTAGAGTGCGTGCTGGATGAAGGGATGGCGGTGCTTTTCCACAGTATCAACGAACTGATTCTGTCGGGGAGATATACCGAAAATGTGTGGTATCAGGCCCTGATTATGGACTGCGGCGGCGGAACCACAGATTTGACGGCCGGAAAATTCCGCATCCGCAATAACAGGGTTTCTTATGAAATAGATTTGGAGACCGGCTATGAGAATGGAAATACAAATTTTGGCGGGAACAATCTGACCTTTCGCATTTTACAGCTCTTAAAATTAAAACTGCTGGAAGCTCTGGGAGAAAGCCGGTTTCAGTTTGAAGCCGGGTTTTCGTTCCGGGATCAGGAAGCCACCGAGCGTCTGGACCGTCTGTATGAGGAGGCGGAGGCTTTTCTGCCGACCCGTTTCGCAGAATATGAGCGGAAGAGCAGGGACGAGTATTTCCGGGTAAAAAACAACTATTATTATCTGTTTGGCATTGCGGAGACCATTAAGGAGAGCTTTTTCCAGAAAGCTTTGCGCTATGAGCTGAAAACCGGATGCGGGGAGGAAGTTCCTTTAGATAAATGGAGGATTTCCATTCGGGAGAAGGGAAGGCTGGTTTCTTGTAAAAGAGATTTCTCCGTACTCTTTTATCTGTATGAAATCGAAAATTTACTGCGGCTGGATATCTATGGGCTGATAGCCCGTTTTCTCGAAAAACCCTTTCTGAACGGGGAACTGGCGGAGTACGGGATGCTCAAGCTGACAGGGCAGTCCTGTAAATCCAGTCTGTTTACGGAGGCGCTCAAGGAGTTTGTACCGGGACGGCTGATCAGGAACGAGCGGGACTTAGAGCATGGAAGCGAGCTTAAGATGTGCTGCCTCGAAGGCGCGATCAGCTATTTTAAAAATTTGAAGCTTGGTTATATGAAAATCAACCAGAATTACAGGGTAAACGCGCTTCCCTACGAGGTGACCGCTTATACCCATGAAAACCAGGAGAAGGTACTGATTCACAGTCTGCGCAAAGAACAGGATATCGGCTGCATTTCCCGTTTCAAGATCGGGGAACAGCTTGACCTCTATCTCAGGGATGAGACCGGATGCAGATTGACGTCCTATCATTTCGGTTATGATGTGACGGCGTTTGCGCATGTAACGCAGGAAAACTTTAACGAGCAGTATACGGGTACTGTCATTCAGGAAGAGACGGATATCATCGTGGAAGGGGAGATCAAGTTTTTCGTCTGGCCGGCTAAGGACAGGTGGGGATTTATCGTGCTGCCGGTTCTGCGTGAAAACGAGCTGTTAAAGTGCGGCGAGGAGACCTTTTTCGCGTTTGAGGATGATACTTGGGAAGAGAATTTCTTTGACGGAAGGAAATAGCTTATGGCGGATATGGAGGAAATGATCAAGGAAGAGATCAGCCGGATCAGCGGTTTGCAGGAGCGGGTTGTGTTTAAGGATATCGTAGAGCGCCTGTTTTTATCGTTGTATGAGACCAATCAGGAGATGTACCGGGAATTGGAAAGCCGGATTATGGATGATCTTGTGTTTGACTTAAACCGCTATCAGATTACCGTGGGAATCGTGGAGAGAGCCTATCTGGACCCCTCGCACCATCTGCTTTCGCCAATCAGGGAAGAAGATATGGCCGTTTCCTCATATGACGTTTTGGAAATGAGACGGCGGATGGAGGAGGAGGGGCGGAGCCTTGCCGGGACTTATTTCATGGAATATGACTATCTGGAAATACAGAAGTTTCTGGAAAAGGGAAAGATAGGCGGGAGAATCTATACAGATGCGGGGGACTATCCTGCGGAATTTCGCGTCGGAAGAAACGAAGCCTATCTGCAGGAGATCAATCATTTATATGAGGTGTTTGTCAGTAACGGCGTTCCGTGGCAGACAGTGAATGCCCCTTATCTGTACAAGTTTGTCAATGTGTATTTGGAAAAACTTCCAGAGGAGATCACGCCGGCGCAGAAAATCCTAAAGATAGAGCCGGATCTGGAAGAATTTGCACAGCGGGCATATGACAATTATATCCCCATATGGAATGTCTGGAAGCTGACGATGGACAGCGTGGGTTTCCCCGTTCCCTGTGAGGATCACAAAAGCTATGAACATGCGATCTCGATCAGGGAATACGGCAGCGAGCATGTCTATCTGATTGACGACACGGCGCATATCTACAGCGTACGCCAGAGGGAAAACAGGCTGATTGTGATGGGAGAGGAAGCAGAGGCCCGCAAATGGCAGGTATACATGATCAGAAACGGTGCGATCCGGCGGTTTGACCGCTATACCTATCCGCTTATGACCAATCAGCGTAAGGATGAGTTCTTGGAGAGATTCGGGCGCAGACAGGGGAGAAGGGTCCGGACGGAGGGAGAGCTTTCCAGATTCATAGGCAGTTTTGGAATGGAAGATTATGTCGTTTACGAGGGGTATGAGATTCTGGACCGCGAAAACCGCGGGGAGGCTTCGGAAACTTACGCTATGAACGGCTTTATTCTGGATGAGATACGGGATAGAGACTATGGGAAACGGCTGGTTCTTCTGTTCCGGAAGAAGGGCGCGGCGACATTTCTGCTCAGGGACATTATGAGTTTTCTCGTATCGGAGGTGCAGCTTATGTACAGTGAATACAGGTGCGAGGGACGGCTGGTGTGAAAATCACACTGGAATGGAGCGAGTTATGAATTATCTGTGGGAGATTCTGCTGCAAGCAAAGACGCAGGGAATTAAGAAGGAAGCGATCCGGTTCCGGCAGGCGCGGTCTTACAGCCCCTACATAGAGCTGGCGGAGGAGTTTTTGAATATCACAAAACTGGAAGAACCCTGCATGGTGGAACTCAACCCAAACTATAGGTTCCAGCAGGTGTTTCAGGAACTGTTCCACCCAGATATGACGGATTATCCGGCGCTGCGGGAAGGTCTGTTCCAGCTTCTGATCCACCAGATCGGGGAAAACGATATCCGCGCGGGGATGACAAGGGAAGAATACTATAAAAAGATTCTGGGCAGGGCGTTTGCGGATGGGGACTATGGGACGGAGAAAAAAGAGGCGTATCTGCTGTTTCAGGGGAGCGAGCGGGAGATTCTGCTGGAAGGGCTGCTGACCTTGTACCGGGAGGGGGACAGCATAGAGCTGTTCCGCCGCGTGATGACGGCCCTGATCCCCCGTTGTATCGTGTATGCCAGCAACGACGATCCTTATGAGATTTTAATCTATGTGGGCGCAAGACAGCGTGAAGAGCTGGAAAAAAAGGTGAATTTTGTCATCGGACAGTTTTTGAACATCCGCTATCATCCTGAATTGTATTACGAGTACCATTTCGGGATCATCGGGATGGAGGAGACCATGCAGGTGGGCGAGATCGCGATCTGCTAACAGGAGGAAAACACGTGTTTCGATATGAATATCCGGTCTTTGAACATAAAAACCTATTGAAAAAAAGTATGCTGGATGAACTGCGGGATTATCCTTTAAGCCTGAGCCGCATGTTCTTTGCCGGATATGGCGATGGTATCTTGGAAGGGTGCGGCTTACGCTGGGAAAACGATGTGCTGTATCTGGAGCCGGGACTGCTCCATTACCAAGGGGATATCTACCGCATGGAAGAACCCTGCCCGCTGGCATGTACCGCTACAGACCAGCTCACCTATCTAAAGGTGCGGTTTGCCACCATGGATTATGAGAGGGGAAAGCGCGGCGGTATGGGAGAAATCCAGCTCAATACCATTCCGGCGGAAAACGGGGAGATAGAGCTGGGGCGATTCCGCCTGCAGGAAGGAGCCAGACTGCGGACGGTATACGAGAACTTTGAGGATTACCAGACAGAATACGACACAGTAAACCGCATTCACGCCCCTTATGCCGGGCCGGGAGGCGCAGGACTGTGGCCGCAGCTTCTCAGGGTCTATGCAAAAGAGCTTTTGGAGACGGGAACGACGGATGTGTATGACGTCAGCTTCGCGATGACGGTGCTGGGCGCGGACGGGCAGGCGGCGCCAGCGTGTATCGGCTCTTATCTGGTAAGGGCTGGGGATGGGACGGCGGAACCGGGGTCCAACGAAGAGCGCTATCAAAAACTGCTGCGTATCCTGAAGGACCGTAAAAGCGGCGGCAGGGGATGGCAGCAGCCGGAGGGCGTGAGAGGACAGATGATTTTGCTGTAGAGAGAAAAAGAGGTGGCAAAGATGGCATATGTAGATGAACAAATAGCGCTCTTGGAGCGGGAGGCCAGACGGCAGGAAAAAGAGGCGCAGGAGGAAAAAACACAGACGGCGCAGCAGGATAACACCCGTTATCTCACGCTGGAAGAAATGCTGGAAGCAGTACGGGAAGGAACCGTAACCTTTCCGAATCAGGAGAAATTTGAGTTTACCATCAGAGAGACGCTTTCTGAGAAGATCGCGATTCCCCTGATCAAAGACGGTTTTACAGGTGTGGATGAAGGGGAAAAGCTGTCCATCTTTTATGACGAGGCTCGCGGAATCAGTCAGATGATAACGCTTTCGGACAAGCCGCTTGCGGAGGAAAGCATCGGGGAATGGAAGAAGCAGTTAGAGGAAGGGATGCAGGAGCTGAACCTCTATACGGAAGTGACGGAAGAAAAAGTATTGGAAAATCTCGACTATCTCATATCCCGGACGCCGACAGCCAAAGGATGGGTTTATAACGTTTGTTACCGCCTGAGAGCGGGCAGCGGCAGAGTGGCAGGGAACTATAACTGCTTTGAGAAGGATAAAAAGACTTACGGGGTTATGCTGGAGGCGTTGGTATTACGGCTGAACGAAACAATAACAGATGATATGAAAGTGTCGTAGGCTGCCGCAGAAGGAGTATGCAGGATGGAAAACGCAATTACTTACAAGGATTTATATTTGTCTTTCGGAGAAGTGATCTCCATGGACCGGCTTGAGATCGTGCAAAGCCCGAACCGGCATGGCAGGCTGCGCCTGTCTGCTGTCCTGAATGGGGAGGGCGAAGGGGAAGTGTTTGACGAATTGCCGGAGGACGTATCCGTATTATACCGGGAAAATGGGGAAGAGAAGGTTCTATTTAAGGGCATGGTAACGGACAGCAGCATGAAGCGGGTCGGCAATCACAGGAAACTGGAATTAAAGGCATATGATGCGACCTACCTTTTAGACACCAAGCGCAAGACAAGATCCTTTCAGGACACGGCAAGAACCAATCATTCCGTGATCGCGGAAGTCATGAAGGAATATCCGGAGTGCATCTGCATGAAGAATCTGCCGGAAAAACCCATTGGACGGATTTGGTTCCAGTATGAGGAGACGGATTGGGAGTTTTTGCGAAGATTTTTAAGCAGCTATTCCGACAGCCTGTATGCGGACGCGACCTATCACACGGCGCGTTTTCAGGCCGGACTGTCGCCGGAAGACATCGAGGTGGAGTGGGACGATTGTCCTTACTGCATGGGGAAGAATCTGGAACGCTATGACTTTCTGTCCCAGAACGGCTTCGACGGGATTGGAATCGATCAATTTATCGAGTATTCGGTGGATAGCTACGGTCTGTATACGCTTGGCAGCAGGTTACTCTATAAAGGGCGCAGATGGTATGTGGGAGAGCTGGAAAGACGGCTTACGGACGGGCTTTTGACATCTACATATAGATTGCAGCAGCGGGAAGGACTGTTAAAACCGCAGGAGTATAACCAAAGGATTACCGGCGTGTCCTTAGATGGGAAAACCGTACAGGTACAGGGCGACACCCTGCGGGTTTCCATGAACGGTGATATGACGACGGAGCAGGGCACGTATTGGTTTCCGTTTTCCACAGTTGCGTCTTCGGCGGACGGGAGCGGCTGGTACAGTATGCCGGAAATCGGCGACAGCATTCGTGTCTATTTTCCTACTTGTGACGAGAAAGAGGGGTATGTGGTGACAAAGCATGACAGTCACATGCCTGCTTCCAAGAATGCGTCCGACGGCAGTCCCAGCGGCGGTTCTGGCAGTGACGGCGGCGGCTCAGGCAGCGGCGGCGGTAAGTCTGGCGGCGGTAGGTCTGGCGGCAGTTCCAGCGGCGGCTCAGGCAGTGGCGGCGGTGAATCAGGCGGCGGTGGAGTAAGCGCAGGTTCGGGCGGCGGTTTCGGCGGAGGGGCCCCGGCAGCAGGCGTCGGCGCAGCGGCGGGCGCTGTGGGCGCGCCGGCAAAAAAAGAGGAGAAGAAGACTGAGGCTGAGCCAGAGCCAGAGCCAGAGAAAGAAGACCCGATGGATGACCCGAGCAAACGAAATATTTTTACGCAGGATGGCTGCGTTGTCCAGTTGGTGCCAGCGGGGGTGATTTTAACGGCGGGAGATTCATCGCTCACGCTGAAAAAGACAGGAGAGATCGTGATGGATGCGCCTTTGGGAATATCCGTCTATGCAGGGAAAAAGCTGTCTATGGCAGCACGGAAGGTTACGGTAAAAGCTGGGTCCCTCATAGAATTAAAAGACGAATCCGGGGCGGACGTTACTGTCAGAAAGCAGCATATCAAGCTGCACGGGAAGGAAATTTTTGAAAACTAACGGCGGAATGAGGGACGAAAGGAGCAGGGAGCATGGCGTGTGGGATTCACGATCTGGAACTGACAGGGTTACCTGTCAAAACGATACTGTCGGTGCATATCAGTCATGAACCGGGAGAGCATGGTCTCATGGAATTGACGGCGGATATGGGTGAAAAAAATATGGACACCCCTATTCAGGAGACCGGAAATGGGGAAAAGGTAGTCCTCTATGACAAACGGGGCGGCAAAAAAGCCATAATTTTCAGCGGCGTCATAACGAATCTTACCGCAAAAAGTATGGGAAAAAGCTGCCATGTAAAGCTTACGGCAAGATCGTGGAGCTATCAGATGGATATTCAGAAAAAGGCCCGGTCTTTTCAGGACACCTCCATGACATACGGCGCGCTCGTGTCACAGATTGTAGGAGAATATCCCGGTGCGGAATGCCGGATTTTGTTTGCGGATGTGCCGCTTGGGGAGATCGCTGTGCAGTATCAGGAAACCGACTGGCAGTTTTTGAAGAGAATGCTTTCCGCTCTGCATGTACCCTTGGTATGCAGTGAAGTAAGGGAGAATCTCTGTATCTATGCGGGAGCGGCGCAGATTCCCGCCCAGATGGATGTGATATCGGTGGAGGGCGCATGGAAGGATATGGATGAGCTTGCCTACTGGAAAGAAATTGGGGAGAAAATTACAGATACGGACGTCATTGGCTATCGGATTCAGTTAGACAATAGGATTCCGCTCTATTCGGATATCTCGTTCCGCGGCAGACGGCTAACGGCGGAAAAGATTACATATCTTACGATCGGCAGTACCGTATATGAATTCGTAACGCTCCGGAGAGCATCGGGAATCCTGCAAAAACCGATTTATCCGATGCAGCTGGTCGGAACAGCGTTCGAGGGAACGGTTCGGGAGGTGCAGGGTGAGAACATGAAAATTCATTTGCAGATTGACGACGCGTACCCGGGAGACGACTGCTATTGGTTCCCGTTTTCGACGCCGTCGGCGTCATCCGACGGAAGCGGCTGGTACTGTATGCCGGAAATCGGGGATAGGGTCAGGGTGTATTTTCCTTCGAAACGGACGGGGGATGTGATTGCGATCAGCGCCGTAAACACGTGAAGATTCGGCGGCGTTTTTGATAAGGAGGTGTTTGAGGGATGAAAGATCCGGCTGCAAAATATCTGAAAGTCGTCAGCGGACAGGAGGTAAACCTGTCTCCCAAAGGGATTGTGGTGCAGTGCTGCGACGGGGCAGTTAAGATAGAAGTGCTGAAAAACGGCAAAATCAATCTATATGCACAGGATGAAATCGTGATATCGGTAAAAGGAGAAATCAATGTAGACGCCAAACGGATGGTAAAGATGCTTGGCGGGAAGGCCATACAGATAGGATCGGTTAAGGGCGGCAGACTGATATTGGATAAAAAAGGCAATATCGTAGTTACGGGAGTCGAAGCACGTATGAATTAAGCGGAGGAAACATATGACACGGGCAGAAGCGTTAGAAAAGTTCTGGGACAGGCACGGCAGTGAAAAAGAAGAATTGGCCCATCAATTCGAGGGCGGCATAGAGCAGGGAGCGGAGGAAATCATGAGCCGGTTTCTCGGCGCGTTTGGGGAGATTGCGGATCAGGCAAAAGAGCAGGAAAAGTCTATATGCGTTTTCTTCCAGTTTTCCCTCCTGCGTTACGATCTGCTGCAGGAACGGGCAAGGGTCAGACTGGATGTGATGGATGCTGGCTGGGTTTTGGATCAGGAGTCTCTCTGTGCAGAGCTTGATCTGTCTTTCCTGTTTGCACCTTATTTCAGGTGGCGGACAGAATTGCTGAAAGACATGCGGCAGTACCGGGGAAAGATTAATCAGTATGATGTGGAGCGTATGGTACAGGATGAAGTCATGTCGGCGGTCGGGACTTTGACGCAGATTCTGCGGCTCCTAATGCGCAGGATCGAGGAGCTGGAAGAGTTCGCAAGGATTCCCAAGGGGCCGTTTTGGGAAATCCAGTTCGGAGAATACCGGGATTACAGTGAACCTATCATACGGATGAACAGGGAGCCGCGAAACGAAAAAATGTGGCTGGAAAAGATAGAGGATGAAGAGGAAACGCCCGGCAAACTGCAGTTTAGCTGGTGGCATAAGGCCAATCTGACAAGCGGAAACTGCCGGGGAAAAGATTTGGATTACATTGTGTTTGAAGAATGCAGTCTGGAAGGGATTGATTTTGAGAGCGCGCAGATGACAGGGGCAAGGTTTCTAAACTGCAGGCTGGAAAACTGCTCCTTTAAGCAGGCGAATTTGACGCTGGCGGAGTTTGAGCACTGTCAATTTTCGGATTGCGATTTTACGGGGGCCGGCTTGCGGCAGGCGGTTTTTTCGCTCGAGGGTCTGGAAGCCGGATGGTTCGATGAGAAGCAGCAAGAGGAAATGTTACTTTCCAGAGGGGTGGAAGCATGAAAAAGAGATATTTCTTTATGGATCAGGACGCCGTTTTGATGGATGCCATAGGGCTGCGGGATTTTGATATTTATGGGAAACGGCATATTTTTACGATGGACGATGTGGAGCAGATCAATGATATCACGGCGCTTTATCTGGACGAAGCGGCGGGGGAATGCGCCCCGGATTTCATCAAAAGTCCCGTTTATATGGTGTCGGAAATGGCCTTTGACGTGATCGATATGTATGAGGACGATCTGCTTCGCAGAAAAATTGTGATGATTCACAAGGAAGAAAGCAGGCAGCTTGTATATTACCACCTTCTTCTCAGGGAAATGGAGATGGTTCATGCATCGACCGAATATTATCCGAACGGCATGGAGAAGCGGCTGGTACTGGATGCAGAGAAGATAGGATACCATAAAGCCTTTCTTCTGGCGGACAGTAAGATCAAGCTTCCTGTGGTGAGTTTAGAAGTTGTGGAGAGCCTGTTACGGCGGGGTGTGACAGGGGTAACGTTTCAGGAAGTGGAGGTGGCGTAATGGCAGCGGATTTGAGCAATACCTATGTAGTGCACTGTGCGGACACGGTCTGCACGATGGGAATGCGGGAAAGTAAGATCGTGCTTGAGAAATCCCACGGCGTATTTTTGAAGAATCAGGCGCAGATGACGGTCAAGGACCAGAAGGGCGATGTAAACGTGATCAACTTCGGCGGGTGCTATAGCGCGGAGAATCCCAATACAGTAGCGGAAGCGGAAAAAATTGCGGGAAACGTCAAGGAAGCTACGGGACAGAGCTTTGAAAAGCAGGTAAAGGATATTTTTACGACGGAAGGAGAAGGCGGCAAAGTAATGGCGTGCGTCGGAGTGTGTACCCCCGATATCGTCTCCGTACAGTGGGATAAGGAAAAAGAGGATGTGTCGGTAGAGCCGGGGCAGAATGCGCTCCTAGGGGAAGCGACGCTGACTTGTAAATTCGGCGGAACCATTAAGATCATAGGAACCGGGCAGCCGGAATCGACATAAGAAAAAGACAGAAGCAGAGCGGAAATAAGATTCGTGTAAGGAACACAGGAGGAAAAGACCATGAGAATGACATATCGAGATCTTGTCATAGAACTGCCGATCGACGGCATTCAGGCAGTGGATTCTATAGAGATATCCCAGAGGCTCAATGAGCATGGGAAAGTAAAGATTCGACTCATGGTTGAGGAAGAACAGGCGTTAGAGCTGGTGGAACAGGCGGACAGCAGCTTGCGGATCGCTGTCAGTACGAGCGAGGGCCGCATTCTGTTCTGTGGAAAAGGGGATCGCATCAGCGCCCGCAGGGATGACGGGCTGCTTTATCTGTATGCGGAATTTTACGGTTACACAAGGGATTGGGACCAGACCGAGAAAAGCCAGAGCTTTTGTAAAGGGAATGATACCTATGAGCAGGTACTGCATAAGGTCTTGTCGGAGTATGCGGCGAAGGACATTCGGGATGAAGCGACCGGCGGGGCAAAGATTCCGGGAATGCTTTTGCAGTATGAAGAAACGGACTGGGAGTTTTTAAAGCGTCTTGCAAGCCATTTTTCTACCTATCTGCTGGCGGATGACACCACGACAAACGGCAGGGTATATTTTGGCGTCCCCCATATGGATAAGGGAGCTGTCTTAAAAGACGAAGAATATACGATGCTGCGGGGAAAAGAACGCTATGACGGGATGGAAGAAGCGGAAGAATTACTGTCACAGGATATGACCGGATGGCGCATCAGAACCAGAAAGCAGCTGTCTTTTGGCGAACAGGTCATGTTAAACCATATCGAAACAGTGGTGACTGCGGTGGCGATTCATACGGAGCAGGGTGATCTCGTCTATGAATATGAATTGTCCAGAAGGGCGGGCATTTTATGTAAAAAGAAAAAGAATAACAGAATCTATGGAATGAGTATTCCGGCCACCGTAAAAGAGCGGAAAGGAAACCAGATTCGGGTAAAGCTGGATATCGATCCGGTTTATGAGGCGTCCGGCGACCTGAAATACTTTACCTATGCCATAGAGACCAGTAACTTTTACTGTATGCCGGAAGAAGAGAGCCGCGTACATATCTATTTTCCCAGCCACGACGAGCAGGACGCCATGGCAGTTCACGCACTCAGCGCGGGCAGCGTGCCGGGCGGTCCGGCAGGAGGAGCAGGGAGCAGTCCGTCTGGAAACATGCCAGCAGAAGACACATCCTCGGACAGCGTCTCCTCAGGCGGCAAGTCCTCGGGGAAAAAACACAAAGCATCGTCCCATGGCGGCGAAAATAACGGCGGAAATGACGGCGGCAGTTATGGCGGCGGAAGCGACGGCGGCGGTTACAATGGCGGCCAGTCAGATTTCACAGGCGGCGGCTTTGGCGGGGGATTGCCTACAGCGGCGGCAAGCGCCGTTTCCAGCGCAGCGGAAGCGCCGAAAGCAGAGGAACAGAAGAAGGAGAAGGCGCAGCCTCCAAAAGATCCGCCAGTCAAGGTGTTTTCCGATCCCAGCGGTTCGTTTCTGGAGCTTGCGCCTTACGGCATCACCATGTCGCCGGGGTCAACGGCTTCCGTGATCATGGATGCCGCTGGCTCGCTGTCGGTCAATTGCAGCAGATTCACTGCGTCCACGAATATGACGTTTTTTATGGGCGGCGGAACGCAGGGAGCGATTCCGGAGATTGTGATTTCCGCAAAGGCCGAGATGAACGCTGCCCTGAGCGGCGGTGAAAGCAGCATCAAACTAGGGAAAGACGCGGATATCATGGCGGCGTTTATCAAGAAAGACGCCGAGGTGAAACGGGCCCCCATGCCGCCTGCGAAAAAAGTGGTGGACATCCTGACGGAGGGGGATGCGAAAGCCAGAGAGGACGTGAACATAGAGGCGACAGGGGCTTTGATGACACTGGCGCAGAAGAAACAGGAAGGCAAACAGAAAATCTGGAACGGGTGCAAGGGCATGCTTACCGTGGTGGGCACCGGGATACTGACCGTGATGACGGGAGGCATGACGGCGCCGCTGTTTTTTGCGTCAGCAGGCAAGGCTCTTAAAGACACGGCCAATATCGTAGAGGGCGCGCAGGATGTCTACAAAGCAAACAGAGGAGATACGTCGCAGTCTTTCAACTTTATCAGAGATACGGTATTTCTTGGAAACGAGGAGGCATATCAGTTTGCCTCTTCGGCGATGGATATTACCTTTGATGTTGTGTCCGGAAAAGCGCTCAAAGGAAATGTCATGAAATACGGGCAGTGTAATAAGTATGCCGGTATGCTGGGCAAAGTTGGGAACATGTGCAAGCAATCCAAGTGGGCAAACTATAGCGCTAACATAGGCGGGGATGTGATCTTCGGGGCAGTCAACGATTACATACAGACCGGGAAGGTCAGTCTGAAGAATATGGCGGCGAATGTGGCAAGCGGTACGCTGAAAGGCTTCGGCATGAACAACTTACAGTTTGCAAAGGGTGCGTTTCAGAGCGATCTTGGGAGAAAAGTGGTCAATACCGGTATCGGGACAGCGTTCGGCATGGGTGTGGATAAGGTGGCCTGCGATTTACGTGGCGAAGAGTATAATGCTGGCGCGAGTTTTGTGCAGAACCTTATACAGGCGAGCCTTGGACAGTTGTTCGGAGAGCCGATCGATGCGGCATCAGGCGCGTTCCTGATGACAGTTCACGAGTTCATCCTGCCGGATGTGCTAGAGCCCATCTACCTGACCAGAAAATACTGCTCCATCAATGGGAAGAGCGGCTGGCTCGGGAAAGGCTGGCATTTCTCCTACGAGGGCAGGCTGTGCCGCGACGAAGGGAAGGGCATCCTGCACGTGCAGCTCCCCGACGGGTACTGCGCGGCCTATGAAGCACAAGAGGCAGGCAA
>CAMXIK010000044.1 GCA_947243855.1 uncultured Lachnospiraceae bacterium | reverse complement strand
ATGCTGTATCTGGATTACAGCAAGCAGGCTGGGCAGTGGGTGCCCAATAAATACGGTGGCAGAGAAAATCTGGATGCCATTGAGTTTTTCAAACATTTAAATTCCGTGGTACACGGCGGCTATCCCGGTTTTCTTACGATTGCGGAAGAGTCTACGGCGTGGCCGAAGGTTACGGGCAAGGTGGAGGACGACGGCCTTGGTTTCAGCTTTAAGTGGAATATGGGATGGATGCATGATTTCTGCGAATATATGAAGTTAGATCCGTATTTCCGCAAAAACAACCATTATGCCATGACTTTTGCCATGAGCTATAATAATAGTGAAAACTATATTTTGCCGCTTTCCCATGACGAGGTTGTGCATTTGAAGTGCTCCATGGTAAACAAGATGCCCGGCTATCCTGTAGATAAGTATGCGAATCTGCGTGTAGGGTATGGATATATGATCGGTCATTCCGGCAAGAAGCTTCTCTTTATGGGACAGGATTTCGGGCAGGAGAGAGAGTGGAGCGAGACGAGAGAGCTTGACTGGTATCTGCTTGGCGAAGAACAGAATAAGGGAATGCAGGAGTATGTGAAGGAGCTTTTGGGCATTTATAGAAAATATCCGGCTATGTATACGATTGATAACGACTGGTCCGGTTTTGAGTGGCTGAATGCGGACGACGCAGACCACAGTGTTTACAGCTTTTACCGCAAAGATGGAACCGGTAAAAATAATATCATGTTTGTGCTGAACATGACGCCCATGAAGTGGGAAAACTATAAGGTGGGCGTGCCGAAGAAGAAAAAGTATAGACTTCTTTTGAACAGCGATGAAAAGCGGTTTGGCGGAAACGGAAGTGAGATTCCGGCTGAGATTATGGCGGTGAAGGAGCCTTGCAATTTCAAAGATTACAGCATTACGTTTGATTTAGAGCCTTATACGGCCGCAGTATTTATTTTCTAATCTGCAATTTTTGAAATATTTTGCATACAATAAAACCACACATTCATAGGAGTATGGGTGTGTGGTTTTTGCGTTAAAAAGATAGGATAATGTGCAGATGTTTGGAAGGGAGAGAGGAGTTATGTGTACGGCGGCAACCTATAAGACGAAGGATTTCTATTTCGGACGAACCATGGACTATGAGTTTTCTTACGGGGACGAGATTACGGTCACGCCAAGGAAGTATCCGTTCCGCTTTTTGGAAAAGGGGATATGGAACACGCACTATGCTATGATCGGTATGGCCTGCGTGACGGAGGACTATCCTTTGTATTATGAGGCGGTCAATGAAAAGGGGCTGGGGATGGCTGGACTTAATTTTGTTGGAAATGCCGTTTACCGGAAGCGGGAAGAGGGAAAGGATAACATCGCGCAGTTTGAATTGATACCTTGGATACTTGGCCAGTGCGTTTCGGTTAAGGAAGCGAGAGCGCTTTTGGCGCGGCTGAATATCACCAATATTCCTTTCAGCGAGGAGCTGCCGCTTGCGCAGCTGCATTGGATTCTTGCGGACAGGGAAGAGTCCGTGGTGGTGGAATCGGTGGAGGCAGGGCTAAAGGTATATGACAATCCCGTAGGCGTTTTGACGAATAATCCGCCTTTCGATATGCAGATGGCGGCTCTTCGCAATTATATGGCATTGTCCGTAAAACCACCCCAAAATACCTTCGCGCCGGGGCTTACATTGGAAGCTTACAGCCGTGGTATGGGGGCGATCGGGCTTCCGGGCGACTTGTCGTCGCAGTCACGGTTTGTCAGGGCAGCGTTTACAAAAATGAACTCTGTTTCCGGAGAAGGAGAGAAGGAGAGCGTCAGCCAGTTTTTTCATATTTTAAATTCCGTAGATCAACAGAGGGGCTGCTGTGAATTGGAG
Source organism: uncultured Lachnospiraceae bacterium (assembly GCA_947243855.1). GTDB lineage: Bacteria > Bacillota > Clostridia > Lachnospirales > Lachnospiraceae > UBA3282. The sequence continues at coordinate 20,811 of CAMXIK010000044.1, read as the reverse complement.
AACGGTAAGTGCGAGTACACCATCTATACCTCCTGCTGTAATGCGGATAAGGGGATCTATTATTATACTTCCTATGATAATCACCAGATTACGGGGGTCGATATGTACAGGGAGAATCTGGATGGGGAGAAATTGGCGCGTTATCAGGCTGTGCAGGAAGAGCAGATCTGGATGCAGAATGGGTAAAGTGAACGACGATTTTTTGAGAAAAGAAGACTGCCCATATAGAAAAAAACGAAAAAGGTTAAGAATCGTGGCAATTATGCCGAAATAAAGGGTGAATGCGAAATGCATTCGCCCTAACATTTTGTATGAGGACGGTTGTTTATGAAAATTACGTTTGATCACAGTACGGTAAATCAAAATGTAGACAGGGCGGCAACTACATATCGGGACACCCAGACGACGAGGACAGAGCGTTCGGGTGATTACGCATTAGACATTTCTGGCAAAGTTATGGATAACAACGCTTACGGAGGTCACGGAAAGACCGCAGAAGAGGTTATGCAGGATGCGGGGGCTATTGACGTGGCTACGCAGACAGACTTTATGACAGTGATGTCTAATACTATGTCTGAGGAAGATTTTGACAGACTGCGGGAAGAAGGCTATTATCCCGGCGATATGGAGATTGAAGAGGTTGTCACCATTGTCGATAAGATTAAGGCGGAACTTGTAAAAGGCGGCACGGAAGTGGCGGGCTATACCGACGATCTGGATGCGGAAACATTGGCGCAGATTACCGGGAGCGAGGCTTTTGCCGCAGAGCTTGCGAAACAGTTCCGGGCGCATGATATTCCGCTTACGCAGGAAAATGTACAGGCGGCGAAGGCTGCCTTTGAAAGAGCGATGCAGACGGGGGCTCCAGGAGAGGGCGCCGTGAAGTATATGGTGGAGAATGGAATGAAACCCACCATCGACAATCTCTACATGGCGGATCACAGTGCGGCGTCAGACGGCCACAGGCAGGGTCATGGCTATTATGCGGCGGACAATACGGGCTATTATGCGAAAAAAGCCGAGGACTATAATTGGGAGCAGCTTCGCCCCCAGATCGAGCGGGTGTTAGAGGAAGCGGGGCTTGCCCTTACCGAGGAAAATGTGGAGAGCGCGCAGTGGCTGATCGGGGTAGGCGTACCGTTGACAGTGGAGACGGTGGAAGCTCTTCATGAGATTGAACAGGCGGGACAGCCGTGGGATCAGGCAAAGATTTTGTCCGCTGTGGCGGCGGCGATCTCCGATGGAAAAAAAGCAGGGGACGCAAATCTGGCCGATGGCAGAAGCGAGTTGGAACGCGCGGCCGATTATGCGGAAGATTTCGGACAGATCAGCGGCGAGGCCGTGGATCTTACCGCGGCGGAAGGAAAAGAGTGTAATCTGCGCAATCTGCAAAAGGCGCAGGAGAAGATAGATGCGGGCAGCGCGGCGGATATGCCGCAGGCTGTCACACAGAGACGTCAGTTAGAAGAGGTTCGGCTGATGATGACCATTGAGGCGAACCGCAGGCTGATGGCCAGTGGATATTCCATCGACACGACGGACTTGGAAGCGTTGGTGGATGCCCTAAAGAGATTGGAACAGGAGCAGAACCAGAAGCTTTTCGGCGAGTCTGATGCGGCGGCAGCGTCCGAAAAGGCGGCGCTTTATAACGAGGTACAGCTAAAGACTGCAGAGATTCCTTATCTGCCGGCGGCAGTGCTTGTCCGCTATGTAGGGGAAGAGGAAGTTTTCACTCTCGACAGCGTATATGAGAACGGTACGGCTCTTAAGAATGCTTATGAATCGGCGAGAGAGTCCTATGAGACGCTGATGACGGCGCCGAGGGCGGATATGGGCGATTCCATTCGTAAGGCGTTCCGCAATGTAGATGACATTTTAAAAGACATGGGTCTTGAAACCAATGAAGAAAACCGCAGGGCAGTGCGGATTCTTGGTTACAACAGTATGGATATTACGGATGATAATATGGATGCGGTAAAGAAATATGATATGGAGCTGCAGCAGACCATCCGCAGAATGACGCCGGCGGCGTCCCTGCAGGCCATCCGGGACGGCAAAAATCCTCTTACCATGTCGATCGCCGAGCTGAATCAATATCTGGACGAGAGCGGCGCGGATGATGCGGCGAAGGAAGAAAAATTCAGTAAATATTTATATAAACTGGAAAAGAGTCACGCAGTTACCGAGCAGGAGAGGGAGTCTTACATCGGAATTTACCGGATGTTCCGCCAGTTGGAAAAGACGGATGACGCGGCGGTGGGCAGCCTTTTAAAGGAAGGCGCGGAAATTTCTTTCAGCAATCTTTTGACGGCTATGCGCAGCACGAAGAAACAGGGCATGGACTACCGGGTGGATGATGGATTCGAGGGCGTGGACGGCGCCATGAAGAACAAATCCATCACGGATCAGATTTTAAGCGGATTCCCGAATCTGGGGCAGGAGAGCGCGGAAAACGGAAATCAGACGGGCGGACAGGAAAGACAATCGTCCGGACAGTCGGAAGGTTATTATCATATGCTTGCGGGACAGATCGCGGACGCCATGGAGCCAGAAAAGCTTGCGGGGACGGCGCTTTCCGGGGAAACTACGATGGAAGCTTTTGCGGACGCCATGCGGCAGCAGGCGGCGGACGCGTCTCTGGAACAGGCTTACACGCTGGAACAGTTACAGTCTTATCGCGGTTTGGAACATGTAGAGGAAGCCGTGGTGCAGGAGCTGCTGGCATATAAACAGCCAGTAACGGCAAACAATCTTGAGGCGGCTTCGGCTCTTCGTAAAAGACCGGGCGGATTATACCGAAAGCTGCGGGAGTTAGAGGCCGACGTAGAATCCTCGGAGGGAAAAGCAAAAGCGGAAACGTTAATAGAAAGTTTGACGGATAAGGAAAACGCGCAGGAAGCTTACGGCAAGATGCAGGAAACGTTTTCTTCGCTTTTGGAGGAAGCCATGGATGCGCCCGACGATTATCTGGATCTGCGGACTTTGCAGAGCTGTAAAAAGCAGCTTGCCCTTGCGGGAAGCCTTGCAAAAGAAGAGAATTACCAGATTCCCGTGGAAATTAACGGAGAACTGACGGCGATTAACTTAAAAGTTCTGCATGGCGGGGAGACCGGAAAGGTAAATGTTACCGTGCAGACGGAGGAGTACGGACAGATTACAGCCAAGTTTTCGCTGAAAGAACAGACCATATCCGGATACATTGCCTGTGAAAGCGCAGAGGGAACCGGATGGCTGCAGGGCAGACAGGCGGATTTGAAAAACGCGTTGACAGGCTTGGCGCAGGATAAAGAAGTCGGCAGTCTGGTTATCCTGCAGGGCAGGGAAATCGGCAGTGAAGAGTATCAACCGGAAGAAGCACAGAACGGGGCGGGAGAACAGACGGCGCAGCTATACGGAATTGCAAAAGCGTTTATCACGGCCCTGACGGCATAAGAAGGAGGAAATGAGAATGAAAATCAGTTATAATGCACCGGCAATGCGCGCAAGCAACGCCCTGAACGCATCGGACAGTAAAGTGTCCAAATCTTTGGAAAGGCTTTCTTCGGGATTGAAGGTGACGGCGTCGAAAGACAATCCGTCTGGTTACGCTATCGGCAGAAGAATGAATACGCAGATTACAGGTATTGGCGCTGCGACGCAGAGTTCCAACAACGGTATTTCCGTAATTGAGACTGCGGACGGCGCGCTGACGGAAGTGCACGAGATGCTGCAGAGAATGAACGAATTGGCGGTAAAGGGCGAGACGGGAACGCTTACCACTGGCGACCGTATGACGCTGGAAGCGGAGGTAAAGCAGCTTAAGCAGGAGATTGCCAGAGTATCCACGGATACGCAGTTTAACGGGCAGACGCTTTTGGACGGCAGCTTTGATCTGCGCGGCTATACCAATAATCATAAGGTGCGGGTAGATTATTATTCGGACGAGGTAAAGACAAAAGAATATACGATTGATAGTTTGAACCTTGTTTTTGATGGAAAAGGCAAGATTGCGAAGGATTTGTCAACAGTCACGCTGGGGCCTGAATTTCCGGCAGGTGTGAAAATTTCTGAGGCCACAAAGACGAAAGTTACGCTGACGGGGCCTTTGAACTTTGAAATGACTCTTGAGATTCAAGATAAAGGGAATGTTTTCCCCGGATTTGAGGCGCCCTATAATTTTGAGGACGACGGGGCAAATTGGGTGCCGAAGCTGGATGAGGAGGCTGTTAAGACGAATTTCCTTAATGCCGTGCGAAAAATGGGAGCGACAGGTATTCCGGAGGATGCGGAGGTTACGGGGATTGTTAACAATGGCGATACGGATACCATTATTATTGAGGATGGTAACGGTTTTCATTTAGAATACGAGTGCCGCAAACCTGAGGAGGTGCCGAATGATGAACCGCAGCCGGAGCAGGTGAAAGTTTCCGCGTACGGAGGAATGTTCAACCCTATAGAGGATGTGACGATTGATATCACCGGCATTGGCGCGATGGATACGCAGACAGGAGCCAACGAGGGACAGCAGCTTGCGATCCGTATTCCGACGATGTCCTTAAACAGGATGGGGTTAGAGGATTTGACTTTGACCTCGGAGACAAGCGAGGCGGATTCCATAGAAGCGAGCGCTGAGGCTAACAGGGCGATTAAGGGCGCGATTCTCTATGTGTCGGATGCGCGAAGCAGACTGGGCGCATACCAGAATCGTCTGGAACACACGGTCAACAATCTGGCGGTTTCCAACGAGAACATGACGGCTTCATATTCCCGTATTATGGATGTGGATATGGCGGAGGAAATGACAAATTACACCACAGAGCAGGTGATTTCGCAGGCGGCGGTTTCCATGCTGGCGCAGGCTAACGAAAGGCCTTCACAGGTATTGCAGCTGCTGCAGTAAGGGGGAGCAAATGACCAAGGAGTTAAAACAGGAGTATACCCTGCGGATCACGCAGGCCAATAAAACCCAGTTGATTACCATTTTATATGAGATGGCGCTGCTATATGTCGATGAGGCAAAAGAGGCTCTTGAAGCGGGAAATAGGACGGATTTTAAAAACGCCGTCCGCAGAATTCAGGGCTGCATGTGCGAGCTGATGGATTCTCTGCATATGGAGTATGAGATAGCGCACAATTTATTACAGCTTTATCTTTACATCAATAGAGAGGTGGCGAAAGCCGCCCTGCATAACAGCACAGAGAATTTGGAGCATGTCCGCCCTATCTTGGAAAAACTTACGGCAGCCTACAAGCAGATAGAGGCGCAGGACCCCACCGGTCCCGTTATGGGTAATGCGCAGACGGTGTATGCGGGACTTACCTATGGCAAAGACACGCTTACGGAGAACGCGGCGGACCCTGCTGCAAACAGAGGTTTTTGCGTCTAGTTTCTCTGCTTATCGAGGCCGGGAAGCGGGTCTCGCAATCGAGCCTGCTCGATTTTTTACAGAAGCGTCAGCGGACGATAAGCCATTGCGCGCTCTTCATCTGGCAGCGGATCACTTTCCGCTGCCTTTTGTAATAGATATTTATACCGTTTCATGACAGCGTTAAGTTCGTAAATATAGCAGTCGATTAGATCGGGGTCCGTCACGTTGTCAAACCCCGCATAGGCGTTTTCCAGTGCGTTTCTGGCCAATAGGAGTTCCTCTTTCAGCGTCAGGTTCTGCCTGTCCACAAGCAGATCGCTCTGTGCAGGGATGCAGGGACTTTGTCTGAAAATCATTTTCATTTCGCAATTTCCGCCTTTCTTTGTTGCTTGGAAGATATGGTAAAATCTTCCTCCTGTTAACAGTTTAGGTAAGATTTTCCAGAAATATTCATGTAATATTACGGACAGGTTGGACATATGTATAGTAGCAAAGGGAAAGGAAGCGGGCGGATATGATGGGAAATGCAGGCGGAGCGGTTGTCATTTTAGGGGTATGTTTGATTGTACTGGCCATCGGGGCAATGGGAAGAAAAGTGGAATGGCTGGTTAACTTTGTACTTCGTGCAGTTATGGGAACAGTGGGCATTTACGCTCTGAATTATCTGTTGGCAGCAAGACAGTTACAGGTGGCGGTGGGCATAAATCCGTTTACGGTTTTGACATCCGGATTCCTTGGATTTCCGGGCGTTGCGGTGCTTTATGGAATCCATTTTTTTAAAATCTTGTGAGGTATTCACAAAAATAGTTTTTTTGCAGAAGAACTATAGACAAGATTTTTTGTTGTGTTATAATTCAAATCACAACTCAAGAAATTCTATGCGGAACCTGCTTCTATGAGGTTCTGCGGTTCAAGCCTTTATGGCATCGGGAAGATCTCCCAATTATTTCGATGAGTCAAAATAAAAATGTGGAGGTGGTTTTATTGGACTGAATCATTGGCAGTATGTTTTGCTGCTCCTGCTTTTGCTTTCTGCATTGGCAGATCTTAGGACAGACCGGATTCCGAACGGCTTTCTTCTTTTAGGGGCTTTGTGTGGAATAATCGGGAGTCTCATATCCGGCCGGACATTAACCGGCGTTCTGATATCTATGCTTTTGGCGTTTCTGCTTTTGTATCCGCTGTATAAGATAGGCGCGTTCGGCGCGGGTGATGTGAAACTGTTTGTTCTGATCGGGAGTTTTCAAAACATAAGGGAAGTGACGGCTGTCATGGCGGGCGCGTTTGTGATTGGCGCTGGATTTTCGCTTGTGAAACTGGCCGTAGAACGAAACGGCAGGGAGAGACTGCGGTATTTTTTGTCCTATATGCTGGAAGTTTGCAGGACAAGACATTGGAAGATTTATGGCGAAGATTTCAAACAGGACTACCACACCTACTGTAAAAACAAAATTCACTTTGCGGTGCCGATTCTTTTTAGTGCGGTGTGCAGAATAGGAGGATTATTTTGAAACATAAAATTATGGCGATTTGCGATACGGAGGAGGGATACGCCTTTCGCATGGCGGAATATATTTTGGAAAAGGTGAAGCTTCCCTATACGCTGCATCTGTTCACAGCGGTGGAGGAGCTTGAAAAGTTCGCCGGAAGGGAGGAAATCGAGATTCTGCTGATTGCGGAGAACGCTTGGCGCATGATCCGTGAGGAATTTGTGAGAAGTCAAGTGGCGCAGATGTTCGTCCTGCAAGAAAGCGAGCAGGCGGAGCAGGACGAAATTTGTCGTATCGATAAGTACCAAAGTCCGGAAAAAGTAGTGCGGAAAATGTTGGACGTTATGGCGGAGGGAGAGGGATTTACGGAGTACCGGGAGGCGACGGATACAGCAGTTAAAATGATTGGGATTTATTCCCCGGTGAAGCGCTGCCTGCAGACATCTTTTGCGCTGACGCTGGGACAGCTTTTGGCAAAGGAGCACAGGACGTTGTATTTGAACTTTGAAATGTATTCGGGGCTTGGCGAGCTTTTGCGAAGGGAATACCAGACGGACATGCTCGACCTTATGTATTATTTTCAGAGCGCAAGGGAAAAGCTGGCCCTGCGGCTGCCCTCTATGATTCAAAGCGCAGGCGGGTTAGATTATATTCCGCCGATGCAGTACGCGCTGGGAATCAAGGAAGTGCCGGGAGAGCAATGGCTGGCGCTGTGCCGGGATATGGCGGCAATCGGAGAATACGAGTATTTGATTTTGGATTTGGACGACGGCATAGACGGGCTGTTTGAGCTGTTAAAGAACTGTCAGAAAATCTATACCATTACGAGAGACGATCCTTTCGCCATGGCGAAGCTGCGACAGTATGAGCAGATGTTACAGGCGGAAGAACTGGAGGAAATCACGGAGAAGACAGTGAAATGCCGATTCCCGATTTTTAAACAGTTACCGGAAAGTCTGGAAATGATGACTCATGGGGAATTAGCCGGTTATGTGAAATCTATTATAAAAGAGGATATCTATGGATAATGGGGAAGAGAGACGGAGGCTTTTAAAGGAAAAACTTTCAGAAAGTATTGACTATTCCAGAGAGAGCAGCGACGAGGAAATCAGAGAGCTGATCGATCAAATGCTTGTGACGGAAAGCAGGGAGAGGCCGATTCCTTTGGCACAGCGGCAGCGGCTCAGAAAAGAACTTTTTCACGCGGTTCGGAAGCTGGACGTATTGCAGGAGCTGGTAGATGATCCCAGAATTACGGAAATCATGATTAACGGGCCGGACCGTATCTTCCTTGAGCGGGAAGGAAAGCTTTTCGAGAGCGAACTGCATTTTGACAGCGGAGAGAAGCTGCAAAATGTAATTCAGCAGATTGTGTCCGATTGCAACCGGGTAGTCAACGAGGCGTCGCCCATTGTGGACGCCAGACTGGAAAACGGCGCCCGCGTCAACGTGGTTTTAAATCCGGTTGCGTTAAACGGGCCTATCGTGACAATCAGGCGGTTTCCGGATCAACCGATCACCATGGAAGATCTGGTGCGTTTCGGTTCCGTTACGGAAGAGGTCTGTGAATGGCTGAGCCGTTTGGTGAAGGCAAAATACAATATTTTTATCAGCGGCGGGACGGGATCGGGAAAGACCACCTTTTTAAACGCCCTTTCCAACTACATTCCGGAAGAAGAACGTATCATCACCATAGAGGATAGTGCGGAACTGCAAATCCGAAACCTGCGCAATCTTGTGCGGATGGAGACACGAAATGAGAATGTGGAGGGCTGCCGTGAGATCACCATACGGGATCTGATTAAAACGTCTCTGCGGATGCGCCCTGACCGGATTATTGTCGGAGAGGTTCGCGGGGGAGAGGCTTTTGACATGATGCAGTGTCTGAATACGGGGCACGACGGCTCCATGTCAACGGGACATGCCAACAGTTCGAGGGATATGTTAAGCCGTCTGGAAAATATGATTCTCATGGGTATGGAAATTCCGCTTCCAGCGATCAGGCAGCAGATCGCATCGGGAATTGATATTATCATTCATTTGGGACGTCTGCGGGACCGGACGAGAAAGGTGTTAGAAATCGTGGAAGTATTGGGTTACGAAGAAGGAGAGATCCGCTTGCATCCGCTTTACCGTTTTGAAGAGGAAGGGGAGGCGAAGGGAGGGAAGATTCTCGGTAATCTTGGAAAGAAGGGAGAACTTGCTTATGTCGAAAAGCTACAGTCCGCCGGATTATGGTGAATACCGCTTTCCCTTAAAACAGGGCGCGCTTGCCTGTTTGGAGGGAGCCGCGGTGGTCGCGATGATCGGATATTTTTTCTATCAGTCATGGCTTGCCTGCGTTTTCCTGATTCCGGTATTTGTCTTTTTTGTCAGGGAGAAAAGAAAGGAAGAGGCGAAAAAAAGAAGACTGGAATTAAGTTTGCAGTTTAAGGATCTAGTGTTGGCGCTTTCGGCAAATGTGAAGGCGGGATATTCGATTGAAAATGCGCTGCGGGAATCTTATCGCGATATGGAACTTCTCTACAATGAGGACAGCCCTGTCTGCATGGAGGTAAGGCATATGCTGCGGGGACTGGAAAATAATGTGGTTTTGGAAAGGCTTTTGTATGATCTTGGAGTGAGAAGCCATGTGCCGGATATTATGCAGTTTGCAGACGTTTTCCTGATTGCCAAAAGAAGCGGGGGCAGCCTGACGGAGATTTTGGAGAAGACGGCCGCAGTGATTGAGCAGAAAATCCAGACGGACAAGGAGATTCAGCTTATGATCAGCTCAAAAAAGATGGAACAGAAAATCATGAATATGGTACCCTTTTTAATTATTTTCTATATTGGAACGACGTCGAAAGGGTTTTTCGACGTGCTTTATCACAATGTCGTTGGTGTAGCGGTTATGACAATATGTCTGCTTTTTTACGGCGCGGCGTATAAACTTTCAAAGCGGATTGTGGAGATTGAGGTTTGAGGGAAAGGAGTTTACATGATTTATGTCTATGGCGCAGTTTTGGGGCTTTATCTGGTTTTATTTCTTCTGTCCGCGGGGGAGGCTGGAAATCCGTTTCAAAAGATGGCGGCTCGAATTTACAGAAGCAGACAGGAAAAACAGCGGAAAGGGAAAAGCAAACGAAAGGATTGGAAGCGGGATTTTACGATCAGGCAGCTAGGGGAGAAATTGATGACCTTGCAGCCGGGGATTCCGGCGTGGCAGCAGGTCAGGGAGCATTATTTGTCGCTATACAAAACATTGCTTCTTGTGGTGTTTGCGGGCGATCTGCTTTGCATCGCGGTTTGGGCCAGTGCGCATAGTAATGCCAGACTAATTGACGGCAGTCTTCTTTTTCGGAAAGATTACGGGGAAGGCGATGTGGAGGTGGGGCTTTTGGCGGAGATTCCGGGAATACAGGAGGAGGCTTTTCGCTACCTTGTGGAGGAGAGAAAGTTTACGGAAGAAGAATTGGAGAAATTTTTTTTCGAGGCAAAAGGCCTGCTTCCTGAAGCCATCCTAGGAGAAAACGACCGCTTAGAGGATGTGCGGAAGGATTTGAGGCTGGTTACGGAACTGGAAGGGTATCCTTTTCGGATTACATGGGAGAGCGGCGCTTATTCCCTTGTCAATTCCGATGGAAAGATTTCCAACGAGGAACTGACGCAGGGGGAAATTGTCACTTTGACAGCCAGCTTTCGTTATGAGGACTGGGTTAGGGAAGCGGAGTTTTTAGTACAGGTGAATCCCGTGGTTTACACGCCGGAAGAGGCAATCCGCACGGGGATTGAGAAACTGCTGCGGGAGAGGGAGGAGAGTACGAAATGTGCGGAAACGATGACTCTGCCGCAACAGATCGGTACGGAACCGCTTGTTTGGAAAGAGATCATAGAGGACGGCAGCGGGTATTTTCTGATTCTGGTACTGATTGCGGCGGGTGCGCTCTATTGGGGCAAGGGCCGGGAACTGGATCAAAAATTGGAGGCAAGAAAACGGGAACTGCTCTTGGACTATCCGGAAATTGTCAATAAACTGGCTCTCTATATGGGAGCGGGTATGACCATTCGAAACGCCTTTTTAAAGATGGGTGAAGACTATAAAAGGCAGAGGGAGGTGAGAAAGAAATATGTGTACGAAGAAATATTAATAACCTGTTATGAACTGCAGGGCGGAAGATCGGAGACGGAAGCCTATGATCATTTTGGCAAACGGTGTCAGGTGCAGTCCTACATTAAACTGTCGGCGCTGTTGTCGCAAAACATCAGAAAAGGAAGTAACGATTTATTAAGACTCCTTCGGCAGGAGGCGGAAAACGCCTTTGCACAACGAAAGAATCTGGCAAAAAAACTAGGAGAGGAGGCGGGTACAAAATTGCTTCTGCCAATGATGATGATGCTCTGCATTGTTATGGTGATCATTATGATCCCGGCTTATTTTTCATTTACACTAAACTGATTTTTAAAGGAGGAAAACGTATGTTAAGAAGAGAAAAAGAAAAAAGGCTCAAAGGATTCCAAGAGTTCCTGCGGGAAGAGGAAGGTATGGGCACTGTGGAAATTATTTTGATTATTGTGGTGCTGATCGGTCTGGTCATCATATTTAAGACGCAGCTGCGGTCTTTGGTGGAAAAGGTGTTTGAAAAGATTACCAAAGACAGCAACACGGTAATGGAATGAGGCGGGGATATATAACGGTATTTTTATCCTTGTCACTGACTCTGATCCTGTCCCTTGTATTCACGGTAATAGAAGGGGCGCGGATCAGCGCCATCCGCATGAAGTTTGAGTGCGTGACGGACATTGGGATGAATTCCGTTTTAGCTGAATACCATAGGGAGCTTTTGAAGCAATACGATCTTTTGTTTGTGGATACTTCCTATTGCGGTTCCCATCCGGATATTGCCAATACAGAAGCCCATCTTCGCGGTTACATGCAGAAGAATTTTCAGGCAGGAGAGGGGAAAAGCTTGTTTGGCGGCAAAGAATTTCTGGCAATGAATATGGGAATAGCGGAAATTTTAGAATATTCCATTGCCTCAGACGATGGGGGCGCGGTACTAAAAAGGCAGGTTACGGATTACATGAGAGATTATCCTGTCGGGGCCGTGCTTGATAAGATTAGCGGGAACGTTGGATTCCTGCAGGGAGCGGGCTTGGATTCCATGGATGTGGGCGCCAGACGGCGGGAGTATGAGTCGCAGATAGAAGCGATCGGTCTGCCAAAGAAGGAAGTGGAGGAAGGAAAGTTTGAGGAGGTGCCGTTGGATAATCCGGCGGATATTGCCAACGCAGCCAGAGGAAGCGGGGTATTAAATCTGGTTCTGGAAGATGCTTCGGCGGTTTCTGCGGTCAAAGTGAATTTGGGGGAATATCTTTCCCACCGGCAAGGCCGGATGTCGGGTACGGGAGTCTGCCGGGAGGCCGTGGAAGTGGGCGGGGAGGCAAACGAACTGGTTTTTCAGACATATTTATTTGAAAAATGCGGTTATTATGGGGCGGAAATGGAAAAATCACTCTTAAAGTATCAGATCGAGTATATGCTGGCGGGGGAGGATACGGATTGGCAGAATTTGGAGCAGACAGCAAAAAAGCTGCTGCTTTGGAGGGAGGCGGCCAACGTGATCTATATTCTTTCGGACAGCGCGAAGGTGGCCGAGGCGCAGGCTATGGCTGCGGCGCTCGCGGCGGTAACTCTTATGCCGGCCCTGATGGAGCCGGTCAAGTATACGATTCTTTTTGCGTGGGCCTATGTGGAGAGCCTGCAAGACGTAAAAACGCTGTTAAGCGGCGGCAGGGTGCCGATCATGAAAACGGCGGCCGATTGGAAAACAGGGATTAACGCAATCAAAAACATAAAAGGAAGTCTTGCGGAGGATTCCGGGGGCAGCGGATTGAATTATAAGGAATACCTACAGATCATGCTCTTTTTGCAAAATGCGGAAACCAGAACGGAGCGGGCCATGGATATTATTGAGATGGATATCCGCCGTACGCCCGGCAACGCGTGGTTTCGTCTAGACGGTTGTTTTGACGCTTATCAGGCCCGCCTTTTGGTGAACAGCCGATTTGGGTACTCTTATGAAATGACAAGAAGATATGGATTCTATTAGCGTGGGAGGTGATAAAAGATGCCCTTTTTAGGATCATGGCACTGTAAACATACAAAATCGACAGCACATTCTCTCCAAACATATCTCGAAGCGCGTCTGGGCAGTGAACCACATATATTCATGATTCGATTGCTAAAGAGGGTGTCTTTTATCTTCTCCCGCGGGAGAGGTTCCATGACATTGGAAGCAGCTTTCGTCCTGCCCTTTTTTCTGTTTGCGATTCTCAATATTCTCTTTGCGGTATCTATCATTGGTACACAGAGCCGGATGAATGCCGCCCTGCATCAGGTGGGAAACAAAATGGCTTTTGCGGGATATCATTACCATGCAGCGGCAGGAGAGTCTGTGCCGGATGGACTCGCCGGTATTGCGCTCACGGAGGGCTACGCGAGAGGGCAGATAGTAGAATATGTGGGGCGGCCTTATCTGGATCAGTCATGCGTGAAGGGCGGCGCGGGAGGAATATCGTTTGCGGGATCTTCGGTGATGGGAGAGGGAGATATCATTGATTTGCGGGTGTCTTATCAGATCAGGCCCTTTATAAGTCTGATGGGGTTTGACGGTTTTTCGGTATCGCAGCGCTATTATGGAAAGGCATGGACAGGGTATGACGCTTTTGGCTCTGTGAGTGATTTCAACGAGGAAGATCCCATGGTTTTTATTACGGAGACGGGGACCGTGTATCATTTGGACAGAAACTGCACCTACTTGAATCCGAAGGTAGAGTCGGTTTCTGCGGAAGGTGCGGCCGATAGACGAAACGCATCCGGCGCAAGGTATTCGCCTTGTGGCTCGTGTAAAGCTTCGGCAGCAGGAAAAGAGGTTTATATCACGAAGTACGGCGACCGCTTTCACAGTCAACTTAACTGTCCGGGATTAAAAAGGATCATTTATACGGTGCCTTTATCGGAGGTCGGCGCAAGGGGGAGGTGTTCTAAATGTGGGTAGAGCTTTTGCTATTTTTATTTTTGGGGGTTTGCGCGTTGTTTGACGGTTTATACAGGCAGATTCCTTTGGCCGTTGTGTGGCTGGGAATGCTGACGGCGGTCTACCTTCACATATTTGGCGCTATGGGAGAGACCGGGCTATTTGCAGCCGCCCTTTCCCTGATACCCGGGATGGGTTTTTTCCTCCTCAGTTTTTGTTCGCGGGAAAAGGTAGGATATGGAGATGGCTGGACGCTTTTGATGATCGGATTGTTTTTGGGCGCATATCGGTGTTTTTTGATTTTATTCATAGGACTTTTGGCGGAATCTATGGTCGTAATGGTATTGCTTATGCTTCGGAAAATACACCGGAACAAGGAGATTCCTTTTGTGCCGTTTCTGCTTTTGGGAATGGGGGTGGCGGTGTGCTTTTGAGAAAAAGGGTAAACGGATATATGACGCTCGAAGCCAGCTTTATTATTAGCTGGACCGTGTTTCTTTTTGTGCTGTTGATCTATTTATCTTTTTATTCCTATGATAAATGCGTTCTCTTTCAGGATGCCTATGCGGTGTGTTTTCGGGGAAGCATTCAAAAAGAAGATGGACAGGTGGCGCCTTACATAGACGCGCACATACAAAAGCAGTTTGGAAAAAAATATTTTGGCGTGGGAAGGGTGACAGGGACGGTCGACAGAAATGGAAATACCACCAGCGTGACAGGGGAGTGTCAGGTAAAGACGCCGGTCAGGCAGCTTTTTACCATGCATGATAAGGCGGGATGGAAGATACAGACTAGAGCCAAAGCGCAGATTATCAATCCGACGAAAATGATTCGGAAAAGCAGGATGGCCGGAAATGTAATTTCGGGGCTTACGGAATAGGAAGGATGGGTAAAAAGATGATAGAAGCAAAATATTTTAGGGATTATAAACATAGCTATATGATTTTACCGTGTAAATCGGCGCAGCCTGAGAAAAATTATACATGCAGACTGCTTACATCAGGTAAATTGGAAGAAATCCTTTGCTGTTCCCTGCGTCATGTAAACGGCGCGGCATATTTTTATTATGATATCAGTTCCAGAACAACGCTGGAAAATTTGTATCGCGGCAGACAGCTTTCTTTCGGGAATGTGAAGGAATTGTTTGGGCAGCTTTATGAGATATATGGCAGGCTTGGCGATTATTTTATGGATGAGAAGAAACTTGTGCTTTTACCAGAGTATATTTTCTATGATTTGTCCCAAAAAAAATATATCGGGCTGTATTATCCGGATTATGAAGAAGATAAGCCCTATGAGGCGCTTATGGATTATTTGTTGGAACATATGGACAGTATGGACGAACGGCTGGCGGATGTGATTTACCAGATTTATGAGCGAACGGAGGAAAGTACCTTTTCCCTGTGCGATGCGTTGAGGATGATTGGAGAAAAGGAAGAAATTTACGTGATGAAGGAAGCGGAGACAAAGAAGGAGGCTTCTTTTGTGCCGGACAGTAGTTTTACGTCTGCGGAGACGCTTTCTTTGGAAGATGATTTTTGCTTCTGTTCAGAGAGTTCGGAAACGGAGGAGAAGAGGGAAAAGCCTGCGTCCAAAAAGAAAAATTTGTTTTCTGTATTTTTGACAGGGTTTTCCATTTTGGGAATCGCTGGAATTGCTTGCGTTTATAAATTTTATGAGTTGTCCGATCAGGAGATGACGACCCTGCTCGGATGCGGCGCGCTGATGGGAGTGTGTCTTTTCGCAGGGCTTGCGGGTCTGTTGAGGGGCGGCGGTAAAAAGGAAAAGAAGGAGAAAGCGGCGGCTTTGCTGCAGGAGGAGAACGATCCGCCTGTATTGGAGGCGGCGTCTCTGGAAGGGGTGCTTTTCAGAGAAGCGGAGCCTCAATTTGGTATGTCCGAGACAAGGGATAAAAATGGCGCAGACACGTTGGAGGCGGAGCGGGAATTTTGCGGAAATACCGTCTTTTTTGATCATACGCGGATTGCGGAGTATAAGCTGTACGCGCTGGACAGAAGAAATAAGAAACACATTGAGCTGACGAAATTTCCTTATACCATAGGGAAGATGGCGGGCTGCGTGGATTGTGTGCTTGCGGATGATTCCGTCAGCAGGATTCACGCCAGATTTGAAAAAGAGGGAAATGCGATACGGCTTACAGACATGAACTCTACTAATGGCACTTATAAGAACGGACTGCGGCTGCAGCCGCAGGAGACGGTGGAGATTGAGCCGGGGGATGAGATTCGGTTTGGGAATCTAAATTATTGTTACCGATAACAGTTTGACATCACATAGCGAAAATGATACTCTCTAGTCATGGATATTTTAACGTTAGAGCGGTTAGAAAAGCTGTTCTTTGAGCAAGGCTATGATAAAATACCGTCTAATCTGCCGGAATTTAATTTTTACTGCCGCAGAGAAATGCAGGGAATTAATGTCCTCTATGTCATTGATTACAGACAGGGGCTTTATATTTCCCAAGACCAGTATGCACACATGAAGGAAAAAGTTTCCGACTTTTTTCGAGACAGGGGCGAACAGGAAGTTCATGTGATGACGCTGGTTTTGTGTGTGGATACGGAAAAGGCGAGAGGACTATGTGAAAACGACGGCCTTTGTTGGATCATTGACGCGCGGGCATGCAGACTGTTGATTCATGAAACGCAGGCGGCGGATTTTTATGGGTGGAAGGATATTTTGGAGGAGTATCTGTTTTCGCTTGCACGAGAAAGACGGGCGGCTGAGGCAGAAGGAGCGAAGGGGAAAAGAGACCTTCGCGCTTTGTCATGGGCAAATATTTTTCTTGTAGCGATCAATATAATCGTATTTCTGATATGTACATTTACGGGGGATTTGTTATATAATAGGGGTGCGCTCGGCGTTAGGGAGCTTTTGCAGGACGGACAGTTTTACCGCATGATTACGAGTATGTTTTTACATTGGAATGTGGAGCATCTTTTTAGCAATATGGTCGTTTTGTATTACGTGGGGGCGATTGTGGAGAGGGAGCTGGGGACATTTCCTTATTTGGCGCTGTATCTGCTCTCGGGTCTTGTGGGCAATTTCTTTTCCGTAGGATATGAGCTGTTTGCAAATCTCTATGGCAGTTCGGCTGGCGCCAGCGGCGCGGTTTTTGGCGTAGAGGGCGCATTGCTTCTTTTGGTCATGATCCGTCGGGGAAGACTGGAATCCATGACAGTGGGCCGGGTGGCTTTTGCAGTTGCTTTTTCGCTCTATTGCGGATTTACCAGTGCGGGCATCAATAATGCGGCGCATGTGGGCGGTGTTTTGATGGGCTTTACGACGGCGGCAGTGATTGCCGGCTGCAGAAAGATACGGCAGTTTTCCGATCACAGATAAGAAAGGACAGTTATTTATGCAGATCAATATTTATTATGGCGGAAGGGGTCTTATGGACGATCCCACTCTGTTTGTTTTAAATAAGATGAAAGAGGTGCTGGAGGAACTGCGCGTGACGGTGGAGGTTTTTCATCTTTACGAGCAGAAAAACAGCATTCCGACGCTTCCCCAGACTTTGAAAAGTGCGGATGGCGTGATTTTGGGAACGACGATAGAGTGGTATGGAATCGGCGGATATATGCAGCAGTTTCTGGATGCTTGCTGGCTTTATGGTGATAAGGAAAAAATCAGTAAAATTTATATGTGTCCCATCGTCATGTCCACAACTTACGGAGAGCAGGAGGGAAAATTGAATCTGGCGACGGCGTGGGAGATCCTTGGCGGACTGCCCTGCAGCGGATTGTGCGGCTATATTGCGGATACTGCGCTTTTAGAAGAAAATGGGGATTATATTAGGATTATTGAAAAGAATGCGGAGAATCTCTATCGTACCATTAACCAGAAGATGCCCTGTCTGCCGGCGAGCAATCAGGCTGTGAAACAGAAGGTGGCTATTACGAAAAGCGTTAACTTTACACCACAGGAGTCGGAGCAGCTTTCCCAGTATGTATCAGACGATACGTATGTACAGCGGCAGAAGGAAGACATTCAGGAGCTTGCCAGTCTCTTCCGTGATATGATGGGCAGCAGCGAGAGAGAAGATACGACCGAGTTTGTCGAGGAGATTCGACAGCATTTCGTTCCGCAGCCGGGATTTACGGCGGGATTTAAGGTAGTGATCGAAGAGAAAAAACAGCCCCTTATGATTCTGATAGACGGGACAAGTCTTGACTGTCGTTATGGGGAAGGCGGCCGTGTGGATGTGGAGATGCAGCTTGACCGAGCGTCTTTTGCCGATATTGTGTCTGGAAAAACGGATTTTCAGACTTCCTTTATGGCGGGTGATATGAAGATGAAGGGAGACTTTAAGGTGCTGCGTTCACTCGATTTGGTACTACAGTTTTGAGCGGGCTGAGTGCAGTCAGGCGGAGAAGTCCGGCACGCTGCGGCCTGTGACAGAAATTGCGAAAGAAAATAATTTAGGGATAACGG
This sequence comes from uncultured Lachnospiraceae bacterium, assembly GCA_947243855.1. Classification (GTDB taxonomy): domain Bacteria; phylum Bacillota; class Clostridia; order Lachnospirales; family Lachnospiraceae; genus UBA3282. The sequence goes on along the minus strand of CAMXIK010000044.1, from coordinate 2,499 downwards.
AGGGAACTATGAAAGCGGATAATTGTATTTTTTGTAAGATTGCCAACGGGGAGATTCCGGCGAAAACGTTATATGAGGACGACAAGTTTCGCGTCATTTTAGATTTGGGACCTGCGACAAAAGGGCATGCGCTGATTTTGCCGAAAGATCATTATGCGGATCTCTTTGAACTGCCGGAGGAGAGCGCCGGCGAGGTCATGAAACTGGCAAAGAGAATGCTTATAAAAATGCGGGACAAGCTTGGATGCGAGGGTTTTAATCTGGTGCAGAATAATGGTGACCTTGCGGGTCAGACAGTCTTCCACTTTCATTTGCACATGATACCCCGTTACAGTGCGGATGGACAGAAAATTGGCTGGAAGCCGCAGGAAGTGACGCCTGAGGAGTTGGAAGAAGTTAAAAATCAGATTGTTGGATGATGGCATATTGCGGTCAGATATTGGAAAATATTTGCGGGTGTCAGACGATCGATTGAACAATGTGTGTGCGGAAACGGAGGAGACATGAGGACGATAGAGACGGGAGAAATTACCCGCAATATCAAAGAAATGTGCATCGAGGCGAATCATTTTCTTTCTGCCGATATGGAACAGGCGATGAAATGTGCGGTGCAGACGGAGGAATCGCCGTTAGGGAAACAGATTTTGGGACAACTGCAGGATAATCTCGGAATTGCCGGTAGGGAGATGATTCCGATTTGTCAGGACACGGGTATGGCGGTCATATTTCTCGAAGTTGGACAGGATGTTCATTTCGAGGGAGGCAGTTTGACGGACGCTGTGAATGAAGGCGTACGGCAGGGATATACGGAAGGGTATTTGCGAAAGTCGGTGGTGGGTGATCCGCTCATTCGGGAAAATACGAAAGACAATACCCCGGCGGTTATTCATTACGAGATTGTCCCGGGAGATCAGGTGAAAATTACAGTGGCGCCCAAGGGTTTTGGCAGCGAGAATATGAGTAGAGTTTTTATGCTGAAACCGGCCGATGGGATTGACGGCGTGAAGGAGGCGATCCTGACGGCGGTGAGAGACGCGGGTCCGAATGCCTGTCCGCCGATGGTGGTGGGTGTCGGGATTGGCGGCACCTATGAAAAATGCGCATTGATGGCAAAACATGCGCTGACCAGATCTCTAGAAACGCATTCGGAGATTCCTTATGTCCGCGAGCTGGAAGAGGAAATGCTTGCACAGATTAATAAAACTGGAATCGGGCCGGGTGGCCTTGGCGGGACGACGACAGCGCTGGCAGTGAATATAGAAACCTACCCGACGCATATTGCGGGACTGCCAGTAGCGGTGAATATCTGCTGTCATGTGAACAGACATGCAGTGCGGGTGCTGTGAAACCGGTTTGTCTGTAGGAAATTTCAGTCGGAAGCAGATGAAAAGAAAAATGTGTTTCTTCTATATATATAGTGTTTTGTTTTTGAATAAACACTATATATATACTTTTTGCAGGGATAAAGGTATGCGTTTTCAAAGCAGAGCATGTTTTAAATTGGGTGCGAGAGCCGGAAGCGTAATTGACAATAGAGCGGAAACAAGAAAGGATTAATAAGATGGAACGGCATATAACGGCGCCTATAGATAAGGAAACGGTAAAAGAATTGCGGGCGGGAGACTATGTCTATCTTACGGGTACAATCTATACGGCGCGCGATGCGGCGCATAAAAGAATGTACGAGGCGTTGGAACGGGGGGAGTCTCTTCCGCTTGATGTGCAGAATAATGTAATTTACTATATGGGTCCGTCCCCGGCGAGGGAGGGCAGGCCGATCGGTTCCGCCGGCCCGACCACGGCCAGCCGGATGGACAAGTATGCGCCGTCGCTTTTGGATCTGGGTTTAATCGGTATGATCGGAAAAGGAAAGCGGTCTGAGGCGGTGAAGGAGGCGATTGTCAGAAACGGAGCAGTGTACTTCGCGGCTGTGGGAGGCGCGGGTGCGCTTTTGGCAGGTTCTATCAAAGCGTCGGAGGTAATTGCCTATGATGATCTGGGCACAGAGGCAATACGAAAACTTGAGGTGGAAAATTTCCCCGTGATTGTAGTGATTGATTCCGAGGGAAATGATCTATATGAAACGGCGGTCTGGGAGTATTGTAAATTATAAGATTTTGGGGAATACTTTATAGACAGAATTACAAAGGAATCACCGAAAAGGCATTGACAAACAAAAATAGCTTATGTATAATTACTTTGCGTTGTGGAAACGTAGAACTATATATTTGGTAGAGGATAGTTCAGACTATGGAGAAATACTCAAGAGGCTGAAGAGGCGCCCCTGCTAAGGGTGTAGGTCGCTTACGCGGCGCGAGGGTTCAAATCCCTCTTTCTCCGTTTTAACAAGATGGATTAAGCCAGATGGGAGTCTGGCTTTTTCTTTTTGTTTGCAGAGGATAGGGTCTGAAAAAGTCGGATTAAAAAATTTTTGGAAAAATCTTAAAAACCCGTTGACATCTAAAACTTGATCTGCTATTATATGAAAGTCGCTTGTGC
>CAMXIK010000043.1 GCA_947243855.1 uncultured Lachnospiraceae bacterium | reverse complement strand
TGTTTGCGCTTACCAAACATGCCTTTCATTTGTTTGCTTTTTCGTTTCTGACGGCGGGCTTTAATATTTTCACTTCCTCGTTTTTTACCGCCCTGAATAACGGCGCAGTTTCGGCAGCGATCTCGTTTATGCGGACGTTGATTTTCCAGACGGCCTCGGTATTGATTCTGCCGCTTATTTTCGGCGTGGATGGGATCTGGTGGGCAGTCACGGCGGCGGAGCTTTTCGCCTGTCTGCTTTCAGCCGGATTTTTGGCTGTCAAGCGGGGAAATTATCATTATCTATAAGAATCAGAAAATACAGAGTAAAAGAAGGGGACTGTCGCAAATCAGTCCCCTTTTCGTAAGATAGCCGGTGTGCTATTCATACTCCGCAATATCATAAATCAGCCTCTCGGAATCCGCCCATCCCAGACAGGGATCGGTGATGGATTTTCCGTAGACGCCTTCGCCGATTTTCTGGCAGCCTTCCTCGATGTAGCTCTCGATCATAACGCCCTTGACCATATGGTGGATATCGCTGTTTAGCTTCCTGCTGTGCATGATCTCCTTGACAATTCGGATCTGCTGCGCAAACTGCTTGTCGGAATTGCTGTGGTTCGCGTCGATGATACAGGCAGGATTAATCAGATCGTAGTCCTGATACAGGGTGAAGAGGGTGTTTAAATCCTCATAGTGGTAGTTCGGCTGGCTTCTGCCATGCTTATTGACGGAGCCGCGCAGAACGGCATGAGCCAGAGGATTGCCGCCGGTGCTGACCTCGAACCCCCGGTAGATAAATTCGTGGGGATGCTGGGCCGCGTAGATCGAGTTCAACATGACGGAGAGGGTGCCGCTGGTGGGGTTTTTCATGCCGGCAGGCACATCGAAACCGCTGACGGTCATGCGGTGCTGCTGGTCTTCCACGGAGCGAGCGCCGATCGCCACATAGGAGAGAATGTCCTCCACATAGCCCCAGTTGTCGGGGTAGAGCATTTCGTCGGCGGCGGTTAGTCCGGTTTCTTCAATGGCCCGGATGTGCATTTTTCGCATGGCGATTAGTCCGCTCGTAAAATCTGGTTTCTTCTCTGGGTCTGGCTGGCTTACGATGCCTTTATACCCTTCGCCAGTGGTGCGCGGCTTGTTAGTATAGATGCGGGGAATCAGGATCAGTTTGTCCTTCACCTTTTCGTTGACCTTGGCAAGTCGGTTTACATAATCACAAACCGCCTCCTCGTTATCCGCCGAGCAGGGGCCGATAATTACAATAAATTTATTGCTTTTTCCGGTAATCACATCCCGGATCTCGATATCGCGTTCCCGTTTTAGCTCCACTAAGTGGGCAGGCAGGGGAAACTGTTCCCTGATTTCCTCGGGGGTGGGTAACTTTGCTACATATTGAAAAGACATTTTTCCGCTCCTCTGTAAACTGTAATTTTGTAAAAAATGATTTTTCTGGCAAAAACATTTATATTATAGTATATTGAGTTAGGAATGGCAAGTGGCATGCGCTTTCCTTGAGATGTGAAGCGCGGATATCGTGCAGAGCAGGGTTTGCAGCATCTGGCTTGCAAGCATACCCCACAGATACCCCTGTATGCCGAAGCGGGGAATGGCAAAAAAGACGAACAGCAGACGCAGCAAGAGACTAAACACGCTGAACAGGAAAGTCTGGACGGTTTTGCCGATGCCGTTTAAAATGCTGTTTAACATGCTGGCGATGTACATAAAGGGGCAGAGGAAGCTGAGCGTCAGGATAAAACTGCCCGCGAGCTCAGAGCCGTAGAGCAGCCTGCCTGCCAATCTGCCAAACAGCAGAAACATAGCGGTGCAGAAAAAGCCGAGAAGCAGACAGCTTCGGATGGAGGTCAGGATGGCCCGTCTCACCGCCGCCTGATTGCCGCTTGCATCCGCCTCGGAGACTACGGGCAAAAGTAGTACGGAGATCGAGTTGGTGACGGCGGAGGGGAAGAGAATCAAGGGCAGACTCATCCCGGTCAGTACGCCGTAGACACTGAGGGCATCGGCATTGGACAGGCCGTAGGCCATCAGGCGGTTTGGAATGTAGATGGCTTCCACGCTTTGCAGCAGATTCAGGATTAGTCGGTTGGCGGACAGGGGCACGGCGAGCTGTAAGAGCTGTCCCGTGATGCGCCGGTATATGGCGATGATGGAGGAGAAAGAAGGAGACACCGCACGTCTATTTTTATACGCACCGACCCGACCCTGTGGGAGACGAAACGTCCGGTTCGCGGATGGCGTTTGGCGGTATTCACCAGCAGGGAATACGTGGCGGGCGCGGGCAAGGATGGCCACTACGGAAACGATCATGGAGGCGCTCTCGCCGATCACAAGGCCTACCACGGCGAAACTGATCGTGGGGGTGAGGCCGTGTCTTTGGCAGACAAAATAAATCAAATAGACGCTTCCCACGCGGCAGATCTGCTCCGCTAACTGGGAGAAAGCCGGGATGGCAGCTTTTCGGATACCATAAAAATAGCCGTTGATGCAGGAGTGCACGCTGGCCATAGGGATGGAGAGCGCAATGATGCGAAGCAGGGGAGCGGTTCGCTCTTCCAGCAAAAAAGTCACGGCGATCTGGTCTGCATAGAGATAGATGACGGTGGCGCAGACAGCGGACAGGAGCATGGCTAGAAGGAAACCGGTCCAGAGTGTGCGAAAGGAACTCTTGTAGTCGCGGGTGCTCGTCTCGCTTGCCACATATTTGGAAATGGCAGTTTGGATGCCCGATACCGTGAGGGAAAAGGAGAGGGCAAGCACGGGGGAGATCAACTGGTAGATGCCCATCCCCTCTGCGCCGAATACATTGGAAAGAAAAACCCGATAAAAAAAACCGATAAAACGGCTGAGAAGTCCGGTCAGGGTGAGGATCAGGGTTCCGGTTATCAGGGGATGCGTCCATTTTTTAAAGGTCATAAAGCACCGCTTCCGTGTGGGATATGCTTTATGTTTATGCGGGAAAGGGAGAGAATAGAATTACGCGATGAGGTGGAATGGGGAGAAACAAAACGTATTTAGATCGAGATTGGCGGCCTGTCTGTTTCTGTGGCTGGTAGGCGGACTGCTTTTGTGGACGGCGGGCCAGAGCAGCCATTATGCCTTCCAGAACCGTTCTTTGTCAGCGGAAAACAAAGAACTTTCTGCTGTTCTGGAAGACAGGAATCAGACCATTGCGGAAAAAACGGAGGAGATAGAAGACTTGCAGGCGCAGCTTGCGGATATGCGATTGCCGGAAGAAGAGCAGGTAGGAGTCGGCTTTCGGAAACGGAACGGCGTCTATTTGATCGATACGGAGGAAGAGTTATGTAAACTGCGCGATCTGCTGCGGGAAGGGGAGGAAGTAGAGCTTGGAGTGCCGGCGGCGGAAGCCTCATGGCGTCTGCGGAACAACCTTACCTTGGACGATGACATGTGGTTTTCTTTGGGGACGGAGGAGCATCCCTTTTGCGGCAGCTTTGACGGCGACGGACACAGCATACAGGGGCGGTTTCCCCTGATGAACTCAGCAACGCCGAAAGCCCTGTTTTATATGGGCGAGGGAGCGGAGATAGAAAATCTGCAAATTTTTAACGATAAGAGTGGGGGAGAAATCGACGTTTGGGTGTATGAAGACCGAAATTGTGAGGAATTGGAACGCTATCTGTCCGGTCTGCCAAGGTGTTCAGTGCGCGCGAGTATCGGGGAATGGGGATTGGACGTGGAGCGGGCGGCCAAGGCGCTTCGCAGGCATTGGGAAGAGGGCGATAGGAAGGATGGGTATTCTGTCAGTCTGACCCTCCACCCGGAGCTGTTTGAAAAGGACGAGAAACCTGCTGACGCAGAAAAGGAGCTGCAGGGAATGCAGGAGGCATTGTTGACGCTTGCCGGGCCGGAGTATGCGGAACAGATTCGGGAGGCCATGGCGCAAGAGGAGGGGTATCTGTGGTTTGTCCGCTTGGAGCAGGTGGGGGAATTGACCTGCTGTACCTTTGAAATTTCCGAACCTGCATACAAACCCCATACGTTCGGGTCCTATGATGAAGAGGAGAATGTAACGCATAGCGGCATAGGGTATTACGTCATTGTGGAGGGGAAATGGGAAGGAAAAGAGGTTTCAAGGCAGCGCTTCCGAATCCCTTATACGTTTTGGGAAATGTACAGTATCGGGAGAAATGAAAGTTATGAAATCGAGGCGGTTGACGTTACGTTTGACGGCAGGCTGGATCTGCTGATTCATGAAGGAGCTTCGACCGGAGGCAGTAATTACCGTGCCCTTGTTTGGGAGGAGGCGGGACAGTTTGCCTATTTTCCGTCTTTTCCGGAGGTTGTGCATCTTTTGCAGTTTGATCGTCAAAGGGTGGTAAAGCGCGGGGAGATCGGAGGTACATGGCAATTTATCCAGATCTTTGAGATCGTGAACGGGGAATACGAATGTACCAGAGAATTGGAGTGTAAATTCCATGATGGGATCTATGAGCTGTCCTACTATGAGATGGGGGAGCTGGTGGAAATGCATCAGTTGTCTGATGAGGAGTGGGAAGTGGAACGGCAGAAGGGTGGGCTGTACCCGGACATGGCTTACTGGCTGCAAGGGTAGGACGCGCGTGTGCGCAGAAAACATAGTTTCTATGGCGGCGGTATGATGCTGTAAAGCGGCGGCGCCAAGTGATTTGTGAAAGGAAACGGAAATGGGAAAAAAGGTAGTGGTAGGCATGTCCGGCGGGGTGGATTCCTCGGTGGCGGCCCTTTTATTAAAAAAACAGGGTTACGACGTGGCGGGGGTCACCATGCAGATCTGGCAGGAGGAGAGTCCGGCTGTGACGGCGGAGCAGGGCGGATGCTGCGGCTATGACGCGGCGGCGGATGCAAGGCGGGTGGCCGAGGTATTGGATATCCCTCATTATGTGATGAACTTCCGACGGGAGTTTAAAGAAAAAGTCATGGATTACTTTGTGGCGGAGTATCTGGCGGGCAGGACGCCCAATCCCTGTATCGCCTGCAACCGCTATGTCAAATGGGAGTCCCTGCTGCACAGAAGTTTGGAAATCGGAGCGGATTATATCGCTACCGGACACTATGCGCGGATTGTCAGACTGGAAAACGGCAGATATGCCGTTAAAAATGCGGTGACGGCGAAGAAAGACCAGACCTACGCGCTGTACAGTTTGACGCAGGAGCAGCTTGCGCATACGCTGATGCCGGTAGGGGATCATTCCAAGGAGGAAATCAGACAGCTTGCGGAGGAGGCAGGGCTTCCCGTGGCCCACAAGCCGGACAGTCAGGAGATTTGTTTTATTCCCGACAACGATTACGCCGCTTTCATCGACAGGGAGGCGGGGGATCAGGTTCCGAAGCCGGGGAACTTTGTGACGAAGGACGGACAGGTGTTAGGACGCCACATGGGGATTACCCACTACACGGTGGGACAGCGAAAGGGCCTGAATCTGGCCATGGGTCATCCTGTCTTCGTGACCGAAATCAGGCCGGAGACGGACGAGGTGGTGATCGGGGAGGCGGACGAGGTGTTTGGAACGTCTCTTGTCTGCGACCATATCAATTATATGGGAATGGAAGACCTAGGAGAGCCGAGGGACGTTCTTGCAAAGATCCGCTATGCCCACGGGGGAGAGAGGTGTGTGATCGAGAAGATCGGGGAAGACCAAATTCGCTGTACGTTTACAAAACCCGTCCGCGCTATCACGCCGGGACAAGCCGTGGTGTTTTACGAGGACGGGTGTGTGTTAGGCGGCGGAACCATTGTTTCCGCCGAGGTGATAAGCTAAGCCATTTTAGGAGAAGGCGAAGCATTCTTTTGTGCAGGCGTGTCAACGCCTGCACGCTTCATTGCCTGCTTATGCTCATACATGCGGTTATCCGCGATCTGATAGATTTTCTCAATGTTGTATTCTTTGGGGCTGCAGGAGGCATAGCCGTAGGCAATGGACAGATTCAGGTCTGGAATGGCCTGATTTTTTTCGTTGATGCAGTCCTGAAACCCTTCCATTATGGCAGAGATTTTTTCGGAATCCCCTGTTTTTGTAATGGCAATAAATTCATCGCCGCCCATTCGCGCCACGATGCCGTAGGGGCTGAAAGCTTTGTCTATGACTTCGGCGGCGCTTTTGATCAGAAGGTCTCCCTTGGCGTGGCCGTAGGTATCGTTTGTAATTTTCAGGTTGTTTAAATCAAAGCAGATAACCGTGTAGTCCGGATTTTCCATTTCCATAATGCGGTTCATGTATTCCATACAGTAGCGCCGGTTATGTATCTTGGTCAGTTCGTCGGTGTAGGCGCTCTTGATCAGGGAGTTGCGTTCCGCCTCCTGCATCATTTTTTCCGTCAGGTTACTGTAGAAAGACACCAATAGGATAAAGATAAAGAGAACCATACCGAGAGGAGCGATGCCTTTTAGCGGAAACAGCGTCATGCCGTGGTAGCGGTCCAGATAATAGGAGAGCAGATCGCAAAAGACGCAGACGGAGAGCATCAGCATTCCCAACAGAAAGAGCTTGTGGACAAGCTGATGGCTGATGCGCAGATTCATAATCTCCACAATGATAAAGTAGAGTAAATTGCAGACGATCAACCCCTGCATGTATTTCAGAGTCGCCGCACAGTGTACCAGATCCATGGTGTGCAAGCCGATCGTTACGGTGGTAGCGGCGATCTGCACGGTGAGAAGCAGACGGTACAGATAGCACATAAGCGGGCGGTTTAGGGCGGCTACGTCCTCCCGCATATAGATTACAAGCGGAATGGGAGCTAGAAACAGGGAAAGATACTCTAACAGGCTGATCATGTAAAGGGGCATGGAAAAGATCAGAAGGACATTGTAATAGCACAGGGTCCACAGCCCGATGCAGATGGAAAACAGCGAAATACAGAGGATGCGCAGAAATCTGCCGGAAAACAGCAGGGCAAAGACCGTAATGATACAAGTGACGAGTCCGAAGATTGTCAAAAAGCAGCCCAGAAACAGCGGCACCCTGTTTTCGGTTAAGATGACGCGGTAAATGTTTTTCCACTCGTAGATCTGAATGGGATCAAAACGGGTGAAAGCCCTGTCTTCCCCCACAGTAAGGGAAATCTTTAATGTTTTCTCCGCATAGTTATCCGGCAGTTCTATGGTCAGATAGCCGCTGCCGATCGTCTTATGCTGGTTGAGCCGGTCCAAGCCGTACTGATAGATCTGGTCGGCATCCACATAAACCTTGACGGCCGTCTGCCGGATGGGTAATAAAAGCGCATTGCCCACACAGTTAAGACGCTCTGGGAGAGCCCGCATCATGGTGATGCTGTCGCCCGTATTTACAAGATCAAAGTGAAAGGCGTCTAAAGAAACATCCTGATAGGCGCGGCCATTGATGGTAATATCCCAGCCGTCGTTTAAGGTGAAGCACTGGGAGATGGCGGAATAGTCGTTGGAAAACATTCGGTCGATCATGGCCGTGGTTAAGCAAATGCTCAACATGGCGTAAGCGATAAACAGTATGTTCCGGATGGGTTTGCGTGTGGGTTCCTTTTTTTCTTTCATGGCATTGTCCTTTTATAATTTATGGAAGGAGGGACTCCTTTTCTCATATGTGGCAAAATAGCGGAAACCGCATTGTTTCAGTAACTCGGCAGCCCGGCCGAAGGCGTGGGCGATTTGTGCCGGCGTGTGGGCGTCGCTGCCGACGGTGACGATCTCGCCGCCCAGTTCGCGGTAGCGGGTCAGGATGCCCATGCAGGGATTTGGCTCCCGCAGTCCCTTTGTCAGCCCAGATGTGTTTATTTCTATGCCCTTTTCCATCTCTATGAGTTTTTCTAATATGCGGTCAAATAGCTCCCGGTACATCTCGTAGGAATAGCCGTCGTCCTTCTTCGGGCCGTAGCGCACCACATAGTCCAGATGGCCGTAGACGTCAAAGTTACTGAAAACCTTTAAGTTTTCGAGGATGGACTCGAAATATTCCCGGTAGGCCTCCTCCTGCGTGCGTCCTTCATAAAATGCGGGATAATAAGGGTCTTTCCCGTGGCACAGATGCGAGGAGCCGATGATGAAGTCGTATTCGTGGGCCTTGGCAAAGGCCGCGTTGCGGCGGGAAAGATGGGGCTGTAAACCAAGCTCCACGCCAAAGAGCAGATGAATCCGGTCCGCATATTTTTCCCGCAGTTTCAGGAAATCGTAGAGATAGGCGTCTGGATTCAGCTCAAAAAACCCTTCCGTCTCGCGTTCGGTTACCGGATAATCAAAGTCGTTGTGCTCCGTAAAACACATTTCAGACAGACCCAGTTCCATTCCTTTTAAGATCATCTCTTCCATGGGCGTATCGGAATCCCCCGAAAAGGAAGAATGAAGATGAAAGTCTGCGGTGATCGCCATGAGAAGCTCCTTTCCAGCGTATGAGAGCACGTTTGTTTTCTAAAATATTTTTCTTATACTCAGTATAGTTGATGTGAGACGTAAATACAAATATTTTCGCGGCTGGTTTTTTGACTTATGGGTTTTGTCCGGTGTATAATGGACGCAGAAATATGGAGGAATACGGTTTTTGCGAACTGATACGATAAAAACGGAGGTTTATTATGGCGATCGTCGGAATTGATCTGGGAACGACCAACAGTCTGGTCTGTGTCTGCCAAGACGGTAAGGCGGTTTTGATTCCTAATTCTTTAGGGGAAACATTGACGCCCAGCGTGGTCAGCGTGGAGGAAAACGGGGAAATCTGCGTGGGCGCCGTGGCAAAAGAGCGGCTGGTTTCCCATCCGGAGGCGACGGCGTCCTCCTTCAAACGATTTATGGGGACGGACAAAACGTTTACGCTGGCGGGAAATTCCTTTACGCCGCAGGAGCTTTCTTCTTTTGTCCTGCGCCAGTTAAAGGAGGATGCGGAGCGGTTTCTGGGGGAAGAGGTGACGGAGGCGGTCATCAGCGTTCCGGCCTACTTTAACGACAACCAGAGATATGCCACTAAGGAAGCGGGGAGACTGGCGGGCATCCATGTGGAGCGCCTTGTCAACGAGCCCTCCGCCGCAGCTTTGACGGCCAGCCGGATCAGCGGGGAAGAGGAAGGTTCTTATCTGGTCTTTGATTTTGGCGGCGGGACGCTGGATGTGTCGATTGTGGATTATTTTGACAATGTGATAGAGATCGTTGCCGTCAGCGGGGATAACAGACTGGGCGGCGATGACTTTGACGAGGCGATTGCCCGCAGCTTCTGCGCCCATCACCAGATGGATTACGACGGCTTGGACCAACAAAAAAAGGCGGCCCTTCTGCGGCTTTCTGAGAAATGTAAGCGGGAGCTGACAGAGCGGGACGAGACAGAGCTTGTCTGGGAGACCGAGGATAAGAAGATGCCCCTGAATAACCTTCTGCTTGCGGGATTGGGGCAGAATTTGTTTGACCGTATCAGTCAAGTGATTGAGACGGCCCTTCGCGACAGCGCCCGGTCGATAGACGAGATAGACGAGATCGTTTTGGTGGGCGGCTCTTCCAAAATGCCGGTGATTGCCCTCTATCTGCAGACACAGTTAAAGCGCAGGCCGAGCATGGTTGCTTCGCCGGATGAGGTGGTCGCCATGGGAGTGGGCATTTATGCGGGCATCAAGGAGCGCAAGCAGGATATCAAAGATCTGGTTTTGACGGATATCTGTCCCTTTACGCTGGGGGTCAGCGTGGTAAACTATGTGAATGAAAAGAACCCGATTATGTCCGCGCTGATCGAGAGAAACAGCGTGCTTCCCTGTTCGAAGACGGATTGGTACACGAATGTCCGCGATAATCAGCCTAAAATCACTTTGGGCATCTATCAGGGAGAGGCTTATTATTGTAACGATAATGTAAAGCTGGGTTCCATTGAAATGGAGGTGCAGCCGGTCAAAAAAGGGGAAAACCATCTGAAAGTGTGTTTTACCTATGATATCAACGGTATTTTGGAAGTGGAAGTTACGGATTGTACAAATCCCGAATCGGAGCGGACGAAAAGAGAAGTGCTGGCCAGTGAGAACCTGCGTCTGTCGGAGGAAGAAATAAACCGCCGCTTGGAAGAACTGCAGGCGTATAAGCTTCTGCCCTGCGGCGGAATCAGGGCGAAGATGGTAATGGCAAGAGGCGAGCGGCTGTTTTCCCAGACGCTTGGATCAAGACGAAGAATGGTTTCCGCAGTGATGCAGAAGGTTCAGGAGGCCGTCGCCAGTCAAAACGACCAGCAGATCGCCAAGTGCCTGAAGGAAGCGGAAGAGATTTTCGACCAGATGGAAGGACGTTAGATATGAATATCTGGAAGGCGTTAGGGATATCTCCTACCGCAGACAAAAAAGTCATAAAAAAAGCCTATGCGGCAAAGACCAAAGAGATTCACCCGGAGGAAAAGCCGGAGGAATTTAAACAGCTTTACGAGGCTTATCAGGCGGCGCTTGGGTATGCGGCTTTTGTCTTGAAAGCGCATCCGCCGGAGAATGATGCGGCCATCACAGGAGAAACGACAGAAAATCCCGCAGAAGCGACAGAAGAAAACAGAGAAATACTTTCTTACTTTGCGGAGTATCAGGAGAAGCAGAGGCAATGTGTAGACGCGTTTATCCGATGCTGGAATGTCTATAAAAATTCCTGCAATAGCCCGAAGATATTGGAATGGTGGAAGGAGTATCTGGCTTCGGAAAATTTTCAGGATATCCGCTATCATTCGCAAGTATTGCATCTGCTTACTGAGGAGACGGTACAACAAAATGTGTATATGTCGAATGAGATAAAGAAGCTTCTCTGGGATGCCTATGATTTTCGGGAAGAGGAGGAGGCTGCGGATCAGGGAGCTTTGCAGATCCTTTGGAAATCTCTTCATCCAGACCGTATCAGACGGCAGAAAAAGGAGAGGACACAGCAGATTTTCAGGGGAGCAGTGATTGTTGTCATGCTGCTTTTCTGCGCTTGGGGAGCCTATGTAATCGGTAAAGGAGAGGTACTGCTTCCGGTTATTATCGCATTATTGTACTATACAAAAAAGCTGATTGAAGATATGCGGGAGTGACGCCTGCATAGACATAAGTGAGACGGAGTGGTAGATGAAAAATTGCTGGGATATATTGGGGATAGGGCCGACCACTGATAAAAAGACCATCAAAAGAGCTTATGCGGCGAAGACAAGGGAGATTCACCCGGAGGAAAAACCAGAGGAATTTAAGCAGCTTTACGAGGCCTATCAGGCGGCGCTTAAGTATGCGGACTATTCTTTGAAGATCGAACGGATCGAAACCGAAACGGCCCAGACTGTAGAAACGGCAGGGGAACCCGAGGCGGAAAACGAGGCGCTGCTCTGGGACGCTTACGGCTTTCAGGAGGGCGAGGGGAGAGGTTATCAGGGAGACATACAGCGCCTTTACCGAAACCTGTATCCTGCTTTCCTATATCAACAGCATGAGATCGCGAAGAAAGAAAACCAAAAAAAGATACATAAACGAATCCTCCTTTGTCTTGGTATTGCAGTAACGGCTGTTTTGGTCTGCTGTGCGCTGATTTCTGTTAGGGATGCCAGACAGAGGGAGAACGAGCGGCTCTTTGTGGCCGACTACATGGCGAAACAGTATCCCATGGCGGAGTTTTCCGAGCCGGAGCGGTTAGGGGAAGAGGAGAATGGCGATATCGTATATACCTTGAACCCGTCGGCGCACCCGGAACTGTCTGTCACCGTTGTGGTGAAGGATTGGGACGAGGAGGAGAATCGCCGGGTGACGGAAGATTACGGCCAAGCGCTTTTTGGATTTTACGCTGCGCAGTACGGACTGGAAGCGGGGCTTGCGCCCTATACGGCGGATACAAATGCGCTCTTTTATCCGGATATTGAGGAAGTGGACGCTTTTTGTGAACAAGCGGAGAAAATGTTTCGGGAGCAGGAGGAGCTGCAAATGATACCGGAGGTGGCTTTCCTGCCGCAAAATGTGTTGTTTTCGCTGGTTATGTTTGACGGCGGTTCCTTGGAGCATCCTTTTGCGGATAAGCAGGTTTATGATCCCAAAACCGTGAAGGCGCAGGAGCTGTCCGCCTCGCTTCGGGAAGCGTATATGCGTTATATGTTCCAGTATGAATCATGGAATATCACCACAGAACAGTACCGGGAATGGGGCGCGGCCTATGAAACATACTGTGAAGAAGGGGAGAACGGCGACGGGGAGTGGCATGAAGTGTACGATCCGGACACGGGAGAGTATCTTTGCAGGGCTTTTGTCGCCGCGTATGAAGGTATGGGCATGCATTTTGACGGTGATAAGATGACCGGCGCGCCGTTTCTTACCCGTTTACTCACTGTGGGAAACGTTTATTATTTCTTGCAGGAACGGGGTGCGGATCTGACCGTCAAGGAGGACGGAAGCGGCTTTTGCGTAAGCGTTCACGGAAAAACTGTCGACTTCGGGTTGTACCCGACAGTGGCGTTTGATGATTTGCTGGACTGCTATTAAAATGTTCTGCGATGATTTTCCCAAATATTTTCGATTTTTGTCTTGAATTTTTGGGACAAATTGGGTAAAATAAAATCGTTGACAAAATTTTGTCAATCTTATCCAATTTGATTGGCAAAATTATATAGCAATGTTTTAAAAAAACAATATTTAGGAGGAACAAAAAATGGCAGTAAGAGTAGCAATCAATGGTTTTGGCCGTATCGGTCGTCTGGCATTCAGACAGATGTTTGGAGCAGCAGGTTATGAGGTTGTAGCGATCAACGATCTGACAAGCCCCAAGATGCTTGCGCATCTGTTGAAGTACGATTCTTCTCAGGGTAAGTACGCTCTGGCTGATACCGTATCCGCAGGCGAGGATTCCATCACAGTTGATGGTAAGACATTAAAGATCTACAAAGAGCCCGATGCAAACAACTGCCCTTGGGGTGAGCTCAAGGTTGACGTTGTGTTGGAGTGCTCCGGCTTCTATACCAGCAAAGAGAAGGCTCAGGCCCACATCAATGCAGGCGCTAGAAAGGTTGTTATCTCTGCTCCCGCAGGAAACGATCTTCCTACCATCGTATACAATGTAAACCATGAGACACTGAAAGCTTCGGATACCATCATTTCCGCTGCT
This sequence comes from uncultured Lachnospiraceae bacterium, assembly GCA_947243855.1. Taxonomy (GTDB): domain Bacteria; phylum Bacillota; class Clostridia; order Lachnospirales; family Lachnospiraceae; genus UBA3282. The sequence goes on along the minus strand of CAMXIK010000043.1, from coordinate 10,469 downwards.
TCCTGCACGACCAACTGTCTGGCTCCCATGGCTAAGGCGTTAAACGATCTGGCAACCATCAAGTCTGGTATCATGAGCACCATCCATGCTTATACTGGCGATCAGATGATCCTTGATGGTCCTCAGAGAAAGGGCGACCTGAGAAGATCCCGCGCAGGCGCAGTGAACATCGTTCCCAACAGCACAGGCGCAGCAAAGGCTATCGGCCTTGTTATCCCTGAGCTGAACGGCAAACTGATCGGTTCCGCACAGCGTGTTCCTACTCCTACAGGTTCTACCACCATTCTGGTTGCAACTGTTGAGAAGTCCGTTACCAAGGAAGAGATCAACGCAGCGATGAAGGCAGCGGCTACCGAGTCCTTCGGTTACAACGAGGATGAGATCGTTTCTTCCGATATCGTAGGCAGCACCTATGGTTCCATCTTCGACGCTACCCAGACCATGGTAGGCGAGGACAATCTGGTACAGGTTGTTTCTTGGTATGATAACGAGAACAGCTACACCTCTCAGATGGTTCGTACCATTAAGTACTTCTCTGAGCTGGCATAGATCAAAAAGAATTAGCAGGTTTAAAAAGCAAACCTGCGCACGACAAAATATAGTCAATGAATCAAAGAGGCTCGGCCGCTGGGCCGGGTCTCTTCTATGTATATGTGGGATAACCGCATAGAAAATAAAAAAACAGGAGGAAACACAAATGTCTTTGAACAAGAAATCTGTAGACGATATCAACGTTAAGGGTAAGCGCGTTCTGGTAAGATGTGACTTTAACGTACCTTTGAAGGAGGGTAAGATCACGGACGAGACCCGTATCGTGGCGGCTCTTCCCACCATCAAGAAGCTGCTTGCAGACGGCGGCAAGGTAATCCTTTGCTCCCATCTTGGCAAGGTAAAGAACGGCCCCAACGAGGGCGAGTCTTTGGCTCCCGTGGCTGAGAGACTGTCCGAGAAGCTTGGCAAACCCGTTAATTTCGTAAAAGACGACAACGTAACTGGCGAGAAGGCTACGGCGGCCGTTGCGGCTATGAACGAGGGCGACGTGGTGCTTTTACAGAATACCCGTTTCCGCGGCAAAGAGGAGACCAAACCCAAGGAGGCAGGCGAGGCTTTCGCGAAAGAGCTGGCTGATCTGGCTGACGTATATGTGTGCGACGCATTCGGTTCCGCGCACAGAGCGCATGCTTCCGTGGCTGTTGTGACCAAGTATATCACCGAGAAAGGCGGCGAGAACGCAGTCGGCTATCTGATGCAGAAGGAGATTGACTTCCTCGGCAACGCGGTAGAGAACCCGGTAAGACCTTTCGTGGCTATCCTTGGCGGCGCGAAGGTTGCGGATAAGTTAAACGTAATCAATAACCTGCTTGAGAAGTGCGATACCCTGATCATCGGCGGCGGTATGGCGTTCACCTTCCTCAAAGCTAAGGGCTACGAGATTGGAAACTCTCTTGTGGACGATGAGAAGCTTGACTATTGTAAAGAGATGATGGAAAAGGCGGAGAAGCTTGGCAAACAGCTTTTGCTTCCCATTGACACTGGCGTGGCTTCGGCTTTCCCGAATCCCATCGACGGCCCCGTTGATGTGGAGTATGTGGATGCAGACAAGATTCCGGCTGACAAGGAAGGTCTGGATATCGGGCCTAAGACGCAGGAGCTTTTTGCAAACGCTGTGAAGTCTGCAAAGACAGTTGTTTGGAACGGACCTATGGGCGTGTTTGAGAACCCGACTCTGGCAAAGGGCACCATCGCTGTTGCGAAGGCGCTGGCTGAGACGGACGCAACCACCATCATCGGCGGCGGCGATTCCGCGGCGGCTTGTAACCAGCTCGGTTTCGCAGATAAGATGTCCCACATTTCCACCGGCGGCGGCGCATCCCTTGAGTTCTTGGAGGGTAAGGAGCTTCCCGGCGTAGTGGCGGCGGACGACAAGTAAAATATAAAAATAAGGAGAATACGACAATGGCAAGAAAGAGAATTATCGCCGGAAACTGGAAGATGAACATGACTCCCAGCGAGGCAGTTGCGCTCTGCGCGACTTTGAAAGACTTGGTGAAAAACGATGCGGTTGACGTGGTTTACTGCGTACCCGCTATTGATATCGTACCGGTAGCGGATGCTGTGAAGGGCACGAACGTCCATGTGGGTGCAGAGAACTTCTACATCGAGGACAAGGGCGCGTACACAGGCGAGATTTCCGCTCCCATGTTAAAGGATGCGGGCGTAGAGTATGTGATCATCGGCCACTCCGAGAGAAGAGAATACTTTAAGGAGGACGACGCTTTCTTAAACAAGAAGGTGTTAAAGGCATTAGAGGCTGGCCTTGTGCCGATCCTTTGCTGCGGCGAGTCCTTAGAGCAGAGAGAAATGAACGTGACCATGGACTGGATTCGTTTACAGATCAAGTCCGATCTGGCGGGCGTAACCGCAGATCAGGTGAAGGGTATGGTGATCGCTTACGAGCCGATCTGGGCGATTGGAACAGGCAAGACCGCTACCTCCGATCAGGCGCAGGAAGTCTGCAAGGGCATCCGCGACTGCATCGCTGAAATGTACGACGCAGCTACCGCTGAGGCAGTGCGCATCCAGTACGGTGGCTCCATGAACGCTTCCAATGCGGCGGAGCTGTTATCCAAGCCCGATATTGACGGCGGCCTGATCGGCGGCGCGGCCTTGAAGCCGGACTTTGGCCAGATTGTGAACGCATAAGCAGCGCGAACGTAATAATTTAAATAAGATAGGGTATCCTATTCATAAAAAGCTCACTTCGATTTTGACAGCACACAAGATTGAAGTGAGTTTTTTTGCGTCACAGTGGCGCATTGGAGGATAACGTGGTATTATGCTATAGGAACCGCCAAGAAAAGCAGGCGGATGGTCCATGGAGTGGGGATAGAAACGAGGATATTCTTCTGGCGAAGAGAAGTCTGCTTTACACATTTTTGCTGGGGCTGTCGGCCCACGGCTTTCTGCTTGTGAATATCAGCGTTTCCCATGACGCGGTATTTGACTTCTATGATACGGCCAAGGCGCATCAGCATCAGATCGGATTGGGCAGGATATTGGAACCGGCGTGCAGGGAATTGGCGGCATCGGGGCTCTTGATGCCGTGGAGTCTGGGGATTTTGGCTTTTTTCTGGCTGGGGCTTGCCGTGTTTTTGGTTTGTAAACTGTTCGGCCTGTATGACAGAACGGAGGTTTTGCTGACGGCTGGCATCATGACGGTAAATATTTCCGTAACGGCTGTGGCGGCGGCCTATACGCCATGGCTTGCGGCGGATATGTTCGCCTTGATGCTTGCGGCGGCGGGGGTGTATTGCTGGAGGCTTTACGGGGAACGGCGCCAGAAGGAATGGCTGATGCTGGGCGCGCTTGCGGTAACCTGTTCGCTTTCTGTTTATCAGTGTTATCTGGCGGTGACAGTTGTTTTCATGATCCTGCTTTCCATGCAGAACCTGATCCAAAAGGAAGGCGCGGCAGCCGTATTTTGGGACGGCTGTATTGGCATAGGGATGATCGGGACAGGTGGAATCGTTTATTATGTTCTGATGAAACTGGTCTGTATTCTGGCAGCGATGCCGCTGGCGGAAGGGTATTACGACAGTGTGACAAACCTGTGGGACAACAGCGAACCGATCCCGATGAGGCTGTATTATTGTCTGAAGGAAGCGGCAATGCACTTTTTCGCAAAGGATGAAAATATTTACCCTTATCAGATTATATGGATGGCCAATATCCTGCTTTTAGGGGTGTGTTTTTGTCTGGCGTTTCTTTTGGTAAGACGGATGCGGGGCAGTTTGGGGAAGTGGGAATGGCTGTTATTTTTGCTTCTGGCGGCGGCTCTGCCCTTTGGGGCCTATCTGATGCGGCTGTTAAATCCCCATGTGCATGATCTGATGGCGTATGCGGTCTGGCTGCTGTACCTTGTGCCGCTTCTTTTGCACAAGTGGGCGGCTGACAGGAAATTTTATGGGGTAACGGCAGTTATACTTTTCTTTCTCTTATTTTCTTATATACAAACGGACAATGCAGTGTATGTGAAGAAAAAGGTAGAGAGCATGGCAACCCTGTCCTTGATGACGGAAGTGATGGGGCAGATCGATCAGACGGAAGGATATGTGCCGGGAGAGACGGCGGTTACCTTCGTGGGCGACATATCGAAGGTGTTAAAGGAGATTCCGGGGACGGAACGGGTGAAGGGCATTTCCGGCTGTAACAAAGCAACGGCGATCACATACAAGGAAACTTATCAGGCGTACTTCGACCATGTGATGCTTCGGGATGTGAAGGTTGTTTTTGAGGGAACAAAAGAGGAGAAACCGGAGGTTTTGCAGATGCCGTCCTACCCGCAGACAGGATATGTGCGGATGGTGGGGCAGACTGTGGTGGTGAAGTGGAATTAAAGGGCAATTATGAGTAAGATGCAGCGTTTTATCGAAGGGTTTAACAGGGTTACGATCAGCAGGCAGCTTTACCGGATTTATACGGTTGTCGTTGCCGTGCCGATTCTTTTGATCGGTTCTTTCCTGCTTATGTACACCCATCATATGATGAGTAATTATTATATGGATTTATTGAAGTCCGACAATTACCGGGTGCGGGATATCCTGTTTGATATCACAAGGGAGGTCTATGCGATTTCGAAAGACATCTCTTTTGATGGCGGTGTGCGCGCGATTCTCGCGCAGGATTTTGAGAATAGACAGGACTATATACACGCGGTGGATCAAAACGGGGTGCTGAATCAATATGCAGTCACTTACGCCGAGGTTTCCAAGATTGAAATATACACGGATAATCCTACTCTTTTCAATTATAAGCAGTTTGTGCAGACAGACGAGAGTATCCAAGGGACGGTCTGGTATCAGCAGGCGATGGAACAGGCGGGGGTTTTCTGGCAGGCAATCCCGTGGGAGGACGGTTACCGGGACAATAAATGGGATTTGTGTCTTGTAAAACGGATTCAGTTGATTAACTCGCCGTACCACGCGGTTCTCGTGATTCATATTGACGCCAATTATCTGCGGATGTGGGTGGACAGCACGGAATATTCCACGGTGCTGTCGGTGGACCAAGGCGCGGTATTTTACAGTTCCGATATGGAGAGAAACGGGAAAGGGCAGCCGCTTTTCATCGAGTTTGAAGAGCCTTATTTCCAGTATACGGGACGGGCAAAAATCGACGGGCGGCAGTGCTTCGTGAATCTTTCTACGCTGCATGCTTATCAGTCTGGCTCCAAAATATATATCAGCACCTTGGACAAATATGGGTATGAAAACATTTGGAACATTCTTAGAATCTGCGGTTTGATCATTGTGACGGCGTTGTTGATTCCCGGTATTCTGATCCATTTCTTTACGAATTACTTTACGGGACGGGTAAGCCTGCTGCGGCAGGAAATGCACAAGGTGAGCAATCAGGACTATGAGCTGATTCCGGCTTTTCGGGGAAACGATGAGCTTTCCGAGGCGTTCGGGGATCTGCAGGTCATGGTGGGAAACATCAAAGAACAGGAGGCGAGAGCGTACGAAGCGCAGATTAAGGAGCAGGAACTTTTGATCAGACAGCAGGAGATGGAGTTTAAAATGCTGGCTAGTCAGATTAACCCTCATTTTCTCTATAATACGCTGGAAACCATCCGTATGAAAGCGTTGACGGCGGGAGACCGGGAGGCGGCAACGGCGATCAAGCTTTTGGGAAAATCCATGCGGTATGTGCTGGAAAATGTAGGCACTTCTTATACCACGCTGGCGGAAGAGATCAATCATGTGGAGGAGTACATGAAGATTCAGCAGCTCCGCTTTGGGGACAGGATCAGGTATAAGAGAAAGGTGGAGGAGGGGCTTATTCTGGAAAATTATCAGATCCTGCCGCTTCTTCTGCAGCCGGTAGTGGAAAATGCCGTTGTGCATGGATTAGACGAGGCGGAGGAAGGCGGCACAATCGTGATGTCCGTTTACGTGAAAAGCCCGGATGAGACAGAATTTTTGTTCATCGATGTGGACGATAACGGCTGCGGCATGTCGGAGGAGACGCTTAACAGGCTGAGGACGGACATTGAGATACGGGATATGAGCAGGAGCAAGAGTATCGGGCTTTACAATATCAATCAGCGTCTGAAACTGCACTACGGGGAAGGATACCGCGTACATGTCTATTCGGAACAGGGTACGGGAACGAGAGTCCGGCTGATGATTCCCACGGAAAAAATGGAGAATGGGAAAAGATAAAAAAATGACGGTATTTTTTCTCCATTCTGTTCGGTAGTTATCAATTTATACTTTTTTTATAATAAATGCATCAAAGGAAATGAGCATGCGCACATTTTCATTGGTGCATTTTCTTTTTTCAAAAAAAGTGAGAGAGGGTGGCGGAACATGAGTGCGAGAAAAGCGCAAAAAGAAAAAGTGATAAGACAGAAGTTCAGCATGCAGCTTATGTACAAACAGCGGTATCTGCTCTTGATGTCGCTTCCGTTTGTCATCTGGCTGATCATTTTTAAGTACATTCCCCTCTGGGGATGGACGATGGCATTTCAGGAAGTGAAACCGAAGAATCTGTCAAAGCACATCTGGGAACGGCCTTTCGTTGGGCTGGAGAATTTTATCAAGGCTTTTGACGACCGAATGTTTAATCAAACGCTGATCAATACCATCGGGCTCAGTATTTTGGGCATCGCGGTGGGTACGTGTATGGCAATTTTGTTTGCCCTGATGTTAAACGAAATTCGCTTTATCAAATTTAAAAAGATAACGCAGACGATTTCCTATCTGCCCCACTTCGTATCGTGGGTGGTTATCGCCAGTATTGCGAAGATGGTGTTAAACGACGGCGGTATGCTGGATACTCTGTTTGGCACGAAGCTGGGACTTATGAGTACGAACTCGCCGCTGTTTTGGCTGACGGTGGTTTTGGTGAATACATGGAAGGAAGTAGGTTGGGACGCGATCGTATATCTGTCCGCCATGGCCGGTATCGATCAGGGATTATATGAGGCGGCGAAGGTGGACGGCGCGAACCGTTTACAGAGAATCTGGCATATCACACTGCCGGGTATCAAACCCACCATTGTGGTACTGCTCATTATGGGAATCGGCGGCGCGTTGAATGTGGGTATGGAGCGCCAGATGCTCCTTAGCAACGGTATTGTACAGGATCACGCGATGGTGCTTTCATGGTTCTCTTATGTCAGAGGTATCGGCAACAGCAACTACGGCCTTGGTACTGCTATCGGTATGTTCCAGTCGTTAGTGGGTATTCTTCTGCTGTTTATTGCGAATAAGATTGCAGGGTGGCTTGGCGAGAGCAGATTGATATAGGAGGGAGAAGTCATGGCAAATACGAAGTCTAATCGAATCAAAAGCCGCGATAATATCCTTGATTACATATTGCTGGCGGTGTTTCTGTTATTGATTGTCATTACGGTATATCCGTTTGTAAACGTGCTTGCAATTTCGTTCAATGATCCCATTGATACGATGCGCAATATCAATTTCATCATTCCGAGAAAGTTTACCTTGTACAATTATACTTACGTGTTTAAGGAAAACAATCTTGGGCAGGCGTTTCTTCTGTCTGTGTTGAGAACGGTAATCGGCGCGGGCGCGGGCGTGATCTGTACGGCGATGCTTGCCTATGTGCTCAGCCGGAAAGATTTCTATTTTAACAAAGTGTTTACTACGCTGTTTGTCATCACCATGTATGTCAGCGGCGGCCTGATTCCGGAATATCTGCTTTTGATGAGGGATTTAAAGCTGGGAAATAACTTCATCGTCTATATCATTCCGGGTCTGATCTGGGTTTACAACATGATTCTGGTGCGTTCCTTCATCGAGGGACTTCCGCTGGCTTTGCAGGAGGCGGCCAGAGTGGACGGGGCCAATGATTTTATCATTTGGGCAAAAATCGTACTGCCCTTGTGCCAGCCGGTGTTAGCGACGGTAGCCCTGTTCTATGCGGTAGGACAGTGGAATTCCTTCATGGATACCTATCTGTATGCAAAAGAGCTGCCGACTTTGCAGTACGTGCTGTATGAGATTATGGAAAAGGCGCAGATGAAGATAGACCCCCATGCGGCGGAGCAGTTGAAAAATGCGGTATCGCCGTTGTCCATACGAATGGCGGTTACCATCGTAGCGACAGTGCCCATCATTATCGTATACCCGTTCTTACAGAAGTATTTCGTGGGCGGTATGACGGTCGGCGCGGTCAAGGATTGAGTTGGCGTAGGGATATTTATATGACGGCGCCCTGGCGCGGCCATAAAAATATAAAGGTACATTGTGAGAAACAGAAGGGAGAGAAAGTATGAAAAACAAAAAAATTTGTGCATTGCTGCTGACGGCGGCGATGGTGGCTGGCACACTTGCCGGCTGTGGCGGCAGCGACGGCGGTTCTACTTCCACTGATACCGGAAGCGCGACGACCGATGGGGGAAGCGGCGATGCAGGCTCCTCTGATGGCGCGTCGGGGGATGTGATCGAGCTGACCTTTTTCAACGCGGATGCGAATCAGGATGATCCTTGGACCGATCCAGTAGCCGAGGCAATTACGGAGAAAACTGGCGTTAAGTTAAAGACAACCCGTCCCGTGGGCGGCAATGACGAGTCTGAGGCTGTTGCGCTGATGATCGCGGAGCAGAATTATCCCGATATTATCTTTGCAAAAGGTTCTGCGGGAAATCTGATCGACGCGGAAGCTATGATGGATATGACCGATTTGATCGAGCAGTATGGCCCTAATATCAAGAAGCTTTACGGCGATGAGTTTGACAAGCTGAAACAGTCTGCGGACGATCCGTCTATTTATCAGTTGTCCGCTTATGTGGTAGGCGGCACGAAGTTTAAGGATGCCGGCAATCTCCAGGTACAGTGGGCGGCTTTGAAGGCGAAGGATTATAAGATTCCGCAGTCTCTCGATGAGCTGGAAACCATGATCAAGGATTATATCGCGGAGAATCCGAAGACCGACGACGGCCTTGACAAGATCGGCATTACCTTATCTACTTCCGACTGGCACTGGCTGATTACCCTCGGCAACCCGGCGGGATTTATCGCGGACGGCGCGCCGGATAACGGGCAGTGGATTGTGACCGATGACAATAAGGGTGTGTATAAGTTCCGCTCCGACAAGGAGAGAGAGTATTTCAAATGGCTGTGCCGTATGTACAATGAGGGTATTCTTGATCCCGAATTTGCAACCCAGACACACGAGGATTATATCGCGAAGATCGCTTCCGGCCGTGTGGTATGCCTGTTCGATAAGGATTGGGATTATCAGGACGGTGAGAAGGTGTTGAAGTCGGATGGCAAGTATGAGCTGACTTATGCGGGTCTTCCTACCTGTATCGATGCAAATACCAAGTGTCCGTCCCTGATGTATCAGGGCCTGACCACTGGAACCGGCGTAGGGATCTCCAAGACTTGTAAGGACCCTGTTGCGGCGATTAAATTTATCGACTTCCTCTGCTCTGACGAAGGACAGGTGCTCAACAAATGGGGGATCGAGGGCGTGAACTACTTTATCGACGACGAGGGACACCGTTACAGGACTGAGGAGGAGATCAAGTATTCCCAAGAGGATGCGGACTATTCCAAGAAGACGGGCGTAGGCTTCCATAACTATCCGTTCCCGTCCTATGGCGACGGTATTCTGGACCCTACCGGCAGCACCTATACAACCACCAGCAAGCAGGCTGTCATCGATGAGTACAACGTAGAGGAGAAGGCAGCGGTTGAAGCGTGGGGTGTAGATCTGATTGTGGATATGTTCCCGCAGCCCGATGAGTTTGAGACGCCGGATTATTCTCCGCTTTGGGCATATGCGATGCCGCTTGAATTTACGGAGACGGTGGATAAGCTGGACGAGGTTGCATGGTCTGCTTTGATTAAATGCGTGACCGGCACCGAGGCTGAATTTGACGCAAACTATGACGCTATGATTGCGGAGCTTGAGGCGACCGGTATGGATGATGCGGAGCAGATGATGACCGATATCATTGCCGAGAAGGTTGCGATTGTACAATAATAGTGTAGATCAGTGTAAAAGGGATAAAAAGAAACTGCCGTACGGGATAACCGTGCGGCAGTTTCTTACTCTGCGGAATGGCAGAAGAGTGGTCATAGGACGAGAAACTACGAATTTTCTAGGGGGGGGGGTAACTCTCCGGCTCAGAATCAAGCCCCTTGCTTTTACGGAACTCCGCCGGGCTCATGCCCACATATTTGCGGAATTTTTTATGGAAGTAATCCACATTTTTGTAGCCCGACTGCTCCGCAATCTCATATACCTTTAATTGGTTTTCCACAAGGAGCTGTTTCGAGTAGTCGATTCGTTTGTGATCCACGTAGGAATTAAAGCTTTCGCCCACCCATTTGGTAAAGATTTTTCCAAGATAGGCGCTATTGTAACCAAAGAGGGAAGCGATGGTTTCCAACTTGATGTTGCTGCGGAAATTATGGTCGATGTAGAACACG
>CAMXIK010000042.1 GCA_947243855.1 uncultured Lachnospiraceae bacterium | reverse complement strand
ATACGCTCGTACATACGCTGGCTTGGCTGACGCAGGAGTATCATTTGTCCACAGATGATATTCTGCGGCATTATGACTGCGGCGGAAAGAAGTGTCCCCTTTATTACGTGGAACATGAGGATGCGTGGGAGAAGCTGCTTGCGGACGTGGAGAATTATGAGCCGGAGAGCGCGCAGTAACACGGATCAGGGAGAGTTTGACAGGCTGTTTTTGGACGTGATATGATAAACAGTGAAGTCGATGACTTCACTGAGGGAAGACAGTTATGGAAAAAGCCTATAAATTGGAATTTGCGGGAGAGCAGACAGGGAGTTTGTATGTGTCGTGCTGCGGGCTTTCCCGAACAGAGCCGATGCACAGTTTCGGACCGGCGTTAAAGCCTCATTACCTGATTCATTATATTCTGAGCGGTAAGGGGAGGCTTGTGATCGGGAAAGAGGAGTATCCGCTGGAGGCGGGATACGGCTTTCTGATTACGCCCGATGAGCTTGCTTTTTATGAGGCGGACGAAAAAGAACCTTGGACCTATGTGTGGGTCGGCTTTAGCGGTACACAGGCGGCGGAATATGTGAGCAATATCGGTTTGTCCGTGAGACAGCCCATTTTTAAATCTGATGCGTCGGAGGAACTTTACCGGATTGTCAAGGATATGATGGAGCATAATACATACGGTCTTTCCCATGATCTGCGCCGGAACGGCCAGTTGGGGATTTTTTTATCCATTATAGCCGAGGGCAGCAGGATGGAGAAGCGGGGAGAGAACGATAGGGCAAATGTCTATGTGCGGAAAGCCGTATCGTTTATCCAGAATAATTACTGTAATCCCATTAAGGTAACTGACGTGGCGGATTATGTGTGCGTCAACAGAAGTTACTTATATACGCTGTTTGAAAACTCTATGGGAATGTCGCCCCAACAGTTTTTGACCACATTCCGTATTACAAAAGCGACGGAGCTTTTGCAGATTACCTCTTTGCCGATTGAAAGCATTGCCCTGTCCTGCGGTTATCACGATCCTTTGGTGTTCACAAAGGCATTTCGACAGATCAAGCAGATGTCGCCCACCAGTTTTCGTAAAGAAATGCAAAAGGGGGAGACGAGACGGAACAGGGAATATTTACAGCAGGTGGAGGAATTTATCGGGCAGATTAATAGTCTGAATCAATAATTTAACATTTTGACAGGTTTCAATAACAAAGGACTATTTGATTACAGTCCTTTTTTTATGTAAGATAGAAGTATCAACAAAGAGAAGGAGGGCGGGTATGAAAAAAACGGTATTAAAAAAAATGGAAGAGCTTTATGGGGATGCCAATGGTGCGAAGGTGTATTTTGCGCCGGGGCGGGTGAATATGATTGGCGAGCACACAGATTATAATGGCGGGCACGTATTTCCCTGCGCGCTGACGATCGGTACCTATGCGGCGGTGAAGAAGAGGGCGGACAGGAAGCTCCGGTTCTATTCGATGAATTTGGAAAAGCTGGGTGTGATCGAGAGCAGTCTGGATGATTTGAAGCCTTCCGACGCGGCGGACTGGACGAATTATCCGAAAGGAGTTATGTGGGCTTTTGCCGAGCGCGGCATGAAGATGGACTGTGGGCTGGATATTGTGTTAAACGGCAATATTCCTAACGGATCGGGGCTGTCTTCCTCCGCTTCTTTGGAGGTGCTGACAGGGTTTTATCTGCGTGATCTGTTTGGGTTTGACGTAACAAACGTAGATCTCGCGCTGATCGGACAATATTCGGAAAATAATTTTAACGGTATGAACTGCGGCATCATGGATCAGTTTGCCTCGGCAATGGGCAAGAAGGATCACGCGATCTTTTTAGATACGGCGGATCTTTCTTATCAGTATGCGCCCCTCGTGCTGGACGGTGCAAAGATTATTGTGACAAACAGCAATGTAAAACATTCGCTTGTCAATTCCGGCTATAATACGCGCAGAAAAGAGAGTGAGCAGGCGCTGGCGGATCTGCAGAAAGTGGTGGAGATCAAGAGCCTTGGCGATTTGACGGAAGAGGAGTTTGAGGCGAATAAGTCTGCGATTCAGGACGCGGTATGCGCAAAGCGCGCGAAACATGCGGTTTATGAGAACCAGCGGACAATTCGTGCGGTGGAGGCTTTGAAAGCGAATAATCTGAAGGAGTTTGGGGAGTTGATGAATGCGTCCCATGTTTCCCTGCGCGATGATTATGAAGTGTCCTGCGATGAAATCGACGTGCTGGTGGAAGAAGCATGGAAGGTGGACGGCGTGATCGGTTCCAGAATCACGGGCGGCGGTTTCGGCGGCTGTACAGTGAGCATTGTGAAAGACGAGGCGGTGGAGGCCTTTCAGGAAAAAGTCGGCGCGGCTTATCAGGCGCGTGTCGGAAAAACTGCCGATTTCTATGTAGTGGAGATCGGGGACGGTCCCAGTATTGTGGAATGATATTCTGTAGGGAGGTAAACATGATTCAGGAGAGCATTAAAAAGTTAGTGGAATACGGACTTCTCACCGGGCTGATCGAAGAAGAGGACAGGATCTATACGACGAACAGGCTGTTGGAACTGTTTGGACTGGATGAACTGGAGGATGGCGGCGGTGACGCGGCGACAGCCGTGGAAGATTTGGAAGCGATACTTAAGGATATGCTTGACTATGCCTGCGAAAAGGGACTTACACAGGACAGTGTCGTGTACCGGGATCTCTTTGATACGAAGATCATGGGACTGCTCACACCCAGACCCAGCGAAGTGATTCGGATATTTCAGGAAAAGTATGCGTCCGATCCGAAGGAAGCCACAGATTATTTTTATAAGTTGAGCCGGGATACGGATTACATCAGGCGTTACCGCATTGCGAAAGACCAGAAGTGGATTTCTTCCACAAAGTACGGTGATCTGGACATTACTATAAATTTGTCCAAACCGGAGAAGGACCCGAAGGCGATTGCTGCGGCAAAGAATGCGAAACAAAGCGGCTATCCGAAGTGCCTTCTCTGTCGGGAAAATGAGGGTTATGCAGGGCGGGTGAACCATCCAGCCAGACAGAACCACAGAATTATTCCCGTTACCATAAACGGCAGTAACTGGGGATTTCAGTATTCGCCCTATGTGTATTACAATGAGCATTGTATTGTGTTTAATTCGCAGCACATTCCGATGAAAATCGAACATGATACTTTTTGCAAGCTGTTTGATTTCGTGAAACAGTTTCCCCATTATTTTGTTGGCTCTAATGCCGATCTGCCGATTGTGGGAGGCTCTATTTTAAGTCATGATCATTTTCAGGGCGGAAATTATGAGTTTGCTATGGCGAAAGCGCCAGTAGAGCGTATTTTTACGGTGCAGGGGTTCACTGATGTGGACGCTGGCGTTGTCAACTGGCCTATGTCGGTGATTCGGATTTCCCATGAAGACCCGGACAGATTGGTTGCTTTGGCGGATGTGATTCTGGAAAAATGGCGAGGCTACAGCGACGAGTCGGCGTTTATTTTTGCAGAGACCGACGGCGAGCCGCATAATACGATTACGCCGATCGCCAGAAAACGGGGAGATAAATTTGAGCTGGACTTGGTGCTGCGCAACAACATCACTACAGAGGAACATCCACTGGGCGTATACCATCCCCATGCGAAACTCCATCATATTAAGAAAGAAAATATCGGCTTGATAGAAGTTATGGGGCTTGCCGTGCTTCCTGCCAGATTAAAGGGAGAGATGGAACGTCTTGCGGAGGCGGTTGCGACGGGCGCAGATATCCGCAAGGATGAGGAGCTGGCGAAACATGCCGATTGGGTGGAGGAATTTTTACCGCATTACCAGAGTGTGGATCAGGACAATATCATGGACATTCTGCACAAGGAGATTGGAAATGTATTTATGGAAGTGCTTGAAGATGCAGGCGTATACAAAAGAGATGATGCGGGGCAGGCGGCCTTTGACAGATTTCTATCTACGCTTTCATAGGGAATCTTAAAAAGAAGGGGTAAAGAAGAACAGGAAATGAGGCGGGATCGTATAATCCCGCCTTTGCTAGAAATGATATATAACGCATAGACCAGATGTGACAGCAAAGGGGTATAAACATTATGAAAAGCTGACAACCTGATTAGATGTGCGAATCGAACATGCTGCACAGAAAATTGTAAAGATCCGTCTGCTGTTTTAGAGTCATTTTCTGATAGATGTTGATAAGATGTTGATATTTTTTGAGATTACACAGATTATCAGCCAAAAGGCTATCTGCTGTCAGACGCTGTTCAGAAGATAATAGAAGGTAGTCTATGGTGACGTGAAAGAAGCGCGAAAGATCTTGTAGAAGCAAAACGTCGGGCAAGCTTGCACCACGTTCAATTTTGCTCAGACTTGCCTGATTAATGCCCATTTGCTTTGCAAGGGCCTGCTGGGTCATTCTTTTTTCCAAGCGGAGTTCTTTAATCCTAGTCTTCATTCGTAATCCCTTTTTATTATTGTAGTTTATTTTATTTTAAAATTTATTCTATTTTTTAATAATGATATTCCATGGAGAATAATTTATAGAAATCTACTTTATATTTTGAAAAAGGATCAAAAAAAGATACGAAATGTAGTATGGTTAGTAAGAAGACAGCCCTAAATATAGAAAAATATGGAAAACGTGAATTTGAAATGGGAAATAATGTTATTTTCAACGAAACGTTAATTTTATATAGAAGAGATTGCTGAATGGGAGAGGGAATGACGGATTCTTTTGTGTGTATTGATTTAGAGACGACGGGGCTTGATCCGAAGCGGGATAAAATTATCGAGATCGGGGCAGTCAAAGTGGAACGGGGAGAGATCACGGGAGAGTGGGAAACGTTTGTTAATCCGGAAAGAAAACTGGAAGAGCGCATCGTGGAACTTACCGGGATTCGGGATGAGCAGCTTGCAGAGGCGGAAAAAATTGCCAATATTCTGCCGGAGTTTTTTGACTTTTTAGAAGATAAGGCGCTTCTGGGACATTGCGTTTTATTTGATTTTTCTTTTCTGAAAAAGGCGGCTGTTAATGAGAGGATGACCTTTGAAAGAACGGGAATCGATACCTTGAAGATCGCGCGCAAGTATTTGAAGGATCTGGAGAGCCGAAGCTTGGAGTCGCTTTGCAGGCATTACGGGATTCCCCACAACGCCCATAGGGCTTTGGAGGACGCCCGCGCTACGGTGCGGCTGTATCAAAAGCTTTCGGAAGAATTTTACAAAAAAGAGGAAGAGGCGGGAGAAAAGAGCTTGTTTTGTCCTAGACCGCTTCTCTATCAGGCGAAGCGCGATACGCCGCTTACAATTCCGCAAAAGGAACAGTTATATAAACTGTTGGACAAGCATAAACTGATAGTAGACTATGAGGTCGAGAGCCTGACCCGCAGCGAAGCTAGTCGGAAGATTGATCGGATTCTTGCAGAATACGGACGATAGTTTTCTGCATGGCGGAGTTCAACGATTCCGCCACCGGATAGAGATCCTGTATTTTTTCGGGGGTATTCTGTTCCCGGTAAATGGTACACAACAGGCGGTAGGTTGCGCTGACGTCCGTACCGGTTGATACGGCAAACTCCAAGAGCTGACAAGCCTCGCTTGAAAAGCCGCCGTCATATAAGGCCTGTGCCCACTGTTGAAGTGTGCGGGCCAAAAGCGTATAATTCTGATCGTAGGAGGTCAGAAGATCTATGTTAGGTGCGCCGTAGCGCAGCTTCAACTCCGTGTTGGAGAGACCGGTAAAATTGACGATGGGCAGATCTTTTAAGGAAAGGATGATCTGCCGGTAATCTTCCACCTTGGGGACGTCTGGCAGAAGCTCCATAGGAAAGATTTCCATGGGCAGCTTAATATAAGGAAGATCGTCTAACGGTTTACGCCTTGTGCTGTTGGCGGCCCGCTCTCTCTGCCAGTAATCCTGTTCCATGGCGGCGGCTGTTTTTTTATTTTTGGATGAGGCGATGGCAATCGCGGCTGCTAATACCAGAGTGCTTGCCAAAATAAAAAAATTCATATATAATTCCTTTATGCCAAGAGTAGGCATTCCTTTATTTTATGGTATAAAAATAGTTATGCGGTTTGCAGAGGTATTGTCATGAAATTTAACAGAAAAACCAAAAAAATCATTTCATCTATTATCATTATTATCGTCGTTTTGGCTATGATCATTCCGATGCTTGCCTCTGCGCTGTATTCATTTTAGCACAGATTTTTTGAGCAGGCAATTTCAGGCAGAGAAAAATGGAGAGCAGTATGATGACTAGAAAAAAAATATCTGTGATGGCCATGGCGACGTTGGCGGCTGCGCTTTTCGTGATGCCGGTGCAGGCCAAGGAAGAAAAAATAGTAACGGGAATTTATGTGGAAGACATAGATTTATCCGGAATGACTGAGAGCGAGGCGCAGGAGGCGATCGAGGCCTATGTTGCAACCTTTGGCGATGCACAGATTACGCTGCATGCCCCGGAGGAGGGTGAAATTACTGCCTCTATTGCGGATTTGGGATTAAAGTGGGGAAATCGGGAAATTTTGGACGACGCCATGAGCTTTGGACGAGATGGCGACATTTTCCAATGCTATAAAGAACTGCGTGATTTGGAGTATCAAAATAAAGTTTACAAAGTCAGCTTTGATTTCGATAAGGATAAAATTCGTTCCCTGATCGAAGAAAATGCGGGACAGTACGACCAAGAGGCTGTCAACGCGACGCTGCAAAAGACGGAGAGCGGTTTTGAGGTTACGGAAGGACAGATAGGGCGGGTCGTGGATCGTGACGGTACTACGGATGCGGTTTACGATTACCTTACCAGCGAGTGGACTGGCGGCGCCTGCGATTTGGATATGCAGGTTGAGACGCAGGAACCGCAGGGCAAGGTGGAAGATTTGGAGAAGGTGAAGGATGTTCTTGGTACTTTTACCACCAGCTTTTCTACTTCTGGCGGCGCGAGAAGCGCAAATGTGGCAAACGGATGCAGACTGCTCAGTGGGATTACGCTGTACCCGGGGGATGAGATTTCGACGCTTGAGACCATTACGCCTTTCTCGGAGGAAAATGGATATTATATGGCGGCCTCTTACTTGAATGGGCAGGTGGTTGACAGTCTGGGCGGCGGTATTTGTCAGGTTTCGACCACGCTTTACAATGCGGTGCTGCAGGCGGAGCTTGAGGTGACAGAGCGGTACAATCATTCTATGATCGTAACCTATGTGGACCCTTCGGCGGACGCGGCGATTGCGGAGTCTTCGGGCAAGGATTTTAAGTTTAAGAACAATCTGGATTATCCGATTTATATAGAAGGATATACGACCCCTGAGAAAAAAATTACGTTTACGATCTATGGGGTGGAGACGAGAGACAGCGGACGGGAAGTCGTTTACGAGAGCGAAGTCCTTGAAAGAACCGAGCCGGACACAGAGGTGATTTATACGGACGCTGCGCAGCCGGTTGGTTATTGTTCGGTGCAGTCCGCCCATATCGGTTATAAGGCGAGACTTTGGAAGGTTGTGAAGGAAAACGGCGAGGAAGTGAGCCGGGAGCAGGTTAACAGCAGTACCTACATGAAAGCGCCCAGAAGCGCGACGGTGGGTGTGGCAACGGAGGACCCGGGCGCTTACAACGCTATCATGTCGGCTGTGGCGTCGGGCAGCGTAGATCAGGTGAAAGCGGTGGCAGGCGCATACCGCGGAGGAGATCCGGAAGCGATTCAGGCGGCGGCTCAGGCGGCGGCGGATGCAGCGGCAGCGCGGGCGGCAGCAGATGCAGCGGCGGCGGCAGCGGAAGGACAGCCACAGCCGGAGGGAGCGCCTCCGCAGCCAGAGGGAGCACCGCCACAGCCAGAAGCGCCTCCGGCGGAGTAACTTGCCGAGGGTATGAACAACGTTGCAAAAGTAAGGCATACAGCATGAGACTGGAAAACAGATCGGAAGAAATAAACTATCATAGGAAAGAGAACAGAAAGGGCGCAGGGCTGGGGAGAGACTGCGCTTTTTCTTGCGCAGGGACAGAGCCGCAAACAGCGGGAGCCGATCAGGATATTGTGATAAGCAAATGGATTGGGCTTGAGGGAACGGCTCTGTTCGCAAAACAGTATGATAAAAAATTACGGGAGCGGTTTCCACAGCGGATGATAGATGAGGCCGCCGCCTTTGACAAATATTTATCGGTTGCGCCGGAGGCCGCCACCGCCATGAAGTCCGGCGTCTGCGGTATGTATGCCGCTTCCTACGGAGGAATTTTTGCGGGATTGTGGGAGATGGCACAGGAGGCCGGCGTCGGACTGGAAGCAGATTTGAGGAAAATACCTGTCAGACAGGAAACCATAGAGATATGCGAGGTTTTGGGTGAGAATCCCTATGAATTGCCGTCGGGAGGCTGTCTTATCATGACAGCCGAAAATGGAGGCGCTCTTGCAACGGCGCTCCTGCGGGAAGGGATTCCCGCCGTAGTGATTGGCCGTACTACGGCAGGAAATGACAGGGTGCTTTTTAATAATGGGCATAAGCAGTTTTTAAATAAGCCGAGATAGCAAACATGCGGAAAAGTGAAGGAGGAAAAAGATGAGAGAGGAACTATTGGCAATTATAGAAAGGAATAGCCGTATCGACCTGAAAGAGCTGGCGGTGATATTGGGCGTAGAGGAGATTGATGTGGTGAACGAGCTGCAGGCTTTGGAAGAAGAGGGAATTGTCTGCGGTTATCATACCATGATCGACTGGGAGAAGACCTCTATTGAAAAAGTGTCCGCGCTGATTGAAGTGCGCGTGACGCCACAGAGAGGGCAGGGATTTGACAACATTGCGGAGCGGATCTATAAATATCCGGAAGTGACTTCCGTTTATCTGATCTCCGGCGGTTTTGACCTTTTGGTCACACTGGAAGGAAAATCTTTGAAAGAAATTTCCGGTTTTGTGTCCGACAAGCTTTCCACGCTGGAATCGGTACTGAGCACGGCGACTCATTTTATTTTAAAGAAGTATAAAGATCATGGAACCATCCTCACAAAAAAATATGAAGATCAGAGAGAGAAGGTGTCGCCGTGAAAGATATGTTATCAAAACAGGCGGTCGGCTTGAAGCCTTCCGGTATCCGAAAATTTTTTGATATTGTAAGCGAGATGGAGGATGCACTATCTCTTGGCGTAGGCGAACCGGATTTTGACACGCCATGGCACATCAGGGACGAGGGAATCTATTCTTTGGAAAAAGGCCGCACCTTTTACACGTCCAACAGCGGTTTGATGGAGCTGCGGCAGGAAATCTGTAATTACATAAAAAGAAAACAGGGCGTTACCTACGATCCGAAGCATGAAGTGCTGATTACAGTAGGCGGTTCCGAGGCGATTGATATTGGCCTGCGGGCCGTAGTGAATCCGGGAGACGAGGTGCTGATTCCCCAGCCTAGTTTTGTATCGTATGAGCCGTGTGCGATTATGGCGGGTGCGACGCCGGTTATCATAGAATTGAAAGCGGAAAATGAATTTCGCTTGACGGCGGAAGAGCTGGAAAATGCTATTACGGATAAAACCAAGATATTGGTTTTGCCGTTTCCTAATAATCCGACGGGCGCCATTATGGAGCGGGAAGATTTGGAGGCGATTGCCGAGGTAATCCGCAAGCATGACATTCTTGTGATGTCTGATGAAATCTATGCGGAGCTTACTTACAAGGAAAAGCATGTGTCCATTATAGAGATCGAGGGTATGCGGGAGAGAACGATTCTCATTAACGGGTTTTCCAAGGCTTACGCTATGACAGGATGGAGGCTGGGGTATGCCTGCGGTCCGAAAGAGATTTTGGAGCAGATGGTAAAGCTGCACCAGTTTGCGATTATGTGCGCGCCTACGACCAGCCAGTATGCGGCGGTCGAGGCTCTGCGTAACGGCGACGGGGATGTGCAAGAAATGCGCACGGCGTATAATCAAAGGCGGCGGTTTTTGATGAACGCTTTTAAGGAGATGGGGCTGGAATGCTTTGAGCCTTTCGGCGCATTTTATGTGTTCCCTTGTATCAAGGAGTTTGGCATGACCAGCGAGGAGTTTGCGGAGCGGTTTTTGGCGGAGGAGAAGGTGGCGGTAGTGCCGGGGACAGCCTTTGGCGACTGCGGCGAGGGATATCTTCGGATCTCCTATGCATACTCACTGGATAACTTGAAACTGGCGATCGGCAAGCTGGCGGATTTTGTGGAAAAACTGCGCAAACAAAAATAGAGGTAGAAATGCACATTATTTTACATCAGCCGGAAATCCCGGCGAATACGGGAAATATTGGTCGTACCTGTGTGGCAACAGGTACGACCCTCCATTTAATCGAGCCGCTTGGATTTCATTTGGATGAAAAATCCATTAAGAGGGCGGGGATGGACTACTGGGATAAGCTGGATGTGACCCGTTACATAAACTTTGAAGAATTTCTGGAAAAAAATCCAGGTGCGAAGATCTGGTATGCTACCACAAAGGCAAAACGTCTCTACACGGAGGCGGCTTTTGGGATGGAAGATTATATTATGTTCGGCAAAGAGAGCGCCGGGATTCCGGAAGAGCTTCTGGTGGAGCACGAAGAGACTTGTATCAGGATTCCTATGCTTACGCAGATACGATCGCTGAATTTATCGAATGCGGCTGCGGTTGTGCTGTACGAGGCTTTACGGCAGAATGGCTTTGCAGGGATGCAGAGGGAGGGGGAGCTGCATAGACTATCCTGGCGGCAGACGATATAAATACTCTGACGTTCCGACCTCAGTCGTCGTCTTCTATTTCCGACTTTGGCAGGGAGAAGATAAACTCAGTCCCTACGCCCTCGGTGCTGATTACGTTAATATTTTCCCCGTGGGCTTGAATGATTTCTTTCGTGATAGACAGACCAAGCCCCGTTCCTTTCTTATCTTTTCCTCTAGAAAGATCCGACTTGTAGAAACGGTCCCAGATCAGTTTTAGATCGTCTTTGGGGATGCCGATTCCGGCGTCCTTCACGCTGACAAAAACCTTATTATGTTTTTCCGTGGTCTCGATTTTAATCAAAGAATCGTGGTGGCTGAATTTAATGGCGTTGTCCAGAAGGTTGTAAAGCACCTGTTGAATTTTGTCCATGTCGGCGACCACGTACATTTCATCGCCTGTAAGCACCAGCTCGATGCCGATGGTCTTCTGGCGGCAGGTGCCTTCGAAGGAGGCGGCCACATTGCGAATCACAGCGTTGATCTCAAAATCTGTCTTATTCAGCATAATGCCCTTAGTATTCAGGTTGTTAAGGGTAAGAAGGCTGTTTGTCAGCTTTGTCAGGCGCCCTGTTTCGTTCAAAACAATATTCAAATATTTTTCATAGTCGTCCGGAGGAATGGTGCCGTCCAACATGGCTTTCAGATATCCCTCAATGGAAGTAAGGGGGGAGCGGAAGTCATGGGAAACATTGGCCACAAACTTTTTCTGGTCGTCCTCCGAGCGGGCAATTTCGCTTGCCATGTAGGAGAGGGTGGCCGCCAGATAGCCGATTTCATCCTCGCTTTCTACGCTAAATTCATAGTGCATGTTACCGCTGGCGTATTGTTCCGTTGCCTCTGTAATTTTGCGTAAAGGAATGTAGACCATCTCTGTAAAAAAGATCAGGATGATTAGGGACAGTAAAAAGAGAATAATCAGCATAATGTAGGAGATATTCAAAAGCTGGTTTGTTCTGATCTGAATACCGTTCAGGGAGGCGTGGATCACCACGTAGCCCTTCACTTTATAGTTGGAAGTGATAGGGGCAAGTACGCTCAACATTTCCTGATCGAAGGTCTGAAAGAAATTGCCGACCGTGTAGTAAGAACCGGCGGTGACAGTGGGATCAAAATTTTCTACCACAATCTCTGTCTCCACATCCACGGGGGAGGAGGAGTCCAGAATCATACGGCCGGAAGGATTGATAATCCAGATTGTGGCGTCCAGATATGTGTCCAGAGCGTCCAGCTGGGTCTTTACTGCCTCCAAGGACACTTCCGTATTATAGAGATCGGTGGCGTAGGTATTTGCAATGAGAGTCGCCTCACGGTAGAGGGAATCCGCCTGTTCCTTTGTGAGGTGGTTAAAGGTCATGTCGGAGACAAAGGTGGCTACCACCACAAATCCGAACAGCGCAAAGATAATATAGGCCAGTATTAATTTCAGGTAAAGAGTTTTTCTCATAATGTTTTCGTCTCAAATTTGTAGCCAACGCCCCAGATGGTTGCGATCCGCCAGCTTTCATGATCGTTAATTTTTTCGCGGAGCCGTTTGACGTGCACGTCCACCGTGCGGCTGTCGCCGATGTATTCATAGCCCCAAATCTGATCCAAAAGCTGCTCTCTGGAAAAGACATGGTTGGGCGAAGAGGCCAAAAAATAGAGAAGCTCCAGTTCCTTAGGCGGCATTTCAATGGTTCTGCCCATATAAATGACGGAGTAGTTTGTCTGATTGATAATCAGATCCGGATATTCCACGCTCTTGACGTCGGAATTTTTCGGTTCCGCCGCCGCCGGTTTATAGCGCCGCAGCACCGCCTTGACGCGGGCCACCAGTTCTTTTGAGTCGAAGGGTTTTTCCATATAGTCGTCCGCGCCAAGTTCCAGACCAAGCACTTTGTCAAAAACTTCGCCTTTAGCGGAAAGCATAATGATGGGCAGGGAGGACTTGGAACGCACTTCCCGGCAGACCTGATAGCCGTCGATGCCCGGAAGCATCAGGTCGAGAAGCATCAGGTTCGGTTCAAAGCTGTCCACCGCCGCAAGGGCGGATTCCCCGTCGCCCGCAATCATGGTTTCGAAACATTCTTTTGTCAAATAGAGGGAAATCAATTCTGCGATGTTGTTGTCGTCGTCTACAATTAAAATTTTTTGCTTGTTTACCATGCTATCCTCCCTATTGAAATTTGGGGTTTCCTATGACCCCTCCAAAAAACGATTGCTGTTTAATCCTTAAATTCCGCGATGGTAACGCCGGCGTCGCCTTCTCCGAATTCTCCCAGCCGGAAGCTTTTAACGGTTTTGTTTTTGCGCAAGAAATTTTGCACCGCCTTTCGCAGCGCGCCGGTTCCTTTGCCGTGGACAATGCGGACGCTTGGAAGATGCGCCAGATAGGCGTCGTCCAAATATTTGTCCAATTCGGAGAGCGCTTCGTCAACGGTTTTGCCAAGAAGGTTGATTTCCGTAGAGACAGAGTAGGACTTGGACATTTTTAATTTGCCGGAAGAACTTCTCTGCATCTTGTCGGTGCGTACCGTCTCTTCTTCCAGTAAGACAAGGTCGCTTAAGGAAACCTGAGAACGGATGATACCGCACTGTACAAATAGCTTGCCGTTTCTGTCGGGAAGGGAGTTGACCGTTCCCTTTAATCCCATGGAAACTACCTTTACGCTGTCGCCCAGTTTGATCTGGTTTGGCTTTAACGTTTTGTGGGTGGGAGCGTCGGATTTGAGAGACAGCTTTGCGTTTTTCTCGGAAATCTTTTCGCTCACCTTACGGCGGGATTTTTCCAAATCCTTGATGGAGGCGTTTCCAGCTTTTTGGAAGGTGCGGATGGTCTCGTCCGCCAGTTCTTTTGCGTTTTGCAGAATTTCGCGGGCCTCTTCGTTGGCTTCTCTTAGAATACGGTCGCGGGACTGGTCGATCTTTTCCTGTTTGGCTTCGAGGCGTTCCTTCAATGTCTGGATTTCCCGTTTGTAGGTTTCAATTTCCGCCTGCTCCTTTTCGATGGTGAGGCGGCTGTTTTCCAGATTGGCAAGCAGGTCTTCAAAACTTTCCTTGTCCTGCGTAATGTGCCTCTTGGCGTCTTCAATGATATAGTCCGGCAGCCCCAGCCTTGCAGAAATCGCAAAGGCGTTGCTCTTTCCGGGTATACCGATCAAAAGGCGGTAGGTGGGCCGCAGTGTCTCCACGTCAAATTCACAGCAGGCGTTCTCCACAAAAGGAGTGGAGAGGGCATAGACCTTCAACTCGCTATAGTGGGTGGTGGCCATGGTGCGGACGCCCCTGCTGTGCAGATAATCGAGAACAGCGATCGCTAACGCCGCGCCCTCGGTAGGGTCTGTTCCAGCGCCCAGCTCGTCAAAAAGACAGAGAGAGTCCGCATCCGCCTCCCGCAAAATAGATACGATGCTGGTCATATGGGAGGAGAAGGTGGAAAGGCTCTGCTCGATGCTTTGCTCGTCGCCAATGTCCGCATAGATTTCCTTGAAAATGGAAAGCTGGGAGCGGTCCATGGCTGGGATATGAAGTCCTGCCTGTCCCATTAGGGACAAAAGCCCCGCCGTCTTTAAGGCGACCGTCTTACCGCCCGTGTTGGGGCCGGTAATGATGAGCAGATCAAAATCAGCGCCAAGTAAAATATCTACGGGCACTACCTGTTTTTTATCAATAAGAGGGTGCCGTCCTTTGCGGATATGGATCTGGTGATCCGTGTTAAAAAGAGGCATGGCGGCGTTTTGTTCCATGGCAAGAGAAGCCTTGGCAAAGACAAAGTCCAGATTGGTCATGGCTTCCTGATTGGCGGCAAGCTCTCTCGTGTAAGCCGCCGTCTGCGCGCTTAACGAGGCTAAAACCGCTTCGATTTCCTCTTTTTCCCGAATGGATAATTCTTTTAATTCATTGTTTAAGTTTACCACCGTTGCCGGTTCGATAAAAAAGGTGGAGCCGGTAGAGGATTGGTCGTGTACCATACCCGGCACCTGACTTTTGTATTCCGATTTCACGGGAATGCAGTAGCGGTTGTCGCGCATGGTCACTACGGCATCCTGCAGATAAGTGCGAAGGGAGCCGTTAATCATAGAGTTTAGCTGGGAATGAATCCGGTCGTTGGTAATGGCCATGCTGCGGCGGATATGTTTTAACGTCGGACTTGCGTCGTCGGCAATCTCTTCCTCGGAGAGAATGCATCTGTTGATCTCGCTGGCAAGGGGCGTAAGCGGTTCGAGCATGTCGAACCAGACATCCAGAGAATCGCCGGGAATATCGTCCCGTTCTCTGCGGCCGTAGGCTTTCACACGGTTTACGTTTTCAAGGAAGGAGGCAATGCGCAGAAGTTCCGCGATGGATAAAGTGCTTCCTACTTCCAAAGATTTTAAACTCATGCCGAGGTCCTTGTTACTGCCAAAGGAAGTGGAACCCTTGGAGAAAAGACGGCTGAGGGCGTTGGCAGTCTGTGTCTGCGCCGCTTGAATTTCGTCTAAATCCGTCATAGGCAGCAGCGCGGCGGCCATTTTCTTACCCGGCTCGGAGGTGGCCTTTTCCGTCAACTGGGCGATTATTTTATGATATTCTAAAACCCGTAATACTTTGTCGTTCATATCTTTCCTTTCCCGATTAGAAACCATATTTATCTTACCATAAATGCGGGACAATTACTATGAAAGTTTTTCCTGGTTTTCAGGCGGAATGTCGCTTATTATGGATAGGATGAGCGAGGATTTACAAAAAAGGGCGAGCGTCCTATAATGAAATTACTATTTCTGACAATTGGAAGGAAATACAGAGGAGGTTAAGAGAGGAGGCAGGTACGGCAATGAAGAATTATTCGGAAGATGCCAGCAGACAGTATCATATTCAGGTGGCGAAGGGCGAGGTGGGGCGTTATGTGATTATGCCCGGCGACCCGAAACGATGCGTAAAAATTGCGCAATATTTTGACAATCCGGTGTTGATCGCGGATAATAGAGAATATATAACCTATACCGGAACGCTGGACGGCGTTAAAGTGAGCGTAACGTCTACGGGAATCGGAGGCCCGTCGGCTTCGATTGCGATGGAGGAGCTTTACCGGTGCGGCGCGGATACCTTTGTCCGTATCGGGACCTGCGGCGGAATGCAGACGGAGGTAAAGAGCGGCGATGTGGTTGTCGCTACGGGAGCCATCCGTATGGAAGGAACAAGCAGAGAGTATGCGCCCATCGAATTTCCAGCGGTGGCTGATCTTACCGTGACCAACGCTTTGGTGGAAGCGGCTGGCAGGAAGGGATATCCGTTCCACACCGGAGTGGTACAGTGTAAGGATTCCTTTTACGGACAGCATGAGCCGGAGGTGAAGCCAGTCAGCTATGAGCTTTTAAATAAATGGGAGGCGTGGAAGCGGCTGGGATGTCTCGCATCTGAGATGGAATCGGCGGCGTTGTTCGTTGTGGCAAGCGCTCTGCATGTGAGAGTAGGCTCCTGCTTTCTGGTAGTGGCAAATCAGGAGAGGGAGAAACTTGGATTGGAAAATCCAGTAGCGCACGATACGGATATGGCAATTCAGGTGGCCGTGGAAGCGATACGCGAATTGATTAAAAAAGACGCCGAAAAGGAGAAGAAAAATGGATAAAAGCGAAGTGCTGAAACATGTGGATCATACGCTGTTATTACAGCCGTCGACTTGGGAGGAGATCAAGCAGATCTGCGATGACGCCATCAAGTATCAAACTGCGTCGGTCTGTATTCCGCCTTGCTATGTGAAGCAGGCTCATGAATATATGGGAGACCGGATGGCAGTCTGCACCGTGATCGGTTTTCCAAACGGTAACATGACGACTGCCGTCAAAGAGTTCGAGACAAAAGATGCGATTGCAAACGGTGCTGCCGAGATCGATATGGTTATCAATATAGGCTGGGTAAAAGAGAAAAGATACGATCTGGTGGAAGAAGAGATCCGCACCTTGAAAGCGGCCTGCGGTGAAAGAATCTTAAAGGTTATCATTGAAACCTGTCTGCTCACAGACGAGGAGAAAATAAAGATGTGTCAAGTTGTGACGGAGGCGGGCGCGGATTATATCAAAACGTCTACTGGATTTTCTACTGGCGGGGCTACGTTCGACGATGTGGAGCTGTTTGCGAAACATGTGGGGCCGAAGGTGAAAATCAAGGCGGCGGGCGGCATTTCCTCCATGGCGGATGCGGAGAAGTTTCTTGCGCTGGGAGCCGACCGTCTCGGTACGAGCCGGATTGTAAAAATCATTAAAAATGAGGAAGCGGCGGGCTATTAAGAATTCAGGGACAACGGGGAGAATGATGGACAAAGAATTGGTGCAAAAAATGATCGCGCTGGCAACGGAACAGTTAAACTATTCTTATGCGCCCTACTCTAATTTTAAAGTAGGCGCTGCGCTTTTGACAAAAGCTGGGAAACTCTATACAGGCTGTAACATTGAGAATGCGGCGTACACACCTACAAACTGCGCGGAGCGGACGGCCTTTTTTAAAGCTGTCAGCGAAGGGGAGCGGGAGTTTCAGGCGATCTGCATTGTGGGAGGTAAGGACGGCGTCCTGACAGAATACGCGGCGCCCTGCGGCGTGTGCAGACAAGTGATGATGGAATTTTGTAATCCGGAAACTTTTCAGATTATTTTAGCTACGGGCAGGGAGCAGTATGAGATCTTTACCTTGAAAGAAATGCTGCCTCTTGGCTTCGGGCCGGATAATCTGGCATAGGGAAAGGGATGAATATGGAAAACTATAAAAGGATTTTTTTGATTGTTCTGGATTCGCTTGGAATCGGCGCGATGCCGGACTCTGAAAGGTTCGGCGACAAGGGTGTAGATACCTTCGGGCATATTTTAGAGCGGATGGGAAGCCTTGCCATTCCGAATTTGAAAAGGCTGGGGCTTTTAAATCTTCACTGCGCGGGGAAGATGCAGCCGGAAGAAAATCCCATCGGGCGCTATATGCGTCTCGGGGAAATGAGCAACGGCAAGGATACCATGACAGGCCATTGGGAAATGATGGGCATCAATACCCAGAAGCCTTTTTTGACTTTTACGGATACAGGATTCCCGCCGGAACTGATCGCAGAGCTGGAGAAGCGCTGTGGAAAGAGAGTGATCGGAAATAAGAGCGCCAGCGGCACGGAAATTATCGAAGAGCTGGGGGAAGAGGAGATCAACACTGGCGCTATGATCGTCTATACGTCGGCGGATTCCGTATTGCAGATTTGCGGCAATGAGGAAACCTTTGATTTACAAAATCTCTATCGCTGCTGCGAGATTGCGCGGGATATTACCATGAAGGACGAATGGAGAGTCGGCCGCGTCATTGCAAGACCTTATGTGGGAAAGAAAAAAGGCGAGTTTAAGCGAACCAGCAATCGTCACGATTACGCTTTGAAACCGCCCATGCCGACTGTTTTAAACGCTCTTAAGGACGGCGGGCTGGATGTAATCGGCGTAGGAAAAATTAACGATATTTTTTGCGGCGAGGGTATTACGAAAACCTATCATTCTGATAGCTCCGTCCACGGGATGGAGCAGACCATCGAAATCTGCAAAGAGGATTTTCACGGACTCTGCTTTGTTAATCTGGTGGATTTTGACGCGCTGTGGGGGCACCGCAGAAATGTGGAGGGCTACGGACAGGAAATTGAGAAATTTGATAAAAATCTGGGCGTTTTGCTGGGTGAGCTGAGAGAGGACGATCTCCTGATTCTGACGGCGGATCACGGAAACGATCCGACCTACAGCGGGACCGATCATACAAGGGAGTATGTGCCGTTCCTGTCTTATACAAAGAAAATGGAAACGGGAGGCGCGCTTACAAATAGGGACACTTTTGCGGTGATCGGGGCCTCTGTGGCGGAAAACTTCGGCGTGCCGATGCCGGAAGGAACGATAGGGGAATCCATCTTAAACGATTTGATTTGAGATGGAAAAAGCGGCGATAGCAAGAGGAGAAAGCGCGTATGGCGGAATCAGATAAAGAACAAAATCAAATACCGGAGGAGCCGGTCAAAGAACAGGCGCAGTACACGCCCTCCGTGCAGCCGGAGTTCATGCGGGAAAAAATTAAGCAGAAGCCGGTCAATAAGAAAAAACTTCTGCGTAGAACGGTAATTACGGCGGTGATGGCGGTGGTGTTTGGAATGGTGGCCTGTGTGACCTTCCTGATTTTGGAACCAGTAATCAGCAATCGCCTTTATCCCGAAGAAGGACCGAAAGAAATCGAGTTTCCGGAAGAGACTGCGACAGAGGAGATGAAGCCGGAAGATATGGTGGTCAACGAGGAAGATATGGAAGACGCCATGGAAGCCGTTGAGACAGAGCTGGTGGATGAGCAGATTGAGGAGCAGTTGGAAGAAATTCTTTCTCAGGTGGAGTTCAATCTAGAGGATTACCAGACGCTCTATGACGAGATGCGGGCATTGACGGTGGATAAGGGCCGCGCCGTGGTTACGGTGGCGGGAGTCACTTCTGATGTGGATTGGTTTCATAATATTTATGAAAACGTAGCGTCGGCTTCCGGCGTGATTGTGGCGAATAACGAAAAGGCATTGCTGATTCTGGCCAGTGCGGGGAACTTAAACGGTGCGGACAGCATCGTGGTGACGTTCTGTGACCAGACACAAGTGGAAGCGGAGCTTGTACAGAAAGATGTAAATACCGGGCTGGCCATTTTGTCGGTGCCTCTTTTTTCGATCAGGGAGGAAACCTTGGATAAGATTGACATTGCGGAGCTGGGAAGCTCTAACAGTCCTAACCTGCTGGGCACGCCGGTAATAGCGCTGGGGAGTCCGTTGGGAACCGCAGGTTCAATCAGTTATGGGATGGTGACCTCTACAGGAACGATTATTGATCTGCCGGACGCAGCTTATAAACGGATTACGACGGATATCTACGGGAGTCGTAACGCGACGGGCATTTTGATTAACCTAAAGGGTATGGTGATTGGCATTATTGATAATGTCAATACGGGGAATGACATGAGCAATTTGCTCACGGCTTACGGCGTTACGGAACTCAAGAGCACCATCGAGCAGATGTCTAATGATAAGGAACGGGCGTATCTGGGTGTTCATGGGGCGGATGTGCCGAAGGAGGCTGTTGAGGATACGCAGATTGATACTCCAGCAGGTACCTATATCAGAGAGATTGAGATTGATTCCCCGGCGATGGCGGCCGGTATTCAGAGTGGAGATGTGGTGACCAAAGTGGGAGGTACGCAGATTACGACGTATAATGAACTTCTGAGCATTTTGCAAGCGTCAAAGCCGGGCGATGTACTGACAGTTACGCTGACGAGGCAGGGACATGAAGTAAATGTGGATGTGACATTGGGAAGCTGGTAGCTTTTCACGTTTTCAGAAAAAGGATGCTTGAAGAGAGAAATCAAAGGTAAAGGAGCAAAGACAAGGATGAAGTATATTAAAGACTGCAAGGAAAGCGACAGAATATCAGATATTTACCTGTGCAAGCACAAACAGGCGGCGGTGACAAAAAACGGGAAACCTTATGAAAATGTTATTTTACAGGACAAAACGGGAACCATTGACGCGAAAATATGGGACCCTAACAATGCGGGAATTGAAGATTTTGACTGTATGGACTACATAGAGGTATATGGAGACGTTACCAGTTTTCAGGGCGCATTGCAGGTTAATGTAAAGCGGGTGCGCAAATGCAGGGAGGGCGAATACGACCCGGCGGAATATCTTCCGGTTAGTAAGTTTAAGACGGAGGACATGATGAAGGAACTTCTGGATTTTGTGGCAAGCGTTCAGAATTCCTATCTCCATGAATTGTTGGAGGCTTTTTTTGTAAAGGATGAGACGTTTATCAAAGCGTTCCAGCAGTCCTCAGCCGCCAAGACGGTACATCACGGATTTGTGGGCGGTCTGCTGCAGCATACGCTGGCGGTGACAAGACTCTGCAATTATTTCTGTACCCAATATCCAGTTTTAAACAGGGATTTGCTTTTGACTGCGGCGATCTGCCATGATATCGGCAAGACGAGGGAGCTGTCTCTTTTCCCGCAGAACGATTATACGGATGACGGCCAGTTTCTTGGGCATATCGTGATTGGAAGCGAGATGATTGGGGAGAAGGTCCGGGCGATCAACGGCTTCCCTGCGCTTCTTGCCAATGAACTCAAACACTGTATCCTTTCCCACCACGGGGAATTTGAGTTTGGCTCGCCCAAAAAACCAGCCATTGTGGAGGCGGTCGCTTTAAACTTTGCGGATAATGTGGACGCGAAAATGGAGACTTTCGCGGAGATTTTGGAGAACAGTACCGAGACGGGATGGCTTGGATATAACAGGCTGTTTGAATCTAATTTGCGGGGGACAACGGTGGATTGAGTATGGGCTTTGAGAAATATAAAAAAAACGACAGGGTGACTGTCACCATAGAAGATATCGGAAACGATGGCGAGGGTATCGGCAGGGCGGACGGATATACCTTGTTTGTGAAAGATGCGGTTATCGGCGATACGGTGGAAGCGCGGATTACCAAATGTAAGAAAAACTATGGGTATGCGAGAGTAGAGAAGGTGGCGACGCCTTCTCCTTTTCGTGTGGTTCCCAAATGCCCGTTTCACAGACAATGCGGCGGCTGCCAGATTCAGGCCATGCAGTATGAGAGGCAGCTTGCCTACAAACAGGATAAGGTACGGGAGAATCTTTTGCGGATTGGCGGTTTTTCTCCTGAAAAAATAGATGCGGTTATGGAACCGATTGTGGGAATGGAGAACCCGTGGCATTACCGCAACAAGGCGCAGTTTCCTATCGGATATGACAGGGACGGGAATCTGGTCGCGGGATTTTACGCTGGAAGAACCCATACGATCATTGCCAATACCGACTGCCTGCTTGGCCCTGTGGAGAACAAGACCATCTTGGAGGCGGTTCTTTCTTACATGCGGGAGAATCAAGTGAGCGCTTACCGGGAGACCGAAGGAAAGGGACTAGTGCGTCATGTGCTGATCCGCACGGGATTTGCTTCTGGGGAAATTATGGTGTGTTTGGTGATTAACGGGAAGAGGCTGCCGGCGGAAGAGAAATTGGTGGAAAAATTGACAGGACTGCGGTTGGAGGAAAAAAGGATTGTAAGTATTTCTGTTAGTACAAATAGGGAAAAGACGAATGTGATTATGGGCAGGGAAATTCGGGTACTCTGGGGGAACGGCTGGATTGAAGACAGCCTTCGGGTGCTGGATGCGGCGGATTTGGGGATGGACAAAAGCGCAGATGGCAGATCAGCGGAAAACAGAGAAAAAGTTACGTTTCGGATTTCTCCCCTTTCGTTTTATCAGGTCAATCCCCGCCAGACCGAAAAACTGTACGGCCTTGCGCTTCAATATGCGGAATTGACAGGAAAAGAGACCGTCTGTGATCTCTATTGCGGGATCGGGACGATATCGCTTTTTATGGCAAAACGGGCGGGGAAGGTTTACGGCGTAGAGGTAATCCCGCAGGCGATAGAGGACGCCAAAGAAAACGCCCGCAGAAATCAGATTACAAATGCAGAATTTTATGTGGGAAAGGCGGAGGAGGTTCTGCCGGAGCTTTATGAGAAGGAGGGCCTTTATCCGGATGTGATTGTGGTCGATCCTCCCCGCAAGGGCTGCGACGAAACATGTCTGGAAACTATGATCGCGATGCGGCCGGGACGGATTGTCTATGTAAGCTGCGATCCGGCGACGCTGGCGAGGGATTTAAAGATTCTTTGTCAGGGCGGGTATGAGATTAAGAGGGAGAGGGCCGTGGATCAGTTTGGGCAGACGGGGCACGTTGAGGTAATAATAATGATGCAGTATTGTGGAAAAGAGAAGAATTAGGCGGCATAAACCACAAGATGTTGTGGTTTGAGGGCAAAAATTGGACTGAAAAATGACCAGTTTTTGCCCGATTTTTTTGCCCGATTTTATAGATGCACAGTGCTCGCCTAAAGGCGTGCACGGGTAAAAACTGGTTTTGGGGAAGATTTGGAGATATTTTCAGAATTAGAAGGAGGTGAAAACCAGATTGAAAGAAGAGATGAGTCCGTTCTTTTCTGCGGTAGCAGAATTAGCAGTGAGCAGGGGATTTGAAGTCGCAGATGTGAATGAAGGAGCGTTAACTTTAAATTTAAATGGAGAGTTTGCAGCAATGGTTGATGAAACCGGTGCAATGAATTATCATCCGTACAAAGAGGTTTTTGATATGATGGATGAGGTATTAAAAATACGGGCAGAGATTCCCTATGATAATCCGGAGCAAGGAATGCAGCTGAACATGTAAGGCGGTACTTATTTTTATAATGAAATAGGTACTGCTTTTTTTTACAGGACAGGAGGCAGGGATGGAAAACGCAGAAAAAGAAAAATTTGAACTGGCCATGCTGGATGAGTATGTGGTGCTGTTTACCTGTGCCAGAATAGACAGGAAGACTGTGCCGGAGGATTTATTCTGTTATGACGTGCGGCATGACGATGACTGTCAGGGGATTGCATGTGAGATAAAACCTTATGTGGCGGTCAATCATTGGGGAACGATCCTGACAAGAACGGAAATCCCGATGGCAGAAGACGGCAGATATTATCCAAAGGAAGATATGAATTATCTTGGGGAGACACTCACTGTGGAAGAGTATATGCGGCTGGACATGCAGCAAAACGGAATGAAGGAGGAAAACGGACAGGACGGAATGCAGATGGAAATGTAAACGAGGCTGCATATTTTATCAATAAAGTCGGTGTGTCATTTAAAATGCCGAAGAGAAAGGAGGGTACAGACCAGTAAAAAGTGGAACTGAAGTAACTTATGATGGCAGGAAATATATTTCCCTGCGGGAACTCTGCAGGGATTTAAACCTTCCGTATTCTCAGGTCATGCATAAGTATTACCGGACAAAAAGTATTGAGGAGTCAGTGGAATGGGCAAAAAAAGTACAGGTAAAGAAAGCGGGATATGTCCTGTGGGGGCGTCAGTATGAGACGTTAAATGATATCGCTAAGGCATTCGGGCTGAATACGGGTTCCATGCGCGCGCGGATTGCCGCAGGAAAGACACTGGTGATGACCGTTTCGGAAATGCTTGAAAAGGATACCATCCTGTTCCGTGGCAGAGAGTATGCCGGAATATCATCTCTGGCGTCGGCGTATGGGCATGACGGCGCTTTAATAAGTGACAGGCTGACATATGGGATGACACTGGAGCGGGCATTGTCCCAACCCATCCGCCAGATGGACAGACCGGAATTTGCGATTGAATATGATGGGAAAATGTATGCAAGCAAACGGCAGCTGTCCCGTGAGATCGGAATCAGTACAGGCTGCATCCATGAGATGATGGTCAATAATGACCTTGACTTTGGGACGGCGGTGGATATTCTCTTGGAAACGAAAGACCGGATAGGAATCCCAAGAGAAGAAATGATATCCGGAATCCCGGTCTGCATCATTGGAGGGAGGACGTACAGGACGGTTCAGGAGGTGGCATGTGCATTTCAATTATCGGCCAACGCGATAGCAAGCTATAAAAACAGGAATGGTTATACCGGAATGCTGGAAACGCTCTGTGTGTAACGCGGCACTTTATAGTAGACAGAAAAAGCATTTTATTTTCGACAGTATA
>CAMXIK010000041.1 GCA_947243855.1 uncultured Lachnospiraceae bacterium | reverse complement strand
TTCACTTATCTTATATCAGATTTTGGGTTTACACAAAACTTGAAACTCTCTCATTCAAAAAGAAAGAATCAACAAATCAGAATAAATAAACCAACCAAGGCCGGGAGATCAACTCCCGGCCATCACTTTTCCATACTCTTCCCGCTTTTCCTTCATCACCAACAGCCCTCGTTCCAACTCTTCAAAAGGCAGCCGATGCGTAATGAATTCCGCCGGCGCAATTCGTCTGTCCTTCAACCGCTCTAATACATAGTGCCAGTCATCGTCCTCACTGTTGGTAAAAGAGGAATTCCATGTGCCGAATATTGTCAACTGGTTTCGTAAAATCTTCCAGTAAGTTTCTTTGGGAAAATTCATATCCGAAGCCGGGTTTCCCACCAGCATAACCCGTCCGCCAGGGGCGGTCATCCGAACGGCCTGTGTTACCGTCTCATTTCTTCCGACACATTCAAAGAATACGTCCGCGCCCCTGTTATCCGTCCGATCCGCCAGCCACGCCTCCGCATCCTGCACCCTGCTATCGCAAAAAGAATCCGCGGGCAGACCAAGTTTCTCCGCCATCCGCTTTTGAAAGTCTTTATTGCCAATCACATAAATATTTCTATGCCCCGCTTCCCATAAAAACATCAGCAGAAACAGACCAATCGTCCCCAAACCGCAGACCGCGATACGCTCCCCAGCAGCAGGCGCGGCCTTTCTCATGGCATGAACCGCCACCGACATTGGTTCCAGCATCGCTGCTTCCTCGTAAGAAACCTCATCAGGCAATACAATCAGGTTCTTTACAGGAGCAGCCACATACTCGGCAAATCCGCCGTCTTGACGGGAGCCAAGATATCCATAAGCTCTGCACATTTCGTATTGTCCCGCCTTACACGGTCCGCACGTCCCACACGGAATCAGCGGAAAAACGCCTACCCTTTTTCCCTTCCACTCAGAATCCACATGCTCGCCTGCTTCTTCTACCACGCCTGCAAATTCATGGCCCGGTATCGTCGGAAAATGATAGGTTCCAGTCTGATAAATACGCGGTATATCGGAACCGCATATTCCTGCTGCTTTTACCCGCACCAATACCTCTCCCGGTTTCGGCAGCGGACAGAGCGCCTCCTCTAGGCGAAGATCCCCCACTCCATACAGTCTGTATGCTTTCATGCTGTCTCCATTCCGAAGCCTTTTTCTCATCACCAACTTCGTGCCCATTATATCATATCTGCGCTTCATGCTCAATTCCGTTTTCCTTGAGCCAGCCCCCTGCTTGCACGGAAATGATTTCCTCAAATTTTCTCAAATCCTGCTGCGTTGTGATCTTAAAGTTCGCCTCATCGCCCGCTATCATGACCACATCCATCCCCGCCAATACCGCTGGTTCGGTAGACCCTTTCACCGCCAAAATCCGCTCCGGCAGCATAACCCGGTTAGCGTCATAGTAGCGTCCCAATACAAAAGCCTCCGGCGCCTGTCCTGCGAAAATACGATCCCTGTCTAGCAAGAATGAAATTTTGTTTCCCTCCTCGCTTTGGTACACGGTATCTTTCATCGGCAGCGCCGGGAGCACCCCCTCATGACCCTGTATCGCAGCAAGGCAGTCTGTGATGAGCCGTTCTGTCACCAGCGGGCGCGCCGCATCATGAACCAGCACATAATCCGAGTCCCCTGCATACTTTCTGATATCCTCCAAGCCGTTTAGAATGGAAAGCTGCCTTGTTTTCCCCGGCTCCGAAAACCCACGGAATTTCTCTTCCGCCCCCTGCACGCGCAGGGACGCCATGCATTGCAGAATTGTTTCCCGCCACATCTGGTCCGCCACGATCTGCACCGCGTCTATGCTTTCATGCAGCAAAAGTGTTTCCAGACAGTAAGCGATAATTGGCTTGCCTTTTACCCCTATGTACTGCTTCGGTATCCCCATGCCCATTCTCGTCCCTGTCCCGCCCGACAAAATCAATGCTATGTTCATCTTAAAATTTCAACTCCCTGATATCCGCCAACGTTTCTTTGTATGACGCCGTTTTTCCAAACAGCAGCGTCGTCCCCAGCACGAACCCTTTCACTCCTCTGGGCGCATACTGCCTGATCTTGTCCGCGCCGCAGGCCCCGTCCCAGTAAATCTCAAAGTTGATTTCATCCTTAATCGCCAACAACTTCGTGATCTTCTTCCCCACATAGGGCAGGTACATCTGCCCCGCATTGCCCGGGTTCACCGACATGACAAGCACCTTTTTCACGATCACCAGCATTTCCATCACCGTCTCTATGCTGGTTCCCGGATTAATGGCGATACCCGGCACCATGCCCGCATTGATAATCTTTTGCAGGGTGGTGGAGGGGTGATATTCCGCCTCCGGATGGATGTAGACCGTGTCCCCTTTACGCAGCTTATCCAGAAAGATATGGATATTGTTGTTGGGGTGCTCGATCATCAGGTGCACATCCAAAGGCTTTTTGGTCGCGGACGCGATGTAAGCCATATCATTTAAGGACATGGCAAAGTTGGGCACATAGCGCCCGTCCATGATATCGATATGGAAGGAGTCGATCCCGCCCTCCTCCAAGTCCCTTACCTCTTTTTCCAGACTGCCATAGTTCGCGCACATCATGGAGGCGTTCAATTCAAAGTCCATGTTGGTTTTTCCTTTCTTCCATTATTTAACAGTTGATTTCTAAACTCATATAGTTTATCAAAGCAAAAAGACCTGACATCAGGTATAAACTTCATACTTCATATCAGGTCTTTTATCCTATTTCATTTTATTTGTTTTATTTTCTTTTACTTCCAATACTGCGTAAGCTTCTGCTCCGCCTCCGCCTCAGTCAGGGAAAACTTTTTCTCCAATTTCTCTTTCGCACATTCTCTTGATTGATTCAGTTCCTGCAATATTTCTAGTGTCAACTGAATCCCTTCCTCGCGGCCTTCTTCCCGTCCTGCCTCGCGGCCCTCGCCTCTTAGCGTCCTCTCATATTTCTTCACGTCAAACTCTTCCAACAACATACCAAGCACCTCCGCACGGTTCTTTCTTAGAAATTCCTCAAGGATTCCGTTTTCGATACAGTAATCCACGGCCTCTGCCAATGCCTCCCCCGCGTCTTTCCTTTCGCGCATATACGCCCTTGTTATTTCCACAAATTCTGCGTATTCCCTTAATACCCTGCACTGTTCCATCAGCAGGCGGTTATGCCCTTGATTAATATTGAGCATCCGCACTGTCAGCTCCACATCCGATCGGACGTCCCCGTTTTCAAAGGCATCCGACAGCCGCAGTGTCTGCTCCTCCGGCATCTCCTGCGTCCCGTTGTAAAATACCACGCACTGGGGTGTGGGAAGACTGATCCGGCCCGTTCCGTAAAGACTCTTCTCCGCCTGCTCTATCACCGTCTGGTACTCCTGCGCCAGATAAATCAGGAACCGGACAGGCAGATTCGGACTGTAGGTGCTCTGATGTTCATACATACTCAGCGTACCTGCCAGTACAAAGGCAAGATCATTTTTCATCACCACATAGACCGCACTCTCAATCGTCACGATTTCCAGTTCGGACGAATCTTTATAATCAGTTCCATTCAATGCATTGTACAGCTGCAGCAATGCCTCCCTGTCACCTGCAAACAAAAACCGAAACAGTCTGTCCTTTACGTTACGCCGTACCTTTGCCTTCCGTCCAAACCTCCAAAGTCCCCATGGTCTTCGTACATGTTTCTTCTGTGCCATTGTCATGCTTTCTCCCTCCTGTGCCCCGGCAGGAAGAAAAGCATACCATCCGCAAGCGCGCGTTTCCCTTTCTGCCGTATCTTCTGTTGTTCTTGTGTTAGAAAAATCCGACAGAAACTGTCATGAACGTGCGGAACGCACATCTGTTAGAATTTCCCTGATGAGTTTATTCTATCTGCTCTCCCGGAAAGTGTCAAGACAGTTTTTGAAAATATAACAAACGTTTTATCGTATGCGCAGCTTTCACGCATGATCAAAGCGTCTGTATATGTCTGTTTCTCATCAGACCTCATAGCAAGTATGAAATTTTCAAGGTTCCGTTTTAAATAATTATACACGCAAAAACAGCGTGATCTATTCCTTTCATTCATGAATAAAACACGCTGCTATCAACTATTTTTTCTATTATTTTTATCCCTTGATCATATCAAGAAACTCCTGTGGGGAAACCGCTGGTATTTCTGACCCATCAAAATCTTTCACATTTCTTGTAATAATATATTGTGCACCTTTGCTTTTAGCGCACCTATCCTGCAGGCAATCCTCAAAATCGCTAAATTCCTCATTATCAATTGCTCTGAGCACTTCCTCATGACTGGCTCCTGTTACGAAAAGGACGCTGCATATATCTTTTAACCACCCTCTTCTTTTTCTTTCCGGAACTTTTCGCAAAATATACCAAATGTTAGGAATTGAGTGAAAAGCCAAGTAACCAACAAGCTCCTTATCCGCACATTTTAGAAGAATTTCTGCCGCCGATTCACTATATGGTTCTCTTTTCAAGAAAAAATCAATTATCACATTTGTATCAATTAATACTACCATACCGTTCTGCGCGCGCCTCCTCCAGCTCTTTATCCGGATCAAAGTCCTTCGGCAAATACCGTTCAATTTCTTCTCTTGCCGCACTTAGTCTATGAAACGCCTGCATCCCCTCATCTTCATTCTTTTCTCGATTTGGCATAAGTCTTTGGATAATTTCTATCAAAAAACTCACATTCTCATCAGATAAGCTGCCAATCATCTGAACGGCCTGCTCCTGCAATCCAGACATGAGATGCACCTCCTTTTTCTTCTTTGAAGAATATTATAACCTTTCCACGTGCTTTATTCAATTATCAATGTACCTATCATAAGTAATTCTTTTTAATAATGGAAAGCTACACCAACATCCTGCACCCAGTATGCACCACGTTAAGCTTGTCTGCATTCTTCATAAAATATAACGTCTCTAGGCTTTCCCCCATATATCCGATATATCTGTCGTTCCGCTCCCAGCCTTTTGGTTCGCTGAGTTCCTCCGTCCGC
This sequence comes from uncultured Lachnospiraceae bacterium, assembly GCA_947243855.1. Classification (GTDB taxonomy): domain Bacteria; phylum Bacillota; class Clostridia; order Lachnospirales; family Lachnospiraceae; genus UBA3282. Next base: position 19,941 of record CAMXIK010000041.1, on the reverse strand, counting down.
ATCAGGATCGGAAAGAGCCAGTTACAGTAATCGCACAAGACTTTCTTCTTGGCTAAGACCACATTGTAATTATATAGATACTGCTGCCCAAGTATCTCTGGAAATGCTTCCGCGTATTCCGGCTGCTGCTCCTCAAGGGCCTGCAACATTGCATTCCAATCCGTATCTTTTATGTATCTCCCATGGTGTGCATGAATGTCCGGTTCATAAGGCATCGGATATGGCAGAACCACGTCCACATCATTGTCTGTAAGCCGCAGCAGATCATCCTCTGTCAAATCAAATCCTCTTCTATACTGGCACAGGCCAAAATACTGTCCTTCTTCACCGTCCTCAGAACCGACTGCTGTTAATTTGTTTTTCCACATCCAGTAAAGCGCCGTCAGTTCACAGTAATTGCCATTTTTGGGGGAAATATGTCCGCCCGTATTATCAGAAAGGTCCGCCACCCGCACATCGCAACAATCCGCGCCCACCTGAATGGGAAACACATACTCCGGCAAAAGCACGCTGCCCCGGAGCGGTTTATCCACATGGGACTTCGCCATATAAATTCTGATAAAAGGCATATGACAGCCCACCGGCAGCGCAGACAACGGCAAAAATCTTCCAAGTCTTGCATGAAACAGCTTCATCAGCTCCGCGTGGCGGGCGAAGGTGAGCCGCCTGTGATGCCGAAACCCAAAATTTTCCAGAATCTCCTCGATATCCGACTGCACCTGATCGGGGGTAGCAATCAAAATTTCCACCTGCCGCTTTTCATCACTAGAAATTTCCCCCGCATAAACCGCCAGCGTCTTCACTGGAATACCGCCAAGGACTGGAGCATTGCCATCCATACGGGTCACAAGGAAACAGGAAATTTCCCGCTTAGGATATAATGTTTTGATTGCTCTGTATGTGCCAAGGGCATATCCTTGGGCGCCATAGATGGCTAAGTTCATTTGCTTTCCTCTCCTATTTCCGTATAATGTGATGGAATTCCGACATCTTTTGGAAAATCCCAAGGATGTTCGTCCACATATGTCATAAATTCCGCCGCATCATTTGGTACCCAGAACTCTTCGCCCTCCCAAAGAACCCGTTTTAATGGGAACAGCACATCCCGCGGAATAAATTGATTTTTAAAAAATTTTCGTTTCACAACTAAGTTATCAATCGAGAAAAAAATTTGGCCACTCTCTTTCACAATATTCTTCTCATTTTCTTTTCGGGTCCTCTCAATTAAACGTATTTTCTCCTCCTCCGAATCCAAAGAACACATTTCCTCTTTTAGTTTCAGAGATAAATTGCTCAATTCTTCAATACTGTAATGATCCGCATAATAATCGAACGGGAAAAAATCCATTCCCACCATATATCCGTCATCCATTACCTTTACGACATTAAAATGATCATGCCACACATACACATAATATGAATTCATGTCGGGTGAAATTTCTCTTCCATCTCTAGTCTCCTTTTTCCCCTCCCACCACTCATCTGCTGTGTACATATATAAAGTACAATATTCTTTCAGCCGGTCATATTCTTCTTTGATTAGCCCGAAATCGATATCATCATCCCAAGGGATAAATCCTTTATGTCTGACATACCCTATCAAATTCCCCGCATAAAGAAATGGATGTATTTTAAGTTCATCTACTTCCAGAAAAAAAGCCTTCGATACCTCTACACATTTTAACTGCTTATACCGTAGAGTCCCACGCGCAGGTTTCATGTCTTTGATATCCACATGTGTCTTAAAATAGTCAATCTGCTTCTCTAACTCTTTTATCCTATTTCGATAAATCTCTCCTCTCATGCGTGCACAGTTTAGAGGATCACCCATAAATGCCAAAAGCTTTTCCCTATCATTTTCGGAAACATTTTTCATCAAAAGAGTATAGACCAGATAATTCGTCACTCCCCCTTCTTCGCACTGGCAGGCAATTTCATAAGCCAGACGTCCATCCACCGCAATCAGGACCAACGCATCACTGTACTCCGTCTGCAAATTTTCAAAGGAAATGACCCGTTTCCCATATTTTTTCGTCCCTGTCAACAATACATTATTATCGCAAAAGCACTCTACATTTTCATCGCCAAGAGCCATGAGAGCATGGTGCCCGAACTGGCCGCTTCCAAATATAATAATCTTTTGCTCCATCCCGCACCCCTCCTCAGGCCAATCCGAACCGACTTAAAATTTCACCGCTCAGAATCAAGTCCTCATCCATCACACAGATTCTCTTTTCCGGATACTTGTACTGCAGTTCCTTATGAATCCTCTCGCGCACCTTTGCAAAAGAAGCCGCTACCACAATGGTATCGCACGCAGCCTTTGCAATCTCCTCCGGTGAAATCACATTCATTCCCTGTCTGTTTAACTCTTCATAATTCCTGTCCACACAGGCCGCCACATGACAGAATCCGCTCTCCTGCAAAAAACCATATAGCCGCTGCCCGTATGTTCCCATTCCATAAATAATAATCTCGCTTCCCTTCTTCACACTTGGAAAGGGAAACAAATAATTAAGCTCCCCCATCCCTTCAAGAAGAATATCCGCTCTGGGAATCATGAGAAACAATAAATATCTTTTCCACTGATCTCTCAGGTCATAAATCTCCTTTCCCTGTTCCAATAACTGCCAGCCGAAACGGTACAAGATTCTAAATCTCTCCCTCTCTTCCTCCGCCTTACCCTTTTGTCTTACCATAGAGCATCCGCTCTGCCTGTAATGATAGAAACATTCATCCAAAATAACGATACTCTTTGCATGAAGAAGCGCCGGATAGGTGCAGACGGCATCCTCCCCCATAGTCAAACGCTCATCTACAGCCATCTGAAACGGTTCCAACGCTTCCCTGCGAAACAACTTGTCCCACACACCGGGAAAAATACCCCACTCAAAAAACTCTTTATTCACAATCATGTCTGGGTATATTTTTTCCTTTAACCCATATCTGTCATATCTGCCTGCAGGTAGTCCGTGATATACCTTTCTGCTAGTATTTCCGTTGTCTTCAAACCGTCCGCACATCGCAATATCCGCTTGACTCTCCAAAAGAGCCGCCAGCAGCTTCTCATACATATCCGGTTCGATCCAGTCATCGCTGTCTACATAGCCTATGTATTCTCCCACAGATACCTCAAGACCTGTTTTTCTGGCTGAAACCAGACCACCATTTTGCTTATGGATTACTTTTACGCGATCGTCTCTTCTCTTATAATCATCCAAAATTTGAGGGCTTTTATCTGTGGAACCATCATCTACGCAAATCACTTCCATATCTCTTACTTTCTGCGCTAAAACGCTATCCAGACATTGCCGCAGATATTTTGCCGTATTATATACAGGAATGATAATGGAAATTTTTATCATTTAGACGCTCTCCCCATTCTCAAGATATAATTTCAGCAGATTGCTCCTATCATTTACCCCGTAATCGCGAAACCTGAATTTCTCGCCCTCAGGCACAATGCTATAATACCATTCTAATGTTTCGTTCATATTTGGCACATCTACGCCAATCAACTGTGCAATTTGGCATAAAATTTCTAACCCATATGGAAAATCTTCCGTAAAATATCTGGAATGTAAATCCGGAATATATCCATCGTCCACTTCAACCGCCGGAGTTCTTAACCCTTTAAAGCCCTCTATACTTCTGATTTTTCTAGTCATAGCATCCGGCGTATCGCTATTATAATGTTCTTTTAATGATTTTACCCAAGATAAGTCAACATCTCTCAACGCCCTGCAAATCAACTGTACTTCTTCATCACATTGAAATATCAATTCCGACGTTTCATTATTCCAATCCTCATAAAACAAAGGGAGCCGTTTATAATATACCCCCTCCTTATAATCTTTAAAAATGGTTCTTAATCTGACCGTATGAAGAATTGGGTTTGAAGGCGTCAACGTTATATTCAAATAATTTGGTAAAACAATGCAATCTATATTAAATATATCAGCAATAAACGTTTTGACCTCCGCCACCCTGCTATGCGGTAAAGCCGCAACATACAATTCTCTCCGATATCCGACCGCACGGACCGTCTTTCCAACTTCAATTACTCTTGCCACACTTGGAACTCTTTGAAGCCCAAATACTACTGCGCCCTTCTCAATACATTTTTTAAATATCCATTCGCCTCCGCCAGTCCCCGGCATCAGTCCTATTTTTGTTTTTTCATTGCAATACTCGACGACTTCATCAGCAACTTCCTGAACCGCATAAGACGGCCGTGTAACAAGAATAACATCTGCATCGCGAAAAGCGATTCTGGCATCATTTGTTACTGTCTTAATATCTCCTTCATGAATAATGCGTCCTTCCTGATCCACTACCAATAAATGGCGCTGAAACTTTGAAGGTTCTCTTGTATACACAGTCACTTCATGCTGCTTTTCTGCACAATGCACTGCAAATTGTGTACCAATATTTCCCCCTCCGACAATCGTAATCTGCATAAAGCTCTCCTCGCCAATCATTGCCAAATGTCACCCGATTCCAGACATAAACTCATTACACAAACTACTTCGCAGCCGAACTTATGTTTCAATTTTTCATACAAATCTCTATCCGAAATCGTTACTAATATACTATCTAATTCTATTTCTGCTTCCTCTGCTGTAAAGGCAGGTATCCCAGATAAAATAAACTTGGCATTTTGATCCAGATAACAAATAGGAATTAAATTCTGCCCTGCGAGGAAATCATTCAATCCCAATCCAAGTTCTCCCGCGCCATAAATCGCAACCTTCCTGCCTTTATGACTTTCCACCCAGCGATATACCCTCCCTTTTCCGTAGAAGCTGCAAAACAACTGATTCAGACAAGCCAATGCCTGTCTCTGTGTGTCTAACTGCTTCACATGAATCCGTCTCAGCGACCGCTTCAACTCTGCAAACGCTTTTGCATCATGATCAGAAAACACCCTTTCCCACTCAAGAATACAAAGCATTTCTTCCTCAGAATCCATCATCTGATTGGTATTTTCAGACGTATTCACCCCCGTCATCACATGTTCAAAAAGCACTTCCTGATTCAGGGCAAACTGTTTTTCTTCCGCCAGCATACTAAGCCACAGAAAATAATCATCCGCCCCATTATTTTTCAAAATATTTTCCTTCCAAATATTCGGAATTGCCGCTTTTCTCAGCAACACCTGTCCCGGTGAAACGATGGGACACCAGTGGTTCAGCATAAACTCTTTGGATATTACTTCCTCAAACCGGAAGGTATCTGTGTAATGCAGTCTTTTTCCATTTATTAAACGACAGACCACAGCGTCCGCATTGCCGATCTTTCGGCACTGGCTTTCTATGTAGTTATCCCGAATTACATCATCCTGATCCAGAAAAAGAATATATTCTCCCAATGCTTGCTTTAGCGCGTTAACGCGCGCGCCGTGGATTCCTGCATTTTTTTCAGCATTTACCACTTTAATTGCAAACTCATACGCCGCCCCATCTACCCTGATACATTCTTCCGGACAATCGTTATACAAAAGTAATTCCAACCTTCTGTCTGGCGCGTGCACTGCATTCCGCTGTATCTGTTCTAGAATGGCCCTCACATAACGCTCCCCGTGATACAATGGTACAATAACGCTGACATTCACAGATTCCGCATCGTTTCTCATCATATTTTTGCAATTACCTCGCTCTGGTAGCGCCGTATATAGTCTTCGTTCTCATCCGACAGAATTTCACCATACTGCATTACTTCGCTAACGGTTTTATAGGGAATATCGCACCGCTCTTCCACACCCCGCAGATACCATTCGTATTCCACGTCAAGCTGTCCGATATCAATAATCCAATAGCCTTCCCTTGCAAGATCATAGGCCAGCACCGTTGCCGTCGGCCCCAAAATGGCTAAAATCAGCTTATCCCGTCCCTGTCTGCGCACCTCTGAAAGAATCTCATCATATTTGGAAAAAGCGTTTTTAGACGGAACTAAAATGCGGGAAACCGTTGCCGCATGATCGAGCAGATCATTGCCAACGCCAAACCGGGTATATTCTCCCTCCACGACCAGCACATCCTGCCCGTCCCAGATTTTTTGGATATCTTCAAACCGTTTCCCCGCCTTCGATTTGTCCCGATAGATCATATAAGGTCTGGAAACAAAGGCATCATAATACTCCCTGTTCAGATCGAGCAATTCCATATGCTGTTTTCTTACATCCCTGCTCATATAGGAACGAATATCTTCCGCCGCCTGATCCGTATATTGATCCAGTCTTCCATAATCATTGGCTATTGCGATCAGCAAATTATCCTCCTGTGCGTGGATCACCTCTTTTAGCCGCTTTCCCAATATGCTGTCCGCTTTCTGATAATTTGTCCGTATCTGTCCACTTATTAGTGCAAACTCATTATCTCCAAACCTCGCCAGACTTTTCTTCTCTTTTAACAGAATTTCCGCCGTCCTATCCACATCAATAATTTTAGGACATTGTTCCCGCACCTCTTTCACGTCCCCATAAATCTCATAATCCAGATTCTGAAACGCTGGCATCATAATGTTTGTATAGTGCCGCCACATCAGCTCTGTCCTCCATTTATAAGAATCGAGAATATCCCAATATTCCTCATTACCCGCATCAGAAAAGTCAAAAAAACAAATTATTTTTTCCTGCATTACGCCCTGCCGGATCAAGTCCCGTCTAGTATCTTCATATTTCATCAATGTGACAATCAGATAATCAAATTCGTTTTTGACATCCTCCTGCCGGATCACTGGTATACCGTCTGCCGCTTTTTCCATATCCGCCCTGTAATTGTCAACAAAACCAATACAAGTTATCTGATCTTTCAGCAGACACCTCTCAACAAACTGTTTCCCCTTTCCCATACCGAAGATATAAATTTTTTTCATTTTCTATGCGCTCCTAAAATTGTGAAAGCCTTCACGCAATAGCATGTTACGAATTTCCTCCTGAAATTCATCCGTCACTGCAATTAAAATTCCCGCTTCCTTGTTTTCCTTTATTTCCCCAAGCTCAAACACTTTCCTATTATCAATACTTGATTTTTCTCTTTTTCCATCGCTGACCACAAAACCCTCTACGCCGTATCCCAACTGACCTAAGGTTATCGCCATTCGTTTCCCCATTTTTCCCGCTCCATACACATAGACGGATGTGTTCTGCTTTAAAAAATCTCCCAACCGATGCAGCATAAAAATATCATCCAGATAACATTTGGAAAGCTCCGGCCACACCTTATCCAAGTATAGTTTCAGGTCTTTATTTCCATCCAACAGGGAAATAATCATAACCTCATGCTCTTTTACCGATATCTCTGCTTTGTCATCCTTAACCACAACCAAATTAACATCTGATATCCCACTTAATTCTTCAAGCAATAATCTTCCAATAAAATCACTACCGTAAATATAAACCGTCTCCGCCTTATTCTTTTTTATAAAAGCTTCCAACACTTTTCTCTTATCATCCATATGAATCCATCGATACATAAAGTGATACCGTACCGTCAGGTCAAGCGCTTCGTCCATCCGCCGCTCATAAGGGAACTTCTCCGCTTTCCGCTCCAACAGCTCCGCAGCTCCTTTCACAGCAATCAAACACGCATCGTTATCCCTGTAGTCCCATTCAGGCGAAACATCTCTGGATGGTATTCCCGCCACCGATACATCCAAAACGGTAAATCCTGCCCAAGCGGCCAACGCCCGAAAACCGTCAGCATAATATCTGTAACAGTCAAAAGGGTATCTGTGTTCCGGCGCAGAATTGGGCGCAATAATACAAATCACTCCGCCGGGTTTCAATTTTTTGTAAATTTCTTTGATTGTCAGCCACGGGTACTCAATATGTTCAAATGCCTGTCCCGAAATAATATAGTCAAATTCATCATCTTTCAGGTTGTCCCATGAATAAGGCGCTTCCATGACCACATCCACATTAGGCCCCGCCTCTATATCCAACCCCACATATTGAATATTCATTCCATCAAATAACTTTTTATAGGAACCGTTCACATCATAGCTCCCCACGTCAAGCACTTTTGCGCCTTCCTTTTTTACATAATGATCGACAAACCATTTCATTCTGATCATTGTACTTGTATGCATCCCTGACTCTCCTTTGCTTTCTCCGTCTGTTCCGCCGCCGGAATTAAAAACTGCGGCGCCTCTGCCCCTCTACAGTGTCTGCATAAATCGACATATCCCTTTTCCGAAAATCCCTGCTGATATTCAAAAAGTATCTTTTTATCCTGTAAATCTTTTAATTCCAGATAGTCCTCCACACCAATCGACCATCCCATATTCTCCGGAACAGTTCGCGCCATAACGCAATAATAATATCTGCTTCCCCTGATTTCACGGCAATCTGTCCTGCATCTATCAAATGCCCCTACAAGCTGACAAACATTCCCGCCCCGATCCACTTCCTCAAAGCCATAATCAAACCAGCAGTCTTCCTTTTTTGTCTTCCAAGCAATAACCTCGACTTCTGACAATTTGTCATAAAGCAGATCATATCTTGGCTGTAATTTGGGAATTGTATCAGAATAATCTGATACGCGCACCGTGACACGATGCCTTTTACACAACTCCACTATTTCATCACTCGGAAGAATCGTTCCGTTTGTCGTGATCGCAAACGTCAATATCTTTTCCCTATAGTTTCTTCCTATATAGTCAATCAGTTCTCCCAAATCCGCATATAAAAACGGTTCCCCGCCGATCAGTACAAACTCATTGACAACATCCACATGCCGAAAAAAGAAATCAGCGCTTTCCTTCGCCATATCAAGCTTCATATCGTCCGCCGTCATTGCCACCTTATGACACGCATGCGCACATTTTTTGCAATGAAGCGTACACCTTTCCGTCACGCTGATCTGCGCCAAATATACAAACAATTTTTGAAAAAAATAAAAAGATAATATCGGGAAAATATCCTTTATAAATTCTTCGTAATGCCAAAAATCAGCTTCCCGCTTGTAACCGGCGTTTTCCAACTGCCCGGCAATCACCCCGACGTTACTGTCCGATGCCGTTATTGCGATCCAGCTTGTAATTTTCCGCTCATGAAACGCCTCCAAAGAATATACCTTCGCCCCCTCATATCCATTTTCCTGCTTCACAGGATCATTATCTATAAAGCCTCCAAAGATGCCGTAGTGTTCCAAAATTTTTCTCAGCTCCGCGCCTCTCTGTCCAGCGCCAAATAAAACGATCTGCTTTCTATCTGCAAATTCTTTTACGATCGCTTCCGCCCTCTTATCCAGTTCCCGCCCTCTTTTATTCCATTTCATTGCTATCTCCCAATATTTCCCTTACTCAAACAACGCCTTGTCAATCATCACACAATCTACCGCATCATTTTTGCCATACAGCCTGCTTATTTTTTGTTCCGGAACCATTCGTTTTCTGAGATTCTGACACATTTCTTCCTGATATACCTTACTGGATATGATATAAATATCCCGGTTATCCAAAACCGCATTGAGAGCTTCCATTGCGATACTGTTATCCGGATCTACATCTTTTTCGTCTGATACAATCAGAGATATATCCGCCACAATCTCACCAATCAGATTCTGGTACAGCCGAAAAAGAGATTCCGTGTGTGCGCCCGCCCCATAAATTCCGATTCGCTTTTTTTCTCCGAAAGGTATTTCGATCAACTTCTCCTTGTATTTTTCCAGCAGAATATTTCTGATCTGTTCCTGATAAGGTCTGATACCTCCATAAACCTCAAACAAATCTATCAATTCCCGCTGTCCGCTTTCTGCCGCTCTTTTTACCATAAGTAACAACTCGCACAACTCATTTACTCCCATGCTGTCTATCGCAAAATAATCGAGCCATTCTTCAAAAAACGCCGTCAAATATTCCTCTCTTTGTTCCCATGTTTCCTCTGAACTTACATCCTCCTGATATGCCATAATTGCTGCACATAGTGCGTAATACTGTGTCAGTCTCTTTTCTTTTTTCCATTTTTCATTGTTACGGATATATTCCCACTCTCTCTGATGCCCAAACATAACATCCCGAATCTTCTTCCGGCTTGCCGGGCTCATAATGATTGAAGAAGCCCTGAAACGGCGTATATATAGCTTGTCCGTGATATATACCACCTTCTCCGCCTCTGTAATAACCCGCAGAGAAAAAAACCTGTCCTCATATAAAATATCTTTAATGAAATCGATTCCCGCCCCTTCCAAGAAACTGCGCCTATATGCCGCCATACATGCGCTCATCTGATAACCGTTCGGAAATAGTTTTTTCAACGAATCAAATCCGTTCAATACCACATTCGCAGTTTCCGCATCCCTTGCATATCCTTCTCCAGATATTTTTACGGGGGTTTCCTTTACAATCTCCGACGCATAATAGAGCACATCCACATTACTGTCCGCGGCAATATTCTTGATCGTCTCGCTCATCTTCCCGCTTACCCAGTCGTCAGCATCCACAAAAACAATATAATCCCCTGATGCTCTTCGCATCCCGCTGTTTCTTGCTTCAGACAACCCCTTGTTTTCCTGCTCGATTAAAATAATCTCTGGATGCGTCCTTTGATATTCCCTGCACAGAAGCTCGCTTCCGTCCGTCGAACCGTCATTCACAACAATAATCTCATCAAACGGCTGCGACTGATTTAAAATACTGTCAAGGCAGTCCGACAAATATGCTTTCACGTTATAGACCGGTATAATGATGCTAATCGTTTTCTGCATGGAAATCGTCCCCACACTTTCTATCTCTTGCAATTCCTGATGGTATTTTCATAAAATGAAATCAAACGCTGATACACCTGTTCTGGCTCCAAGCGTTCCATGGAATCAGCCGCCTTTTTTCCCATTTGAATCCTCTCATCCTCTGATAAGTTCAGCAGATAATCAACTGCCTGAACAAATGCGTTCACGGAATCTCTTTGAAAAAGCAACCCATTCTCTTTGTTTCTAATCAACTGCTCAAAGCTGGCGCCATAGGTCCCTATTACGATGCTTTCCAGCGCCATTGCCTCGATAGCGGAATTTGGAAGATTATCCACTCGAGACGGCAGTGCGCACGCCAACGCCCTTTGAATAACCGGAAACAGTTCTTCATGACTTAGGCAGCCCAAATAGATAACCCTTCCTTCATACTGCTTATTTTGTCCTGCAAGAATATTAGAAACTTTCTGTATATTTCCATCCTTCTGCCGCAAGCCGCAATCATATCCCGCATATACCAGATAGAGATCAGGATATTTTTTCAGCAGTTTTTCCGCCGCCTCAATCCCAATATGCGTCCCTTTCAGCCTTGATAAAGAACTGTTAAACAGAATATATTTTTTACCGGCCAGTTTCTCCCGATAAACACTGTCATCCGTCTTACATTCCCTGTTAAAATATGGCGACTCTATAACAGAAAGTTTCCTCCGGCTTCTCTTCCCAATAACGGAAGCACAAAAACGACTCGGCGCATAAACTGCATCTGCATGTTTGACACACCACAACTCCAAATAATCCTCCAGCGTCTTTTCTTTCAGTGTTCGGTCATAATCAAACGCAAACTGTTCCGCATTTCGCCAAAATGCGCTGTCCGAAGAGGCCCTAATCACTGTAGGAATTCTATAGTTCCGAAAAAAACCAATTGCCCGATAATTGGCCGTCTGCACAATATCTATCGCCTTTATCCTATTTTCCTGCCAAAGCGCTCTGGACATATTCCAGCTATTCATAAGCTCATCTTTCGCTTTTCCAATTACTCCTTCTGCACTATGCACAAATGTTTCCGGCACTCTGACTACTTCTATCCCTTTTTTGTAAGAAATCCTCCCTGCCCGGTCCGACAGTGTGATAATCGTAACTTCATGTTCATGTTCACTCATAACGGCCGAAATATTGTCAAGATATGTTGCCAACCCGCCATGGAGTTTTTCTGTCATAAATTCACTTGTTATATACGCGATATGCATTGCACTAAATCCTCGTTTTTCAAATCACATTAGCTATTCGAGTAATCCCCTTGACAAATAAAATCGAATATACTGAACCATCTGCTCAATATATTCTTCCTCATCCATTTCATAAGGATATACCGCGTTATCAAATGCCCATTTCCTGATATATTTTTTATCAAATTCCAACCCGAGCGCTTCCGCCACATCCGCATAGATAATACTTTCCTTGTCATCCATGAAGGTTCTTTCTAAAACAAGCGCATTTCCATATCCCATATAGTTTAAAATTCTATTGGAAATTTCAAACGCGGTCCTGCTTGTTATATGATTGATGTCACAAAATAGCTTTTGTTCTCTTTGATTCAGCAGGATATAATCCAAAATTTTGATATCCCACTCTTTTTCTCTCATTTCCGCCTTTTTTATAGATGTCTCCCATAACTCAGTTATTGTTGCTTTTTGATATACGCCACCTTCCAAAATAAGCTTCTTAATTTCATCGATACTCTTTCCCTCTTTTAACCATGTCAAAATATTTTTATCCATAAAAAAGGGTCTGAATAATCCTTTGGACCTCCACTTCGTTATTTCCAACTGTGGAAAAAGATACTTGGGCATTCCATACAAATTCGGAACTGCAATAACCTCACAAGTCTTTTGAAGGCAACAGAGTACATTTTCCGAAGAAAATTGTTCTCCATATACATTATCTTTTCGAACCGACTGATGTAAGAGCAAATCACAATGTTTAAAAACATCCTTAAAATCTTCCTTCGTATCCTTCCATATCTGGATCATCGGAAACGGATAAAAACCATACTCAGAAGCAAATTTCTTATGGCCTTCAAGGTATACTTTAATTACACTCATATGGCAATTCCCGTATACAAGCGCCATCTTTTTCCCAAATATCTGGCTGGGAATAAAATCGTTAAATTCGCAATATCCCATCTGCGTCAGCTGTTCTCGGATTTCCAAATAATATCTTGATGCTACAATAATAAAACAGTCTTTTCCCTCCTGTGGATTCTCGATTGGATAGCCTAAAACCTCACCGGTTTTTCTATTGTCCCAAAAGCAGGAAATCTGAACGTCCTGAAAGTGCTGGCACATAAACCGCTCGCCTTCTCGTCCTGCTCCAAAGATAATAACCTCTCTCTGTTTCACATCTTCAGCCTCCATTTGTGCCTATATTTCATATAAAACATCTTCCAAAGAAATGATAGGACAGCTCAATTTTTTCTCAAGGTTTTCCTCTATCTCATCGAAGAACGTAATCGCCGTTACTACAACCGCATCTACCTCTTCGAGCACGTCCTCCATCGAAACAATATTGATATCGGAATAGAGCGACCCCGCATTGCGATCAATTCCATATGCTACCTCTATCCCCGTTCCCTGTAATTCCCCTAACAACGTTTCTCCCGCATAGCTCATGCCATAAATGGCAATCCTGCTAAAGCCACGCTCCTTAAAAAAAGAAGAAAGATTTTTCCCTGCCTGCTTTACCTTTACCCACTGATTCATCATTGTGAAAAGCTCAAAATGCTTGTTTGACATATTCTGTGCTTTTCTTCTCTTATCTCCCTCCATTTTCCCTGCTATGGAAGCCCCCAGCAAAGTTCCTCCTAAGGTTGATACAACTGATACAATTCCTTTTTTCATTTTAATTTCTCCTTTTTAAATAATGATGTGTATTCTGATAACGTAATTCCGGTTCGCACTTTGCCAATCTCCGAAAATAAAATATCCATATCCGAATATAACTTCTCAATTGCCTGTTCTGTCACGAAAACAGGACTGCCACCCGGCATCAATTCAGACGAATGCAGCATAAATTCTATATAGTTCCTATCTCTTGTCTTTTCTACAAGATAAAGCATTTCTTTTAAATTTTTACCGTTTGGCCGCAGCCATATTTTTTCTCTTGCTATCGCTTTTATGTCAAACGGATTTTCCAATGCTTTTTGAAGCCTGTCAGACAAAGCCGTATTCATAATCGTAGGCGGAATCTGCAGAATGCTATTCGCCATATTACTTTGTTTCACGGCTTTATCCAGTTTTTTTCTATCCATGAAGTAAGCTTCTCTCGGAAAATTACTGTAATCCGGACCATACATGGTATTCCCTATTGCTTTATTCCAGTTGATACCAGGAGTAACGCTGCAATCTACTCGATATCCCAGCTTTAGCAAAGCATGAATATACCACGGATCAATATACCATCTTCCGCCTCTGTGACTGGTCGGCCTTTCTCCAAATGTATCCTCCAGCATTTCCGTCATCGTGGATAGCTTTTTCCAGAGAATCCGACGTGGATATTCTCCCGCAAACGGATTATGCCCTTTTCTGTTAAATGGCAAATGATAAACCGGCGGTGTATTCCATGCATGCATATGCATTCCAATTTCGCATTTCCCATCTCTTAGCCACTCTTTTGCCTGTGAAACAAACGGTTCTGCGCTTGCCATTTCATAATTCACAAGATATGTAGGTTTAAAATAATATTTTTCACATAACCGTTGAAATCTTGAAACGAATTTTGCGTTCTCTGTTTGAATTTCCCTCATTCCAGAGGATGTTATAACCCGTTTCCAGATATTGTCGCCCTCTGTGTCTATTGTTATAATAAAATACTTGCTTTTCATATCACTTCGCGCCATAGTGCCTCAACCTTATTCTTGGAATAATACTTTGCCCGCACCTCAGAAGCCCTGCTGTACCTTGCTGCCAGTTCCTGATTTGTCAATACTGCCTGCACTGCCTTTCTAAGTTGGTGAACGCCCCGGCTGTATGCGTCGTCTTTCCTATTCTCATCTAATCGAGGAACTACAATGCCGTATTTTCCACACCCCAATCGTGATGAAACTCCTAAAATTTCGCGGGCTGGTCCTTCAAAATCCACTGATATAATTGGCAAGCCCTGATTCATTGACTCTATAATGACATTCGAGAATCCTTCTACCAGAGAAGACATAACAAATACCCGGCTATGGTGCATATAGTATTCCACATTATTCACCTGCCCTGTAAATACGATATTTTTCTCCAGTCCCATGCTCTTTATACGATTCTTTAGTTCTTTCGCATAGTCCTCTCCATCATGCCCCACCAAAAGTAACTTTACTTCTGGAAGAGCTGGTACAAGTTCTGCCATTACATCCACTAAGATACCCTGCTGCTTGATTGGATGGATTCTGTTTACATTGAGAATTACCTGATCCCCATACTCCCACGAAATCGTATGATCAAAGTCCCTTGGAATAACCGCATTCGGAATCACATTTACCTTATGCCGCTTGATCCCGTAATTTCTTATCAGATCTCTTTTTCCATATTCCGATAATGTAACCACGCTGTCAGCTTTATTGTACAGAACACGAATCAAAAACCTGTTTTGGTAAATATCCTGCAAATCTTTTCTAGCGGATAAAATTGTACAAACCCGGACAATAATTTTTTCTCTTCCCTTTGAAAGAATATTTGCCAGGTTATACATTTCCATAAAACTAACCGCTATATCTATATGAAACTTTTGCTTTTGCCTTCGCAATTCTTTTGCCAGATAGTACAAATTCCCAAGTTGTCCCAGCTTTCCATATCCTGCTTTTCGGGGCTTCATAACAATTACCTTCCCCGCGAACCGATATCCCGCAGAATACCCGTTATATTTTTTTTCTGCAAAAATATAAACCCGATGTCCCTCTCTTGCAAGGAACTGACTCAATTCAGCGGCCACCCGCTCAGCTCCGCCTCCCGTCAGGCAGGAAAGTAGAATCGCCACATTTTTTCCCATAGATAATCTTCCTAACTGTTTTTCTCAATTTTTTCCCAATACTCAATATAGCGTCTTGCTCCTTGGGCAGCCGCAAACCCCCTGCTTTTTCTGATACATCTATATTTTCCGGCAAACAATTCCCTGCCGCAATGAGAATACTCATACACTGTATTCTCATTGCTCAAAAAAGTATCCAACACCATTAATTTAACATTACTTTTTAAAAGCACCCGCTGCATTTCTTTCTTAAGTTCATCGCAGGGTATTCTGTGTATAAAATTAACCATAATCAGGCAGGTTTCATCCCGACTGATACATTGATCAAAAGACCCTTGCAGAAAAATTGCCGACGGATGCAGAACTTTTGCTGCTTTTAAGACATTTTTCTCCCTGTCAATTCCAATTTTTTGACATTTCCTGTTTGAAACTTTTATATTACCTATAATGTCTCCCAAACCGCATCCGACTTCCATTACGCATTGAATATTTTTCTGATTAAT
Source organism: uncultured Lachnospiraceae bacterium (assembly GCA_947243855.1). Taxonomy (GTDB): domain Bacteria; phylum Bacillota; class Clostridia; order Lachnospirales; family Lachnospiraceae; genus UBA3282. Next base: position 3,743 of record CAMXIK010000041.1, on the reverse strand, counting down.
ATAACTCTCCGTCGCCAGAACGATTTCTTTTGCATATGGTCTGAAATTAATCGGCTCTAAATGCCATGAATCAAACAAAAATATCTTTTGTAAAAACTGATACATGACCCTCTTGTAATTTCCCGCTACAGTATCTGATATCCACCACTTCTGAAAAACGCTATTTATCATTTCCTTTGCTTTCCTCTTCCCTCTAACACCCAATACGACAACTCTTTCGGTTTTTTCCCATTTGGCCGTTTTCTCCAGTTTTTATAAGTTTTTCGCAGAATATCACGATACCCAACTGGTATCGGAAATTTTGCCTGCCGTATAACGGCCTCCCCCTTCATTACCTGAAAATCTTTTTGTATACTGGAAGAAAAAAAAGCTTTTTTATATAGAACTCTGCTTATATCATATTTTCCCGTTGGTCCCATAGGAACCATTACATAGTTACAAGGTCTCTTATGATACATCTCCTGAATACAGGTCCTAATAACATTCCAATTTTCTATGGAAACGCACCAGCCTCCCAAAATATATAAAACGCAGGATACTATATTTTTCTTCCCTATCTGATCCCACTTGTAAGACTTAATTTGCAAAATTCCATCAACAATACCTAATAAAAATTGCTGACTCTCCAATAGTTTCTGATTGGCAGGCGAATCTTCCAATGGGAAAATATCCGCAAAAATTCCGCTCTGTGCCGCAGATGAATCTTTATAATAATCCATCTTTCTATAGGTTCCGTTTACACCAATCCGGCTTAATCTTGCCCAAAACGGACAATCTTTTCTTGTATATCTGTTTATCACAAAATACTTATCCTGATTTAACTCTTCCATAACGATACGGTTAAATTTATTCCAATCTTTCTTCATCATAAAAATGTCCATATCGTCATCCCACGGAATAAATCCACCATCCCTGACTACTCCTAAAAGTGACCCGAATCCAAGAAAATATTGTATATCATGCTGTTTACAGATCTTGTCAATTTCACATAACACGTCAAAAAGCTGTTCCTGTATTTCTGATACGGTCATTTTCTTATATTCTATTCTTCTGTCCATTCCGCATCCCTCTCTGCGTTCTCTTATGATCGTTTTTCAGCTATAATTCTGATAACTGGAGGATTGCTGTCACCAAACGGGGCAAAATCGGCTTGTTCCTGCGCATATGTAACTGTAAAATTTTGCCGCTGTAACTTACCAACTAACTCTTCCAGTTCGGCAAAACGTCGAAAATGATCTTCGAAAATATAGGAATTCTTTCCTACTTTTTCCCCCTTTCCATAGATATCATCATGTACGCTTCTTACTTCTATAAAAAATTTTCCATATTGCTTTAAGCCGCAATAAACATTTTCAATAACCTCTTCCTCCTGTTGTTCGTTAATTGCATGCAATGAAAATCTGCTGTAGACATAGTCATACTGTCCCACAAAGATAGTAGGAGAACATACAAAATCATCACACACAAAACAAATATCTTTATCACCATACTTTCTTTGCAATTCACGAATAATGCTGTCCGACGCATCTATTCCAATAACATTAAGCCCATTCTCAAAGAAGAACACACTATCCCGTCCATTGCCGCAGCCCAATTCCAACAGATTTTTGCCGCGCTCCATGTGAGCAAGTGCAAATCTGGCAAACAGCGACGGATCATTAACCGCGTTTCCCCCTTCATAATATTGATTCCAATAGTTGCTGTCTCTGTCATAGTCCGAGGAAAAGCTTACCGGATGATTCAATATCTTTTCGACGCATTCCCTGACTGTAAATCTTCCATCATTTTGAATTAATATATCTGGTGACTTTGGAAACTCAACATTTACATCGATTCCTGCAAGGTGATCCAATTTCCCTTCTTTTTGCTTTGAATACATTCCTTTCTGATCTCTTTTTATTAAAACATCCAATGAAACATCCAGATAAATCTCAACATATCCTTTATTATTCCTTCGATTCCATTCCCTCACTTCATCAAACATCGCAATTGTACAGCAGATGACAGTTATTCCCTGATTCGTTAATATTTTACATATTTGCGCATATTTTATTGCCCGTTTTCTCCTATCAGCTTCCGTATACCCCAACGTATCGCCTACAATTGTTTTTAAAATATCCCCATCTAATAAAACTACATTGTCTCTTTCCTTTTTCAGCTCATAATACAGCCGATTTCCAATTGTTGTTTTTCCCGCCCCAGACAGTCCGGTTATCCAATATAATATACCTTGATTTTTCATAATTATTTTTCTTTCCTTCCCAAATACAAAATAAATGAACGCAAATCATAAATATCTGTCTCATAAGCCACATACTGATATTTGCACTTCACCGCAACGCTAATCAAATTTTGTTTCTGTTCTACCGACATCTGTAAAGCGTATTTTTGAACTGTGTCTTTATTTAAATCAATCGCAAAAATACTTCCATCTGTTTTTGTCTGAAAGAAAACTGTATCTCCATATCTTTCTATCATTTCAAACTTAGAGTAACATCTTGTTCCCATGCTATGGTCTTCCGGATACTCGTATACCAGCTCCTTAGTTTCATGCTGGTAAGTCACCCAAATCGTGCTTTCATAGGCGGGAAAGAAATATTCTTTCCCATTAAAGTAAAATGCTTTTTGATATTGTTGATAATTATTCAATTCCTGCTTCCTGAACTGCGACATCAAACAAAGTTTATGAACCATTGTTCTTTTGTCATTCACATTGTAAAAGATTTTCTTATCTTCTAAATCTGTTAGTAAAAGTCCTTTACCCATTTCTGCAATGGTATAAAATCCTTTACTTTCTTTTTCTATGAAAATCTCTTCCCATGAATCATCAATCGTATTAAAATGAATCAACACATTTTTCTGACAGCATGGAATATAAATATCCCTGTCTATTAAAACTGCATCAACTGCAAAAAGGCTGCTGTCCTGCGCAAATCCCTCTATTCTTTCCATGTCCAATGACTGGACATTCATCTTTATAATGAACTTAAAGGCATAACCAATGAGGTATAATACATCATCCAGATAAATAGCTTTCCTAAACTTTCCTGCCCGTCCCTTTTCCTGTTTCGACAAAGGCAGCCCAATCTCCGTAAATTTTTCAGTTTCAATAGAAAAGCAAAACAGGCTGTCTGCATTATAGGGTATAAGATATAGTACATCCGCTGCCTTTTTTACAGTCATAAAATCATAATTCCTAATCTGGCAAACCGGAATCTGATAATACTGCATCACCCTTCCTGTCGCCAATTCAATTTTTAATAGCGTAGATGTATAAGTTGTTACCATCCATAAAACGCCATTTTCTGCATCAAACTCACCAGCTCTACTTACCATGCAGACATTATCAAATTTTGTATCCCCTATTTTATCAACATTCTGAATAAGAGCCGCTCTTCCTGCATTTTCAGCCACCTGCACCACACTGCTCGGATCGCCATAATACGCATCACTTACCACCACCGCCCGATCCACATTCGGCGTATCGTCATAAATCCCCCAGCCCTCTTCTATGTACTTGTCCTTAATCTGCTGATACTCCACCCAAAGCTGCGGCCTCATGCTCTCGATCGTTGCCTGAATCAGCGGGTGCGGCCGCCACAGTAAAGCTATTTCGTCTTTGTTTTCCTTAAAAATGCCAAACGATGACTCCATTTTTTTCAGCATCTTTTCACCATGCTTCAAAAGCGCGCTCACACTGGTATTATAGAAAATGATCTTCTTCCAGCTCCCGTCCGGCTTCT
>CAMXIK010000040.1 GCA_947243855.1 uncultured Lachnospiraceae bacterium | reverse complement strand
TTAGAGCAACCGGCTCATAACCGGTCGGTCCCGGGTTCGAGTCCCCGAAGGTCCACGCAGCGCTTATAATAAGAAAAAAGGCATTGGCCCGGTGGCTCAGTTGGTTAGAGCGCCGCCCTGTCACGGCGGAGGTCGTGGGTTCGAATCCCATCCGGGTCGTTTTTCTGCTGATAGACAGATTGGGATATTTTAATAAGGAAAACAGCTTGCCGGCGTGGCGGAACTGGCAGACGCACAGGACTTAAAATCCTGCGGGGCTAACCCCCCGTACCGGTTCGATTCCGGTCGCCGGCATTATGGAAAAGGAGAGGAAACGTTACGATTCATAGCGTTTCTTCTCCTTTTCTTATTATAGGGTTCTTGGTTCATACTGGTGCAGGGGAGATAAAATGAAATCGTTTAAAAAATTGTCTTTTTTGGGAAAAATTTTTACGGGAATGACTGTAACCTCTATTTTGCCGATGCTGGCAGGCTATTTGCTGCTGCTTCAGGTGCTGAATTTGACTTACCGGAATTATTTAAACAGAGAGGCGCAGAGTACGCTTGCGCAGGCGGAGGAATCCTTGGAAGAAACCTTTGCAGATATTTTCGGCGAAATTGGCCGCTTGAGCGAAGATGAAGAGGTCTGGGAGTTATTGGCCAAAGAAGATGGAAAATCGACGGAAGACGTTTACAGGAAGTTATATGCCTCTTTTGTGAAATGCGGTAATTACGCGGGATTTTCCATTTATGATAAAGATGGGAATCGGAAAATGACCACGTCCGATAATAAATTTGTCAGCAGAAAACTTTCCCTGAATTGGAATATTCTGTACAGAGCCAATAGGCATCCGGGAGAGTATGTGGTCTGCAATGCCAGACTTTACGAAGGAGAAAAACGGGTGGAATATCTGCGCGTGGGTCGGACGGTATTGGATGACGAGGGCGGCGTACAGGGATATGTGATTGCCACTATTGTGAAGGATCATTTTGACAATATTTTTAAGGGACTCGGAAAGGAGAAGGAGGGCGTTATCTATGTGCTGGATGATTTCCGCGAGATCGTCTATTTTTCCAGCGAGAGTTATTCCGAGGAAATTGTGAATGCGGGCAAGGCGCTGCTCAACATGGAAGAGCCGCGGATGAGCATGGAGAAGGACAGCTTTTATTATCTGGATTACAATGACGCGTGCAGTTTGTATATTATGTACCGCCAGCCCACGGGTTTTTTAAACCATATGAAGGGCGACGTGCTGGGAATTGCCGTGATTTCTGGAATATTCAGTATCTTTGCCTGTCTTTTCTTATCATGGTATTTCAGCCGTCTGATTTATCAGCCGATTCAGCGGATGCAGCGCGCGATCGGCGAGATCAAACAGGGAAATTATGACATTCAGATTGAAGTAAACGGCGACGATGAGCTGGGGCAGCTTTCAGAGAGCTTTAATGCGATGTCAAAGAATCTGATTGAAAACACAAAACGGCTGATCCAGCGGGAGAGGGAATTGAGCGACAGCAACGTCAAGATGATGCAGGCACAGCTAAATCCCCATTTCCTGTATAATACGCTGGACACCATGAAGTGGATGGCAAAGGAAAACGAAATGCCGGAACTGGTGTCTATGGCTTCCAATCTGGCCCAGATACTCCGGATGAGCATTTCCGCAAAACCGATTATCCGGCTGTCGGAGGAGGTTGCCTTGGTGGAGGCGTATACGGAGATTCAGAAGATTCGTTTCGAGGATAAGTTTGAGCTGATCGTGGATATCCCGTTGGAACTGGAAAATTGTATGCTTCCGAAATTGACCTTGCAGCCTATTGTGGAGAATGCCATTATCCATGGATTGGCGGAGCGAGAGACGGGGATGGTTTTGGTACAGGCGTCTGTGGTAAAGCTGGCGGACAGACCGCAGAGCGGCGGGCGGCACAGCGGGGATGCGGCATCGGAAGGAGAGGCGTTACAGATTTTGGTACAGGATGATGGAGTCGGCATGACGGCGGCCAAGGTGGAACAGTTGAATGAGACGGGGCAGACGGCGCAGGAGAGAATAGCTGGACATGAGAGCATCGGCTACAACAATGTGGATGCGATTATTAGACTGCATTATGGGGAACCTTACGGACTCTATGTGGAATCGGAGGAGGGTGTGGGAACTAGGGTGTACCTGACGCTTCCGCGGTACCAAGAGTGAGGAGGGCATCTGTGAAGGCCGCATAGATAAGAGGGAATAAAAGAGGGAGAGCTTATGTACAAAGTGGTGGTAGTGGAGGATGAAAAACGCGTGCGTCAGGGCATTATCATGGGTACGGATTGGTCGAAAATTAACTGTATTGTAATGGGGGAAGCCGCCAACGGGGAGGAAGGCGTGGAGATGATCCGTAAGTGCAGACCGGATATTGTGATTACGGATATCCGTATGCCTAAAATGATGGGGCTTGAGATGATCGAGAAGATTTACGAGGAGGGGTGGGAACCGTATGTTATTTTTCTCACAGCTTACGATGATTTTGCCTATGCCCAGCAGGCGATCAAACTCGGCGTGGCGGATTATCTGCTAAAGCCGTTTAAGGACGGGGAACTGGAAAACACGATCCGTAAGATTATAGAGAAGAACAAGCGCAGCACGGAGCGCAGGGAGCAGCAGAATCAAGAGCTTCGCCTTGACTTGGGGGATAAGAGCAAGTATATTATGGACGCCATCGCCTACGTGGATGAGAATTATGCCAATCCTAGTATCTCCGTGAAGGAGGTGGCGGACAGTCTGGGCATCAGCGAGGGACATTTAAGCCACCTGTTCCGCAAGGAGACGGACTCAACGCTGATGACTTTTGTGACGAAAAGGCGGATGCGGGCTGCGATGACATTATTGCAGGATTATAGGCATAAGGTATACGAGGTCGCGGAGGAAGTAGGATACCGGAATATTACTTATTTTAGCGCAACTTTTAAGAAATATGTAGGCGTTTCGCCTTCGGAATATCAGGATCGTTACAGTCCGGAATAAAGGATCATGTCAGAATTGTGTAACATATCGGCGTTTTGTGTAGTAGACGGATTTGTGCATATTGTATATAATTTGATTGTAGTAGTAAGAAAAACTGCATCTTTTTACAGATTCTGTAACAGGAAACGGAGCAGATGCGGTGAAACAGTGAAGGAGGAAAAAGTTATGAGAAAGAATGTCATGAAAAAAGTGACAGCGGCAATTCTGGCGGCGGCAATGGTCTTTTCGATGACAGCCTGCGGCGGTTCCGACGCACCGGCAGAGACGCCCACACAGGAAGCGCCTGCTGCGGAAACGCCTGCAGCAGAAGAGCCGGCAGCGGAGGCGCCGGCAGAGGGAGAAGAAACGCCCGCGGCAAACGAGGCGGCTTCCGGAGCGGACGATCTGGCAGCGGCGGCACAGGCGGAAGGGTCGTTAGTGGTTTACGGCTCCTGCGAGGAAGCATATCTTTCCGCAGCTTGCCAGAAATTTGAAGAAATGTACGGGATCAAGGTAGATTATCAGAGACTTTCCACCGGTGAAGTGTATACCAAGATCGAGGAAGAAGCAGGGAATCCCTCCGGCGACGTATGGTTTGGCGGCACCACGGACCCTTACAATGAGGCGGTAGCGGCAGGTTTGCTTGAGCCTTATGCGGCCCAGAACGCTTCCCATCTGATCGGCGATATGTACAAGGATGCAGACGGCAACTGGTACGGCATCTATAAGGGCATCCTTGGCTTCATGGTAAATAAGGAAGAGCTGGATCGTCTCGGTCTGGAAGTTCCTCAGGATTGGGATGATCTGTTAAAGCCGGAGTATAAGGGCCTCATTGGGATGTCCAATCCCTCCACGGCAGGTACGGCGAAGCTTGTCATTAACACCATGGTGCAGACCAAAGGCCACGACGAGGCGATGAAGTATTTCCAGGAGCTTGACAAGAACGTATACCAGTACACCAAGAGCGGCTCCGGCCCGTCTAAGATGGTAGGCCCCGGCGAGTGCGTGATCGGTATCGGCTTCCTGCATGACGGTATCACCCAGATCCTGTCCGGTTACGATAACATTGAGCTGGTGATTCCGAAGTCCGGAACAAGCTTTGAGATTGGCGCAACCGCAATCTTTAAGGGGTGCAAACATCCTAATGCGGCAAAGCTTTGGATTGAGTACGCGCTCTCCCCAGACTGCGTAAACATCGCGAAGGAGAACGAGTCTTATCAGTTCTTAGTGCTTGACAATGCAGAGCAGCCGGAAGAGGCGGCACAGTTCGGCCTCGATCCCGACAACGTAATCGATTATGATTTTGAGGATGCAAAACAGAATACGGCGCAGTATGTGGAAGATTTCTTCACGGCTGTGACCAACGGTTCTGCGGATGCCGCTGACGGCAGCAGATTCTTAACGGAATGATTGTGAGAAAAATAGGTTTTATGTAGTAATGCCGGGAGATGGTATTCGTACCATCTCCCATTATTGGAGAAGGAGGAAATGGGGATGGCGTCTAAAAGCAAGAGTGCGAGTCTGGATCGTAAAAAACTGCTTTCAGATCCGGTCATGGTGGGGATGATCGTGATTCTTCTTGTTTTTCTGACCTTATTCATCTGTTATCCGCTGTTTGTGTTGTTGATCGACAGCGTGTATACGGAGGGACAGGTCACGCTTGATGTGTTTAAGCGGGTTTTGAGTATGCAGAGATTTCGTCAGGCATTCGGGAATACGGTGGTATTGGGATTGCTGACAAGTTTGTTGTCCACGCTGATAGGGCTGTTGTTTGCCTATGTGGACGTTTATGTGAAAGTGAAAAATAAGACGGTGGGGAGACTTTTTCATATTGTATCGCTTCTGCCGGTGGTTTCACCGCCCTTTGTGTTATCGTTGTCAACGATCATGCTGTTTGGGCGAAGCGGTATTATCACCCGGTCTATCTTACATATATATGATTCTAACGTATACGGTTTGAAGGGAATTGTGGTCGTGCAGACCCTGACCTTCTTTCCGGTATGTTATATGATGCTAAAGGGATTGTTAAAGAATATCGACCCTTCGCTGGAAGAGGCGGCGCGTGACATCGGCGCATCCAGAATGAAGGTGTTCGGCACGGTGACCCTGCCCCTGCTGTTGCCGGGGCTTGGCAATGCGTTTTTGGTTACCTTTATCGAGTCGGTGGCGGATTTTGCAAATCCCATGCTGATCGGCGGAGACTACGACACGCTGGCGACGACAATTTATTTACAGGTGACGGGGTCTTACGACTCCACGGGCGCGGCGGCCATGTCCGTGGTGCTGCTGTCGCTGACGTTGATTTTATTCTTTGTCCAGAAATATTATTTAGAGAGAAAAACGGCGGCCACCCTTACGGGAAAGGCGTCAAGGGCAAGAATGCTGATCGAGGATAAGAGCGTGACGATTCCGCTGACCATCTTCTGTTCACTGGTGGCGGTGTTTGTTATCATTATGTATATCATGATTCCCTTCGGCGCGCTGTTTAAGCTGTGGGGACGGGATTATTCCCTGTCATGGAAGTGGTTTGATTACCTGTTTAAGTACAGCGGGTTTAAGGCGTTTAAAGATTCCTTCCTGCTTTCCATCATTGCCGCGCCCATTACGGCGCTGCTCTCCATGGTGATCTCTTATCTGGTGGTGAAGAAGAAATTTAAGTCCAAGGGCTTTATCGAGTTTGTGTCCATGTTGGCTATGGCGGTGCCGGGGACGGTTTTAGGTATCGGTTATATCCGCGGTTATGCCAACGGCATTTTCCATACGGGCATTATGAGCGGCCTGTACGGGACGGGATTGATTTTGATTATCGTCTTTATCATCCGAAGCCTTCCGGTGGGCACCAGAAGCGGTATCTCAGCCCTGCGCCAGATTGACAAATCCATCGAGGAGTCGGCTTATGATCTGGGAGCGGGCAGCGGTAAGGTATTCATGACGGTGACGCTGCCGTTAATCAAAGATTCGTTTTTCAGCGGTCTGGTAACCTCCTTCGTGCGGAGCATTACCGCCATCAGCGCGATCATTCTGCTGGTGACGCCGCAGTTCTTACTGATTACCTGCCAGATCAACGAGTTTGCGGAGAAGGGATATTACGGCGTAGCCTGCGCTTATGCGACGATCCTGATCCTGATTGTTTATTTCTCGGTACTGTTGATGAATTTGTTTATCCGTTTCTTTGGAACGAGCAGGAAGATAAAGGAGGAAGAGTAATATGTTGGAATCAAAAGGCATTCGTTTGGAACATATTTCAAAAATATATCAGGACCCCAAGACGGGCAAAGATTTTAAAGCGGTGGATGACGCCAATCTGACGATTGAGCCCGGAAGCTTTGTGACGCTGCTTGGCCCTTCTGGATGCGGGAAGACGACCACGCTTCGTATGATTGCTGGATTTGAGAGCCCGGACGAGGGAGAAATCTATCTGGGCGATCAGCCCATCAACGAGCTGACGCCCAACAAACGGGACACGGCCATGGTATTCCAGAGCTACGCGTTGTTTCCTCATTACAACGTGTTTGACAATGTGGCGTACGGCCTGAAACTGCGCAAGATGGATAAGGATACCATCCGCAAAAAGGTGATGGACATTCTGGAGCTGGTGGAACTTGGCGGCATGGAAGGGCGGATGACCAATCAGCTTTCCGGAGGCCAGCAGCAGAGGGTAGCGCTTGCCAGAGCGCTTGTGGTGGAGCCAAGCGTCTTATTATTTGACGAGCCGCTGTCCAATCTGGACGCCAAGCTGCGCGTCTCCATGAGGACTGAGATCCGTAATATCCAGCAGCGGGTGGGCATTACGGCGGTGTATGTAACCCATGACCAGAGCGAGGCGATGGCCCTTTCCGATCAGATCATTATTATGAACAAAGGCGTGGTGGCGCAGATCGGAACGCCGCAGGAGATTTACTACCGTCCAAAGGACGCTTTTGTGGCGAATTTTATTGGAGAGGCCAATTTCTTACAGGGAAAACTAGAGTCCAAAGAAGGAAACAGAGGCGTTATGAGTATCTACAGTCATCAGGTGGACGTGGAGAATGTGGAGGACTTTGCGCGGGGGGAAAACTGTACGCTGGTGCTGCGTCCGGAGTCGGCCACGATCGAGAACGAAGGGCAGCTTCCCTGCGAGGTAATGATGAGCTGCTTTATGGGTTCTTATCAGCATTATCATGTAAAGGTGGGGGATGTGATTTTGCAGATTATGGATTTTAACCCCCGCTATAAAAAAATCTTTCAGGTGGGAGATCGGGCATATGTGAAATTCAACGCCTGCGACAGCCATCTATTGAAAACGGAGTAAAAGGAACAGGGGGAAGTATTATGCAGGGATATTTAGGAGCGGTCAGCTCGGAAACAAGAATTTTGCTGGTTTTATCGATCATACTGTTTGCCGGGTTTATTATGACCAGATTGACGAATACCCTGAATCTTCCCAAAGTCAGCGGTTATATTCTGGCGGGTATTCTGATCGGACCCTGCGGGCTTGATATGATCCCTGCGGATATGATCGAAAACCTGAGCTTTGTGAGCGATCTGGCGCTGGCGTTTATCGCTTTTGGCGTGGGAAAATTTTTTAAAAAAGAGGTCATTAGAAAGACTGGCAGCAAAGTTTTGATCGTCACTTTTTTTGAGGCCATGATGGCGGGCGTGCTGGTGACGGTGGTCTGCAGGGTAGTTTTCCGGCTGGACTTGGATTTTGCGCTGATTCTGGGCGCGATCGCGACGGCAACGGCTCCCGCCAGCACCATGATGACGATTAACCAGTACAAGGCGAAGGGTGAGTTTGTCAACACGCTTTTGCAGATTGTAGCGCTGGACGACGTGGTCTGTCTGCTGGCGTTTAGTATTGTGGCGGCTGTGGCGGGAGCGACGGGCGGCGGGGCAGTGTCGGCGCAGGAAATCCTTCTGCCGGTCGTCTACAATGTGTTTGCCCTGCTGCTTGGTTTTTTCTGCGGTTATTTTTTGAGCAGGCTGTTGATTCCAGCCAGAAGCAAGGATAACCGGCTGATTTTAGCGATTGCTATGCTGACGGGAATATCGGGAATTTGTACTTCCCTGAATATTTCGCCGCTGCTCTCCTGTATGGTGTTCGGAGCGGCTTACATTAACCTGACCAGAGATAAAAAGCTTTACCGGCAGCTCAATAACTTTACGCCTCCGGTGATGTCCTTGTTTTTTATTGTTTCCGGTATGAAGTTGGACGTTGCGGCTTTGTCGACGGTAGGCGTGATTGGTTTGTGTTATTTCCTTGTTCGTATCATTGGCAAATATGTGGGCACTTATGTAGGCTGTGCGATTACCGGCATGAGCAGGGAGGCGCGCAGATACATGGGGCTTGCGCTCGTGCCGCAGGCGGGCGTGGCGATTGGTCTTGCGTTTTTAGGAGAACGGCTGCTTCCGGGAGAGCGGGGACAGCTTCTGCTTACCATTATTTTGTCTTCGTCGGTGCTCTATGAGATGGTCGGGCCAATCTGCGCCAAACTGGCGTTGATCTTCTCTGGATGCATTACTTTGGACAACGCGGTGAGTGCAGAGATGGGAGAACTGGAAGAAACCGCCGCAGCGGGCGGGGCTGAAACAGAGGCGGAAAAACCGTCGCAGGCGGAGTCGGAAGAAGATGGGGAAGAGGCGGTTTCGGCTGATAAGTCGCCCGAAGAGGCGGAATCGGCGGGAGAAGAGGAGCCGGCTGAGGAAGAAGAGGCCCAGATGGATGTTTCCGTGGTGGAACATTTCGAAGAATTGGAAATGGGCGTGGAAAATCAGGAAATTGAAGATATCGAAAGCTGCGTGCATACGGAGAAGGAAGAACATGACCAGAAACCAGAAAAAATAGGAAAGCCGGATAAGAGGAAGAAAAAGGAAAAAAAGAAGTCTGCGGGGAAGCATTAAGCAGGCTGTATACAGAAAAATGAATTCACCTCTAAAGTCTTTCGCAAAACGGCCGATATTTATAGTGTAAGAGATTGAATGAGATGGATTTCTTTTGGGAAAAACATCAGGAGGAAGGAGGAATCCAATATGCGTATCGAAGCTTATACACAGATACAGCAGGTATATGGCACGAAGAATAAAGCCAAGACTCAGAACACAACAAAAAGCGCAGGTTCTGACCGGATTCAGATCTCCAGTATCGGCAAGGATATCCAGACTGCGAAAAATGCAGTTGCGGCAGCCGGTGACATCAGAAGCGAATTGACGGCGCCCATCAAGGCGAGCATCGCGAGCGGCACATACCATGTGAGCGGCGAGAGTTTTGCGGAGAAGCTGTTGAAGCAGTATGAGGAGATTGAAAGTCTGTAAGAGGTGACAATAGTGGCAAGTTTGATGGAGACCTTGATCGAGGTTTTGGAAAAGGAAAATCTGGAATACAAGAATCTGTTGGACTTGTCCATGAAAAAAACGCCCGCCATCGTGTCAGACGATATTAAGAGTTTAGCGGAAATCACGGATGAGGAGCAAATCATCGTAAGCAGAATTAATCATCTGGATCATCAGAGAAATGAAGCTGTTAATGATATTGCGAACGTACTTAACAAGGATGTTACGAAACTGAAAATTGCAGATTTAATCAATATGCTGGCAGCAAGGCCTCTGGAACAGGCGAAGCTGGCATCGGTATTTGACGAATTGCGCAGAAATGTACGTGCGGTAAAGAGGGTCAATGAACAAAACAGGGAATTGATCGAGAACGCACTGGAGTTGGTGCAGCTCAACATGCAGGTTTTACAATCCATGAATAAGGCGCCGGAGACGGCGAATTATAATAGGGGAGCCTATAATACCGGTGATGTGATCGGGACGGTCAACAAGGCCTTTGACGCCAAGCAATAATTGTTAAGGACGGTAGAATATGTCATTATTTGGAAGCCTTTATATTGGCGTATCAGGATTAAGAACATCAAACGACGCGCTGAATACCACAGCGCATAACATGTCTAATTTAGACACCCAAGGATATACCAGACAGCAGGTCGCACAGGGTACGAGGACTTATATTACCCATTCCCGGAGTGCGGACAAAAACTGGATACAGACAGGTCTGGGTGTCAATTATACCCGTACAAGACAGGAAAGAGACGCTATCATAGATAAGAACTTTCGCCGCGAATCGGGGCGCAGTGCTTTTTATGAGGTTTCTGCCGTGTCTTTGGAAGAGCTTGAATATATTTTGGGAGAATCTAACGAGGGCCACGAATTTTCCGTGGCGCTGATAGGCGATCACAACGATGCGAACACGAGAGACGGACTCTGGGGCGCGATACAGGAGCTGGCGAAAGACCCCACCTCCTCGGTGAATCAGAATCTGTTCGTGACGAAAGCCTACGAGTTTCTCACGAAGGCGCAGAAGGTATATCAGAGCCTTTGCGACTATCAGGATAATATGAATAAACAGGTCAAGAAAGACGTTGACTTGATTAATAAATACGCACAGGAAATCAGCGAACTCAATAAGAGAATCGTGCGGGTGGAGGCTGGGCCTGAAAATGCGAACGACTTAAGAGACCGCAGGAATTATCTCTTGGACGAGTTGGCAAAACTCGGAAGCATATCTTATTCGGAGGATACGGTAGGCTATGTGAATGTCCGCTTTGAGCAGACGGATCTGGTGAAGGGAACGACGGTCAATGAGATCGGCCTTTATCAGGATTTGGATACCGGTTTCTACACCCCTTACTGGAAGATGTTTGGCAATTTTAAGCTTGACGCGGAAGGAAATCCCATTGTTACCAAGGAGGGCATAGAGAGGGCGAAAGTGTTTGACCTGACCCAGCAGATATCCTCCGAGTACAACACGGATATCGGATCTTTGAAGAGTACCCTGCTTAATCGGGGCGATCACAGGGCGACCCACAGTGAAATTGACAATATCAATCCGGACGGCGAGTACGAGGAAGGCTGGTACGACATACATGTATCGCAGTCCCTCGTCATGAACGTGCAGGCTGAATTTGATAAATTAGTACACATTGTAACGACAAAGATTAATGATGTTTTAGCGGAGGCGGCGGAAAGAGGCACTGCGGTGAATCCAGATTCCGGTTATCTGAGAGACCCGAACCGGTTGGATGGAAATGGCAAGGCCCTTCCCTATCAGTTATTCCAGCTCATGTCCGGGGAGGACGGAAATGACCAAGACTGGACGGTGCGGAATATGGTGGTGAACCCGGAACTTCGCCAGAATCCTTCCCTGTTGACCTTCCGGCTGGATGAGCACTCCGAGGATAACGAGACCATGGAGGCGCTGAAAAAGGCTTTCGAGGAAACGGCGTACACCCTGAACCCCAATGTGGCGACGCCAGTCTGCTTCAAGGATTACTACAAGAATCTGGTATCGCAGCTTGCGAATACTGGCTTTGTACTTCGGGCGGTGCAGGAGAATCAGACGGTAGCAACGGATGCGCTCGCCTATGCGAGAGAAGAGATTGTAGGCGTTTCCTCCGACGAGGAATTGACCAATATGATTATGTATCAGAACGCTTACAACGCATCGAGCAGATATATCAATGTAATCAGCGAAATGTTGGATCATATACTTTCCACACTGGGACGTTAACGATCACTGTAAAGTAGAGGTGAAACTATGTCATCAACTTTTTTTGGACTTACCATTGCATCATCGGGACTTCGGGCGGCCAACGCTGCGCTGAATACCACCGGCAATAATGTCAGCAACGTCAATACGGCGGGCTACAGCAGACAGGAAGTGCAGACGGAGGCAGCCAATGCGCTGCGAGTGTTTGCGACCTATGGCTGCGCGGGCGCGGGCGTGGAGACGCTGGCGATCGAGCGGGTGCGGGACCAGTTCTACGATTTCAAATACTGGTCCAACGAGACCAAGCTTGGGGAGTACGACGCGAAGGTCTATTACTGCAAGATGATAGGCGAGTATTTTAAGGATGATAAGAAGACGGGATTTAAGACGCTCTTTGACCAGATCGGCGCGACTCTGCAGGAGATTACCAAGAACGGCAGCAGTACCGATAATAAAGCGCAGTTTTTGGGCGCGGCGAAGGCGCTGACCGATTATTTCAATAATTTGTACGGGGATTTGCAAGATCTGCAGTCGGATGTAAACGACGAGATTAAGATCCGTGCGGATCAGATTAACTCGATTGCGCAGGATATTGCCACTGTCAATAAGCAGATCAATACCATTGAGCTGACGGGCAGCAGGGCGAACGAGCTGCGCGACAAGAGAGATCTGCTGCTTGACCAGCTTTCCGCCGTGGTGGATGTGCAGACGCAGGAACTGCCGATTCTGGATGAGCAGGGCAATGAGACGGCGGCTCACAGATTTATGGTAAAGATCGCCGGCGGACAGACGCTGGTGGATATGGACGATTATAGAACTTTGGTCTGCGTGGCGCGGCCGAAGGAGGAGAAGGTAAACCAGACCGACGTGGACGGCCTTTATGACCTTAAATGGAGCAATGGCATTGATTTCAGCCTTTACAATGCCTCCATGGGCGGCGAGCTGCGCGGATTGATTGAAATGCGTGACGGCAACAACGGCGAGTATTTCAAGGGGCAGGCTACGAGCGTGTCTTTCCAGAGAAGCTTTTCCACAGTGACCATCAAGACGACGGAATCTCACTTACAGAGTATATCAAAGTGTAATCTCTCCGATACTGGCGGTGTGATCAACATCGGCAACCAGCTTTACTATTATAAGAGCTGGTCTTACAACGGAGACGGTACCTACTCGTTTGTCATTGACAATTTAAAGAGCGATAAGCCGCTGACCGGAGAGAAGGTATGGTCGGAGGTTTCGATAGGCGGCGAGGTGAATTATCAGGGCGTGCCTTATTACATGAAACAAATGAATGAGTGGGTCCGCGATTTCACAAAAAAGGTAAACGATATTTTTAAAGAGGGACTCACAGCGGAGGACCCGCCAAAGAAAGCGGATATCCTCTTTACTGCGGACTATGCCAGACAGGACGGGCAATATACGCAGTCGGAACTGGATACTTCCGCGGCAAACGGGGAAAATACCGGTTATTATAATCTGACGGCTGGCAATATAACGCTTTTGGATGCGGTGGTGAAGAATCCCGATCTGTTGGGAACCAGAAAGGATATCGATCCGGATAATACACAGTCGACAGAGCCGGGCAAGGACGTTGAAGGTAAGGAGCAGTGCGATCAGGTTTGGGCGGTAATTTCCATGCTGGGCGACAAAAACCAGTTCAGCTTCCGGGGCAGGGACGCGGGCGGTTTCTTGGAATGTATGCTGTCGGATGCGATGTTGAATGAAAGCAACGCGGAGACCTTCTACTCGACCTACTTTAGCTTGGAGACGAACATCGAAAATCAGAGGACTTCGATCTCCGGCGTGGACGAGGACGAAGAAGCGATGAATCTGGTAAAGTACGAGAATTCTTATACGCTTGCTTCCAAGATGATCAATGTGCTGACCGAAGTGTACGATAGGTTGATACTACAAACCGGCGTCTAATTGAAACAGAAAGAGGGATATGATTTATGAGAATGACAAACAAGATTATGCGGAACAACGCCGCATACAATGTGAATCAGAATAAGATATTGCAGGATAAGCTGACGAACCAGATGACGAACCAGAGCAAGATCGCACGTCCCTCCGACGATCCGGTGGTGGCGATCAGGGCCCTTCGACTGCGGAGTAATGTGACCACGACTGTCCAGTATAATGAAAAGAACGCGGAAGACGCGAAGCAGTGGCTTGATGTGACGGCGGAGGCTATGAAATCGGTGGATACTGTGCTGACGAAGCTTTACGAGCTGTGCAATACCGCCTCGAATAAATATGAGACGTCGGACGATCTGCAGATTCTTATGTCCGAGATGAAACAGTTGACGGCGGCGTTTTATACCTGCGCGAACGTAGACTATGCGCAGCGGTATGTATTCTCCGGCTACAGGACGGATCTTCCGGTGACCTTTACGGCGGAGGATATCAAGGAAATGGCGGAGCACCCGATTTCTTACAATATCAATGAGAGCATGGGCTTTCAGGATATCAGCAGTTTCAGCTATACCGATTATGACAAGCTGCGGGACGGTTTAGGAGGAGCTGGCGGCCCGGTTACGCCCGGAGATATCGACGATGAAAATTCCTACGAGCAGGCGGTTAAAAATAATACGCTTTACCGCTTCCGGATTTCCTATAATGATGCGGATTCCCTGAATGGGACGAAGGTGGACGGAACGCCCAGAGAGCTGACGATTACCCTGCCTAATGGCAACACGCTGGTGGCGAAGGCGAACGGCACGCCCGATGCGGATGGTAAACTTGCCACAACGTTGACGGATGGGGCCGGCAATCCGCTTACGCCCGGAGCTGTTTTTCCCGGCACTACGGATATCGTACCTGAAATCGCGGAATTTCAGGATCAGGAGCAGGCTTATAAGGCGATCGCCAACGGTAGTTTTACGGGAATCGCTTATATTCCCACCAGCGGCGAATTGGTTTTCTCAAAAGATTACTATGAAAAGAATTTCAGTGAAGCGCAGTTTGGCGGGGAGAAATCCTTCAAAGTAAATTATGATAAATCCGATTGGAAGGAAGGCAATATCAATCCGGTGCATTATTTTAACTGTACGGAGACCTTGCGTACCACTGGATCGAATGTTGCCGCTGCGGATGCGCAGTATCGGATTACCAAGTACAACAGCCAGCGCGATCAGGGAAGAGATCAGGATATCTTCTATGACGTGGGATTCAACCAGCAGATTCAGGTCAATACCCGTGCGGATGAGATTTTTACCCATAATGTGCAGCGGGATATGGACGACTTTGAACATTACCTGAAACAGTATAAGGATATTGAGGTTTTACAGAAGGATATCGTGAAAGAAAAAGAAAAAGCGCTGAAAGAGTACGGAGAGGACAGCGATCAGTATAAGGATTGCTTAAAGCGTGAAGAAGGCGCGAAGAAGGCGTTGACTTATATCCGTGACAACATTCACACCAAGTTTGAGAATGGGATTTCGAGCTACCAGAAATACAGCGACGATTCTAGAGTGGCCATGACGGACAACGCGACAAGAGGAAGCCGTCTGGAGCTGATCAAGACCAGACTGACGAACCAGCAGGCTACCTACAAGGAGCTGCAGCAGGATAACGAGGGCATTGATATTACCGAGGTGGCAATCGAAATGACCAGCGCTGACCTGACCTACAATGCGGCCCTGATGGCGACCGGAAAGATTATGCAGACAAACTTGATGAACTACATTTAAATTGAGGAGATAGCAGGTATGCAGATTAAGACAAGGGTATTCGGTGAAGTTACGATTGATGATGACAAGATCATACATTTCCCCAGCGGAATCATAGGATTCCCGGATCTTCAGGACTTTGCGCTGATTCACGACGAGGAGAGAGGGACTGATACGATCCACTGGCTGCAATCCATACAGGAACCCGCTTTCGCGATGCCTGTTATGGACCCGTTGATTGTGCGTCCCGACTATAATCCGGAGGTGGACGACGAACTTCTCAAAAATATCGGGGAAATCCAGCCGGATGAACTTTTGGTGATGGTAACGGTGACGGTGCCAAAGGAAATTGAGAAGATGACGGTAAATTTGAAAGGCCCGATCGTAATCAATGCGGCGCAGCGACTGGCGACACAGGTGATTGTAGAAGGGGACGAGTACATCGTTAAGTTTCCGATCTATGACATCTTAAATCAGAATAAGAAAAAGGCGGGTGAGTAAATGTTAGCTTTGTCCAGAAAAAAGAATGAAGCGCTTGTGATCAATAATAATGTCGAGGTTACGGTTCTTGAGATCAAAGGCGAACAGGTGAAGCTTGGCATTAGCGCACCGCGGGAAGTGCCAGTATATCGCAAGGAAGTTTATGTGCAGATTCAGGATGCCAATAAGGAGGCCGGCGATGTGGGCGGCATGGAGGCTCTTAAGAATTTGTTGGGATAAAAGGAACGAGAATAGGTGATAAAACGGGGCGGATGTGGCATATATGCGATATCCGCCTTTTTGCGGCGGAGAGGACAAAAATTTGCTCTGTACTATATTTTGCCCAAAATTACGGCGTCATATTGTTTGTCAGAATTTGTATCATCTGCGCAAGTCTCATTTCATAGGTGTGATACTTCTTTAACTTCTCATAGCCGTTAATCGCGATTTCTACCCGCTCCTCTTCGTGGGATAGATAGTAGCGGATTTTTTCTTCCAATTCTTCCAAAGATTCATAGGTTTCCAGATCCTTCCCGACTTCAAAATATTCCGGAATTTCCGCCTGATAATTGGTGATCAGAAAACCGGCGCAGCCCAGAACGTCCCAGATGCGCAGGGAGAGTCCGGTCTCGATGGGACGCATGGTGATGTTTAGGTTGATGCGGCTTGCGTGAAAGACCTTCGGCATCTCGGACAGGGTGTTGACCCCGCCGCGGCAGTCCGCCTTTGGCAGCGCGGAGGCGTCGCTTCTGGTGTAAAGATTTACGCGGAAACGCTCGGAGAGGAAGCGCAGGGTGCGTTCCCGTTCTACGGCCGCCAGCTTCATGCCGATGTATTGATGGGCGGTGAGGTAGCGTGTCATATCGGTGAAGACGTCGTCGCTTCTGTAAAAATCAGGGTCTGCGTCGACGATTTCCTGAACGACTTCTTCCGTCTGGCTTTCGGGAATGAAATTACAGCCAAAAACTTTAAGCTGGGCCTCCATCAGCCCGTCTACGAAACCGCGGGTGTGGTCGGAGAGTTTCAGCCTGTCATATTTGCATTTTTCCGTATAGAGGGAACCGACAAAGGCCACATCCCCGCCGTAAGCGGCAAAGTCCTCCTCGGTCATGTGGAGGACGATATCCTCCCAGCGTTTCACGTTGGCAGCCAGAGGCAGATAATGGATGCAGTCTGGGTTGACCGGAGAAAAGAAGTTGTACTGCGCCATGTCGAAGAGAAAAATACGGTTATACGAATTTTTCAAGGCGTTTGAGAACAGCTCGGGCACAGGGGAATCCACGCTCCAACAGACATAGGGAACTTTCAGTTTCTCACAGGTATAGGAAATGGCCGGGAAAAAGTTGATACTGAATACGAAGGCGAGAGGCTTTTGCACAATCCAATCCGCCACTTTTCCAGCGCATTCCCGGGGAGAAACGTTTTTGCGGTGCATTTCCTGTTCCTCCACATGCACCGTAATGCCGAAGTTTGTGAATACTTGCAGAATGTCTGGTTCGCATATGCTGTTGTAGCGGTAAAATAAAATTTCCATAATAAATTTATTATAGCAATAATCGATAGAAAAGACAATTCCGATGCGCGGGCTTTTTCGTTTTATGATATAATAGCCGCAAAGAAAAAGAAGTGTCCAAGCGGGAGAAAAGAATGGAACAAGTAAGTATTATACTGCCTACATACAATCGGGCGCACTGCATGGAACGGGCGGTGGACAGCGTATTGCGGCAGACATATTCACAGTGGGAACTGCTTGTCATCGATGACGGTTCTGCCGATCATACGGAAGAAATCATGGCCGCGTACGCCGCGTCAGACGAGAGAATCCATTATGACAGGCTGGCATGCAACAAGGGGGCTGCGGCGGCAAGAAATGAGGGCATCAGACTGGCGCGGTATGACTATATCGCGTTTCAGGACAGTGATGACGTCTGGCATGCGGACAAGCTGGAAAAGCAGATGCGGGTTTTTGAGGAAAGCCCGGAGACGGGACTGGTCTACTGCGCCATTCAGGGAATAAAACAGAACGGGCGTCCGGTACGAATTCCAGACGATGCGATGGACAGACAGTTCCTTTCCGGAGATTTGTACAAGCTGCTTTTGCAGGGAAACGTGATCGACGCGCCTTCTGTAGTGATACAAAAAAAGTGCCTAGAGCGGTGCGGCGGGTTTGACGAGGGATTGTCCTGTTTGGAAGACTGGGAATTGTTCTTACGGATTGCCAAGGAATATGAGATCGGCTATGTGGACGAGGCGCTTGTAGATTCGGATATTCACAATGCGGGTGTGTCTTCCCATGCGGGAGGCTATTTCCACGCAAGATGCCAGATGATTGCCATGCACAAAGAAGCGCTTCTAGAGTATGGATTGTTCCATCAGGTGGTGGAGCGGGTGCTCCAGACAGCGAAGGAAGTGGGGGCGCTGGAACCGGTGGCGAAGATGCTGCAAACGATGCTGTAGGCGAATTTTAATAATTTTTCTTTTTCTACTAAATTTTTATCAGTTTTTTCCGATATAGATTACAAGAGATTGCGTCTGTCTGCACGCCTGCGGCGGACGTTATCGTGAGACGATTCCATTAATTTTTTACAATATCACACGGAGGTGATTGACGATGGCAACAATTGAACCATTAAACAGTGTCATGACGTATCAGGCACAGGCAGTAGAAAAACCCCAGCCAGTGACACCGGTGAACACGGACGTTCCGGAGGACGGCCAGACGGTCAATGTAGACGAGACGACCGCAGCCGTGGCGAGACCGCAGACTGAGAATGAGAAGGAAGGCGAGAGCGGCGGAAACGGAAGCCAGCAGCAACAGGCGGCCGGTTCCAGAAAAGCGCAGGTACAGCAGCAGTCCGAACAGCTCAAAAAAGCGATCGCGGAGATGAACAGAAAGATCAATAACAGCAACGAAGAGGCTGTTTTTGGCGTTCACGAGGACACCAACAGAATTATGATTAAGATTATGGATAAGGAAACGAAGGAGGTCATTAAGGAGTTCCCGCCGGAGAAGACCCTTGACATGATCGCCAGAATCTGGGAAATGGCCGGAATCCTTGTGGATGAGAAGTTATAGACAGTTAGGAGGAGACGACAATGGCAATCAGAATTACTGGTATGTACTCCGGTCTTGACACCGAGAGTATTATTAACGAGCTGGCCTCAGCGCAGAGCGCTAAGAAAAATAAGTTAGTAAAGGCACAGACGAAGCTGTCTTGGAAGCAGGATGCATGGAAATCCTTGAACACGAAGCTGTACGATTTTTACCGGAAGCTGGATGATCTGCGTCTGCAGTCTTCTTATATGAAAAAGAAGACGACCGTATCCAATTCCAATATCCTGTCGGTATCGGGCGGCACGATGGACGGCACCCATAAGGTGTCGGTCAACAAGCTTTCTACGCAGGCGTCTATCACCAGTGGAAGTCTGGCGCAGGGCACGACCCATTTCACGGGAAAAGCTACTTTGAAACAGCTTGGTTTCAGCGGTACTGGCAGTATCCGGCTCAGCGATCCAGCGGGCAACTACGTGAACATCGACGTAGATGAAAACATGAAGATCGACGACTTCGTGAAAGCGATTGAGGATAAGACCGCGCTGAAAGCCAACTATGATCAGGAGAACCAGCGTATTTACATCAGCTCGACGGTGTCCGGCAAGAATGGCGATTTCTTCCTGACGGGCAATGACGCGGGCGGTATGGAAGCGTTAAAAGCGTTGAAGCTTGTGTCGTCCAACGATCTGGAATCGTTGACGGCGGCAGGCGGCGAGTACGCTGTCTGGGCGAATTATGTGAATACGGATATCACGGGGGCCTCCCCGACGTATTCGTCCGCAAATTATACGGCGGAGTACAAGAAGCTGATCGAAAAGGAAACGCTGAAACGCCTGCAGGCGATGAAGGCTGAAAACGATAAGCTGACGAAAGAAAATGAGGACCTCGACAAGGCCAACCAGAAGAATCTGGATCTTCTCAAAGAGATCAGTGAAAATAAGGATCACAAATACGACGCGTATCAGACCTATATAAGCGGTTTTAACGGCGCATGGGATAAAGACAATGCGGCTGATCAGACTGCGATTAAGAATGCGGGAGAGGCTCTGTATAACAAGATCTACGGCACCGAGACGACGACGCCGGAGACGGATAAGAATGGAGATCCCAAGAAAGATGCGAACGGTAATATCATTTATAAGCGTGAGAATGGCCTGACGCAGGAGCTGGAAAGCGCGCAGGAGGATCTCAAAAATAAGAAGGAGGCTCTGGAGCAGGCGCGCAAGGATTTGGCGGCCGGCACGGGTTCTCAGGCAGCGGTGGATCAGGCGGAGAAGGATGTTGTAGACGCTTCCAAGGCGGTCAGCGACAAGCAGTCTGAGATCACCAAGGCGAAAGAAGTTTATAGCTGTTACAGCGCGTTTGACCAGAATTTGGAGAAGAAGACTGCGAATGAGACCAAGATCGCGGCAAACGACGCAAAGTTCAAGTATACCGAAAATGCGGACGGCACGGAGACTTACGAGGAGAAGGACGCGTCCGGCACTCCGGTTGCGATCGGACAGGGCGAGGTGAGCAAGGCGGTTGCCGCAGAGTTTGACAAGAGGGTGGCCGAGGCGCAGGCGATCATGAAAGATGTGCGCGGCTCTATTGCAGGCGGCGCCACCGTGAACGCTGGCAGCAGCATGCTTGCCGCTGCACAGGGCACCAAGGTTTCCGGCGAGGATGCTGAGATTGTGATGGATGGCGTGAAATATACCTCTTCCACCGATACGCTGACGATCAACGGCGTGACGATCACGGCTTTGGAGACGACTGATCCGGGTAAGGAAGTGACTGTTTCCACCAAGACCGATACGGAAGGCGTCTACGATATGATTAAGGACTTCATCAAATCGTACAGCGATTTGGTGATTGAGATGGATAGCCTTTACAATGCAGAGTCTTCCTCCGGCTATGAGCCGCTTCTTTCCGAGGAGAAGGATGCGCTGTCCGACAGTGAGATCGAGGAGTGGGAGAAGAAGATCAAGGATTCCATCCTGCGTAGGGATGCGACGCTGGGCGATTTATCATCTTCCATGAGAATGGATATGATGTTTAGCATGGAGATCGGCGGCAGGCGCTATTCTCTTGCGGACTTCGGCATTGAGACGCAGAGCTATTTCAAGGCGAAGGACAATGAGAGAAACGCTTACCATATCCTTGGCGATAAGGACGATCCGCTTAGCTGGGAGCAGACAGAAGGCGGTCCTACGCTGCTTGGCATGATTGAAAAGGACCCGGAGAAGGTGGTGGAGTTCTTTACGGGTCTGTCCACGAAGCTGCATGATACGCTGCAGGCGAAGATGGCTCCTTCCAAGATGAGCAGCGCCCTCACCTTCTACAACGACAAGAAGATGAAAGAGGACTATGACGACTATACCCAGAAGATCAAGGATCAGGAAACGAAACTGAATTCTTATATTGATAAGTGGTATGCGAAGTTCTCGGCGATGGAGACGGCGCTTGCAAAATTGGAATCTAAGAATAATTCCCTTTCCAGCTTATTTGGAGGGTGATTCCTACGAAGGTTACGCTCCGCTGTTTGGCAGCGGGGCGTTGACTTTTATGGGGCATTTGTTTTAAAATAATGGCATAATAGGATCAAGGAGGAGAATAGCGATGCCGGCACGTAATCCCTTTGCGGAATACACGACAAATAAAATTATGACGGCTTCCCCTGCGGAGGTGACGCTGATGCTTTATGAAGGGGCGATCAAATTCTGTAATGTCGCGATCGTCGCGATCGAGCACGGCGAGATCGAAAAGGCGCATACGAATATTAAGAAGACGCAGCGCATTATCGAGGAGTTTCGCAATACGTTAGACCATAAGTATCCGGTGGCGGAGGATTTCGACCGGATCTATGTGTATCTGCTCCAGAGGCTGTTAGAGGCGAATATTAAGAAAGATACGGCCATTTTGGAGGAAGTGAATACGCATTTGAGAAGCGTGCGGGATACGTGGAAGGAAGTTATGAGACGGAGCAACCAACATGCATAGAGAGGTGGCGGAATGAGTCTGAGCAGTGCACAGATTCTGGTGGAGAGTCTGGAAAAAAAGAACCGGGTTCTCGATGAGATCATAAAGGAAAACGAGGCGCAGGAGCGTCTGTTTCAGCAGGAGGAACTGGATGTGGAGGCGCTCGACGCTTCTGCGGACAGGATGGGCGAGCTGGCGGAGAAATTAGAGCTTCTGGACGAAGGGTTTGAAGCGGTGTACGACAGGATCAGGAAGGAACTGATCGACAACAAGTCGGCCTACCGCGAGGAGATCAAGAGGATGCAGGAGTTGATAGCCGGGATTACCGAGAAGGTGGTGGGGATCAACGCCGCCCGAATGCGGAATAAACTGCAGGCGGAGAATCAGTTTAAGAAGAGCAGGCAGCAGATCGGCAAGGCTTCCTCGAAGATGAAGGCGAGCCAGAACTACTATAACAGTATGAACAAGTTAAACTATGTAGACCCACAGTTCTACGATAACAAAAAGTAAAAAGGACCCCTGAGAAAAAAATTTTAAAAAAATTTTCTCAGGGGTCTAAAGTATATCGGATTCGCACCGATATATAATACAAGTAAAGGAAAACATTTACTTGCAACCGTAAAGGAATCAAGGTCAGCGGACGGGGCGGAGAGGACTTTACAAAAAAAAAGTTGGCGGCAAGGATGCCGCAATAAATTCAAGGAGGAATATACCATGATCGTAAAACACAACATTACAGCTATGAACTCTAACAGAATGTTAGGTCTCACCACTTCTTCTCAGGCTAAGTCTACAGAGAAGCTGTCTTCCGGTTACAAGATCAACCGTGCAGCAGACGATGCAGCAGGCCTTTCCATTTCCGAGAAGATGCGCAGACAGGTAAGAGGTCTTACCCAGGCTGCTGCAAACGCACAGGATGGTATCAGCGTAGTACAGACCGCAGAGGGCGCTCTGAACGAAGTTGAGGATATGCTCCAGAGAATGAACGAGCTGGCTGTTAAGGGTGAGAACGGAACCCTGACCACCACCGAGCGTTCTTCCATCCAGGCTGAGATCAAACAGCTGATGAGCGAAGTTGACCGTGTACAGAGTACCACAACCTTCAACGAGATGAACCTCTTAGACGGTTCCTTCATGAAGGGCCTGCAGGTAGGTGCAGAGGCTGGTCAGCACATCGACATCTCCATCAAGAACATGAGTATGGCAGGTCTTGCAGACAAGATCGGCACACTCTATGATCCTGTTAAGTACAATGCTTTAGAGAAGGTTGAGGATGGTTCTTATCAGAAGACTGAGTATGCTGTGAATGATAGCGAGAGCGCTATTGTTGGTACAGTATCTAGTGCTACGGCAACGACCTTTAAGGCTAGTCTTCCTGATGACAAGACGACCTTGACCAGCGACACTGCTACAGATATGTACGAGAAGGTTATGGGTCTTAAGGGCGGCGACGTTGACACTGTTATGAACCAGCAGGATTTCAACTCCCTGAACGCATTCATCAAGGGCGCTATCACTCTGGTATCCATGCAGAGATCTGATCTTGGTGCGATCCAGAACAGAT
The DNA here is from genome assembly GCA_947243855.1 of uncultured Lachnospiraceae bacterium. Classification (GTDB taxonomy): domain Bacteria; phylum Bacillota; class Clostridia; order Lachnospirales; family Lachnospiraceae; genus UBA3282. The sequence continues at coordinate 4,292 of CAMXIK010000040.1, read as the reverse complement.
TAGAGCACACGATCAACAACCTGAACAACATCACGGAGAATACTCAGTCCGCAGAGGCTGCAATCCGCGATACCGATATTGCTACGGAGATGGTTCAGTACTCCAACAACAATATCCTTCAGCAGGCTGGTACGTCCATGCTGTCTCAGGCAAACCAGAGCAACCAGTTGGCACTGTCCTTACTTGGCTAATCCGGTTAGCTGTAAAAACAGAAACGATCAAAGACCTCATCCGAAAGGATGGGGTCTTTTTTTCGGCCTCTATTGACTTATGCGTATAATAGGCGCATAATTACAAGTGTAAGGAGGCGGGGATGAAAACAAAAGATCTGATCAAACTATTAGAAAACAATGGCTGGGAATTTAAGAGACATGGCGCAGACCATGATGTTTATATAAAGGGCGCAGACCGCGAGAGCATTCCAAGACATAAAGAGATAAAAGAAAATTTGGCAAAGTCAATTATCAAAAGGCGTGGACTGAAATAAGCCACATGAATTTAGGAGGTGTTTTCTGTGAAAAATTCTTATCCAATTATTTTAATCCCTGATCAGGTCGGCTATGTGGTGTATGTTCCCGATTTTGATATCAATACCGAGGGTGATACGGTGACGGAAGCCATTGAAATGGCGAGGGACGCAATAGGAGTGGTCGGCATTGATATGGAAGATGATGGGGAGGTTTTACCAGAACCCACAGCAGTGTCAGAGCTAAAGGTTGATTCAGCGGTGGAGATTGTGACGCTTGTTGATGTAGATTTTGGAGAATATCGTAGAAAGAATGATATGAGGGCAGTTAAGAAAAACTGCACAATACCGTCATGGCTGAACTTTGAAGCTGAAAAGGCTGGAGTGAATTTTTCAGCAATACTGACGGCGGCGCTTAAAAGCGAGTTAAAGATTCAAAGCCGGTAAATACAATTATCAAAAGAGGGATGCGTAGTGCAACCCTCTTTTATGTTCACTAAATTCCCAGTGCAGCAAGCCTGTCTACAGCCAGCGGATATTCGTATGCCGCAGATTTTTGATAAAAGTTGACCGCGGCTTCCGCATTGCCCAGCATTTCGTTGACAAGGCCCATGTTGTAGTAGGGAATATAAGTGTTGGAGCCTTCTTCCCGGTAATTGGGAGCTTGCGAAGCCTTGACGTACTCCATCATGGCTTTCAGGGGCTGCGCCGGTTTCTGGTTGAGGTAAATATTGCCCATACTGCAATGAAAATCCGCTGTGCCGGCAAAAAGATGAGCAATAGGTTCAAAAATTTCAAGAGCTTCGTCGGAACGGCCAGTGTGCGTCATGGCGTTGATGAAAGCGACCGCCATCACCTGTACCCAAAGCTCTTCCGGGTTCAAGGGCAGTGCAAACGCTTTTTTGTAGTAAAGATAAGAGTTCTCATAGTCGTTAATCAAATTGTAGGACTGCCCTACTTGAAAATAGAAATAGGGATTGTCGGGATGCTTTTCGATTTCTTTGAAAAGCAGCTCATTGTTGCGCTCCGCTTTGATGCGTTTGTCCTCCATGCTGCCAGCATAGCCGACATGATCGACGGTGAGGGGGATATCATAGCACTCGTAGAGCGTGCTTCCGGTTTTGGCGTCGACCACCTGCTCGTGGATGGAGAAGCAGTAGTGATACTGTCTTTTGTGGAACAGCCGCTCTACGCGATCTGGCGAGAACGTTTTCTTGCGGTTGGAATCGCTGTAATTGATCCTAAGAAGCAGGCCAACGCCATGGGGATGTTCGTTGATAGCCTGTTCGATGGCGTCAAGGTCGATTTCCGTCAGAAATTCGTCGCAGTCCAGAACCAGCACATAGTTGTGAGAGGCCTTTTTCAGAGAAAAATTTCTGGCGGCGGAAAAGTCGCCAATCCATTCAAAATCATAGATATGGTCGGTGTATTTAGCGGCCAGCTCTTTGGTACGGTCCGTGGAGCCGGTGTCCACATAAATAATTTCAAAGCCGTAGGGCACAAGCGGCGCAAGGCATTTTTCTATATTTTTTTCTTCATTTTTTCCAATAATGCATACGGATATGGGTATCATGCTTTCTTTTCCTCGCTTTTTACGCAATGTAGCTTTAATGGTGCGCGGCAAGTCAAGCTTGTCGGTAGTCGATGCTTTTGGCGTCGGTTATTGCTGTAAAACCGCCAGCCGTTTTGCTGCCGGCGCGAAATCCCTGCATTGTTCATAGAGTGCGCGGGCTGTGTCCGTGTCATGAAGGCTCTCAAAGATCAGGCCCGACTGGTAGAGCGGCAGGAAAGAATTCGAGCCGTTTCGCTTGCCGGGGGGCATTTGTAGGGCTTTTTGGTATTGCGCCAGCGCCTGCTCGTACATAGCGTTGTCTTTGTAGATATCGCCCATTAGGTAGACGAAATCCGTTACGGAGGCAAACTCGTCGTAAATGCCTTCAAACCCGAGGGCAGTCTCAGCTTGTCCCGTGCGCAAAAGCGCGTTGCCGTAGGAGACTACCATAGCCTGCACGTAGGCCAGCTCCGGGTCAAGGTCGAAAGACAATCCTTTGTCATAATAGGTGCAGGCGCGGGCAAAATCTTCCAGAATTTCACAGCTTTTTCCCAACTGATAGTAAAGATAAGGATTCTGGGTGTCTGTCTCGGCCTGTTTTAAAAGAAGGGTAAAATTTCGTTTGTATTTGGCTTCCCGCTCTTCGGGGGTCATGTCGTAGCCCGTATGAAGTAGAGTCGTATGAAGCAGAAGCGCAGAGATCTCACTGCCTCTGATGGGGGTGAGCTGTTCGTGTATGATGCCCGTATAATGATAGAGCTTTTTGTTGAAAAAACGCTCCGTGTAATCTATATTATTGAGCGTTTGCACACCGTTTTCCGTTACCAGATTTTCCCTTGATACGCTCCCTACGTTTTCGGAGAGGTGTTTGCGGAAGTAGTTTAACTCTTCCACATCGATTTCCTTGATGGTTTCGTCGCAGTCCATCATAAAAATCCAGTTGTTTGATGCCGCCCGAAGGGAAAAATTTCTGGCGGCGGAAAAGTCGTCGCACCATGTAAAATCGAGCACTTTGTCTGCATATTTGGCGGCAATTTCCTTCGTCCGGTCCGTGGAGCCAGTGTCTACCACCACAATCTCAAAGCCGCAGGGCTTGACGGAGGCGAGGCACTGCTCAATCCGGGATTCTTCATTTTTGGCGATAATACAAACGGATATGGGGTGCATAGGGGTCCTCCACAGCTATTTTTCTTCTGCGGTTATTTTATCATAAAAATCTGTTTATAGCGAGAAGTATTTGGTATTTTCGTGGAGTGGCAATGTTGCACAATACCATATCTTGTATTCTGAGGCAGAATTGCCTTTGTAGAAAACTAGATCTTGTTAGCAAAAGCACGATTAACGATATAACGTATACAATTTTTCTATTAGGAATGTGCAAAAAAGGATTGCGATGGAACAATAGTTATGGTATATCGGATATAAGGCCAATCGAGTATTCTCATGACGCAGGCTGTAAACGAACACATCTTTTATTCTTACAAATCAGAAAGGAAGACACAAAGCTCTTAAGGGGCTGGTCTGTTCTCTTCTGCATTTAGCGGAGCAAGAGGTTTCCTCCGTGGAGATTGCAAATCCGGTTGTCTTGGGAGAATCCGTTAAAAACAAAGAGTTTCGATTGGATATTAATGTAACTTTAAACAACAGTGTGCTGATCAATCTGGAAATGCAGATTGCCAATAGCTTAAATTGGCGGGAGCGTTCGGTGATGTATCTATGCCGTTCCTTTGATCAGTTAAATCACGGGCAGGATTATAGAGAAGCGAAGCCGGTAATTCATATTGGGTTTCTGGATTATGCGCTGTTTGAGGAAGCGCCGGAATTTCACGCTACATATAAGTTGATAAACATAAAAAGCTATCAACCGTATAGTGACAGTCTTACCTTGCATGTGGTGGATTTGTCCCACATAGAATTGGCGACTGAGGAAGATAAACAGTATCATATCCATGACTGGGCTATGCTTTTTAAGGCGGATACATGGGAAGAAATCAAGATGATTGCATCGGAGAATGAATATTTGGAGGAGGCGGCAGAGACCATGTTTCAGATGAGCGCGGAGGAATTAGTTCGTAAGAGGTGCCGGGATCGGGAGGAGTATTATCAGGATCTGCGCAGTTATGAGCGTGCGGTAGAGGAAAGCGAGAGAAAGCGTGAGCAGGACAGGAAGGAGCACGAAGCAGATCTGCGCAATTATGAGCGGGTGTTGGAAGAGAGCCAGAGAAAGCGTGAGCAGGCAAGGAAAGAACATGAAGCGGCTGTACAGCGGCTGAT
>CAMXIK010000039.1 GCA_947243855.1 uncultured Lachnospiraceae bacterium | reverse complement strand
TATTTTCGTGGGAAGGCTCTCCCCATGTGGTGCAATACTCGTTAAAGATAATGGGAAGCTCCTGCTCCGACTCCGGGCCGCGCTCCACCGCATCCTCAACTGCCGCTGTCATTCTCTGGGAAATGCCGTCGATGCCGCCGCCTCTGCACACAGACAAAATCGCCGTAGGCGTCACAAATTTTTCTCCCGGCACAATCTTCTTCATCCAATGCCCGAAATCATAATCCGCCAGCCCGCCGGAGAGATTCACGTCGTCGCCTCTCCTGTAGACTTCCATCTGCCAGCTTGCATTGTGACAGATCATGGCTCCCCAGAAAAGATCCGACTTCAAATCCTCCATCACCGCATACGGAAAATATCCGTTTACGGGCATAGATCCCACCTGCCCAAAGCGCTCGCAGCGCACCGCATGGCCGCCCCATGAAGGCTCTAACTGTAAATCCTCGATTAACTGGGATTCTGCTCTCCCCTCCATGCTCCACACGCTTCTGATACGGTGAAGCTTTAACTTCCCACTCTCGTCAGCCCCCACGAACGGCGAAATTCCTCCCAGCGAAAAACTGGAAAGCATTTCTAACTCCGCAATCTCTCCAGACACATTCTCAAATTCCGTGTAGGAGAGAAGGCTTTTCTTTCCCTCTTTCCAAAGCAGAAAATGTCTGTACCGATAACCTCTGGCGTCCGACAGTGTTGTGCAAATCACCGTCTCCGCATTTTCCTCTCTTTTTTCCTGCTTCTCAAATGCAAGCGCCGCCACAGAAGCGCTCTGCCGCATAGTCCGGCCGCCAGCGTAGCCGCCCGCATAGGCGTCCCCGACAAGTTTCACCTGCACCAAAGAATCCGGGTAGGGTTTTTCCCTGTAAGCCGCCTTATATTCCATATCCGAGGGGAGCAAAACAAGCTCCATGATCCCTGTCTCTTCGTCCTGTACATAACAGGCCCGCATATCCCCCAATACAAATTCGCTGTATACTTTTTTCATTACATCCTCCAAACACAGTTAACCTTTGACCGCTCCTACCGTCATACCTTTTATGAAGTATTTCTGCAAACTCATAAAAAGCACTGCAATCGGAAGCACGGAAATCACGATAGCCGCCATGGCTGTCGTATAATCACTAGATTGTGCTGAGAACAAAGATTGAATCGCTACGGTCAGCGTTTTTAGATTCTTCTTGCTCACATACAAACTTGCCAGCAGATAATCATTCCAAATCTGAAAAGCCTGCATAATGACAAGCGTAGCAAGCGCGGGTTTCAGTAAAGGCATCACCACGCTAAAATAAGTTCTGAATACGGAGCATCCGTCAATTCTCGCCGCCTCTTCCAATTCAATCGGAACTGTGGTCATAAAACTGTTCATCAGAAATACGCCAAAGGATATTCCTGTCGCCACATACATAAAAATAATTCCATAACGCGTATTTGTCAAATTCATTTTATACCCGATAATATAAATCGGTAAAAAGAGCGCCTGAAAGGGGATCAAAATACCCACAATAAAATAAATGAAACAAAATTTAAAAAACTTAGCTTTGCATCTGGCAATCGCCCATGCCGTCATTCCACACAAAAGCGCCAGAATCAGAACGCTCACAAGCGTATAAAAAAATGTATTTACAAATGTATGAGACAGATCCAGCTTATCAAACGCCTTCCTGTAATTTTCTGTCTGAAACGAGGATGGCAGTGACAATGGACTAGTCAAATACAATTCTTTTTTTGTCTTAAACGAATAGTTAATAATAATTAGAATTGGAGCGACAAAGAGCACCGCTACAACCGTCATAATAATCTGCGTAATAAAAGTTGCCTTTGTATAAGGCTGTGCACTCATCGGCTCCTTATTTTTTTCCCTCTTTATGATCATGCCTGCACCTCCTTACTCTTCAACCCTTTCACCTGAATCACCGCTACCAACAGCAGCGCCAAAACCAGAGTTACGGACATAGCCGAACCATAGCCATACTGTCTTCCGTTAATTGCCGTCGTGTAGGTTTGATAAATTACGGAGGTTGACGCACGTCCCGGACCGCCCTTGGTAGACGCCACCAACAAATCATAAACTTTTAAGGAACCTGTTGTGATGCCAACTACGCAAATCGTGATTGCAGGCGCCAGCATAGGAATCGTGATATTGAAGAAACGGGAAATGGGGCCAGCTCCATCTACCTTGGCGGCTTCATATAAATCTGCCGGAACCGACTGTAGTCCCGCAAGATAAATCAACATCCAATATCCAATCCACTGCCAGTTATTGGCAATCAGCAGGCCGGAAAGAACTGTTTCTCCGCTTCCAAACAAAAGAAAATTAATATTTGTTCCCAACAGTTCATTAAATTCCGGCAGCACATTGGAAAACATTTTAAGCCATACAAAACCTACGATAATAGAGCTGATCAGGCACGGAACAAAAAAAGCTGTCCTGTAAAGCTTCTGCGCTTTGATACCGCTATCCAGTGCCAACGCAAATAAAAGCGCCAACACATTCTGAATAATCGTGTTTCCTATCGTAAACTTGATCGTAAACCACCATGCAGACCGAAAGTCCGCATCCTTCCAGAGATTGATATAATTTTGTAATCCTACAAATTCTTTGATCTTTGACATACCGTCCCAGCTTGTAACAGAGTAACGTACTGCAAGCAAAAGCGGAATAATAAGACCGATTGTAAAAATAATAAATCCCGGAAGAACCATTACAAAATATTGTTTTTCCAGTTTTTTCTCCATTGACTGTTTTTTTGTTTTCTGCATATGCCCCTCCAAAAGACTACAAATATAGGGCTGCTGCACTATTGCAGCAGCCCGTTTTTGCAATCAACAAAATCTGACTTAGTTTGCACTGCTGGAGTCTACTCTTGCGTCGGACGCTGCAAGACAATCCTCAAAAGAAATGTCTCCCTGCAGCCATGCCGCGATATCCTTCGCATTCTCCTCTTGGAAACCACCCCATACTAACTGATTGTTTCCAAGCGTTACATCTACGATCATATTGCTCGACGCATATTCGTCAATATCTGCCTGACTAGGATTTGCAAACGTAGGCGTCACATCCTTTAACATGGGAGCTGTCTTTGTATAGTCATAAATCTCAACCGCAAGCTCCTTATCGCTTGTGAGCACATCCAATACACAGTTAATCGCGTCCTGATGTTCGCTCTCCGCACTCGTCATAATCGTGATGTTCGGCTCGAAAATCAGTTTTGAATCTCCTGTCTGGTTCGGGAACGGGAAGATACCGAAGTTAAAGCTCTCGTCAATGTCAAGGAAGTTCTGGATCGACCATGATCCCGATACCTTCATTGCCGCTTCACCCATTACCATCTTCGCGTCACAATCTGTCTGCTCTGTAGAAAAGGTTTCCGGATATGTATTGTCATAAATCAGCTTGTTGTACTGGTAAGCTGTTTTCATCATCTCATCGTTTGCAAAGGAAACCTCGCCTGCCCGGAACTTGTCGCCCCATGTAGGATCATTATTGAACACGTCGTTCATTGCAAACTGCATTGTCACGTTACCAATAGACCACGTATCAACCATATGGCTTGCAAAAGGCGTTATGCCTTTGGCCTTACAGTCGTCGATAATTTTCTGTAAATCATCCTGTGTTTTAGGAACGGACCATCCGTTCTCCTCAAACATATCTTTGTTGTAATATACGCCCTGATACAGCGCGTTGTATACCAGACCATAGGTCTTGCCATCGATCGTCACATTCTGCCTTGCTGCGTCCAAGCCTCTGTCCAGATATGCTGCGTCAATTTCTCCCAAAATACCCTGAGGTGCGTACGTTGCAACATCCTGTGCCTTACCGATCATGATATCCGGCAGACCGGACTGCATATACTGCTGCATTTTAGGCTGGAAATCATTACCCCAGTCAACGCATTCCCACTCAAGTGTGATATTGGGATATGCCTTTGCCAACGCCTCATCAATCATCTCTTCAATACCTGCATCTGTAGTGGACTGTCCCGCCAACACAGTCAGCGTAACTGCCTCCCCGTCCGCTGCTGCAGGCGCTTCCTCCGCTGCCGTAGGCGTTTCTGCCTCCGTTGCTGCAGGTGCCTCTTCTGTTGCAGGCGCTTCCTCTGCCGCCGGTGTCTCTGCCGGTGCATCCGTCCCGCCACCGCCACATCCTGCCAGCGTGGGAACAAGCATTGCCGTACACAAAACTACACTCAATAATTTCTTTTTCATGTCCCTCTCCTTTTCGTGAATGACTTTTTAGTCGTTTATCGGTATGACTATAGTGTAGTATTTTTGACAATCGCACAACTATGACTAATTTGAAAAAACAGTTGCACTTTTTTGAGAAAGTGCAACTGCTTTATTTACCGCTTTCGTCCGCATGATCGTCCGCATATTGTAAAATATCCTGAAAAGAAGTTTCATCCTTCATCCACTTCATAGTTTCTTCCGCCAAGCCGCTTTGAAACTTCCATATCAGTTGAATATTTCCCGCCTCTGCGCCAACCACGCTTCCCGTTTCCTCATATCTGTCAATATCCTCCTGCACATTACTCTGATACCCGGATTCAATTCCCTTTACAATAGAATGTGTCTGCGTAAATCCTAAAATCTCCTGCATCAATTCCTTATCGCTGACAAGCTTAGCAAAAATATCCTGGATCAACTGTTGATGTTCTGATTTGCTGCTCATCATATAGGTCATATTGATCTCTTTAATTAATTTAGGATTTTTCCCCAACGGATAGGGGAAAATTCCAAAATGAGCGGCATTTGTGTACTGATCCACCGATTGCAGCGACCATGTTCCCGTCAAATACATCGCCGCTTCTCCTTCGGCAAAGCGCTTATCGCTCTCATATTGGTCAATGATCCATGCATCGCTCCATGTGTTTTCGCAAATATAGCGATTCTGCCTTAGTGCTCTCTGTACCCCCTCATCCTTACAAAAACTGACCTTCCCATCTCGAAAACGGTCTCCCCATCCTCCATCATCTGCAAAAACCTCTTCTGTAAGAAACTGCATCGTCATATTTGCCACTTTCCAATTCTCCTGAAAATGGGCCGCAAAAGGCGTTATATTATTTTTTCGACAAGCAGCAACCACATCGTCCAATTCCTCCTGTGTTTGTGGAACCTTCAATTCAAGTCTGTCAAAAATCTCCTTATTATAGATCACGCCCTGATACCATGCGTTATAGGGTATTCCATAGATATTGCCATCTACAGTCACAGTTTCCATCGCGCTCGGGTCAATCGCGGCAAACTGTTCCGGCTTTATCTGTGCCAAAATTCCCTCCCCAGAATAATTAGCAACATCCTGCGCCTTACCAATCATAATATCCGGCACATCCCCTGCGGCTATCCTCCCGCGTAACTGTGAATCAAAGCTCTCTCCCCAATCCACACATTCCCACTCTAGCCTCACATTAGGATATTTCTCCGCCAGAAAGTCGTCAATCATATCTTCAATCCCCGCATCGCTAGTAGACTGACCTGCTAATACACTGAGCACTATCTCATCACCAACCGTCTGTACTTGCTCTGTATCAGGCAATCCCACTGCCTCCGTGCCACAGCCGCCAAACAGTATCGCAATCATTACTGCTGCGCCAATCCTATGTATTCCCTGTCTCATTTTCCTCATCCCTTTCAGATTATGCCTGCCCATTTCGATACTCTCTCGGACTTATCCCTGTAACCTTCTTAAATACCTTGCTAAAATAGGTATAATCGTCATATCCGACCATAAAGGCGATTTCAGACATGCTAATTTCAGACTGCCGCATAATCTCTTTGGCTTTTTCAATTCTCCTATCTGTAATGTACAGCATAAGATTTTTACCGGTCTCCTGCTTAAACACTCTAGAAAAATAAGAACTCTCCACACAATATTTTGCCGCCAGTGACACAAGTGACAATTCTTCGTAATAATTTTGGTCAATATACGAAGCCGCTTCTCTAACCACATCCTTTATATTTCCCGCAATATCCCCTGCTTTTTCGGCGAGTACAACCAAAAGCATCTCTTCTAACAGACCAAGCACCTGTTCCCCATCCAGTTTCTCAAGCACTTTATCCATCATCTGATCCATTTCATCAAGCTCACTCATGGAGCTGGCCGAACCGCTTTGGCTGACAATATCTGAAAATATAGTATTGATCTTTTTCACGGTTTGTTTTACTTCTATATATTTCCACTCTTTCCTGTCACATGCCGCAAGCCCCACTGTTTCCCGCAAGAAATCCATAATAGCCTTTTTACTGCTGTTTTTAAGCATTCCTTTGAGCTGCCACTCCAATTCCTGCGTCATATGATTTTTGACACTGCTGCCTGTGATCCCACCCTCCTGCTGGCTGAACAATATGGCATTTTCCTTCTTAAAAGGTCTCGCCATCAGCACTGATATACTTTGCACATAAGCGTTGTGCAGACTCTCGAAAGAATAGGCGGGCTCACTCACTGCTACGGTGACCGGACTATGTGTCAATTCACTGAAAGCATTTAAAATTTTCATCGCCATATGACGCTGTTCAGACACCTCCGCTTCCGTCACAATCAAGAACTCATTACTCCTATATATATAATTAAAGATCAATAAATTTTGCATTCCCGTAATCTGCTTCATAAGCCTCTTGACAGAATAAGACAAATAGTTCAAATCATATTCATACTTCCCCATCAATTCCTGCAATTCATGAATCTTGACAAGCATCATACTGCTCCCTACCATATCGCTGCTTTCATTTAGGAAATTTACTGCGGGTATGACTGAATCTTCCTTCTCCACCAAGAGACTCATCTCTCTATCTTGAATTAAGGATGCCGTCTTTACAATCTGTTTTTCGTTTTCCTCCTTCTCGCTGATGATTTCCAACGCTTTCGACAACGCGCCCACCAGATCAATTCTCGTCACTGGCTTAAGAAGATAATTGATGGCTCCGGCCATTAAGGTCTGCTTCACATATTCAAAATCGTCATATCCGCTTATCACAAACACAACGATATCCGGATATTCCTCCTTAACTCTTCTGACCAGATCTACCCCGTTGACAAACGGCATATTAATATCTGTAATCAGAATATTGGGTCTGTCCTTTTCGACAATCCGCAGCACTTCCTCACCATCCTGCGCAGGATTCATAAAAATAAGCTGATATTCTTCCCAGTTCAACATATTTCTTATTTTTTCTCTTGTCCAATACTCGTCATCAGCCACCAAAAGCTTATACAATTTCTTTTCCATCCGTAATTTCCTCTTTCATTTCCGGCACCCTCATGACAACAGTTGTTCCCAGACCTACAAAGCTTCTTATATAAATCCCGTATTCCTCGCCATATGCCATCTTCAAACGGGCGTTGATATTTAACAGTCCGATAGAGTTACCCTCTTCAATCGCAGAAGCCTCATTTTCACTTAGGCGGGCATTCATTTGATCCGCATCCATACCCGTACCGTTATCCTCCACAGAAATGATAAGTACGCCGCTTTTCTTTTCAGCCTTAATCTTAATATATTTTTCTCCATGCTTATTTTTCAATCCATGATTCAACGCATTTTCCACCAATGGCTGGATCGAAATTCGCGGAACCCTATCCTGCAGCACATCTTCTCCAATTTCAAAAATATACTTTATCTCTTCCCTCATTCGTATATTCATGACATAAATATAGTTTTTTAAATGTCCTATCTCCTTCGCAACCGTTACATAAGGGTGCTTCATATCTAGACTGTATCTGAAAATATTGGACAGCGACTGGCAAAGATTACTGACTGTTTCACAATTCTGTATACTCGCGATGCTGCTCATCGTATCTAACGTATTATATAAAAAGTGTGGATTAATTTGTGCCTGTAACGCCTTATACTCTGCTTTGTTAAGTAAAAGTTTATCCTCATATTGCTGTCCGATCAGGGACTCAATTTCATCCAACATATTGTTAAATTCCGTCCCCAGCATTCCGATCTCATCCTTAGCTTGATAATCAGCCCGAAGCTCTGTCTCCCCTGCCCGTATTTTACCAATCGTCTGCATCAGCTTTTCCAGAGGACTGGTAAGGCTCCTCGTTACATAGAAATACAGCACGCTCATAAGCGCTCCCATGCTTACGGCGATAAAAATCAGATTTCGCGAAAGAATCCTCTGATTCTCTTCCAACGCGGACTGCGGCATAATAGAATACGCATTCAAATTATATTTATCCTGCGAAACCTGAAAAAAAACTCTGCTGCTATCAGAAAAATCGTCTATTCTGTCTATGTTACCGGATAAAATATATTGACTGATGGTATCATGGCAAATCTGGTTTTCCTCCTCCAACGTGCCAATCGCATATAACTGCCTGTCTCCTGTGGGCTGCAGCCATATGTACATCTCCTCATTCGTTACATATTTATTCATAATCTTCTCAATCACTTTGCTGTCAATATCGCAGATCATATAACCGACTTTGTCATTCAAATTGGTTTTGTCATATATTTTTAACCCAAATCGAACAATATCCCTTTTCCGATATCTATTATAATAACTGCTAATCAACATGGAAGTATCATCCGACGCTATATATCCTGTCACCACATCCGTGTTGTACAGCTCCCGGTCTTCATAGATATCTTTAGGATAATTGTGCTTGGGTGTTACCGCTCTTCTATAAGTGCTGATAATCTCGTTGTCGCTATTATACAAATATAAAGCAACCACACCGTCCGATGTCTGAAATTCTTCAGCCGCAATCGTATATGCCAACCGGTAATATTCTTTTCTGACGTTCTCTACATCCTCTATGTTTTTCAATGCACTGAGAAAATCCTGATTATTGTATATTTCTATCATATTACTTTCTATATTTTTAATAAATGTATAAATCTCATTCTGCATATTCTCCAAAGTATGATAACTCTCATTTTTTGCCTGTCCACTAATAAGCTTTGCTGACGCCCTCTGAAACAGAAAAGTTTGTATCACCAACGCCACCAATGTACAACATACGCAGACTGCTAATATTTTCATTCTCATATTCCACTTCATCTATTTCACCATCCTATCATCCAGTATACTATTTTTAAAATATTCCTGCCATAAAGATTTCCCGGTGATTATATTCCATACAGAAACGGATATAATCACCGTTGGACGGCTATCATCTGCTATAATGAACAACATACAAGAACAAGGCAGGTGACGTGACGACAATGAAATATGTAAATGCAAGTAATTTATTGCCCAAGGAATTGCTCTCTGCAATTCAACAGCATTTTCAGGGCGGCTATCTATATATCCCAAAAGTAAATGATAGCATAACAAAACGGCAGACCGACTATAAAACAGAATTAGAGAAACGCAATTATCGCATTTATTTAAAGTATCTGGAAGGAACATCCGGCAAACAGCTCAGAAAAATATATCATTTGTCGGAATCAAGTATCAGAAGAATTCTTTTAAAAGAAAAGAGGCGGTATCAGAAAATGGAAGAAATGATCGCGCAGATTCTGCCCTTATGGGGAATGGAACCTAAACAGATTAAGCAGATCTATCCTTCCGCATGGGAAATCAATCATTCTTATATCCTGAAAAGCTATGACAATCAAAGCCAGTTGGAAAGAAATAGTAAAATAACGGCAATCTTATCCCGCCACAATATTCCGGTTGCTAAAACCGTTCTTACCAAAGCCGGAGGAAACTATATTGCGCACCAAAACGCGTATTTTCTCATGACAAAAAAATTGCCCGGAAATAATATTTCCGATAGAAAAGATCAGACAACGGCTTATAAAATGGGATGCGCTATTGCACAGCTTCATGGCGCTTTTGTCAAATGCGAAACTGAAATTGCCTTTTGGGATAATAGCTTATTAAGCGAAATCAAGGGATGGGTACGGGAAACGTTAGAAGACCATGAATGGCAGATCATAGACCATGAAACCTATGTAAAAGAAGCAAAGACGCTGGAAGCCGTATATCAGGATCTCCCCCGGCAGCTCATTCACCGGGATGTGCACTTTGGAAACTTTTTGTTCTATGAAGGCGCTTTTTCGGGATATATCGACTTTGATTTAAGCCAAAGAAATATCAGAATATTTGATATCTGTTATTTTCTGACGGGATTACTGTCCGAAGAGACAAACGACCCTTTCACCAAAAAAGAATGGCTTGAAACCGCCGCATCCGTGATTGCAGGATATGAAAGCATCATTCCTATTTCCTCCAAAGAAAAAGCCGCTGTCCCCTGCGTAATGAAATGTATTGAAATTTTATGCGCGGCATATTTTATCCGTATCAAAGACGCAAAACGTGCCCAAGATGCAATCCGCATATTTCATTTTATACAGGATAACGAAGAAAAAATTTTGAATTTTATATGACGATGGTCACCAAGGGATTTGTGGAATAAGGGTATGCAGCGGCGTTCCTGCCTTAGGCATTCCCGCCGCTTAGATGAAAGCGCGATTCTTTCATAGTTCCATTATAGGATAATAAAACTAAAAAATATTTTATTTTAATAACAAAATAGTTGCACTTTCTTAGTTTTTATGACATTATAGTGGAAAAAGGAGCCTACAAACCCATGCCATACCCGATTCCAGAAGGACAACATTTCACAATAGAACACGCTCTCCTGCCGGGAGACTATCATATGCCCTCTCTACAAATGGCCTCAGACCATTATAGCATCGGTTATATGGTTTCCGGCAGCAGAAGATGCATTACGCCCACGCAGACATACGACTATCGCAGCGGAGATGTCGCCCTGCAGATTCCTTATGTTTATCACCGTACCGTTCCCGAAGCCAACACTCCATATGAACGCTTTTTAATTAAGTTCACGCCAGAATTTGCCGCGCCTTTTATCAGCCATGTGGGACAGCATATTTTTGACGAATTATTCCGCTTGAAAGTATGCCGCTTCCATACTGCTTCACAGGAAAAAATAAAAAGAATGTTTGTAGAAATCAACGAAGAATATCAAAAAGACACGCCCTATCAAGAATTTATTTTGCAGGGAATGTTATACCGGCTTTTATGTACAGTATGGGAAGAGCGAATAGTAGAAGAAACTCCCGCTATCAATCCGTCTCCTCTTACCAAACCCATGACCGACGCCATATATTATATCGAAACGCACTACAATCAAAACCTTACCCTTGCAGAAGCGGCCCGCACGGCCTGTCTCTCCACGGCTTATTTTTCGCGCCTGTTTCATGCGCAGCTTGGAATCTCATTTTCGGAGTATGTGAGTAATGTGCGCATCCACTACGCCAAAATCCTGCTTTCCCAAAGCAAAAAATCGATTACGGAAATCGCTCTGGAAACTGGATTTTGCAGCGGTGATTATTTTTGTACACAATTTAAGGCAAAAACGGGCATGACGCCGACCGCGTTTCGGAATCTTTCAGCCTCCTAGGACCTTTTTTCCCGTCCCCGTCTATCTAAATAAAAAATCACTCCAAATGCCAGAAAAAACAAAGCAACAGATACCGCTATGGTAATCCAAGGATTGCGGACGAACCCGGCCACCAAATATCCGGCAAAACATACCGCCGCTACCAGCGTTGCATACGGCATCTGTGTTTCCACATGACGCAGATGCTCACATTGCGCTCCGGTAGAGGCCAGAATCGTTGTATCGGAAATAGGCGAACAATGATCCCCGTACACCGAACCCGCCAGCGTAGCTCCCAAAGCCGGAATCAATACGGCTGCGCCCTCATTTCCCACGCAGAGCATAGATACGATAGGAAGCAGAATGCCGAACGTCCCCCACGCTGTTCCCATGGAAAAAGACAGAAACGCCGCCACCGCAAACACAAGGGCGGGCAAAAAACTAAGCGACAGATCGGCCGTTATCACAAAATCACTGACAAACAATCCTGTTCCTATCATTTCCCGGCACACACCCCCAAGAGCCCATGCCAGAATTAAAATCGTCAATGCCGGGATCATCGTCTTGATTCCATCAATCACGCCCGCCATAAATTCCCGAAGGGTCATCAGTCTCCGTGGAATATACAAAACCATAGCTGTCAGAAGCGCCGCAAACGTTCCAAGCGTAAGTCCGGCCGTCGGATTTTCGCCGATGGCTTCCGCAAAAGAACGTCCTTCAAAATAACCGCCCACATAAGCCATACCCAAAATAGAGCAGACAATCAAGGTAAGAATCGGCACAAGCAGATCTGACACCGTGCCCTTTTTTACCACCATATCCTTCTCTTGACTCCCCGCTCCTTCCTCTTCTACGGCTTCCTCCGCCTTTTTCATGGGGCCAAAATCAAAGTCCGTTATACTCAGAAAAAACACCATAACGATTGTCAAAATTGCATACAGATTATAGGGAATCGTCCTGATAAATGCGTTTAAACCGCCCGCTTCTTCCACCTCCGAGGCCACCGCAACCGCCCAACTGGAAATAGGCGCAATGATACAAATTGGGGCCGCCGTAGCGTCCAACAGATAGGCCAGTTTTTCTCTGGAAATCTTGCATTTATCCGTAATAGGGCGCATGACTGTCCCCACTGTAAGACAATTAAATCCGTCGTCCACAAAAATCAAAAGTCCAAGCAAAGAAGTCGCCAGTTTCGCCCTGACCTTGCTCTTGATCCGTTTTCCGGCCCATTGCCCATATGCATAGGAGCCGCCCGATCTGGTCACCACAACGACCAGAGAGCCCAAAAGAACCAGAAAAATAATCATATACCCGTTATCGCCGATTTTCGCCGCAATCATATCAAACACATACGTGACCGCCTGCAAAACATTTCCTCCCGTGGAAAAGCAGTATACAAACATACCTGTCAAAACTCCCACAAAAAGAGAGGAATATACCTCCTTGCTGATCAACGCCAGCGTAATCGCAATTAACGGAGGCAGGAGCGATAACCACCCTGTCTCTATCATCTCCAAATTCATATGTAACGTCTCCCTCCAGCCGCTCTATTCTCTCTCATCACGAAACGATATCTTTTTACTTATTTAGCGCCGCCTCCTGCAGCCGGTCAAACTGTGCCATACACTCATCCACCGTTGCGCCGCCAAGTAAGTCCCTCACAATCAGGCATGTGTTGCCCCACTGCTCCACATTCATTCCCGCATTGGAACCAAGGACATAAACATTCTGCTGAATCCTGTCATTCAACGGCTTTAACGACTCCACGCACTCCACCTCCACATTTTTGGAAGGGGAAATGACACGATTTGTCTCCGCATAGACTTGCAGCGCTTCATCAGAAAGCATCACATCCAAAGCCGCCATCGCATCCTCTCCATGCTCTGCATTGATACCTACGCCAAATCCCGTCATAGGCATAACCGGCATCTGACCCCGGCTGCTGGGAAACCCGATAACCTGCATCTCAAAATCTGTCTTTCCATAAGCCGTCTCCGTATTCGCCGCACCCCAATATGCCATGACTATGGGCGTCTTTCCAGCAAGAAAGTCCTCTCCTTCCCCCTCAATCGCCTCACTCACAAGCGCTTTTTCGGCATCGATATATCCTTGATCCATCATCTCCTGTAAAAATTCAAATCCGGGACGCATGTAATCACTGTACTTGCTCTCACCACTATTTAACGCCGCAATTTCTGCCTCTGTATTTCCACCATTATATAAATCCGCATAAGCCTGCGCCAGAACAAAAGTTTCCAGCCACCATCTGTTTGCCCCCACCGGCGTCTCAATTCCATTCTCCTGAAACACCCTGCAGCACTCTAAAAAATCGTCCGGCGTTTCGGGCAGTGTAAGGCCATATTGGTCAAACATATCTTTGTTTACAAACAAGCCGTAAGCCACCACTTCTTGCGGAATGCCCACAAGTTTTCCGTCGACCACATTCGCCGCTTTCACCACATCTCTCAGATTTTCAACGCAATCCAGCTCTGACAGATCTTTCAGCTTACCCTCTTCGCCCAATATCCGAAGCGTATCGGGGTTCAACAGATAAATATCATCCATATCGTTGCGCGCCCTGTCCAACGTCACATCATCGTAAGTTTTATCCTGATAATCCTCCGCCGTATATGTCACATACCCTACGCTCACGCCAAGCTTTTCCTCGGCCATCATAACTGTCTTATCCGCCGCGCTCCTTGCCACATTCTCCACATTCGCCGCCGTCTTCTCCATGGGGCTGAACAGATTCACAATCTTCTTTTCCTCGTCTTCTATGACAATCAGGTCGTTGTCCGATCCGTCCTTATTTCCACATGCAGCAATGGTAAAAGCCACTATCCCAATCATACAAATAATCCCTGCTTTTCTGGTATTGCTTCTGCCAAATACTCTCATTCTCTCCTCCTCGTTTCACCGATAGCAGCCCCGTCATGCTATTATATTATTCATGTTTTTTTGTATATTTCCTAATTACCTGTTTTAATAATTCCATATCAATTGGTTTTGCCAGATGAACATCCATTCCGGCTTTCAGGGCTTCTTTTTCATCCTCAGCAAACGCGTTGGCCGTCATGGCAATGATCGGGATCTTTTGCGCATCTTCACGCTCTAAATTCCTGATCGCCCTTGTGGCGTCATATCCGTTCATAACCGGCATCTGCACATCCATCAAAATGGCGTCATACTCGCCCTCCTGCGAGCTTTCAAACCGCTCTACCGCCAGCCGTCCGTTTTCGACGATATCGCATCCGGCCTTTTCCAATAGCAAAATTTCCCGTAAAATTTCCGCATTGATCTCATTATCCTCTGCGGCAAGAAAATGCATTCCCTCAAGGCTGTCCGCACCACCCTTTTCCTCAGACTGTGTCGATTCCGCCTGCATTTCCCCGATCTTCTGTTGCAATGCCGACACAAAAAAGGGCTTCATAAGAACGCCCGTATTCTCTGTCTGGAAAATACTCTCGATCTCTTCTTTATGATGCTCCGCTAAAAGCAGGATAGGAACGGTATCGCCCGCCTTCTCTCTGACTTTTTCTACTGACCACAGCACACCGCCATCCGATAGATCGTTTCCCAACAAGATCGCATGGTATCCGTCCTGCGCACCGCCGCATTCCTGTATCGCAGATAGCGCTTCTTCCAAGCTTTGCGCGGTATCCGCCTTAACTTCCACAGCTCTCATAAGCATTTGAATGTTCTCGCATACTTCCGCATCTTTATCTGCCACCAGAATATGGGAAATACCTTTTTCCTCCCAAAACAGTTTATCCGTCTGTTCTTCTGGAATGCGAAACTCCAAATCGACCCTAAAAAGACTGCCTTGGTTCACTTCACTGGAAACTTCAATGGTCCCACCCATAAGCTCAACGATATTTTTAGTAATCGCCATACCAAGCCCGGTACCCTGTACTTTATTTGTGGTGCTGTTTTCCGCTCTGGTAAACGCATCAAAAATTGTTTTAAGATACTCCTGCGTCATACCATATCCGTTGTCCTGTACTTCAATCCAGACATGCTCATACTGATTGGACCGCTGCTTAAGTCCAATAATACGCAGCCAAATCTTTCCTCCCGTCTGCGTATACTTTACGGCATTGGAAAGGAGGTTAATGAGAACCTGATTGATGCGTGTCTCGTCACCCAGCAGACATTCATGCTCGATTCCCGTCACTTCCACAAAAAATTCCTGTTCTTTCGCCTCCGCCATAGGGCGGATGATCGCATCCACGGAAGACACCAGATCATTCAGGGTAAACGCTTCTACATTCAACACGACTTTACCGCTCTCAATTTTTGACACATCCAGTATATCATTGATCAGGCCGAGCAAATGCTGCCCGGACGCCATAATTTTCTTTGTATACTCCCGCACTTTATCTGGGTTTTCCGCATCTTTTTCCAACAGCGTGGTAAATCCGATAACTGCATTCATCGGCGTGCGGATATCATGGGACATATTAGAAAGAAACATCGTCTTAGAATTGCTTGCAATCTGTGCCGCCTGCAGTGCCTCGGCCAGTCTTTGATTACTAATCTCCCTCTCAATCTCCCGCTCTTTTCTTAATTTGTTCTGTTGTCTCTGGTTAAAATAATAGAGCAGGCAGCACAGGAAAAAGGCAATTAGCATAACCGCAACAACAATAAGGATATTCTGGTTAACGGAGCGGCCTTCCTGCTGAATCGCCTCAATCGGCACATAACCGATCAGATAAAGCGTCCCGCCATTTACCGACCACATATAATTCAAGGAATTCTTATTCCTGATATCATGATAAAACATGATATTCTTGTTCTCCTTCAGGCACGTCTCCACTTCCTCCCGAAGGCCTTCCTCCTGAATATCATTCGCACGGTAAAAATCCGTCAGATTCAAGTGGCCTGCGCTCCGCTCCCCCATTCCTTTCGGTTTCAGGACAAATCGTTCCGTTTCCGCATCCATAATGTAAAGCATTGCTTTATTATTATAAAATCCCTGCGGAAGCGATTTATCAAAAGAATCATAAACATACTCTACATAAAGCGCCGCAATCTCCTGCCCGTCTCTCACGACAGGGCACTTAATGCAGTAAGCCCACGTTCCCATATCATTCAGATACGACTGAGATACCGGCAATCCGTCAATTGTACCTCCGGCGGAGAAATCCAATCCTTCTTCCGTAAACGCTTCCCCCATACTAGAGATGCCCTCTGCTTCTCCAGAGCGTATCAGGGCAATCTTGATCATGGTTTCGCTCCTCGTATATTCCCGAATATACTTCTCCGGCTCCTCCATGGCAGCGATTCCCTGAGCCATAAGCCTTTGATATTCCGCTTCCTTATTCAAAATCGCTTCAATGGTACATTCTATTAAATCAAGGCTCTCCTGCAAATTCTGGGTTGCCGACGCCCCCATCTCTCTGGAAATTTTACGGGATACGGAAAATACAATCACTGCTAAAAAAAGAAAGACCAAAATGATGGAAACAAGCAATGAAATTCCCCGATCTATCTTACTTTCATCTTGTTTCCTTCTCATTTTGATCTCCATTCCGCCCTGATAACAAATTATTTCAATACGCTTTTCGCTTTTGTATTTGATCAGCGCCTGCATATACGATTCTTTTATATTATATTCTTATATTGGCACAAAGTCAGTATACAAAATATTTTATTATCCGAATAGTGCCGCAGTCTTTTTCATCCGCTCCGCGATTTCTACCCCGAAAGGACACCGGCTCTCACAGCTCTTACAGCCAATGCACGCATCCGCGGCATGTTCCAGCGCTCGATAATGTTCTCTCACAGTGGCGGGAATCTCCTCGTGCATAACCGCAAGATCATAGTATTTATTGACCATAGCGATATCAATTTCTTTCGGACAAGGTTTGCAATGTCCACAGTAGGTACACTCGCCGCGGCCAAAGGTATTTTTTGGCGCTTTCGCCAAAATTACAGCATAATTCTTTTCTTCCTCGGAAGCCGTCTCATAAGCAGCCGCCTGTTCCACATGCTCCGGGGTATCGTATCCGGCCAAAACGGACGCCACCGCCGGACGAGTCAGGCAATAGTGTATACATTGTACAGGAGTCAGCGCAACGCCGAAGGGCGACCTCGCCGCATCAAACAGACGGCCTCCCGCATAAGGTTTCATTACCGTTATTCCCACATCATTCTGCTCACACAGCTTATAAACCTCCGATCTGGCCGGATCAATACCGCCAAATCCATCCTGATATTCCTCGACAAAATAATCGTCAATGTTGTCCGTGGGCGGCAAAAGGTCAAACGCCGGATTAATGCTGAACAAAATCATTTCTATCAGCCCGCTCTTCGCAGCTCTCTTTGCCATGTCTGGGTTATGCGTGCTCATACCGATATGGCGAATCTTCCCCTTCGCCTTCAGCTCTTTCACATACTCAATAAAAGGCCCGTTCATAGCATTATCCCAGTCAGCCTCCTGATCAATAAAATGAATCATGCCCAGATCTATGTAATCTGTCTGCACTCTTGTCAGTAAGTCTTCAAAGGCCTCCCGGCATTTTTCCACGTCACGGGTTCTCTCATACTGTCCATTCTGCCATGTGGAACCAATGTGTCCCTGAATATACCACTGCTCACGTCTTCCTGCAAGCGCTTTGCCGATCTTTGTCCGTACATTCGGCTCAGACATCCAACAGTCCAGAATATTAATTCCAAGCTCCTGAGCCCGGTCGATCATTGCCTTGCATTCCTCATAATTGTGGCGTTCCAGCCACTCGCCTCCAAAACCGACCTCACTTACTTTCAATTCTGTTTTACCAAGTCTGCGATATTGCATGGCGTCCCTCCTTTGCCTTTTCCCATTACTATTTCCAATTTTCAAGACAGTTAATTTATTATAATCTGAAACGCTTGTTTAAGCAAGCTTGAACAAACGACATCAAAAAATTTTTTCCTGCTGTTTTAAAATACAAAAAAGCCCGCGGTTAACAGCCGCGTGCTCTACCAGTGATGCGGTTTCATACCGGAAATCTTTCTGATAGATCGTTCTGTCCAAATTACAGTCGAGAATATCTTCTTGTTCATATTATTTCTTCTCGTTCCTGCTTCTTTTCTTATCTTTCTTTCCTCTCAACTGTTCCCTTACCTTCTTATCTGAACATGAACAGCCATAATGAAACATATCCGTCTTTTATGATAGAGTACCTATTGCTGTCTAACTGACCACTTCTTTGGTCAGGTCGCCTCCGCCCCATTCGGAGCAGAACTGCCGATAAATCATGTTGAGTTCCACCCTGATCTGATAGTCTCTGCCTACTTCGATTCGTCTGAACAAGTGGCAGTCTATCATCTTATGCTGCTCCAGTGTCGCCGTATCGAATTCCTCCGCCCATGACCTGAACCTCTCATACGCCGGGGTGATCCTCTCAATGCCCTGTCTCTCCTGTCAGGGCCTTCCCGATCTCAAGCTGTAACTTTGTCAGCCGTTCCCTGTCCTTCGCGAGTTCCAGAGTGAAATTGTTTCAACCGCTTCATAACGGCTGTCCCATGATACATTAGATGGAAGGAATGAACCGTCAGCAACACCTGTTTTTCCAGATACAATTCCGAGCTGTACACACTGCAGTACAATCTCATTAAAAATCTCCACCATCTGAATTTGTCCATTCTGTTTTCCCATCATAAAAATGGCCTCCTGCAATTGATATAACAATTATACCATACAGAAGGTCATTTTTCTTTAGTTTGTCAACAGGTCCAACTTGAAACAGTCTCTTTGCCACTGCATTCTTGAGTTTTTCAAAGATTCTTTCTAGTTGTTTCGATAAAAATTTTATTCCTATAACCGATCCTATCAGAAATTTCCGATAACTTGGGCAAGCAATGGAACGGGATATCCTCTCGGACATCCCGTTCCACGCTCCACCGCCTACGGCGGCTCGCTCTGCTTGTTGGGGACACCCAAAACCCCGACATCTATCACGCCTTAGTATACCGCTATGCTTCTCCCTATCTCATAACTTTTTCAAGCAATGCTTTATACCCATCCACAACATCATAGACAACCCTATCTCCTGAAATGGCTTTGAAATGTTCCCTTGCACAATGAATCTTAGATTCCTCAATCAATCTCAGCTGCATCGAATTCATAGAACCCTTGGTCTCCGCCACAAAATAAATATGTTTCACACTTCCTTCATAGAAAGCAATCGCCCAATCCGGATTATAATGACCGACCGGCGTAGAAATATAGAACCCGTCTGGAAGTTTTACATATACTGCAACATCTGTGTTGGTGTCCAGATTCGTAGCAAAATCACGCTCATTGGAAGAGTCATATACGATATGATCATACAGATGCCTCTTTGCCTTCATCGCATTAACTCCCAACTTTCCCCTGATTGTCGGCTCAGTAAAGATATCCGTTCCATACTTCTCGTCCAAAACATCGTAAGTTATATGTTCAATGATGGCAGTTGCCTTCTGATCGTTAATCAGTTGAGCCGCCTTTACTATAAATTCCTCCGGATTATCCTTAAACTGATTAAACACATCTGGCCGGATGCCCTGCAGAATAGCAATTACCGCCTTACGTGTAAGCCCAGTTTCATCCACCATTTTTCCAATTAAATCATATCTTATATTAGAATTGACTGCTGCAGACACGCCATAGCTTCCGGATTCCTCTTTAACAAAGGAAGTCCCTGCAACCAAATCCTCCTTAGACTTGATGGAATCCATTGCACCGGTCTCCACTCGAAAATAAATCTTCGCCACACGAAGTTTTGAATCCAAAGAGATAATTGACCTCCTAATCAACTCATCCGTATTAAAATCCACAACAAAAACTGACTTCGCGTTAATTTTAGACCACAGTGCCTTAAATTCTTTACTATTCAATTTCTCATCATCTACCTGCAGCTCCACATTATTACTGCGTGCATTCTCCGGCTGCATAACCTTGCTGTCATAAATGGAATCAATAATCGCAATAACCCCAGACGCACAGTCCTTGGCTTCATCAGCCACCTTTACATTACCGTTAGCTTTATCCTCGTAATATTTATCTGTAAGCTCTCCCAGTTTGTTAATATATCCGCTTACAATCAAATCAAACTGAATTGCAGATGCCATATCACCGGTAATAATAACTTCATTACCCTGTTCATCCTTAACAATCCTGTCAACAAACAACTCTCTGGTAACAGCCCTCGGTCTGTCAGCAACTGCCTCAGCCATCTCCGTCTGAAGCCCTTTTGCAAAGGAATCATAGCTTTCGCTTGCAATAACAGTCAATACATTGATATTATGAACATCATTGCCAAGCGCATTGATATCCATGCGCTCACCGTCCTGATTGACACAAAGCCTGAGACCACGCCCCACTTCCTGACGTTTGCGAACATTACTGCTGCTTTGCTTCAGCGTACAAATCTGAAACACATTCGGGTTATCCCAGCCTTCTCTCAACGCTGAATGCGAAAAAATAAAACGCACCGGAGACCTCTTTGGATCTCTGTCCAAAAGCAGCTCCTTATTCTTCATAATCAATTCATAAGCACTGACATCGTCTGAGGTCGTCTCTTTTCTTCCAACTTTAGAATCAATCATCTTACCCTTGCCATCTACAGAGAAATATCCCGCATGCGTCTTTCCCGCTGGAATTGCCTGTAGATACTTCATATAATTGTCCTCTCCCTGAGAAGACTGCATATTATTTAGAATATCCGCATATTCTTCCTCGAACATAACAGCATATTTTCCGTTCATCGCTTGTCCCGCCTCATCATATCTGCGGTAATTTGCAACCTCATCAATAAAGAATAGGGAAAGGACCTTAATCCCCTTATAAAACAATTGCCTTTCCCTCTGTAAATGCGACAAAATCGTCTCCCGAATCTGGATTCTGCGAAGCTGGTCTTCCTCTACTGCGCCCATCACATCACCGGCATAAATCTTGATACCATTGATAAACTCTACCGAATCATCCCGTCCGTCAATATGGCTCACAACAAAGCCATCCTTATACTCTTCAAGACCATTGGAATCCTCATAGAGATTATCTCCCTCCTTTACAATCCTGTTCTTTTTCTTCAGATTTCCGCCTGCCATCTTCATCTCAAACTGAAGTGTGGCTGTCGGATTGCCTTTAGACAGATTGATACTTTCCAAATAAAGATAACTGTCTGTCGCAGTGGTTCCTGTCTCAGTAATACCTTTCACTGCAATCTTCTTAACTAAACGTTTATTATAGGCTTCCATCGCATCAAGGCGATAAACCATATTATAAATACTATCGCTCTTATGTGTAGCAGAATACCTGAGTGTGATCATTGGATTAAACTGCTTCAAGCTTTCTTTTGTCTGCTTGCCTTCTACAGACTGTGGCTCGTCGATAATGAGAATTGGATTTGTCTTCGCAATAATATCAATCGGCCTGCGCGAGCGAAACTCATCCAGCTTCATATAAATTCTTCTGGCATCTTTACCTTTTGCGTTAAATGCCTGCGAATTTATAATCATCACATTGATGGAACTATCTGATGCAAAACGATCTATTTCCATAAGCTGCGTAGAATTGTAGATGAAGAAACGGATTTTCTTCCCGTACTCTTCTGCAAAATGCTCCTGTGTCATCTCGAAAGATTTATACACACCTTCTCGAATTGCAATGCTCGGTACAACTATGATGAACTTGCTCCATCCATAAGCGCGATTTAACTCATACATTGTTTTTATGTAGGTATAAGTCTTTCCAACACCAGTTTCCATCTCAATCGTGAGATGATATCCACTATTTCTTCCTTCCAGTTTACTGGATGGTGCAATCTGGTTTGTCCTCTGAATTTTCTGCAGATGTTCCAGAATCATCTGATCATTTAATTCTGGGACAATCCGTTGATTGCTCCATCCAGTAAAATCAATATCATCCGACAAACTTTGCTGAATATATCCCGTTCCCCTATCCATCATATAGGTCGGAGTCAGATATGGCTGTCCTGCAAACACATCAACAACAGCCTTCGCTGCGTCAGCCTGGAATTTTTGATATTTGTATTGTATCCTCATAAATTCTGGCCTCCGTCCTGATCTGAAAGGTGTTCTTCTAAAAGCTCGCGCAACGCTTCCTTACTGGGCAAAACTGTTTCATACTGACTGGCAAAAATCTGGGAATTATCTTCCGGCAATGTCATTTCTACAACCGCATTGTTCTTTTCCCGACAAAGCAAAATACCTATTGTCGAATTCTCATCGGGAAGTTTCACCTTACGATCATAATAATGAACATACATTTGCATCTGACCAATATCCTGATGCTTCAACTCCCCGATTTTAAGGTCAAAAAGGACAAAACAGCGAAGCAAACGATTATAAAAGACCAGATCGACCATAAAATGTTCCTCATCAAAAGTAAACCGTACCTGTCGTCCAATAAACGCAAACCCGGTGCCTAATTCCAAAAGAAACTGCTGTAAATGGTCAATGATACGGCTTTCCAGTTCACTTTCGGAATACTCTGGAAGTTCCTTCAATCCCAAAAATTCAAGCACATACGGATCTTTCACCGCATCCTTCGGCATTTCGATTTTCTGTCCCTCCAGCGCAAGACGATAAATCTTTTCCTTGTCCGTGCTAAGCGCCAGCCTCTCATAAAGGGCACTGTCATACTGACGTTTCAATTCACTAAGGCTCCAGTCATTTTTAACTGATTCAATTTCATAAAAATGCCGCTCATCCACGTTATCAATTCGCATTAGTTTCAAATAATGCGACCAACTTAAGAAAAACTTCCTGCCCGTATTGACTGTTGGCAAATTTTCGAATTGGGTAAACACTGTTTCCCCAATTTGATCTTGTGAATAAACCGTATAAAAACGCCGCATTAGCTTCAAATTCTCCGCAGAATATCCCTTGCCATATTTTTTTGTCAAATACGCAGACAATTCTTTTAAAAGCTGTTTGCCATACGTCGCACGGTTTTTGCCTTGCTGCTCTTCCTCAATGATCTTTCTACCAATCTCATAGTACGCATAAACCATAGAAAGATTGACGGCAGTTTGGGCATTCCTGCGAGCGTTTTCTAAAATATCAGAAATGTCCTGAAAAAAATCCTTATCTGTGGAAAATATTAATTCGCGCTTGTCCATTGCTGCCCTCCCTAAATCACTTTCACTCTCGTATCCGGAGCCAGCATCTTAAATATTTCTCCAACATTTATTTTGGAAGGACTATCTTTAAAGCTACTATCGCGGAACACTGCACGGTGCGGCTTTCGCTTGGCAATTTTCTTAACTACATCATCAGAAATTTTTTCGTCAAAACAAGCAATTAAGTCACCATCATTATAATTATGCACGGTACATCCATCTATCAACTCCGAGGTATACGGCAAAGAAAGCGGAAGCCCCCATTCTAACAAACATCCAAAAAGCAAATCCAATGAAGTGCGGTCTGGTTTGATGTTGCTCTCCATCATGGATAAAAGATCTTGGGTATAATCTTCTGCAGCATAATAAACATCTTTCATATTTGTAGAATCAATAGAAAATACCCTATATCCATAATCAATTTCTGCCGATGTTTCGTCTTTAATCTTTTTTGCTGCGCGTCTAATTCTCTCTTGTCCAATTTGGCAAATATTTTCATATCCATTCTTAAAAGCTTCAGATTTTTTCGGGCATTCTTCTGGAATTTGAATCATGATAAACTTCCGATGAGCATTACTTTCCGAGTTTAGTTTCATCACTGCATGAGCTGTCGATGCGGAACCCGAAAAAAAGTCAAGTACTACCTCTCCATCTTTGACATTTGCAACCTTAATAATTGCTCTTAATAATTCTATTGGTTTCGGATTGCTGAAAATATTCTTTGTTCCGAACAATTCTGTCATACAATCATTTGCCCCTTGATTATGCCCAAATTGATCGTGAGACCACCAATTAGTCGCACACTGGCCCTCGTCCTCTCTCTCAAACTGATAATACTTTTTTCGCGGCATTCCATCACCACCTTTAGGGAAATAAATTCTTCCCTCTTCAAGATACTTTTTGTATGTAGCCTCCTCTCCCATCCACTCTTCGTCTAATATTTTTCCAGTAGGTGTGACAATGGTATATCTGCTTCCATTTTGATCCGATCCTGTTTTCCATGGCTTACTAGCCCACGGCCCTTTAGGATCATTGTCAGCATTTGTAAATGTGGCTGTTAAATCCAGCTTACCAACTCCCACCTGCTTTAAATAACTGCTGTCCTTCGCATACACTAAAATATGTTCTGTTACAATACCTATCATTTTTGTTTTATCATTTGGTTGATTATGTCGTCTTCTCCAGTGAATATGCCCCTCAAAATTCTGTTTTCCAAATACCTCATTGCAAATATGCTTAAGGTTTTCTACTTCATTATCGTCTATACTAATGAAAATAACACCATCCTTTGATAATAAATTTCTCGAAAGAAGTAATCGAGAAAACATCATCGAACACCATCTTGAATGAAAGCGTCCGCTCGTTTCAGGATTTACAATCATACGCTTTCCCTCGTTGTCAATGATTCCCGCTTCCTCCTCATATTCATCCGACTTTGCCTTAAAAGAGTCGTTATATACAAAATCATTTCCGGTATTATATGGAGGATCAATATATATAAGCTTAATTCCCTCTAAATAGCTTTCCTGAAGAAGTTTAAGTGCCTCCAGATTATCACCCTCTATGTAAACATTTTCAGTACTATCCCAATCTATACTCCTCTGAATTTGTGGGCGAAAAGTTTTCCTTATTGAAGAATTAGCATCTATTATTGCCTGTTTCTTTCCTACCCACGTTAACCCATAGTGCTCTTCTCCATCTACCAGTTCAGTGCTAAGCATCTGCTTCATAACGTTAAAGTCTATCCCATACTTAACACTTCCATCTTCAGAAGTCATTTCAGTAATACATGAAGGAAAACTGTTACGAATTATCTCAATATTCTTTTCTACCATATCCTCACTCTGCATTTTCATTTTTTCACTCATTATCTCTCCTCTGTAATACTCTTGTTATAAATTCCTCGGCAAAAGCATCCATCTGCTCATCACTTCTTCGATTTGGTAAGTCTAATTTGTATCTCTCAACTGCATGCAGCTGATCTGGGTTTCCTTCTATTTCCTCAACAATCACATAATGAATATCTTGAGGAATCGGATAATACAACACGTACAGTTTTGAGTTAAACCGGTCTCGTAATAAAGCCAAACTTTTATACTTCAAAATATCTTTTTCAAGGTAATTTGTAATCCCTTGATCTTGAAATGGTATTCTTGAATTAGCCGTATGTTTTTTAAATTCAATAACTGCAACAACATCATTATTCTCATTATATAGAACAGCATCTGCATCGCCTGGCCAAAAAAATGGTCTCTTTGATAAATACCCCTCTAATGAAGATGTAGAGTATCTTAGCCCTGCGTTTCCAATTGATGCAGGCCTTCTGCGCAACTCACGTATTTTGTCCTGAATCTCACCCACATCATACGTGGAAACTGCACCGTTTCTATATCTGGACATATCTAATTCAACAACTCGTTCTTCACCATTTTCCCAAGCCCTCTCTGGCACATCTCTAAACAACATATATTTCTCAATCATCTGATGGTATGTCAAGAACCTGTATAATTGATTAGACTTATCTCTTCCATCACAATTCGCAATTAGTTCTAACAACTGTGTTTCCGTTTGCCTCTGTATGTTATCGGAATCACTTATTCTCTTAATCCATACCTCATCACATATCGTCTCATTTTCCCAATTTACGAAAAAATCGAATGAAGCAGAATAAAGACCACGATTCCGAAAATATCGCGAATCAAACCAATCTTCCGGATTTCCACAGTAGTCATTAGTTTGGGCAACTTTCCCTCTGTCTGTCGTTAATGCCAAAACTGGTTTACTAAGCATCTCCATCCTCCTGTTGTATTCTAAAATCTTTATTTGCAAAAGTAAAATAGAATGATGTCATCGAGCTATTAATGGTTTCTTCCATTGTTTTACCTGTACTAATAATCAGCAAATCGCTAAGTACCTCTTGCTGAATTTTACACAACGATGAGACCTTAAGCCAAACACTTGGCTTCCTCATAGAATTAGCGTAATAATCTGGTACATTATTCATTGGTGCAACTAAAGAAACTTCCATCAACTTCCCAATAAAGGATAACTTCTTATTATAAAAAAGAATATTAGTCCCTTTTTTCTCAATAATTTCATTCAACCTTTTAATGTTTGGCTTTTTCCCTACTTTTCCATACCAGCAAAACCCTTCTTTATCACAGATCTTTTTGTGAATCATCATTGCGTCCTCGATATAATTATCATTATATCGAAGAACAAATACATAACTGTCCTTGAAAATATCCATTGCATATATCTCCTATACACCAATGTTCTCCCATTCTTTCCTAAGCGCTTTTTGCCAGTTCTAACTTTCTGAAATACAACCTGTAGCACTCAAAAAATCTATCTCCTTTTTACTACCATGCATTAGGACATTCCTACTCTTTGAAATCAGCGAAAAACAGATCAGTACATTATTAAACGCTGGCTTCAATTCCTTTATGATAATTCTTCCATCAATAAATCAGTGATAACTGTCATACCCAAACTATAATTGTTCTTCATACAGCTTACAATCAGATCGTATTTCCCTCATTGATAGAATTCTCCATCTTACCATCTAGAAGCCCGAAAAGAGTTTGAAGTATATCTATGTCATCATCATAACTTCATACTCTTTCGTGGGTTCAAGACCATCGAACTTTATCATACCAAATGATTGTTTAATAATAAACATGAAAGTAAAACAAAACCCGTAAACATATATGTTTACGGGTCTCAACTCCCCGAGTAGGGCTCGAACCTACAACCCCGCGGTTAACAGCCGCGTGCTCTACCATTGAGCTATCGAGGACTGTGGTAAATTCGCTTTGCGAATTAACCACTCGAGAATCACTTCGTGATTCTCGGCTCCGGCTTCGCAAAGTCTCTACCATTTCTTAAGGGCAACATACCCTCAAAACCGAACCTGAAAAATCCTTCATCCTTTCGCCTCTGCTCTCAGAGAATCGCCTGCGATTCTCTTAAGCAAAGCTGTAGTTGTTCTTTCTCAACCCACGGAGAATCCTTTAGGATTCTCTGGGACGAAATTATAGTGATTCTTAGGTTTCGTTCCCTGAAACCTTAGAATTACTTTTCGTTCTGGTTAAGCCCTTGACCGATTAGTACATGTCAGCTCAATACATTGCTGCACTTAC
>CAMXIK010000038.1 GCA_947243855.1 uncultured Lachnospiraceae bacterium | reverse complement strand
CTTGGAATCGACGCGGGTTCCACCACCACCAAGGTTGCCCTCGTGGGCGAAGACGGCTCCCTGCTCTATTCCTTTTACAGCAGCAACGACGGCAGTCCCTTAAAGACCGCCATCCGCTCCTTGAAAGAAATTTACAACCTGCTTCCCGATGGCGTAAAAATTGCCCGCTCCTGCTCTACCGGCTACGGCGAAGCCCTGATGAAAGCCGCCTTTTTGCTGGACGACGGCGAGGTGGAGACTGTGGCCCATTATAACGCCGCCGCTTTCTTTGACCCGGAAGTGGACTGTATTCTGGATATCGGCGGGCAGGATATGAAATGTATTAAGATCAAAAACCAGACCGTGGACAGCGTACAGTTAAACGAGGCCTGCTCCTCCGGCTGCGGCTCTTTCATTGAAACCTTTGCCAAATCCTTAAATTACGGCGTGGAGGACTTTGCCAGAACCGCGCTTTTTGCGGAGCATCCCATCGATCTGGGAACGCGCTGTACGGTATTTATGAACTCTAAGGTAAAACAGGCGCAGAAGGAGGGGGCTTCCGTCTCCGATATCTCCGCCGGGCTGGCATACTCTGTCATTAAGAACGCGCTCTTTAAGGTAATTAAAGTCTCCGACGCCTCGGAGCTTGGAAAAAATATCGTCGTACAGGGCGGCACCTTTTACAATGACGCCGTGCTTAGAAGCTTTGAAAAGATAGCTGGCTGTCAGGCCATCCGCCCCGATATCGCCGGTATTATGGGCGCTTTCGGCGCGGCGTTAATTGCCAGAGATCACTTTAAAGAAGGGTATCAGACCACCATGCTGAATCTGGAGCAGATCACAAACTTACAGTTTGAGACCAGCATGGCGAAATGTAAGGGCTGTACCAATAACTGCCGTCTTACCATTAATAAATTTACTGGAGGCC
This sequence comes from uncultured Lachnospiraceae bacterium, assembly GCA_947243855.1. Lineage (GTDB taxonomy): Bacteria > Bacillota > Clostridia > Lachnospirales > Lachnospiraceae > UBA3282. The sequence goes on along the minus strand of CAMXIK010000038.1, from coordinate 27,100 downwards.
GTCAGTACATTTCCGGCAACCGCTGCGAGAGAGGACTCGGACGTGCCAAAAAGGAAAACGGCGCGCCGAATCTTTTCGACTATAAATTAAAACGCTATTTTTCCTATGAACCGCTGCCTGCCGATGAAGCAAAGCGGGGCACAGTCGGGATTCCGCGGGTTTTAAACATGTATGAGAATTACCCATTCTGGTTCACCTTCTTTACGAAGCTGGGCTACCGCGTGGTGCTCTCGCCTGTTTCCAACCGCAACATTTACGAGCTGGGCATTGAATCCATCCCCAGCGAGTCGGAGTGCTATCCGGCAAAGCTGGCGCACGGCCACGTTTCCTGGCTGATTAAGCAGCAGGTAGACTTCATTTTCTACCCCGCCCTTTTTTACGAGCGGGACGAGTTTCACGACGCAAACAACCACTACAACTGCCCCATCGTTACCTCTTACTCGGAGAATATCAAAAACAATGTGGAGGAAATCGGGCGCGGGGAAGTGATTTTCCGCAACCCCTTTATGTCGTTCCAGAGTCTTCAAACCGTCACCGAGGCGTTGACAAGGGAGTTTATCGAGCTTCCCGTAACAGATGTTATGAATGCGGCCGAGGCTGCTTGGAAAGAACTGGCCGCCGCCAGACAGGATATGCGCGACAAGGGCGAGGAGGTTCTGCGGTATCTGGAAGAAAACCACAAACGGGGTATCGTCCTTGCGGGACGCCCCTACCATATCGACCCTGAGATCAACCACGGCATCCCGGAGCTGATCACCTCCTACGATATCGCGGTGCTTACCGAGGATTCCGTTTCCCATCTGGCTGAACCGGAGAGGCCGTTAATCGTCTCCGACCAGTGGATGTACCACTCAAGGCTCTATGCTGCGGCAAGCTTTGTCAAGACACGGGAAGATCTGGATCTGATCCAGCTCAATTCCTTCGGCTGCGGTCTGGACGCCGTTACCACCGATCAGGTAAACGACATCCTCACCGGTTCGGACAAAATATATACGTGCTTAAAGATCGACGAAGTCAATAATCTGGGCGCTGCCAGAATCCGTATCCGCTCCCTGCTCTCCGCAATCAAGGTCAGGGAACAGCGGCATGCAAAACGCAGCATCCATTCCAGCGCCATCAACAAGGTGCCCTTTACCGAAGAAATGCGAGGGGACTATACCATCCTCTGTCCGCAAATGTCTCCTATCCATTTTGAGATCATGGAGGCCGCTTTTAACGCCTGCGGTTACCACTTCGAGGTGCTCGACAACGACAACCGCCGCGCCGTGGATATGGGATTAAAATATGTAAATAATGACGCGTGTTATCCTTCCCTGATGGTGGTGGGACAGATTATGGACGCCCTTCATTCCGGCAAATATGACCTGAATAAAGTAGCCATCATTATGAGCCAGACGGGAGGCGGCTGCCGTGCCACAAACTATGTGGGCTTTATCCGGCGCGCGCTGGAAAAAGCGGGTATGCAGCAGATTCCCGTGATCTCCTTAAATTTGGCGGGCATCGAGAGTAATCCCGGTTTCCATCTGAACCTTGATCTTCTCATGCGGGCTGCTTACAGCGCCCTGTTCGGCGACATTTTCATGCGCTGCGTCTACCGGATGCGGCCCTATGAAAAAGAGCCCGGTTCCGTGGATGCCCTTCATGCCGAGTGGGTAAAAAAATGCCGGGAATTTGTCTCCCGGAAAAGCATGAACTATCTCACCTTCCAGCGAATGTGCCGTCAAATTGTGAGAGATTTTGACGCGGTTCCCATTCATGAGGATGTAAAGAAACCCCGCGTCGGCATTGTGGGGGAAATTCTGGTTAAATTTGCCCCCGCCGCCAACAATCATCTGGTGGAGCTTCTGGAATCCGAGGGCGCAGAGGCCGTAGTGCCCGACCTGTTAGACTTTATGCTCTACTGCTTCTACAACCAGATTTATAAAGCGGATTATCTTGGAACTTCCAAGAAAGCGGCCCTGCTCTCCAATCTGGGCATCGGCGCTTTAGAAAAGCTGCGCGCGCAAACCGCAAAAGAATTTGCCAAGAGTAAACACTTCACGCCTCCCGTGCGTATCCGCACGCTGGCGGACTACGCAAAGCCTATCGTCGATATCGGCAACCAGACCGGCGAAGGATGGTTCCTCACGGGCGAAATGGTGGAATTAATCCACAGCGGCGTCAATAACATCGTCTGTACCCAGCCTTTCGGCTGTCTCCCGAATCATGTTGTGGGAAAAGGGGTCATCAAAGAATTGCGGAAACGGTTCCCCAGCTCTAATATCGTAGCCATCGACTACGATCCCGGCGCCAGCGAAGTCAACCAATTAAACCGTATCAAACTGATGCTTTCCACAGCACAGAAAAACATGAAAAAAGACGCGTCCTAAGGCGCGTCTTTTTATCTTAATAAAATGTCTTGTCCACTTTGCGGTTGATGAAGCGAATCTTGTCCCTCACTTCCTCCGGAAGCTCCTCGATGGCGTCGTCCGCGCTCTCCTTCTGCAACTGATTCACGCAGAACACACAAGCTCCGAAGGTATCGTTAGAAAAGAATTTCGGTTTTTCCCATTTTACAAAGTAGGATACCCGGTGTTTTAACAGGACTTTCTCGATCTTCTCTTTCGTCTCCATATCCTTTACCTGACACCATTCCAACTCGTTGTGTACTTTTACCTTCTGATATGCTGTCTCCATACTCTGATCGTTCCCCTTCAAGAAAATCTCGTAAATAATATATATAAATTATAAAGCAAAATGCGCGATTATGCAAATCTTTTTCTGTCAAATAGTCCTTCCAAACCGCCTTGCGTATGACGGCCCTTTATGATATCATTGATCTGTGAAAATAAAATCACGATATACAGTACAGAAAGAGAGTGATTCCCATGCCCATCAAAGTAGCGGATTTATTGCCGGCAACCGGCATTTTAGAAAAAGAAAATATATTTGTCATGACAGAGTTTCGGGCGATGCATCAGGACATTCGTCCGTTGGACGTACTGATCCTAAATCTGATGCCCACCAAAGAGGTCACGGAGACGCAGCTTCTACGCAAGCTCTCCAACACCCCTCTTCAGGTTAATGTAGAATTTTTACAGACAGCCAGTTATACGCCCCAGCACGCGGATTCCAACCACATGGAAGCCTTCTATACCACTTTCGACCAGATCAAGGACCGCAAATACGACGGTATGATTATCACCGGCGCGCCTCTTGATCATGTCCGTTTTGAGAAGGTGGCTTACTGGGACGAAATCTGCACCATTATGGAATGGGGCCGGACACATGTGCACTGCACCCTTCATCTGTGCTGGGGCGCCTACGCCGCCCTGTATTATTTTTACGGGTTAGACAGAGAGGACTTGGATGAAAAACTCTCCGGCGTTTACCCCCATCAGATTATGAAAAGACAATCCCCTCTCTTCCGGGGCTTCGACGATATTTTCTATGCGCCCCAATCCCGCGCCATGACCATTGCGCCGACACAGATTGCCTCCGTGCCAAATCTGGAACTTATGGCCGTCTCGAACGAGGCTGGCGTGGCGATCGCCAAGACCGAAGACAGCAGGCATTTTTTCGTTACCTGCCATCTGGAATACGACGCCGACACCTTGGCCTTGGAATATGCAAGGGATATGGAAAAAGGCATGAATCCCAAAATTCCGATAAACTATTTCCCGGACGATGATCCCACAAAAGAACCGATCGTCAACTGGCGTTCCGCAGGGCAGCTTTTGTTTTCTAACTGGCTAAATTATTACGTGTATCAGACCACGCCTTACGATGTGCGGGAAATCTAAATAGATGGAATAATTTACCCAAAAAAGCGGCCGAGTTATTCGGCCGTTTTTCCATACAGGTATTCCTCCATAAACGCCTCCTCGGACAAAATCGGCACTTCCAGCTCCTTCGCTTTCTTGTTCTTAGAGGAAGAGGAAGCCGTATCGTTATTGATCAGACAGACGGTCTTTCCCGTCACGCTGCCCGTCACCTTGCCTCCGCGTTTCTCGATCTCCTCCTTCATGGCGTTCCGATTCTCGAAATGATTCAGGCTCCCGGTAATCACAAAGCTCATGCCAGCCAAGGTCTGTTCCGCCTCCTGTGCGGCCTCCGCTTCTATTTCCAGCTCTCCCAGAAGGTTCTCAAGCTGTTCCACCGCCTTTTCCTCGTGAAAATAGGCGTAAATGCTCCGCGCAATTACTTCTCCCACGCCGTCGATCTCGGCCAGTTCCTCCTCCGTGGCTTCCCGCAGCGCCCGCAGATCATAATGAAAATGCCTGCAAAGCATCTTCGCGTTGGCAACGCCCACATTTTCAATTCCCAGCCCGTAGAGAAGCCGAGGCAGCGTGGTCTGTCTCGCCCTCTCAAGGCTTTCCCTCAGATTTTGGAACGATTTTTCCCCGAATCCCTCCATCTGCGTGATCTCTTCCCGAAACCGCTCTAATCGGAACAGATCCGCAAACTCGTGTAAAAATCCCTTTGCCAGAAACTTTTCCAAGGTAGACTCAGAAAGGCCGTCCACATTCAAAGCGTCCCTGCTCACAAGCAGGGTAAAAGCCTTAATCTTCTTGGCGTCGCAGTCCGGATTATTGCAATAGAGGGACTGTACGTCGTTGATCTGGCTGATACGGGTAGGCTGTCCACAGACAGGACATGTCTTTGGAATCTCCAACGAACCGCTTTTTGTGAGGTTCTCCGCAATCTGCGGAATGATCATGTTCGCCTTATAAACTGTGATCCGGTCGCCGATCCCCAGCTGTAATCCCTTTACAATGCTGATATTGTGCACGGAGGCACGGCTCACCGTAGTGCCCTCCAATTCCACCGGCTCAAAGATCGCTACCGGGTTAATGAGTCCCGTGCGGCTGGCGCTCCACTCCATTTCCAGAAGCCTCGTCTCCCGCAGTTCGTCCGCCCACTTAAATGCAATCGAATCGCGGGGAAATTTCGCCGTCCTGCCAAGCGACGCCCCATATGCCATATCCTCATAAGTCAAAACCAAACCGTCCGACGGCACGTCGTAGGTCTGAATCTTCTCTTCAAAATAACTGATGTTATCTAATATATTGTCTGGATTGACAAGGTGGTATTCCACCACATCGAATCCTTGTTCTTTTAAAAACGCAAACTGTTCGGCACGGGAATTGTGAAAATCCGCCTCCGCCCTCACCAGAGAAAACGCGTAAAAAGAAACGCCCCTCTGCGCCGTAATCCGGTTATCTAACTGTCTCACGCTGCCGCTGCACAGATTTCTGGGGTTCTTATACTTCGCCTCCGCATCCGCAATCTCCCGGTTGATCTTTTCAAAGCCACTGTAGGTGATCACAGCCTCTCCCCGCAAAATCAACTCGCCCCGATAAGGAATGGTCAGGGGAATATTGCGGAACACTTTGGCATTATTGGTGATAACCTCGCCCACTTCGCCGTTTCCTCTTGTCACCGCTTTCTGTAACGCGCCGTTTTCATAGGTCAGCACAATGGTCAATCCGTCCAGCTTCCATGATAATAGCGCCTCCCTGCCGTTTAACCAATCCCGCAGTTCCTCTCTGCTCTTGGTCTTCGCAAGAGAAAGCATAGGCGTCTCATGCCTTTCCTTAGGAAGCTCCTCAACCGCCTCATAACCCACCTGAACCGTGGGACTGTCCGCCAGCGTAACGCCAAGCCCCGCTTCCAGTGCAGCCAGCTCATCATAAAGCTTATCATATTCAAAATTGGAAATCAGCTCTTCATCCTTTGCATAGTAAGCTTCCGAAGCCCTGTTTAAGAGCAGCACAAGCTCGCGCATACGCTCCATCTTGTTTTCCGCCATAGTTCTACCCGCTATTCTCCCGTTTTCAAACAAAGTCCGCAAATCCGATACAGCTCCCGCCGTTCCTCCTGCGTCAATTCCCGATACTCTCCGGGTTTCATTTTTTCCAGCTTTATATTAATAACGCGTGTTCTTTTAAGACTGCTTACTCTGTACCCCTGCGTCTCACACATACGCCTGATTTGCCGGTTCAGCCCCTGCGTGAGGATCATTTTAAGCGTCTTATCCCCGATCTTCTCAATTTCACAAGGACGGGTCGTCTGCCCAAGCTCTTCCAGATACACACCCGCCCGCATATTGGCGATGGCGGCGTCTTTCCACGGTTTATCCGTCTTCACGATATATTCCTTCTCATGCCCGTTTCTTCCCCGCATCATGGCGTCGATCAGATCGCCGTCGTCGGTGAGCAGAAGTAACCCCTCGGAATCCTTGTCAAGCCGTCCCGCATAGGTCACACGCTTCGCATAACGGATCTCTTTCGCCAATATTCTTTCCGCATGGGGGTCCCGCTCCGTGCAGACCACCCCCGCCGGTTTATAATAGGCTAACACCACCTTCTCTTCGGACACGTGCAGGCGCTTTCCCCCTACTTCCACAATATCCTCAGGGCCTACCTTCATACCGTTTTGCGCCTTACTGCCATTTACAAAAACCTTCCCGGCCTCTATCAGCTTATCCGCATCCCTTCTGGAACACAGTCCACAGGCAGCAAGGTATTTATTCAGCCGCATTTCCTCCATGCTCTTCCTCCTGCCCGTCGTTTTGCACTTCCCTCTCCACGCCGTGTTCACAGAGGAAATCCTTCCATTTTTCGTAATGCTGGGCGTAAAGATGCACCCCGTCAAAAGTGGAATCGTCGGGAAGATACCCCTCCTCGTCGGTAAACAGCGGATTGCTGTCAAGGTAAAAAATATCCCTGCCGTTGGCGAGCCTCGCAGCGGCCACATTTTTATCGTTAATATTAATATTATTAAACTCCGTCTCCATATTATTCTTCTCGCGGCTCACATGAAGGTTTGCCATAATATAAATAACCGCTTCCGGCTGCCATTCCCTGAGCTGGTTCACAACCTTTAGATACTGTTTCAGATACATGTTGGTGTTGCCGTAGCCCAATTCGTTCATGCCCAGCATGATGTAAATTTTGCCGTAACGCTTCTCCTGCAAAACTTTTTTCAAATCCATTTTCTCTCCGGTCTTCTGATAGGTCACTCCCTTATCTTCCAACAGCTTGAAGATGGTCATACCGTTATCGCAGAAAAAGTCCGCGCCGTCCAATCCCGCATAGTCCGCTATCCCCAAAGTACGCGAATCACCCAGAAAAACAGCGTCATTAAAATAACTCTCGTTTTCTAATACATAGTCATAGGTGGTGGTCAATGCAACTTTTCCTGCATCGGAGTAATATCGGGAATCCGTCTCTATGGGCGTGTACTCTACAAATTTTGTGGCCTTGTTTTCCTCTTTTTCCCTGTTTTTCTCTCTTTCCAAACTTGCAATATCGATTTTTTGTACATTTTCTTTTTGTATACTATCTGTTTTTTCCTTGCGTGCTCCTGCATTTTCCGCTTCCGTCTCCGTCGCGCTTACCGCTTCCTCTGCCTCTGCCTTTTCCATTTCATCAAAATCCAGCGTATCTTTTGTCGTATTTATGCCATCTTCTTCCGCCTTTTTCTCATTTTTTGTTGCAAAAATGCTTTCACTGTTCATTTGTAAAACCGCTATATCTTCTTCGATTTTCAGTATTCCAGTTTCATCAAAAAGTAGCAGATAAACAAGGCTCGTGATAATCACAAGTAAAAGAAAGGGACAATTATATACGATTTCCAGAGCAGTTCTCATTCTATTTTTAATCATTTTTTTGCCTCACTGATACGTTAAAACCTAAAGTATAAAAACGGATTATTGCTCCCCGATACAATCTCGCGGACCGACCACCAGAAGATCAGAAGCAAAAGAACTACCATAAACCAACGATCCTTCCATTTCCAATAAAACTTTCCGGGAAGGGGAGTTGCAAAAATAACGCACGCTATCAATAGTGCAGCATATTCCTTCAAATATCTGACAAGCTGCGTCATGCCAACCAAAATCTCCTCCCTGTGATAGCCGACCATGTTGCCCAGATACCCAAAAAGCTGTCCCATATCTGTAATGGCAAAAATCACCCAAGTGGCCGGAATCAACAAAACCACATAAATATGACCCAGCGCCTTACTGTTTTCCAGCCATTTCCCGCATGTTTTCTTTTCCAAGGAAATGAGCAGAAAGAAAACCGTACCCCAAAGGACAAAATTCCAATCGGCTCCATGCCAAAGACCCGTAAGCGCCCAGACCGCTAAAAGATTCAGGATCGTCCGTGCGCTGCCCCGGCGGCTTCCGCCAAGAGGAAAATACACATACTCCCGAAACCAGCTTCCAAGCGTCATATGCCACCGTCTCCAAAACTCGGCTACGGAGCGTGATACATAAGGGTTGTTAAAGTTGCGGGGAATCGAAAATCCCAACATCTTTCCAAGCCCCATGGCCATTACAGAATATCCCCAGAAATCAAAATAAATCTGGAACGAATAAGCAAAAGCGCCAAGCCATGCCACCAATACATGCAGCCTTCCCGCGCCCGCCGTCATAATCACATTCCAAAGCGTGCCGATCTGATTTGCCAGAATCACCTTAAGCCCAAGCCCCACGGTGAAAAGCTTCAAGCCGTTCTCAATATCACGAATCCTCAGCCTTCTCCCCGCCATGCGTCCGGACACATCCCCGTAACGCACAATAGGACCGGCAATCAACTGAGGAAACATGCAGACATAGGTGGCAAAAGGAATAAAACCCGCCCGCTCTTGGTCAGTCACTGTACCGCGATAGCAGTCTATTTGATAGGAAATCATCTGAAATGTATAGAAACTGATTCCCAACGGCAGCGCCAGTGAAAGCAGCGGTAAAAAGCCATGCCCAGAAAGCCTGTTTATGTTTCCGGCAGCAAAATCCCAATACTTGAAAACAAAAAGCACGCTCAGATCAAAAACGAGGGCAAAGATGAGCGCGCGTTTGCGCCGCTTTGCCGCCTTCTGTTTTCTGTGCGACTGGGGGGAACTGGGTTCCCAGAACATATAGCGGCTGAAACCGTAGTTGATGAAAACAGAGAAAAGAAGCAGCAGAACGAAGTACGGTTCTCCCACTCCATAGAAAATGAGGCTTCCTGTCAACAAAATAATATTGCGGTATTTTGGGAACGCCAAATAGATTATCATAAAAATCGGCAGAAACCGAAATAAAAATCCAACACTGGAAAATAACATCGAAAGAACTCCCTACACAAGCCAAAGTGGTTTATCCCTTGTAAAAGTCTATATCTAGTATATTCCATGGAAAATCATTTTACAAGCCCATAAATGAAAATTAAGATATTATAACGATATGCGAAGCCCTTTCGGATAATGATTTTTCATTTGTCCGCCCGACGCTTTTCCAAAGCCAAGCGCATATCCCTCGTAAAAAAGCGCCGTCCATCCCTTCTCTTCCCCGCAGCCTAGACTTTCCCCGCGCAGATAAGCGGCCGCCTCCTTCTCTGTAAGCGCACTATGTTTTTCCGTATCTTTCCATGACAAAGCCCCGGCCAAGGCATGGGCCGGTTCAAATCGGTTCTTCTTTTCCGTAAGCAGATGCAGTCCCGGCCGCAGAACTTTGATCCCGTCAAGAGAGATCATGTCCTCCGGCACGAGATAGATCTGCTCCCCAAACTTCATGATCCGGCCCGGATGCCGCGCCATCCATGCGCCGCTAATCCCCAGTTCCTCCCGCAGAAATCCCTCTGTAAGTTTACATAACTTTTTATCGCCTGTAATCTTCCAAACCTCTGATTCAACGACAGCCTTTTCTTCCGCAAGACTGTGCAGCTTATCCTTCTGCTTCTGTTTCTCCGCCGCCAATTCCTGCGTCCCCTGTCCACGTCTGCGCAGTCTCGCCACATAATGGCCCTCCCCCTGTATCAGATGAGGCCACAGCCGCAGCGTATGCTCGATTCCTTCGGCGGGCGCAGAAACCCAGTCACCCCTCCCCGGTGAAAATACACCCTCAAAAGCCGTCTCTTCTATATTATAATCTTCATGCGTCCGTAAAAAAGCGCTGATCGTTCCCTCGTTTTCCTCCGGGGAAAACGTACAGGTAGAATAGACCAGCACGCCGCCCGGTCTAACCATTTTGGCCGCTTCCTCCAAGATCAGGGCCTGCCTCCGCGCACACATTGCCACGGTCTCAGGACTCCACTCCCCTCTTGCGGCCTCGTCCTTGCGAAACATGCCCTCGCCGGAACAGGGCGCATCCACCAACACCCGGTCAAAAAAAGCTGGAAAACGCACAGATAAGCATTCCGGTTTTTCACAGCACACCACGCAGTTAGAAACACCCATGCGCTCCACATTTTGGGATAACACCCGCGCTCTCTCCCCCATCACTTCATTGGACACCAAAAGCCCCATTCCCTGCATCATGCCCGCAATCTGGGTAGTTTTCCCGCCCGGCGCGGCGCAAAGATCCAGAATTCGCTCGCCGGGATTTGGAGAAAGCGCCTCCGCCACCGCCATGGCGGATGGCTCTTGTATATAATACGCGCCCGCCTCATGGAGCACATGGCGTCCCGGCCGGGACTCGGCGTCATAATAATACCCTTCCCGCGCCCATGAAATTTTTCTAAGCGGAAAGGGTACTGCTCTGCTAAACTCTTCTTCTGTTCCCTTTAAAGGATTTCGTCTGAGTCCGTACTGCCGCTCGTTCTCATAGCTCGCCGCAAAAGACTCATACTCGCTGCCAAGAAGCCTCTGCATTTTTTCAGCAAAGGCCTGTGGCAAAACGGTATTATAATTGTTCATATGTATCACCCATATCCATACTCGCAAGAAAGACCAATGTCTGCTTCGCAGCCGCTTGTTTCCCTTTTGCGGCTATGACATCAGCGCGCCGCCAAAGAACGCTTTCTGTTCCTCGGTCACAAGAATGCGAAGAGGCTTATCCTGTTCCTTGCGGTGTCCAAGTTTCGCCATAAATCTGCCGTATGCCTTAAACCCGCCCCGAGGAATCAACTGAATCTTCACCTTATCAAGCTCTGCAAGTTCTCTGTCTCTCTTGTAACCCGGGCAGCTCTCCATCAGACACTCGTCCAAAAGCTGCTCCGCATCCTCCGGCAGCTTTCCATCCGCAATCTCCAGATAGAGCATATAGCGTGGACGTCTCTTGGCATAATCCCCGTCCACGCAGTATCCTTCCGCCGTGCACTCCGCCCTTCTCTGGAATTTGCGCATCGCGCTCTCTAATTGGCGCACGTTCATCTTCTCATCCGCAATATTGATGACCTGACTTTTCCGATAGCAGACCCGCACGATCGGCGCCTGCCCCTCGAAGCCGACAACTTCCACCACATCCCCGATGGCGTAGCGGTATTCTCCCGAAAAAGTAGTGATCAGCATTTCGTATTTTGCGCCCACTTCCACATCCCGGATCGTATAAATCTTCTCTCCGTCTCCCGTTTCCGACAAGAACTCATAAAAGCAGGTGTCCGGAAGGAGGACATAATAAGCGTCTCCCTCGTTTACGCCTCTGGCCATGCCGAAGCACCCCTCGGACGCGGCATATGTAAAATAATGAATCGGCAGATCTTCCGCATACATCCATAACCGATCCATATAGGGCGCAAACATGCTGCCGCCGATCAACCGTCCATATTTGATATTCGGCCAGATTTTTTTCACCAGCCCCTTTTCCAGATCCTCTGTGGGAATTGCCCGAAGCTGTGCAGCCCTCTCCGGATTTGCCGGAAGATTTTCCTTTAAATAAACCTCCCACTCATGGCTCACGGAAAAACAATCGCTGATCTCTCCCGTCTCAATGTCTGACAGAAAGGCATCCCAGTTTTCCGCCACATAACGCAGCATCCCTACCACACGGTTTACAAAGACGCCGTGTATCGCCGTCACATCCCTGTGCCCCAATGCAAAACGAAGTTTCACATAAAGCATATCTTCCGTCTTGTCCTCCGGAAAAAGCACTTCCAGCGGAGCCGTATATTTGCTGGTGTCCAGCTCTCCCTTCTCCTCCAGATAACGGCTTAAAGCGCCAGCCCTCACACCGCACATCGTTCCGTCCGGCATAAAATCGCGCCTAAATTCCCCCGTCTCAAAAATCATGCCAAACAGCTCCTCCTCCGAAGCCTCCGGCATCTGGGTTCGGATAGATTCCTTAAGCAGATCCTCCCAATAAAATCTCTGCGTCAAAAGATCTCTCTCTATAATCGGCACATATTTAGGCGAGTCCGTGCTGCCCGTACTGATGCAGTAATAAATGGGCCTCTCAACCGTAAGCAGCCCTTCTTCTCCTTCCACCTGCCGCTCGATAACCGCCTCATAATCATAATGGAAGGTGATAGGCAGTTCTTTCTGATATTCCTCCACAGAATGAATATCCTCAAATCCAAACAATCGCCCGTATTCCGTATCCTTATTCTCCGTAAGCCTGTCCATCAGGAATTTTTCCTGCAGCGCCACCGCATTGTTGCATAACTCTTCAAAGCGGGCGATCGCCCCACTCTTACTGTCTGCTGCCCCCATGGTACCCTCCTTCTCTCATTGCCACCGCGTTTTCCAAAAACACAGTGCAGATAATGACATTATATGCGATTTTTCCCATAAAATCAATAGAAGATGCCACACACAGGCATATTTGCCCTACTTTTTTATTGCGCATTTATAGCAAACCCGCTATAATAGCAAAGGATTACGTTAACGTATCATAAAATGAGGAGGAATATTATGGCATCGCAAATCTGTATTATCATTGCAATCGTCGTCTATCTCGGCGCAATGATCTATATCGGCATTACCTTTTCCAAGAAAAATACACAGGCTTCGGAATTTTACCTTGGCGGCCGCAAGCTAGGCCCTCTGGTGACCGCCATGAGCGCGGAAGCCTCTGATATGAGCAGCTACCTCTTGATGGGACTGCCCGGCCTCGCCTATTTGTCCGGCCTTGCAGAAGTTGGCTGGACTGCCATCGGTCTGGCCGTAGGCACCTATTTAAACTGGCTTTTGGTCTCCAAGAAAATACGCCGCTATTCGAGCCGGATCGGCTCCTTTACCATTCCGGAGTTTTTCGCCAAAAGGTACGGTGATGACAAGCATATCCTAACGTGTATTGCGGCGCTCGTGATCGTGATTTTCTTCGTGCCCTACACCGCCTCCGGTTTTGCAGCCTGCGGCAAGCTTTTCAGCACGCTCTTCGGCATGAACTATATTGTGGCCATGCTCTTAAGCGCAGCGGTCATTGTGATCTACTGTACGCTGGGCGGTTTTCTTGCCGTAAGCACCACCGACCTGATTCAAGGCATCACCATGAGCATCGCCCTTCTCATTGTAGTGGGCTTCGGCGCTGTTGTGACAGGCGGTTTCGGCAGCGTAATGGACGCTGTTGGCAGTCTTCCCGGCTATTTAAGTCTGGTGCAGACCTACTCCCCGCAGACTGGCTCCGCCTCACCTTACACACCCCTTATGATCGCCTCCATGCTGGCATGGGGACTCGGGTATTTTGGCATGCCTCATATTCTGCTCCGTTTCATGGCGATTGAGGACGAAAATAAATTGACTCTTTCCAGACGAATCGCTACCGTCTGGGTGGTAATCTCCATGTCAATCGCCGTATTGATCGGCGTGGTCGGTTACGGACTTTCGCAGGCAGGCATCATCCCCGTGCTGGAAGGCAGTAACTCCGAGACGGTCATCATTCAGATCGCTTCTGTCTTGAGTACCCATGGTATTCTTTTCGCATTGATTGCGGGCGTCATTCTGGCAGGCATTCTGGCAGCAACCATGTCGACCGCGGATTCCCAGCTTTTAGCTGCGGCGTCCAGTATTTCGCAGAATTTGGTGCAGGACTTCGGGAAAAAGAAGCTTGACACGAAAACTTCCCTGCTGATCGCAAGGATCACGGTAATCGCGATCTCCCTTGTCGCCGTGTTCATTGCGCAGAATCCGGACAGCTCTATCTTCGGTATCGTTTCCTTCGCATGGGCCGGCTTCGGCGCTGCCTTTGGTCCGGTCGTGCTGTTGGCGTTGTTCTGGAAACGTTCCAACAAGCAGGGGGCGCTGGCTGGCATGATCGCCGGCGGTATCATGGTATTTGTGTGGAAATACGGCATTGCCAAGCTGGGCGGCGCGTTCGCCATCTATGAACTGCTTCCGGCCTTTATCGTCGCTTTGCTCGTCAATGTGGCAGTATCCCTGCTCACAAAGGAACCGGAGGAAGAGATTGTAAAGATATTTGAGGAAGTGAATGGGAAGTAAATAGTTTGTGATTTTGTAAAATAATTTCCTCTTTTTCTATAACATTTTACATAAAATTGTTTACATTTAATTGACGAAAACAGTTTTTTTGTATATAATTTTACTGTTAGTATAGTATTTTAAAAAATAGAAAAATATTGTTTTGGGGGAAGCGGCATTGTTACATATCACATCACTAAACGATGGTCTGGACATCTTTAAAGCGCTCGGTTCCGACGTTAGAATCGAGATTTTAAATATTCTTCTGGACAACAACAGCATGAGTATGAACGAGCTGGCTTCGCGCCTGAATATCACCAACGGTGCGTTGACCAGCCATATTAAAAAACTGGAGAGCTGCGGTCTTATTTCCATTTCCAGTGAATCGGCAGGACACGGCAACCAAAAAATCTGCTCCGTTCATCTGGACAAGATTCTGATTGATCTGGAACGTCAGGAGGACATTCTGAATGTCTACAGCGCGGATATTAAGGTCGGCCACTATTCCGTCTACCATATCTGCCCTACCTGCGGCCTCGCCTCAGACAAGGCAATTATCGGCGAGGTGGACGATTCCCGTTACTTTGACCATCCCGACCGCTACAGTGCGGATATCCTATGGTTTACAAAAGGATTTGTAGAGTACAACATTCCTAATTTTATTCCCAGTTTCCAAAAAATCACACAGCTCACCATATCGGCGGAACTGAGCTCGGAGGCTCCCGGCGTCAACAATGTTTGGCCCTCCGATATCTCCTTTTACTTAAACGACGTGTGCATCGGAAATTGGCTCTCGCCCGGAGATTTCGGTGATTCAAGAGGCCTCTTCACACCGGACTGGTGGTTCCCGAACTGGAATCAGTATGGTCTTCTGAAACTTCTTGTCATCAACCGAAAGGGTACCTTTATCGACGGTCTGAAAATCTCGGACGTGACCATCGACAGCTTCCATCTGGACTATCGCAGCAGCCTCCGCTTCCGTCTGGCTGTGGACGACGACGCGGAGCATGTAGGCGGCCTCACCATTTTTGGCAAGACCTTCGGCAACTACGGACAGGATATCAAGGTAAACATTCACTACGCTCCTATGGAAGAAGGGGCGGAATAAATAGTAAAAAAGCGCCTGCAGGATCTCTCCCGCAGGCGTTTCTTTTATGTCCAAGTTAGTTAGTATTTGACACCCCAGACGCTCTCGTTGTTTCCGACAGCGCTAAAGGTCATCACTTCCGTTCCCGCCTCATCGTTCATCTGGCAGAACACACCGCTGTAGCTTGCGTCCCCGTAAGACACTTTCATGTAGCAGGAGCCGTCTTTCATCTCCCAGCTTCCTTCCACGCCTTCACCGTAAACCTTTCCGCTTTCGTCCAGATAAAGAATGAAAGGCTGGGCAATCTCCGCGTCAATAGCAGTCCCCTGATTAATCACATAGTATCTGCCAGCCACGTCGGCCATTTCATAACCGCCCTCTGACACGGTCTCGCCGTCCGTCGCATAGGGAAGCATACAGGGCCATCCCTCCTCGTTGACGATGAACTGGTGCACTCTCGGCTCATGCTCCTCGGTTTTATTGTCGAAACGGGTATGATTCACAATATATTTCTTTCCGTCATCGTCGATAAACGCCGAGTTATGTCCGGTCGCCATATATGCCATCTCCAGACTGGGGAGCATATAGTTACCGGAAAGCTTCAAGCCGTATGGATAATGTTCCGGATTGTTGGTATCCATCGGATATTCCCCATTCATATCCACATAATCCCCGTCTATGGTCTCGGACCGGAACACGCGGATCTGATAACCGCCCTCTCTCACAAGTCCGCCATAAGAGACAAAGAGATAGTAGTAACCGCTCTCCTCGTCATAGAGAATATAAGGCGCTTCAATCGAGCTATGATTGCCGCCAAGCAGACGTTTCCCAAAATAAGGGTCCACCCGGTTAGCCTCGTCCTCTTCTGGATGAATCACCTCGCCGGTCGCTTTGTCAAGCTCCAGAAGGTACATACCGCCCGACCATGAACCGTATACCATCCACAATCTTCCCTCCCCATCATAAAGCACCGTAGGATCGATGGCATTGGGAAATTTATTAAAGTTATATTCATCGCTCTTTTTAATATATCTATCCTTGGCAGTATCTCTGTCCACATATTCGGTGACATCTGTGGCGTCCAGCGTTTCCAGCGTAAAACCAGAGTAAATCAGCGCGCCCTTCCACTCGTAAGGCCCCTCAATATTTTCACTGGCAGCGTAACACAGATTCGACGCATTCCATGTGGAAGTGGTACAGAAATACAAATAATAAAGTCCCGTCTCCTCATTATAGATCACATCCGGCGCCCACACATGCCACGCCCTGTCATCCGTGGGAATCAGGCTCTTTTTGCTGCCAGAGTAAGCAAAGGCCTCATCGTTTGCCATCAGCTCATAATAGATCTGGTCCTTTACCTTATAACCGTCCCCCAGAGACGTCCATGTGCGCAGATCCTCCGAAACCGCCGTAGACATATGCGAACCGAATATGTAATACTTGCCATCCGCCTTAAAAATAGAGGGATCGTGCACGCTGACGCCCGCCTCAATTTTCGCTGTGGCAATTCCGTCATAATTCACCGTAAAATCCAAATCCGCCGGCTGCTCTCCCGTTTTGGTTTCCTCCTCTGTGCCCACTGACGCATCCTCCTTCTTTGCCGCATCCGGATTCTCCTGTGCCTGCTCACCCGCATCCTGGGAAGCGCCGCAGGCTGTAAGCCCAAATGCAAGCAGGACGCCCAGCCCGCAGGCTGTAAATCCTTTCCTTCTCATGCTAACCCTCCGTTCTGAGACGATACCTCAGTCATTCCCTGTCCCGATCGTCTCCTTGTTTCCGTTTATCCGAAACTGATCGTTTCTCTTACTTAAAACTATAACAGAGAGTCCAAATATAATCAATATTTATTTTAATATTTTGTAAAATATTTTAGTATATCTTCTCAGTTTAAATTTTTCTCTTTTAAATGCGGAGAATAGCAATTTTATTCTCCAACCGCAATATCAATCTTACGGAGCTTTTCAAGAAGAATCTCTTCCTCCGTCGGAAGATCTTCCGACCGCTCTATCTGGCGTCTCACCTGACACATCTGCTCGTCAATGGCCGCAATCTGCTCCGCACAGACAGTCAGACTTCCTACAATCTCCTTCTGATTGGGCACTTCCTGCTTATACTTGAGCTGATGCTCCAGACTCGCCCAAAAATCCATGGCGATCGTCCGTATCTGCACCTCCACCGCCATCTCTTTCGTCTGATCCGAGAAAAATACCGGCACGCTCACAATCATATGGTAGCTGCGGTATCCGTTTGGTTTCGGATTTTTGATGTAGTCCTTCTCCCTGATCACTGTGATATCGTCCTGCTTCGCCAGCGCCTGCGCCAGCCCATAGATGTCGTCCACATAGGAGCAGACCACCCGTATTCCCGCCACATCATAGAGATTTTTCTCCACATTCTCAACGGTAAAGGCTAGTCCCTTCCGATTCAGTTTGTCCAATATGCTGGTGCTGCTCTTTAACCGGGAATTAATGGACGTAATCGGATTTCTCCGGTAGCGCACATTAAATTCCGAGTTCAGCACGTCAAACTTCGTCCGTACCTCCTTGATCGCGCAGCTGTAGCGCATCCGCATCTCCTTGTAATCCACTACCGTGCCGACCATCTTTCTGCGCTGTTCATAAATAGCATGATCTACCTTTGGAATCACCATCATCTGGTTTTCCTCGGCGTCAAATCCCATCTCTTCCAATGGGAAAAATGGATTTCCTGTCATCTGTATACCCTCCGTTCATTTTCCTAATATATACCGATTATTCCAGAAAAACAAGGAAAGAATTATTAACTTTTTATTAGAATTTTGATCATTTTAGTAATAAGAGCAGGACGCATAATCATTGACTTCTCAAAAAAAGCTACTTATAATGAATAGAGTAAAAAAGAATCCAACCATGGAGCGGGGAATACGATGCAATATAGAAAAATGAAAGACGGTACAGAAGTATCCATTCTCGGATACGGCTGTATGCGGTTTACAAGTTCTGGCGGCAGAATCAATCTGGAAAAGACCGAAAAGGAAATCATGCTCGCTATTGATAACGGCGTCAATTACTTTGACACCGCCTATATCTACGGCGGCAGCGAAGAAGCGCTCGGCACGATTCTGGAAAAGAATCACTGCAGGGATCAAGTGTACATTGCCACCAAACTGCCTTATTATCTTTTGAAAAACGCTTCCTCTATCGAAAAGTTATTTCAGGAACAGCTCAAACGCCTGAAAACAGATCATATCGATTTCTATCTGATGCACATGCTCTTTGACGTAGAAGTCTGGAACAGCTTGAAGCGTCTCGGCATTGACGCCTGGATTACTGAGAAGAAAGCATCCGGCGCCATCCGCAATATCGGTTTCTCCTTCCACGGCGACACTGCCACCTTCAAGGCTCTGATCGACGCCTACGACTGGGATTTCTGCCAGATTCAATATAATTACATGGATGAACACACGCAGGCCGGAAGGGAAGGTCTGCACTACGCCCACAGCAAGAACATTCCCGTCATCATCATGGAGCCTCTGCGGGGCGGCCGTCTGACCGCTTATCTGCCGGACGCTGCAAAAAAAGTCTTTGCGGACTATCCCGTAAGGCGCACGCCCGCCGAATGGGCCTTTCATTGGCTATGGGACCAGCCGGAAATTACTTGCGTCCTTTCCGGCATGAACTCCTTGGAAATGGTTTTGGAAAACTGCCAAAGCGCAGATCAGGCCAAGGTCGGCCTCTTTACGGAAGCGGACCACAAATTAATCCAGACCGTGCGCTCCAAGGTCAACCAAACCCTTAAGGTTGGCTGTACCGGATGCGGCTACTGTATGCCCTGTCCACACGGCGTAGACATTCCCACTGCTTTTCGCTGCTACAACCAGAGCGCCACTCAGAAAAAAATTACCACTATGTTAGAATATGCGCAAATCACCTCCCTGAAAAAAGACGCCACCTCCCTGACCCAATGCGTCAAATGCGGCGCCTGCGAAAAACATTGTCCGCAGCACATCGAGATCCGTAAAGAACTGCAGAACGCAAAAAAGGCCTTGCAGCCCTTTTATGTGCACGCTCTTCTGAAATTTGTCCAGAAATTTGTCAGACGAGCCTAATCTTATCGTTTCCCTAACATACTGTAATTTCCATTCTGGTCATAGGAGTCCAGCAGATAATGGTTTTCGGCCTGCATCGCAAGCATGGCTTCCCTGTCGGCCGTTCTTGTTCCCTTCCGCTTTTTCTCCTCCTGCTTTTCCGGTTTGATCTGTTTCAACAGCGGTATCTTTTTGGCCGCTTTTTCTTTTTGTCTCTGATAGGCTTCCCGAAGGCGTGCAGCGCTCTCCTGCAGGCGGTTTCTGATATTCCCACGGCCTGATCCCGCCACCGTGGTGTTCTCTCTGTCCGCCTGTTCTTTTTGTTCGGACTCGCCCGTCATTTCTTTCCCAGAAGCGGGCGTCACCGTATGTTCCGCCGCCTGGGTCTGCGCAAGGGCTGCGCTCTGTACGGTCGTCTGTGCCGCTTCCGCCCCAGCTTCCAATGCTCTTGCTCCATGGGCCGATATATTAACGCCGTCATGCCCTTTCTCATTTCCAGAAATGGCGCCTGCAAGCGACTCTTCCAAACCGAGACCAAGTCCCAGCCTGCCGCTTCCCACACGGTCGGACTGCCCGAAAGCCAGCCCTTCCGTATCCGTCTGCAGCTCCTTTGCCTGCAAAGCCGCCCCAGCGCTCTGGTTTAGCTTCGGGCCAGCCGAAGCATGGCGGGAATACGGCTCATGGAAGTGGGAGGTTTTCCACTGGAGCACATGATATCTTGTGGCGTAATCTTCATTTTGTTGTACCCAGTTTACATGCTGCATTTCTATCCCCGCTTTTGACGGCTGCCTTTCTTCCCAAAACGGCCGCCGTCTCTGCCTGCGTTACGGCCTATCTTCTGGAATTAAAATAAGTTCCCGCGCTTCTTGTACTGTTTCCGTACAGATTCGTTCTGTTAAAGGGACTGTAGGTGCTGCTCTTTTCCGCCTCAATATTGCGCTCCGCAGTGGCCTCCACCGTGCCCGCCTTAGCGCCAGCCTTTACGGAAAAACCGCTGCCCCACACCTTTTCCAAGGTATCTACACTGGCCGCTTCCAGCTTCTTCTCATCGATTGCAAGAGTGCCGTCCGACCTTTTGGTCACGCCTGTGGCAGCCAGATCCTTCTCCGCCGCTCTAGCCAGACTGTCAAACTGCGTCCGAAGCATGGCATCCGATCTGGAACCGGACTCTTCCAGATCTTCCATCATCCTATTGTATTGATTCACAAAATTTTCAATGTTCGATACGATCTGTTCCGTGCTGCCGCTCTCTCTCGCCTTATCATAGATGGAATCTTTCTCGCTGCTCTGTAACGCTTCTGCATATTCTCCCACCGACTTTGCATGGTACTGCATATCATAGTAGAATTTCTGCGGTTTCTCGGTGGAAGTCACCGTATTTCTGTCAAACAGTTTGCTTGTGTCAAACCGGCCGCTTGCTGCAGAAGTCCTGCTGCTGCCGCCCAAAATGCTCGCCAGCGTACTCCCGCGTCTGCTTGCGCTGTTGCGCCGCAGGGTATTCAGCAGAGATTCCGCCTCCGATTTGTTGTTGTTCTTTCTGAAATTTACCATGCCGTTTCTGTAGTGTCTTGTAACTCTCATGTTTCCCTCCATGCCTCCTAATGATGTCTATACTTCTTCGTCAACCTCTATGCCTTTGATGTCGGCCTCCACCAGTTTCAGCTTGTTCAGCATATCCTTGATCTCCGCTTTCACCGCATCGTTTGCACCGGCCACATTCAGACCCGCATCCGCCATATCCCCTAAAAGCTCCGCTTCCTCTCTGGCATCTTTCTCCTGCCGTCTCTGCGCTTCCTGCGCCTCGTGGCTTTCCTCCCTGACGGCTTCAATCCGCGCCTCCATCAGCTCTTTCTGCTCCTGTCGCAGTTCGATTTTCTCCTCCTGTTCTTCCTTCTCCTCGGCCTTTTCCTTCGCTTCCTCTCTCTGCTCTTCTTGGACTTCGTCCACATGATCCTTGGCTTCGCCCACAATCAGGCCCTGTATATCCTTGCTTGCCTGCTCCATTACTTTATCCGCATTCTCCTGCGCATCTAACATCTCGTGATGTTTCAGGCGCTCCTGCTTGATGGACCTGACCGCGTTGTCATACGCTTTTATTCTTGATTCTGCATGTCGGGCACGGTCATTAAACACACTCTTGTCGCCCTCCATTTCAAGGCATCTCTGCTGGTATTCTGTCAGCGGTTCGCTCTCTAATTCCTTCAACCTCTCACGCTCTTCTTCTGTAAATTCACCGCTCCCCAAATTAGGATAATGCTGACGTTCCAGAAGCTCCAGATCCTTCTGCTCCTGAGAATCCTTCTCCACGCCGTAGCTCTCCCGCAGATTTTCCTTTCTGGCGTCGCATTCCGCCATTTTGTCTTTATTCAGCTTTAACTCTTTTCTCTGCTCCTCCGAAAGCGCCCCATACTCTTCGATGCTCTGGTCTATCTTGCGGTCGCCGTTCCATGCATCCTGTATCATCTTCATCGCTTTCTTCTGCGCCTGCTGCCTGCGGAGTGTGATGGCATCCTTATGTATCGGCAGATCCCCAGCGAAAATAGCGGTCTTTCTCTGCTGTTTCGCCGCCTTGTGACGTCCTTGCTCCCCCGCTTTTTCCGGCGCATGGACGTTACTATGAATCATTTGGTTTCCTGTATCTCCTGCCTTAATCTGCATGCTAGTCTCCTTTTCAGAACCTTTCTATTTGCGATGCACCTGTACAAATTTGCGCCAAACTTGTTCGAAAAATGAAACAACCAGCGCCTTCCTGTATTTTCATGTAATAGATATCGGCCGTTTTCCCCTTTTTCTTAAGGAAAACGGCCTCTATTCGCAACATGAAATCATCTATTCATGCCAACTGGCTGCTTTCCTTTCCCACTCTCAGGACAGAATTTGCTGCAGCAGTGCCTCGCACCCCTCTATGACATCGTCGTAGGTCACGTCAAAGTTCCCCGTATACCAAGGATCGGCGATGGCCCTGCCGCTCCCTGCAAATTCCAGAAGCTTATAAATCTTATGTTCCGGGTCACCGCCCGCGATCCGCTCCATATTGCGGACGTTCGCATCGTCCATACCGATCAGGTAATCGAACTCTTTATAATCCTGTTTCGTCATCTGGCGGGCTTTGTGTGGCACCAAAGGAATGCCCACCTGACGGAGTTTACCCACCGTGCCGTAATGGGGCGGGTTGCCGATCTCCTCGCGGCTGGTGGCCGCGGAGTCGATGCGGAAGGAGGCGGAGAGGCCGCGTTCTTTAATCATGTGGGTGAGGATGCTTTGGGCCATGGTGCTTCTGCAAATATTGCCGTGGCAGACGAAAAGTATCTTTATCATAATAAATTTTCCTCCTGAAATGCTCTGATTTGCCGTGTTTTGGCGCGATTTGCGCAGTTTGCTTTTTCTGTAGAGATTGTTAAAAATGTAACGAAAATGGCAAATCGGGGCAAAACGGGGCATATTGATTCCGTCAATCGTAGTAAAAACGTAGTAGGAATTGAGGGTGTTTACTACTCTACTGATTTTGATAAGCTCATATCAAAATAACCTAAATTCCTAACGCTAATCTTCTATCGCATCAGCTTCTCCCTCATAGTCAAATATATAGTTCGATGATTCTATTTTGAATCCACATTCCCCACATTTAAATATATTATTCATCAATTCAAACAGAATATCTAAATTCATATGTATTTCATTTCCGCAATGAGGACAGAAAAAGGGGATTTCATCCACTTCCAATATATTAAGTGCATCTTGAAAGAATTTCCCATCCGCTGTACATGCTTGCCTTGCCAGTTTTAATACCCTGTTTATAACATTGGTCATTGGATTTACATTTATAATCCGTTCAAACATTGCCACGATCAAATCTACAGCGTATGACATTACCAACGGAACAACGCAATAATAATATCTCGTAAACTCATCAATCCGTTCCTCATCTAAAAAGACAAAATTTAATTCTCCTTGTGCTGATTTTGTATAGGAATGAGTTGTTATTACATGATTAGCTTTATTCCATATTTTCTCCAAACTCATTCTATCACTCTTATCGTACCGAAAATTAAAAAATCCATCCTGATGAGCAATACCATAAATCTTTTCAACTTTCTCAATATATTTTTTTGCGCTGGATTTGTTTATTACTAAATCTTCTGCCTTACCCTTTGCTAGTTTATCCAACAAATCTTCTCTTTCTGCTGCCAACCATTCAATATAGTACAAATTATCACGCAACGGTTTCCTTAATAATGCATACGCAACAGCAACCTTCTTTTTTGCAGCGCATTCAAATGATTCCAACATATAATGGCAGAAATCAGCCACCAACGAAAAGAATGTATGCCGATATTCTAACTCATACATTTCATCATTATAGCCATGTTCTTCCATCCAATCAAAAATATCGCTACCTTCTTTTAAATCAGCAAAGCTATGTTCATCTTCCTTATTCTTAAAATTTATCTTTACAGAGGACAACTTCTCGCGATCTGCATACTTTAGAAAGCTCACTAATACATCATTACAATATACCAAAAAATTATGGCTTGGACCATATTGTGGTTCGATTTTGAATTGATCTTCTGTCATATACTTACCACTACACCCTTTTCCAATCAATCAGCTTTGTTTTTCATTCAATATTATGAAATATAGAACAGCAAGTATCTTTAATTCATAACATGCTTTATTCAAAATAAGTAATTCAAAGAATTTACTCCCTTGATATTTTAGCATAAAATCGCCCATTTGGATATAGTGGGAATAAATAAAAAAATGCCCTGCCGAAGCAGGGCGCAAAACTCTCCTTATTCAGATCGCCCGGAACAT
This sequence comes from uncultured Lachnospiraceae bacterium, assembly GCA_947243855.1. Classification (GTDB taxonomy): domain Bacteria; phylum Bacillota; class Clostridia; order Lachnospirales; family Lachnospiraceae; genus UBA3282. Next base: position 3,032 of record CAMXIK010000038.1, on the reverse strand, counting down.
CTTCTGTGAAACAGGCTTCTCTTCCTTGTTCTTTTCCAATTCCTTTCGGGCGTTCTCCAAGTCCTCCATCCGGCGCAGCTCATCCGTGGCATCCTCCAAGCCAAGGTGCGTGTAGGTATTCAACGTCACCCCGATATCGCTATGCCCCATCAGGTATTGGAGCGTCTTGGGGTTCATGCCTGACTTCGCCATGTTGCTGCAGTAGGTATGGCGGCAGACATGGGGCGTGATGTTCGGCATCTGCACCCGGTAGATATCGTTATACCTCTTGACCATGTGGTTGAAGCGGTGTTCCCAATGCATGGCTACTTCCGGGTATCCGTTCTTATCCGTGAAAAGGAATCCGGCATATCCTTCCACCACCCTCTCGCACTCCGGTTCTTCCCTGTCCTCGATGATTGCCCGGAAGCACTGCGCCACGTCCTCCGTCATGGGCAGCTTCCTTGTCCCCGCATTTGTCTTGGTGGATTCGATGACCAGCTTCATTGCCGAAGTCCGCTGAAGCTGGTGGTCGATGTTGATGACCTTGTTTTCTAAGTCAATATCCCGGAGGGTCAGCCCGCAGAATTCTGAAATCCGCATCCCTGTGTGGAAAAGGATATAGACCACTTCGTAATACTTGCAGTAGACATTGTCGTCATGGATGAATTTTAGGAACTTCCGCATCTGGTCTTTTGTGATGGCCTCCCTCGTCACGCTGTCATTGACCACCACTCCGGCAAGCTCAAAGCCGAAAGGGTTCTTCATCAGCACGTCATCATCGACCGCCATCTGGAAAGCCGGGCGCAGGACGCCCCGCACCGTCTTTACGGTGCTGTAATGCCTCCCGTCCTGCTGCAGCTTGATCAGGAACAGCTTTGCGTCCGATGTCTTTACCTGCGATATCTTTTTGTCATTAAAGGTCTCGCCTCTGAGAAGGTTCTGCACAAATTTGTAATTCATGAGCGTGTTCGGCTTGACAGCCGTTTTCGTTGCAAGGTAGCGTTCCACCAGCTCCCCTACCGTGATATTCTTCCCCAAAGGGTCTGACAGGGAATCCAAATCATACCCGATCTGCTTTTCCAGTTCCCGCAGCGATAAGCATGGCTTCTTCCCCACCGGGAGGGTGTCTGTTGGCTCCAGCCGCCAGCTATACACAAAATGCGGCCTGCCGTTCACATGGTACTTGAACTGGTATTTCCCGTCTGCGCGGATGGATTCTCCCCTGCGCAGGACGCGGTGCTTTGAGTCACGTCGTGACTTTGCTTTTCCCGCCATTTAACAGCCCCTCCTTTACCTCCGGGTTTTCTTCCAGATATTTTTCAAACTCCCTGCGCAGGATCAGCCTGCGCCTGCCATATAGTGCAGTGTACTTTTTAAATTTCCCCTCCCTGAGCATCCCGAAAAATTTCCTTCTGCTGAATCCGAAATACCGGACTGCTTCCTCCGGGTTCAGGACGTCTTTTAGTTCCGGTGATGGTTTCTTCATTCTGGCTTTCCTCCTTTCTGTCTGCCGGCTTTCCCGGTCATGACATCTATCACTCTAAAGCCCCCAAAAGTCAACTACTTACGGCAATTAAAAGGGATTTATATCGCCGAACATTCCTCCACGAACTTCTCAAATTTTGTGCGGATGATGAGGTATCTGTTCCCACTGAAAACTGCGAAACGTCCGGCATTATCCTCCGCCAGACGTCTCATTTTCTTGATCCCGATATTGAAATAGACCGAAGCCTCCCGGATGGTCAGCATATATTTTTCGCTGACCGGTACCGTTACATTTTCAGTTTTTATTTCCTGCATAAAATTCCCCTTCCTTTCCTTCTAAATCCGTGTGGTGAATGCCAGTGAAATCCACCCGTCCCGCCCTTCCTGATAGGTTTTCAGCAGCCCCCAGCCGTCCTTTTCCTCGACAATGGTGAAAATGCCCACGCCTGTGAACTTCCCCGTCTTTGTGTATGACGTTCCGGGGCCGCGGCGGATATTCAAATCGGGAATGGATACGCGCACCATGTAGGGAGCGGAAAGGGTAAGGCTCTCCATGAACTGCACTTTCCCTTCACTGGTGACGGCTTTCAGGATGGAGAGTATCTTCTCCCCGTACTTTTCTCCTGCCGCCCAGCCCTTCCCCTGCGGGTTCTCCTTCTGGCCGAGCCACTCCGCATAGGGAGCGCAACCCCGTTTCACATAGCGGAACCGTGGATCAATCCTTTCGCCTACAAGTGCATCCGTGGAGGCATAGGCTTTGAGGTGCTGAATCTGCGCACGGATGCCAAGCTGCGGTGTTTCAAAGGACAGCCCCGTTTTGCCCCTCTGCGTCACCCCAAGCCCGCAGAAATTGTTCTGCTTTAAGCTGACCGCAGAGCCGGAGAAAGTGAAGTTCCCGGTTTCGAGGCAGGACTGCGCAAAGGCGATGTCTCCCCTCACGCCCTCCGCCTCCCCTTCCAAAAGGTACAGCGGGATCATATCCAGAACAGACTGTGCCACGGACGGGTTCTTCTTTTTCAGATAGGATGCCATCTGCCCCGCCGTGGCCTGCGCTTTCCCCATAATGGCGGTAAGGGAATCCGCCGCCGAACCTCCCTCCATAGCCGCCCTGATGTCTTTTCTAAACTGCGCCATCGACAAACCGAACTTAGACCATAAATGCTTCACGTCCCCGTGGTTGCTGGCAATGCCCCTTTTACATCCCTCGCTATGGCTAATGATGATGCCATCCGCCATAGGGTCCAAGTGATATTGCTGACAAAGATATGCAAACAATTCCACCGCACATTTGTAGGTGGCAAGCACATGGGCTTTCGTATTTTCCCCATCCCCGGTCTCCGTCCAGTTTGCGCCGCCCGTATATTTGATGGTGGCAGGCTCCGTCATCTCCACACCGATGTGGGTATTGTTCGCGCTGCCCCCGCAATGCCAGCCCCGGAAATCCCACGGGAGCAGTTGGTACACATCCCCGTCCGGCTCTACGATGGCATGGACGCAGGCGTTTGCATCCGCCCTGTTCCAGTTCTTCATGAACACATCCGCCTTTGGCTGCGGGCATCCCACCG
>CAMXIK010000037.1 GCA_947243855.1 uncultured Lachnospiraceae bacterium | reverse complement strand
ACTCCGGCAGATAAAAGATGGGGTCGTAGCCAAAGCCATTGTCCCCCCGCAGCTCGCAGCCGATCCTTCCTTCTACAACGCCGCTTGTGGTAACCGTCTCTCCATTCGGGAAAACCGCCGCTATGGCGCAGACAAATCTGGCGATTCTCTTTTCCTCCGGCACATCCGCCATCCGCCTGAGAAAGTCCCGGCTCTTTACGTCAAAGGGCGTTTCCTCTCCCAGATACCTTGCGGAATAAACGCCGGGTTCCCCGTTCAGGCAGTCGATTTCCAACCCGGAATCATCCGCCATCACCACACAGTCGCGTTTTCCTTCCTTCGCCGCAAGCGCATCCGCAGCAGCCCTTGCCTTGATCAAAGCGTTTTCCTCAAATGTGGTTCCGTTCTCCTCCGTCTCAAGGTCGAGTCCCGCCTCCTTCATGGAAAGGATCTCGGCCCCGCAGCCATCGAGAATTGCCCGGATTTCCCTCATCTTACCCTGATTTCCCGTAGCAAATAGTATTCGAAACATACTTTTCCCCTCAAACCATTACTTTTCGCGCTGTTCATAAGCTTTTACAACCGCATTGTAAATACCTTCCGCAATCCTTTTAATATAGTCCTCCCGCTGTAAAAGAATCGCCTCCTGACTGTTCGTCAGATATCCCACGCGGATCGCCGCCGCCGGAACAGTGGCGCTGTTTAACACCTCGTCCGTCTCCGCCGACTCGATCAGACCGCCGGCCTTGCCGCTGATGGATGTGACCACTTCCCGCTCCAAAAGGTCCGCCAATTCCACATTGCCAAAACCGGGAATAAAATATTTGCTGTTGTAAACCGCCGACGTACCGTATAGTTTGCTGTTATCGTCGCCGCTCACCTCAATGCGGATCAGCATATCGGCCTTCGTCTCCATCGCCAAATCCACCCTGTCCGCAGACGCGGGATTGTTATCGTCCATTCTCGTATAATACACCTTGATATCGCTCTCGTCGAACATTGTTTTCAAAGCCTTCGCAATGTCAAGCGTGATATCCTTTGACATCACCCTGTCGACCGTGACGCCTCTTTCATCCCCTCCGTAGGCGGGATCGATCACAACAATCTTTTCATACACTTCCTTGGACGGCACAAACTCCACATACAGCGTGTGATCCTCAAAAATGCTGCGGTATTCATAAACGCCTGTCAGGGCAAAGCGCAGGCATACCCTCTCTTCCTCCGTCTCAAGCCGGCCGTTCGTTACATTGTTACAGTTCCCATATACGCTGTTTGTTCCATAGAAATCCTCGTATTCCAGCGTCTGATCGGAACTGATGCCTACCCACAATTCCTTATCCATATAATGGTTTTCTAACACCACTTCCTCCGCCTTCACAGTTTCCGGCATCGGCACACAAAAATAGTTGGTGTTTTTTTTCGTCCGGTCGATAACTATTTCATTTTCCTGCGTGGGCGTTACAGGCGTCGTCTCCACGCTTGACGGTGAGGAAACCACCTCGTCCTGCGCCAGATCCGCCACTCCTACCGTCTTTGTCGCCGCATAATACAGCATCACGCTCATAGCTGCCGCCACGAATAAAATACAATATACCAATGTACTTTTCATTAAACTGTTCTGCTGCATCGTTTACCTTTTGCTCCCGGTGGGCTTCGGCCCCATATACTGATAGAAATAAGTTTTTATCATACCATTATATAATTTTCTGTTCTTATCGGCCTTTTTGCCGATCGCCTCCTGCGCCTGTTCATAGGAGGTAATCACATACATCGACCATGAATCCAAGGCTCTGTAGCGCTCTCCCAGCGTCCGGTAAAGGGCAAAGAGATTTTCCTTATCCTCCAAACGCTCCCCATAAGGCGGATTTGTCAAAATAAACCCGTATTTTTTTGCATGGGAAAGCCGATCTACATCCCTTCTCTGAAAATGAACCAAATGCTCTACCCCCGCAAGTTTGGCGTTGGCCCTTGCAATCGACACCATCTCATCATCTACGTCATAACCCTGAATCTGCGTCTCGATATCCAAATTCTCGCGGGCTAACGCCTCTTCCCTTGTCTGCTGCCAAAGTCTTGCCGGAACCACATGCTCCCAAGCCTGCGCCGTAAAGCTCCTCGTTTTTCCCGGCGCAATCCCAGCCGCCATCATAGCCGCCTCTATAGGAATCGTTCCGCTCCCGCAGAACGGGTCCACCAGAATGCGATCCTTTTTCCAAGGCGTCAAAAGAAGCAGCGCCGCCGCCAGATTTTCCGCAATAGGGGCTTTTGCCGTCAGTTTCCGGTAACCCCGTTTATGTAACGATTCCCCGGAGGTGTCCAATCCCACCGTCACTTCGTCCTTTTTGATAAACACCCGGACCGGATAATCCGCGCCCGTCTCCGAAAACCAATCCGTGTGGTATACGCCCTTCATGCGTTCCACCATGGCCTTCTTCATAATCGACTGGATGTCGGAGGGACTGAACAATTTACTCTTCACGCTGGCCGCCTTGGCCACCCAGAATTTTCCATCTTTGGGAATGTACGCCTCCCAAGGCAGCGCCTTCGTTCCCTGAAACAATTCTTCAAAGGTCTCCGCGTGAAAGTTTCCTATTTTAATAAGCACTCTCTGCGCACTGCGCAAAAAAATATTAGCCCGGCAAAGGGCCTGCCTGTCCCCGGCAAAGGTAACCCTTCCGTCCTCCACCTCGACAATCTCCAACCCCAGATCCATGATTTCTCTTTTTAATACTGCCTCCAGTCCAAAATGACAAGGCACGATATACTCAAATTTTTCCATAGCTACATTTTATGCTGTATGCAAATGCCTGTCAACAGAAACCGTCACGGCAAAGGGGGACGCCCCATGCGTCCCCCTTGTCAGATCAGATCCTTCTTAGTAGTTGTCTTTGCTGTTAGAGTTGCTGCCGGAACTGTTCTTGCTGCTGTTGTTTGCGTTGCTAGAACTGTTTTTCGAATTGTTCTGATTGTTCTTGTCCTGCTGCTTCTCATTCTGCTGGCTGTTCTGGTTAAAATCATTCTTAGACATCTTCCATACCTCCTGATTGGTTTCGTGTTACAAAAATAGTATGAGAAGATAAAATGAAACTTATTCAGGTGCGGTATAGGTCTTTAGTACCATTTTTTTATTCAAATTTGCCAAAATCAATATTGGTACTTTGGTACTATTTCTTGTTGTTTTTTTCATCCAACGTACTATAATAAAAGTGTAGACGGAGATACCCCTTCATTCTCCGCCTACAGACCCTTATATTAATTATTTATACTCCCCTCAGCAGGCCGCTAATAAGCGGCCTGTTGTCTTTACTTTCGTCCCTTGAAGAAATTAATTAAAAGCAAAACAACCAAGACTGGAATGATAATCGGCGCGAGGAAAGAAATCACGGAAAAAACCACGCCAATAATCAGAAGAAACACCACCACCACAATCAGCCAGATCAACCAGCCGGGAACACGAACCGCCCCTGCGGCCGGCTCCTGCTCTCCGAAGCCCCTCTCCACAGTCTCCTCGTCATAATTTTGATTGGTTCCCTCGATCCGGCCCGCGCGTTTGTTGGCCTCAATAATGCTCTTCGCCAGAAGTCTCGGATCGCCCAGACTTCCAAGCACCTCCTCCTCGCTCCTGCCCTTTCTAATCTCTACATCAATATATTCCCGGTAATACTGTACATTTTCCGCCACCGCCGCACTGCCAAGTCCTCCTGAAAGCGCATGCTGCAGTTTATCTATAAACTCTATCCGATCCATGCTTTTTCCCTTTTTCTGTGTTATTTCCGTATCAATTCCCTGAAACCGCACCTCACATGGTCTGATCCATTCCCTTCCAGTCGCTCAGCTTCTTCACATAAGCTTCCGGATCTCGCAGCATTCCGGCCATCATCATAAAGCTTCGAAGCACCATGTCTTCCTTATTACAGTCCGCCGTATTCTTTCCCCGGTCCATGCGGAGATTATCCTGCTCGATCTGCCATACATAACAGTCTGTCAAGGAATAAGCGCCGCACTTCGGAAAATCCGGCAGTCCATGGTGTTCCAGATAATAGACGAAAGCGTCATACAGCCTCTGATTCAGTAATAGTTCGCTCCACAACGCCTGCTGCCACTCCTCGGACTCTCCTGCGAACTCGCACAGTCTCATAAGACCATCATATGCCTTTAATTTACTTTGGTCAAATAAAATCGGCGCCGGCATCATTCTTTCCTCCCGATATCCGCCACGGAATTGCCCTCAAACACATGCCCCTCCACCACGATTGTCTCAACTAACGTAGTTTTCGGGTGTTCAATCAGGCTGATCAGCTTCTCGCCCACCTGCTTGCCAAGCTCGGCCGTGTCCTGCCGCAGCGTCGTCAGCGTAGGCTCGATATGTCTTGCTACCCTGATCCCATCATAACCTGCAATCGAAATGTCGTCGGGAATCCGCAGCCCTCGTTCCTGAATGGCGTTAAAACCGCCAAAGGCGGAAAAATCATCCGGATAAAGAATACAGGTAGGCGGTTCCTCCAAATCAAGCAGACACAGGGTCTCCCGATGTGCGCCCTGCGTATCGCGGTAAGGCGACATCCGAATATATTCATCCGGTATCGTCAATCCAAGCTGTCCCGCCGTCCGGTAGAAGGAGGACAGCCTGCTTTGCGTAACCGCAGAGTCCAGACCATGAATATAGGCTACCCTGCGATGCCCTTTCTTATAAATATAGGTAAGCAGATCCTGCATTCCCTGCACATTGTTGGACATAACGGCACAGACATTATTAAAAAGATGGTCCAAAGTAACCGTAGGAATCCCGCTCATCACAAGCTGCAAAATTTCCGGCGAATAAAAATCCGTACAGACAATGGCCACACCGTCAAACCCTCTGGATTTACAGTGTTCCAGATAACTGGTCGCCCCCGGCCGGCGCTTACTGGTATTGACAAACGTAATGTCATACCCTTTCTCCTCCACAGTACGCTTCAAACTGTCCAGAACAAAAGCATAATAGTCGTGGGTCAAACCGCTGTAATCCTCATGATTAAAGAGAACGCCCACATTATAACTGCGGTTTGTCTTAAGCATCTTTGCCGCCGTATTCGGAAAGTATCCCATCTCCTCGGCCACCTGACGAATCCGTCTCTTCGTCTCTTTTCCGATATCGTTCTGGTCGTTCAGCGCCTTGCTGACGGTAGCCACAGACACGCCGCAGGCAGCCGAAATATCTTTCATTGATACCATATGTTTATCCTCTCTCCCCGGCGGAATCATCAACAATCTGTTTGTTCTTTATGTGCCGCATGCCGCTTAATCGTTTTCGTATTTCCATTGTACAACACAATTTCCCGCAATGCAATAAATTTTAAAATACCATTGGATTTTCAAAGGAAAATATATATTTATTGCATTTTTTTCATTTCTTCTGTATAATTTGTTTAACCGATCGGAATTGTTTTTACTTAATCGTTTACTTTCTTATATTATACGAAAATTCCGGGGAGTTGGACACACAATAATATATCATTTAAAAGGAGAATGGAGCTATGAAATTTGGTTACTTCGATGACGCCAACCGCGAATACGTCATCACCACACCCATGACGCCCCTGCCATGGATCAACTACTTAGGCTGTAAAGAATTCTTTACGCTGATCTCCAACACCTGCGGCGGCTATACCTTCTACAAGGATGCGAAGCTCCTTCGCATGACCCGCTACCGCTATAACGATGTCCCAGGCGACATCAACGGAAAGTATTTCTATATTAAAGAGGGCGGCAATGTCTGGAATCCGGGCTGGAAACCGACCCAGACAGAGCTTGACAGCTACGAGTGCCGTCACGGAATCGGCTACAGCCGTTTCACCGGCGTCAAAAATAAGCTCGAGGCTTCTGTCCTCACCTTTATCCCTATGGATGACAACTGTGAGATCAGTCAGGTAAAACTTACAAACCATGACGACAGCGAAAAAACAGTCTCTCTCTTCTCCTACGTGGAATGGTGTCTCTGGAATGCGGACGACGACTCCCGCAATTTCCAGCGTAATTTAAATACCGGGGAAGTGGAAGTCATCGGCTCCACCATCTATCACAAGACCGAATACAGAGAGCGCAGAAATCACTATGCGGTCTACTCTGTCAACACGCCCGTAGACGGATTTGACACAAGCCGCGACGCATTTCTCGGGGCATACCGCGGCGCCGCAAACCCTGAAGCCGTGGAAAAAGGCAAGGCCACAAACTCCATCGCAAGCGGCTGGTCTCCCATCGCTTCCCATCAGATCAATATGACCTTGAAGCCCGGCGAAAGCAAAACCTTTGTCTTCGTGTTAGGCTACATAGAAAATCCGGAAGACCAGAAATGGGAGTCTCCCGGCGTCATCAACAAGAAACCGGCCGAGGCAATGCTTGCCAAATATCAGACCGACGCGGATGTGGACAAGGCTTTTGGTGAACTGAACGCTTACTGGAACGATCTGCTTTCCAAGTACACCGTAAAATCCTCCAACGATAAGGTTGACCGTATGGTGAATATTTGGAACCAGTATCAATGTATGGTGACTTTCAATATGTCCCGCTCCGCATCCTACTATGAATCTGGAATCGGACGCGGTATGGGCTTCCGCGATTCCTGTCAGGATCTTTTAGGATTCGTGCATCTGATTCCGGACCGGGCAAGAGAGCGTATCATTGACATTGCCTCCACCCAGTTTGAGGACGGCAGCGCCTACCATCAGTACCAGCCCCTCACCAAAAAGGGCAACTCCGACATCGGCAGCGGCTTCAACGACGACCCGCTGTGGCTGATCGCCGGCACCTCCGCCTACGTGCGCGAAAGCGGGGATACCTCCATTCTGACGGAAATGGTGCCTTTTGACAACGATACTTCCAAGGCGCAGCCTCTTATGACGCACCTGAAACGTTCCTTCGACTACATTGTAAACCACAAAGGCCCCCATGCCCTGCCGTTGATCGGCCGCGCCGACTGGAACGACTGCCTGAACTTAAACTGCTTCTCGGAGCATCCGGGCGAATCCTTCCAAACCTTTGGTCCCTCGGAAGGGCCAGTAGCGGAATCCGTATTTATCGCTGGTATGTTTGTCAAATACGGCGAAGAGTATGCTCAGCTCTGCGAGCTCATGGGCGATCAAAAAGAAGCGGACTATGCCCGCGCTGAGGTACAGAAAATGTACGACGCCGTATTAAAGGACGGCTGGGACGGCGACTGGTTTGTCCGCGCCTACGACGCTTACGGCCAGAAGATCGGTTCCAAGGAATGCGAGGAGGGCCAGATCTACATCGAATCCAACGGCTTTTGTCCCCTTGCCGGCATCGGCGTAAAGGAAGGCCTTGCCAAGAAAGCCCTCGACTCTGTCAAGGAAAAGCTGGATTCCAAATACGGCGTAATGATTTTACAACCCGCTTATACCAAGTATCATTTGGAGCTGGGCGAAATCTCCTCCTATCCGCCGGGATATAAGGAGAACGCTGGCATTTTCTGCCACAACAATCCTTGGGTTTCCATCGCCGAAACCGTCATCGGACGGGGCGACAGAGCCTTTGAAATTTACCAGAAGACCTGCCCTGCCTATGTGGAAGAGTTTAGCGAGATTCACCGCACAGAACCCTATGTTTACTCCCAGATGGTGGCCGGCGCCGACGCCAAGTTCCACGGGGAAGCGAAAAACAGCTGGCTGACCGGCACGGCGGCATGGACCTTCGTCAACGTGTCCCAGCACATTCTGGGCGTATACCCCACCCATAAGGGCTTGAGCATCGATCCCTGCGTACCCAAGGGCTTCGGCGACTTTACCTTAACCCGTAAATTCCGGGAAGGCACTTACAACATCAAGGTTGTGAACCCCGACAACGTGGAAAAGGGCGTTAAGTCCCTCACCGTAGACGGACAGGCCGTAGAAGGCTGCGTAGTTCCCTATGTGAAGGGTAAAACAAGCTATGATGTCGTTGTGACTATGGGATAATTAGAAATTTTTTAATCCGCATACATCATCTTGTATGCGGATTTTTTTGTAACCACTAGTTTCCCAAAAGGTCTTGTTTTCTTCAAACGTTTGTGACAAAATAAGTCTTACCAACTCTTACCCTCGGGTATAGTTTGGAACAAAAACAAACAAGAAACGACAAGCACCATAGAAAAAATGATTTGAGGAACTAGCAATGAGTCAGTACATGTCTATCGGAAAAGTATCGAAATTAAAGAATGTAAGCATTAAATCCCTGCGTTACTACGACCAGATCGGTATCTTGAAACCGGCCTTTGTGAACACGGAGACGAACTACCGCTACTACACCAACGAACAGCTCTACCTTCTGGACGCCATTACCGTCTGCATTAAGCTGGGCATCCCCTTGAAGGATCTCAATAACTATGTGGAGAGCTCCTCTATCAATCTGCAGAAGCTTCTCTATGACGGCAAGATTCTGGCGGAGCAGAAGATTATGGACATTCACAATTGTCTGGCAGCCTTGCAGGAGACCCTGCAGAATATGGCCAGTCCCGTAACCGGCTTGGCTAAAATTCCGGAGAGCAGAAACGGCGTGCTTTTGCCCGACGGTTTCTACCACAACGAAATCGTGGCCCGTAAGATGCTGACGGTGCCTCTGGAAGACATGGATATTCCCAAGTATTACGGCCAGTATATCCTGAAACTTTTTGTCACCGCCCAGCAGCTTGGCACAGCGGTGGCCTACCCTTCCGGTGTACTGCACGAATACAAAAACGGCAAATACCAGCGCCACATGTTTCTCACGATCACCGGGGACATGCCCGCCGCAGAAAATGCGGAACAGACCATCCGCACCATAGGCGAGGGCGATTTCGCCTGCCGCAGAATCTCTTCTCATGTGGCAGACTTTGAGACCATTCGTCAGGAAATGAAGGAAGTCATTAAGAGCGACGACTTTTATGTGATCGAAACCGACACCCTTTCCGAGAAAAATAAAAAAGACGGGTATCCGTTTGAACTTGAGTACCCGTTGTCTTCCTAACCTAGCCCCTTTTTAATTTATATAGAAGTTCTTCAAAGGGAACGCCGTCCGTGGACGGCGTTTTCCATTCCGCCGCCTTCTCAATACACTGTTTTACGAAAACCGCCGCCTTCTTCACAGACTGCTCGAAAGGAACCCCATTGACAGCGTCCGCCGCGATCACGGCCGCAAACACGTCCCCCGTGCCGCACCGTTGTGTATCCGCCTTGTGGATACGGCTGAGCCTTGCTTTCGGCTCCCCGTCCCCGTCTTTTCCATACACATAGTTAGCAATAAACTCTCCCTGCGCGATCCCCGTGATTACCACCTTAGACGGCCCCATAGCGGAAAGCCTTTCAGCCATGGCAAACAACTCCTTCCGCTTCCACCCTGTTTCCCTGTAAGGGAGGTCCAGAAGATAGCAGGCTTCCGTCAGATTAGGCGTAATAATATCCGCCAGCGCCACCAATTTCCGCAGTTCCGTACATAACTCTGCCGTATAGGCAGAGTATAGCCTGCCATGATCTCCCATCACAGGGTCCACCAGCACCAAGGTATTCTCCCCGGAAAACTCACAGATAAACCGCTTGACAATGTCGATCTGCCTGACCGAACCCAGATAACCCGTGGCAATGCCGTCAAACGTAAGCCCCAGTTTCTTCCAGTTATCAATATACGCTTCCATCCGTTCCGTATAATCGTCCATAAAGAAATGGGGAAACGCCGTATGATTGGAAAAAATGGAAGTGGGGAGCGGACATGCCTGCACGCCCATATAAGAAATAATCGGAAGAAGCACCGTCATGGCGCATCTTCCGTATCCCGCAATGTCATTAATCACCGCTATTTTTTTCTGCATCGGTTTTCTGCTTCTCCTTTTACCCTTGCCGCAAGATACACGTTCTACCTATTGTATCACCCTTCCTTGCGCCAAAGCAAGCGGATTAACCCACAAATTTCTTACTCTGTCCCCCTCCGACGGCAAACACTCCTTTGCTGCCGCTCATGGCCACGCCTGTCACGGAAGACTTCTCTTCTCCTAATTCGTCCGCGCTGACCACGCCCACAGCCTCGCCAATAGACGTTCCTTCGCCGTCACCGCCCTGCTCTTCTTTCTCACGTTCATTCTTCATCAAGTCATCCTGCATCCGGTCAATCTGCCGCATGGCTTCTCTCGCCTGCTTCACCTCCATAATCTTCTTCATAATGGCGGTCACATCCTCCGGCGAAAACATATCCAGACATTTCATCAGGCTGGTTGTGTCGTTTAAGTCAATCTTTACCGTGCCCACAGAAGTATCTACATAAACCCAATCCGGATTCGCGCTGCCGCCGATCGTAATCAAGTTACCTTTCATAAAATCCTTCGTTACCGATACATGGGCGCCGTTATGCCAGACGTCCCTCGTCACCGTCCTTTGCGTCGTCGTCGGCTCATCCATCTGCCGCAGAATGACGCCAATGGAATCGCTCGCGCCACACTTCTTCCCAGAAGTCTCATATTCATCGGCCCGTTTCAGTTTGGCGGCAAAGCTCTCCGGGTCCACATCGCCTTCCAAGTTTTCCATCTTCCGCTTGTTCGCCGACGCTGCCTGCCTTGCCAGCGTTGCCGCCGTATTGTTAGTCGTGTCAAATGTTTTATGTCCCATATAGAGATCATTGTTAATCATAAGCGTTATGCCTCCTTCATCGTCTCCAATGCAAACCTCTCGATCTCCTGCTGCGTATTCTCAGATACCCGGTCAATCTCTACCTGATAGGCTTCCAGCCTGCCGTCGTCATATTTTGCCTCCACATAAACGCGGGCGTCTTCGCCGTCCTCTCTCTTGCCTTTCAGCGTGTACCCTTCCGTCACGGCAATCTTAATATGATCGCTCTCCTCGTAACTCATATGTCTCACCTCCACAGCCTGTAAGGCCTCCTGCGCTGCTACAGCGTTCACCCGAATGCCGGACGTTATGCCGATTCTCCCCACACCCACGCTCTTTGCTTTCTTTTTCGCCTCACCCTGCGTATCCGTGATACTTTGTCCCGTTCCGTTCTGGGTATCTGCGGCGGTTTGTTTCGTCTGATCCCGGTCTTTCAGATTCTGCAAAAAGCTCTTCTGAAATCCTTCTCCCCGTTCGGCGCTCTTCTTTTTCTGGTATGCCTGCGCGCCGCCGCTGCCCTGTACCTCCTGTATTCCCATGTTCTACGGCCTCCTTTCCGTGAGAAATTTCTTTACTTCCTCCCTGCCTCTGCGCAGCCTTGTCTTCACCGTCCCCTCTTTTTCATTGAGAATCTCCGCGATCTCCCGAATCGAGTAATCCTCATAATAAAATAGATAGATCGGGTTCCTGTAATGGACTGGGAGCTGCAGCACCGCGTCTAACGTCTGGTCATCCTTGACCTGATAAGGCAGATAAATATTTTTTGCCGCGTTTTCAAAGGACTCGTTCCATGGCACTGTCCTTTGATACCAGCCGCTTTTTAATATATCCAGACAAATATGAATGGTGGTTCGTATCAGCCACGCTTTCTCATGTTCCTTGTTCTGAATCGGCTTCTCGTCCTTCATATAGCGCAGGAAAGCCTCCTGCACCGCATCTTCGGCGTCCGCCCGGTTCTTTATGTTCGAGAACGCAATCCGATACAGCATGGCGCGGTACTCGTCCACCAGATAGCTCCATTTTTCTTCCATCCCCTCGTGCTTCCTTTGTCAGTCTGTCAATCTCTATCTCGTCTTGCTCTTATCACAACGGTTCCCCATATCCGCAATTATCATACAAAATCTTATCACACTCCTTCCAGCCCTTCTATAGGTAATACGATTCAACATGCAAAAAAGTTTCACTTAAAAAAAGACATAGAAAAAAATAAGGAAGCCGCCGCTCCCTTATTTTCGTTACTTCATATGACATTTGTGTCATTTACTTGGTTCCCATGATTTCCTCGGCCATATCAAACATCTCGTCGGCGCCAAGATTCAGGTCAAATCCCATGAGATGGTACTTTACGCCGTCCTTCTCCCATATCACATCCGAAGCGGTCTGTATTTCCACCTCATCCGATCCGTAAGAAATCGTAAAATTGTCCTTCTCCTGATTCGCCCGGTCCTCGTCCGTCAACTCGTAATTCGACGGCACAAACTTATAGGTGGTTGTGTCATAATACAGCGTGACTCCTCCCGCCTGCCTTGTCGCTTCCGGATTTCCCCTTCTTACAGACGACTCCACAGGTTTTACCACATCCAGCCACACGGTCGGCTCTCCGCTCTTCTCATAGGAGATATTAAGATCTTTGTAGGTGTAGATTACATTGCCGTCCGCATCGTTTCCGTTCACATCATCCACGGACATTTTCTCAAAACAGTAACCGTTGGAAAACTTCTCCACCGTATCCGCCGCATAGCCTAATTTTGCCTGTATCTTATCCATATCGCCATAGTTTCTGCAAGCATCCAGCTTATAGCTGTGGGAAGTCAGCGAAACTACCCTGCCCGCCGCAAACGCGCCGCCAGACACCAGCAGACACCCAACCGCAACGCCAATCGCCAATTTCTTCATTGATAACTTTTTCATATGCCCAGCCTCCTTTTGACTTTCCAGAATCCGTTCGTCGATTCTGTCCTTCAATTCCCGGGACGCGGTGACGCCGTCACATTCCAAGGCCAACACATTTTTGATTTTTTCTTCCCAATCTTCTCTCTGTCTCATATGCAGGCTCCTTTCCTCAGACCAGCCTCTCGACCGTCATACCCGAAACACCTGTCAGGCTCCCTCGCAGCAATTTCCTCGCCGTGTGCAGTCTCGACTTCACGGTTCCCTCCAAAACGCCCAGCATGGCGGCGATCTCTCTCACCTGATACTCCTGATAGTAATAGAGAACCACCACGGTACGCTGTTTGATGGGAAGCGCCTTGACCGCCTCGGCTATCGTTTCCGCTTCCTCCCGCGCAATCACCTGTTCCATAGAGGAGAAACCCTGACCGCTGTCCGCCTTCTGCATAATTTCCTCATCCGGAAGCTCCCTGCTTTTCTTTTTCCCGCTCTTGTAAGCCGTCCGTACAAGAATCTGCATCATCCACGCCTTAAATCCGCTGTCATTTTTAAGCTCCCGGCAGTGCAGCCACACTTTTACAAAAGTGTCCTGAACCACGTCCTCACTGTCGGAACGATTCCCCGTGATCAGATATGCCGTATGGAGCGCCATATTCTTGTACTTTTCATAAAGCAGGTCAAAAGAAGTCTTATCTCCCTCTTTCAACTGTCTTACCAAAGCTTCCTCCGTCAAAAGTCTCTCCTCCGAGTTCCCGTTACAATCTGCGGCGCGCGTTTTGCACATCCGCTTTTTCGGTGCACCTATCTATAAGAGTCCTCAAGTCCAAAAAAGGTTCAAAAAAAAGTATCCGCAGCATGCAGATACTTTTTCTGGTAAATTTTATGATATTCCACAGGCTTACGTCAAAGCTCCGTCTTTCTACATAAACAGCGCGCCAACGATCGCATAGCAGAACATAAAGTAAAGACTTATAAGCAGACCGATCACACCGGTAATCAACCCGGCAATCGCCATGCCTTTGCCGTCATACTTTTTCGTCAAGGTAATAATACCGCAAACTACCGCAGCAATACTCACTCCCAGATCCACAAGGGGAACCCAGCAGAAAAAAATGCTCAAGATACCACAGATCAAGGCCGCCACCGCCACCCCGTTGTGATTGCTCGGAACGGCATCGTATACCACAGCCTTCACTGGCTGTCCAAAGTTCGCCTGATTATACTGCTGCTGCGCGCCGTAGGGCGTCTGGTTGTACACGGGCTGCTGCTGTCCATAAGGCTGGCCGTTTGTCCCATACGGCTGACCCTGCGCATACTGCTGGTTGTCATAGGGCTGACCCGTCTGATTCATGCCCTGATTTTCATAATTTCCCTCGTTATATCCATAATTCTGATTTTCGTCCACGTCTCTGTTCCTCCCCGTTCCTTATACCAGTCCCATACCAATTGCCATGGAGCCAATGCAATACAACACAAACAGGATCGCCATAATGACCACCCAGACAATCTGAATCGCCAGCGCAATGCCGGTTTTCTTGCTCAGGCTTAATTTATAAGTCAGAAGAGCCAAAAGCACACTAACAAAAAGTCCGTACACGTTAAACAGAATCGCAGAAAGAACCGCGCCGATTAATACCAATACATTAAGCGCTTTGGGAATATTTCTGATCGGCTCATAAGGTTCTCCGTTGTCAAGATAGGTTCCGTTTACCGCAAGACGAACCTTATTTCCCAGCACTACTAGATTACACTCCGCTCCCGGAATGCTGATCTGATGATCCGCCATCCAGATCACCCAACTCTTTGATTTTACCTTGTACTCATCCCCGTCAACGATACATTTTGCACCGATGAATCCCCTCTTATAGGAAATCTGATGATTGTTGCCCATACTGTCTGTTACTGTCCACGCCTTTGCCATCTTTTCTCTCCTCCACACTCGAAAACTTCTCCGCCAGTCTTATGACCAACAGTCGATAACGTCACTATTTTACAGTATTCTACAGTGTTTGGCAAGTAGCGGAAGCAAGATTCTCCCTATTTTCCAGTTTTTACCGCACAGACTGGATAAAATAGGAACTTATGCATAATCTCTTCTTTCAATCACCTTCACGCTGATCACAACAGACAGCGCTATGAAAAGAAATGCCGCTCCAAGCGCAATCAGTCCTATAGAAAATATCTGCTGCGATAAAAACGCCATCCTGTCCGCCGCGTAAGCTTCCCCTCCTATTTTTCCCACAACATGCATGGACAAGAAAAACATAGCCATGCCCGGCGCAATTCTCACAATATTTCCCAGATACTGCCAGTTACCCTTTCCCTCGCCGAACAGATAACAGATCAGATACTCCAATGCCACAATAAACAGACCCAGCGCCGTATTACACAGCATCAGCCCCACAACCGTCATATTAATCTCATTGCCAAACAGGGAAAATACGCCCATAACAGCCGCGCAGAACAGGACAGCCATACCGATATAAGATAAACCGAACAAAAACCGCCCGATCACCCTCTCCGCCACCGTAGCCGGCAGCATCAGGAGAAATCCCGTATTTTTTCTCTGGCAGCTCCCAAAGGGCGTTGTGGAAAAAATAGTGGCGATAAAAAGCAGATAAGAACAGACAAACAACATCCATACATCTCCCATTGTTTTTCCCGCTAATATTGCCACAATGACAAACAGCGGCAAAGCAATCCTCATCTGCTGTTTCGTCAGAATATAGTCTATCTTCATAAATTTGATCGCTCTCATTTTCTCTCCTCCCGCTTAAACCCGATTTCCATTTTCTCTGTTTTTGATAAAATGAATGACAATGTTATCAATATTTGGCTTTTCCACAAGAAACGCATTGCCCAGAAGCTCCGCCTTTTCGCTTGGCAGAATCGCCTCAAATCCGTAGGCGTTCTCTTCCAAACCGATAAACTCCCGCTCAAGCGCAGGTGGAACCGCCCCTCTTTCCCCTTTTACCAGAAGGAAATTTTCGATCATTTCATCCTTTGCATCGTGAAGAATTGTCCGTCCCCCATCAATAAAATAGATATAATCCGCAATCTGCTCCAAATCGCTCAAAATATGGGTGGAGAAAATCACGCTGCGCTGTCCGTCCATCACATATTCCTGTAACAGCTTTAAGATCTCTGTGCGCATCACCGGATCGAGTCCGTTTGTCGCTTCGTCCAGCACAAGGAGCTTCGTGTCCCTTGAAAGCACCGACGCAAACATCAGCATCACCTTCATGCCTCTGGAAAAATCCTTTACCTGCTTCTTCTCCGGCAGATTCCATTTTTGCAAAAAACCGTTGAATTTCTCTTCGGAGAAAGTCGCGTAAAAATCTTTTAACACGGTACAGATATTCTTTGCCGTAAAGTTATCCGGAAAGTAAGATTCGTCCCCCACATACCCGATCTGCTCCCGGTAAGCTCTCACATCCTCCTTGCAGGTGCGGCCGTCGATGTACACCTCTCCGTCGCTGCATTTTAAAATCCCAGTGATCAGGTTCAGCGTAGTGGTCTTTCCAGAGCCGTTCGGCCCCACATATCCCATGATATAACCTCTTGGCAGAGTAAAGCTTATGTTTTTTAAATCAAAGCTTTTATAGTGCTTTGACAAATTTTTCACTTCCAGCAGTTCCATATTTTCCAGTCCTTTCTGAAACGCTATGCGTCCATCAAATTTTTAAAGATACCGTCCAGCTCCTCCATGGACATCCCCATGGCCTTCGCCGTCTCAATCGCCGTGGAAAGCCCCTCCTCAATCCGCAGGAGGTACTGCTCCCGCAGGAGGTTATTATCCGTGGGAAGCACGACGCTCCCCTTGCCCTGCATGGTGGCGATAAAACCCTCCGCCTCTAGCTCACTGTAGGCCCGGGTAGTGGTAATCACACTGACGCCCACCTCCTTCGCGAGCTGGCGAATCGAAGGAAGCGTGCTTCCTTCCGGTATTTGGCCATTTAGGATCTGTTCCTTAAGTTGTTCCCTGATCTGCGCATAAATGGGCAGTTCCGATTGATTCGATATAATGATTTTCAACACATGCCTCCCTTATTCTTCTGCGCTCCCTGTCGTCACAGTTTGCGTCATCAGTATATACTGTATATATATCATTATATACAGTATGGACAGTTTGTCAATAGAAAAATATAAAAAAAACGGGAACGCCGAATTAATCGACATTCCCGCCTCTCCAAGAAAGCGTGCGTTAGAGGATTCGAACCCCCGACCTTTTGGTCCGTAGCCAAACGCTCTATCCAGCTGAGCTAAACGCACATGCGCTGCCACACTGTCCCATACAGGACATACTGCCTTGACAACATATGAAATTATATATAGTTTTAGAGAAAATGTCAAGAGGTTGGCGGAATTTTTCACCTTTTCCACGTCGCCCGCGTAAATACGCATAAGCAGAGTCAAAAGGCCGCTGCGTTACCACAGCGGCCTTTGTTTGCCTCTTAGTATTTACTTCCTCCTCCGAAATCATCATCCAGAGAAATGGTCGGCTCGTTATCGTCATAAGCCGGTGAATTATCCACATAGCCGCCGGCATTTGTGAGTAACTGGTATCTCGCCATCAGGTTCTTTAACGTTACCGCCTGGTTGGAAAGCTCCTCGCTGGCCGCCGCACACTCCTGACTGGTAGCCGCATTGGTCTGTACCACGGTGGAAACCTGAGAGATCGCCTGATCGATCTGGGAAATCGCCGTTGCCTGATCGTTGGAAGAAGAGGTAATGTTGCTGATCAGTCCAACAATCTCGTCAATGGAAGTTACGATTTCATCGAGAGACTTCGCGGTATCCTGTGCAATCTTCGTACCGTTGCCCACTTTGTGGATCGTGTCGTCGATCATCTCCGCCGTCTCGCTTGCCGCTGCCGCACTCTTTGCAGCCAGATTTCTTACTTCCTCAGCCACAACTGCGAAGCCCTTACCATGTACGCCTGCTCTCGCAGCCTCTACCGCTGCGTTCAATGCCAATATGTTCGTCTGGAACGCGATATCGTCGATCGTCTTGATGATCTTGGAGATCGTCTCAGAGGATGCGTTGATATCATCCATCGCGCCGATCATGGACTTCATCTGCTCATTGCCAGATGTCGCCATAGCCTTAATATTCTGTACCAGTACATTTGCTTCGCCAGCCTCGGTCGCATTTGCCTTGGTACGCTGCGTTACCTCGTCCATGGAAGCCGTTACCTGCTCGATTGCGCTCGCCTGCTCTGTGGAACCCTGTGCCAGAGCCTGGCTGGCATTCGCCACCTGCTCGGAACCGACGGTAATCTGCGCGCTCGCCTCTTTTACGCTGCTCAGTGTCATGTTGTTCTCAGAAAGCAGTCTGACAATCGCTTTGCCAAGCACATCCTTGTCGCTGCGGGGATTTGCTTCCTTGGTCAGATCGCCTTTGGAAATCGCCTCGGTAATTCTGGTCTGTTCCCTGATCGCATCCGCCATCTGCCCAAATTCATCTAGCAGCTCGCCCAAATCGTCATTGTAAATCTTCTCGCAGTCTACGTCGATATCGCCCAGAGTCATCTTCTTCGCCGCCTCGGACAGCTTCGCCATAGGTCTAGTGATCGCTTTGATCAGGAACAGGCAGTACATAATGGTAATCAGAACTGCCAGAACCATAACTGCCACCTGCAGGATTGTCAGGCCCGTCAACTGCTGCTGGATCGTCGTTTCCTTCTGCCTTGTGTCTGACTCTATCGCATTTATCAATTCAACCAAACTGTTTTCCACATCGTCTGCGATATCCTTGCCGGTAGTCATCAGATCATTAATTGCCTCATCTACCTGCCCGGCTTTCGCCTTATCAATATCTCCCTGTGTAGATTCATACCAGGAATTGATCTTATCCTCCACTTCCTGATACTGCGCCTGCATCTCAGGAGACAAGCTCACCATTCTGCCCTCAAACAAATCCAGATATTTTCTGGCATCCGCCTTGTACTCCTCAATCATCTGCTCCTGCTGCTGTAACGCTTCGGGATCGTCATAGTACGCAAAGAGAATGTTACGCACCCGAACCTTGATGTTACAGAAGTCAGCAAATCCCTGCGTAACATCAAACTGAGCAAGCGCGCTGTTATTCAGACTCGTCCTTGCCTGATTCACCATATTGGAGGACCAAATGCCCACTGCAGAAATGATAAGCATCAAACCCAACATTAACACGCTAAACAAAGTAATTTTTTTTCTGACTGTCATGTCGTTAATTGAAAATCTCTTCTTCATGGTAATATCTCCTTTTTATGATTGTTCTTCTTTGCGGACATCTTCCACCGCCGCCGCTATATCATCCTGCTTAATCAACTTCTCTGGATCAAGCAGAAGTGTCACCGTATCCCCCGTTCTCGCAAGGCCATAAACATATTTGTTATGTTCATGCTCCTTCCTCCCCAGAGATGGCGGCGGCACAATACTGTCTTCTGCAATGGTATCTACATCTGCCAGTCTCTCCACAATCAGACCGATCATTGTTGACTTTACGTCAATGACGATAATACACGTCCGGTCCGTATATTCGCAAGGCTCCATCTTAAATCTAGCGCGAACATCAATCACGGGAATGATCTTACCCCGGAGATTAATCAGTCCTTTGATGTAATCGTCTACCTCGGGGATTGCCGCGATTGGCTGCATCGCGATGATCTCATTTACATAGCTGATGCTGATACCGAAGAACTCTTTACCAATCTGGAATGTCATAAACATTCCTTTTTGGGAATCATCCTCCAACAGTTCTTCCGTCTCATCCGTTTCTGCATTTTTCAATAACTCTTCCGCCATGTACTATCTCCTTTCTCCGTCATGCATCAGCAATCCGGCGATATCTAGGATCAGTGCAATGCTTCCGTCACCAAGCTGCGTACATCCCGAAAGGCCCTTCACTTTCCTGACATAGGGCGGAATCGGCTTGACCACGATCTCCTGTTCCTGCAACAGCTTGTCAATCAGAACACATACCTGACTGCCTTCATGCTCTAACACAACGATGATTCCTTCTTCAATTTTATCGATTGAATCGGGCAGATCATACTTTTCATTCAGGCGGATAAAGGGATAACACTCACCCCTTAATACAATGTATTCCTCGCCGCTCGGCTCATGAATAAGAGAATCCTCTCCCACCCTCACAAACTCTTTAATCGAAGCTGTCTCAATCACAAACGGGGAATTACCAACCTGCACCACAATACCGTTGATAATCGCCAACGTCAAGGGGATCACCAGAGTCATCTCCGATCCCTCAAACTCCACGCTGGAAATATCAAGCCTTCCGCTGATGGACTGGATGTTTTTAACCACAACGTCCATGCCCACGCCTCTGCCGGAATACTCTGTTACCTGCTCCTTGGTAGAGAAGCCCGGCAATGTGATAAACCGGAAGATTTCCTTATCCGTGAACTCGCTCATCGGTTTATTTTCAATCACGCCCTTTTCAAGCGCTTTTTGATACAGCTTATCTTTATTCAGACCTTTACCGTCATCCTTAACGCTGATATAAACTTTACCGCCTTCGTTCTTTGCCTCCAGCGTAATCTTACCTTTCGCCGGTTTTCCGACTGCGGTACGATCCTCCGCATTCTCCTCAATACCGTGATCCACAGAGTTTCTCACCAAATGCATCAGCGGGTCTGTGATATGCTCGATGATATTTTTATCCACTTCCGTGTTCTCACCGATCACTTCCAGTTCAATATCCTTCCCCAGCTTTCTGGACACGTCAAAGACAATACGCTTCATCTTCTGGAAGACATTGGTCAGCGGCATCATGCGCATCGACATGATCACTTCCTGCAGCTCCGTCGTAATCTTAGACAACTGCCCGGATGCTTTCTGGAAGTTGGATAATTCCAGCCCCGGCACCTTCAAGTCCGGATTTTGCAGAACCACCGCCTCCGCGATTACCAACTCGCCGATCAGATCCATCAGGGAATCCATTTTTTCCACATTCACGCTGATAATGCTCTGCTGCTTCGGCTGGTGTTTCGCAAGCGTCTTACCTTTTCCGGCCTCTTTGGTCTTGACCACATAGTCGCCGGGTTTGGGTTTATCCGGCTTCGCTTCGCCGGCCGCCTCTTTTGTATCCACAGCGGCAGGTGCAGGCGCTGGCTCGGCGACTTCTCTGCCAAACTCCCCAAGCGCGTTTCCATACTCCTCCTTGGTGAGCTCGTCAAAATTGATCTCCTCCGCCTCGGAGCTGTCGATCAGAGCGATGACCTCCTCCTTGGAGCTCTTCGTCTGCAGCAGCATATGAAAACCTTCCGCCACAATCACATCGGCGCTGGCCTCATTAGAGAGGATATCGTCCGGTGTATAGAGCAGATCCTCCGCAACCTCCTTCAAAGCATAGGTCGCCGAATACGCCCTCAGATTACTCATCTGCGTATCGCTTCGATAATGAATCGAAATCCGGTAAAAATGACTGTCATCTCCCGCCACAGGTGTAATATAAAACTGCGTCGGTTCCACATGACGATTCGCCTGTGGCATTTCAATACCTTGCTTCTTGATCTCGCCTTTCAGGCGGCCAAGGAACTCATCCAAATCCTCCACAAGCTGCTTTTCATCACCGTCCGGTGTGTCACCATTCTTCAGTTTATCAAGCTCGCCCGTCACAAAATCAGATACGGCAAGCACCTTCTCTACCAATTCCATGTGCGGCACGTCATCCGGATGGGATTCTCTCAGGTAGTAAAACACATCTTCCAACTTATGGGTCACTTTTGTGATGTTTTCATACATTAAAACACCTGAGGAACCTTTGATGGTATGCATGACGCGGAAAATTTCATTGATATCGGCATCATCGAAGCAATCAGCATCTTGTTTTTCTAATATTATGCCTTCCAGTTTTTCCAAAAGCTGTCCGCTCTCGTATAAAAACATGTCAAGCATACTTTCTGTGTTGAATTCTTCTGCCATACTTCCTCCTAATCTTAAGGATTTCCTAAATCAGCCCCAGCTTAGTCAATACCTTTTCAAATTTCTCCACATCTATCGGTTTTCCAGCATAGGCTTCGCATCCAAGCTCAAACGCCATCTTCACATTGCGTTCGTCGTTAAGCGCCGTCGTCATAATAACCTTGACACGCTTGCTCTTGGGAATGCCCTTCTGCGCTTCAATATCGCGAATCGCCTTCAACACCTGATACCCGTCCATGACAGGCATCATCACATCCAGACATGCCAGATCATAAGGTTCTCCGTCCTCCAGCGCCATCATAAAGGCATCCACAGCCTCTTCGCCATCCACCATTACGTCGCATTCGCCGTAGCGTGAGAGCTGCTTATCCATAAACTTACGGCTGGCGAAGTCATCTTCAGCCAATAAAATCTTCATATGCGCTCAGCTCCTTTCCTCTATAATGTTATACTCTTATCTATTTGCTTAACAGGCTGTACACCCTTCCTGCTACCTCTGTAACGGGCGCCTGCTGCTGCACCGCGCCAATATCGAAAGCAACCTTCGGCATTCCGTAGACCACGCAGGAAGCTTCATCCTGTCCGACAGTCAACGCGCCGGCATTGCGCATTTCCAAAAGACCCTTTGCGCCGTCGCTTCCCATGCCTGTCAAAATCACGCCGACCGCCTTGTTGCCGGCCGCCTTTGCCACCGAGCTGAACAACACGTCCACGGAAGGACAGTGCCCGCTCACCTTCTCCGTCCCCCGGCATTCCACCTGATAGACGCCGTTTACCTTAACAAGCCTCATCTGGCGATCGCCCGGCGCAAGCAGCACCTGCCCCTGCATCACACGATCACCTGTCTCGGCTTCCTTGCAGGCAACCTCGCACTGATTGTTTATGCGTTCTGCATACATCTTCGTAAATCCGGGCGGCATATGCTGTACAATGACCACACCCGGTATATCCCTCTTAAATCTCTTGACTACTTCAAAAATAGCCTCGGTTCCTCCTGTGGAAGCGCCAATCGCAACAATGCGATCCTTGCCGCCCGCCGGCGTGATATGGCTCATCACCGCAGGAGTGTCCACCCGTTTCAGCCTGCCAACCTTAGCAGTGGAAGCGATCTTTACCTTGGCCGCCAGCTCCTGACTTAAGAAAACATTCAGCTGCTCTCTGTTCATATTAGACGGTTTATTGACAAAATCCACAGCGCCCGCTTCCAGCGCATCGAACACCTTATTGTTTAACGAACTGATCATCACTACCGGCAGGGGATACTGGGGCATCAGCTTTTTCAAAAACTCTATGCCGTTCATCCTCGGCATCTCCACATCCAACGTCATGACGTCCGGCTTAAACTTGAGAATCGCATCTCTCGCCGCGTATACATCCTCCACATCCGCCACAACTTCAATGTTCGGATCTGAATTCAATCCCTGCACAAGCAGTTTACGAAACATCAGCGAATCGTCCACAACCAACACTCTAATCGGTCTCATATCCTGCTCTCTCTCCTATTTTCTATAGATTGATGGCTGCACATAATTAAACTTCACCTTCTGGCGGTCCAGCCTTTCCGTCAGCCCGATAAAAAGGTAGCCGCCCGGCTCCATGTGATCATATATCCTCTCAATCAGCGGATACTTGATATCATCCTGAAAATAAATCATCACGTTCCGTAAAAATACAATATGAAATCTCTTCTTAAATGTGATGGGGTCCATAAGATTAAACTGCCTGAATATGACTTCCTTTTTCAGCTCATCCTTCACCCGGAACTCTTCCTGACTGATCTGTTTGAAGTACCGCCGCTTCCAGTTCACCGGCAGAGGGTCCACATCCTCCTTCAGATATACGCCCTTGGAAGCATGATCTAACACCCGCATGGAAATATCCGTCGCCAAAAGTCTGGTATCCCAAGCGGAATGTTCAATCCCGAAAAAGTCATTGATAATCATCGCCAGCGTATAGGGTTCCTCCCCCGTGGAGGACGCGCCGCACCATACCCGCAGGTCTTTTGTGCCCATCGCCCTAGACTTGGCCCATGGAAGCGCCACATTCTTCATAAATTCAAAGTGCTCGGCTTCCCGCATAAAATATGTATGATTGGTGGTAAGAATATTAATCAGGTCCGTGGCTTCGCTGCCCTTGGGATTTTTCTCCACCTTCGCCATAAGCTCATTATAGTTCGCGTAGCCGTTGCGGACCAGATAGTTTTCCAGACGCCCGCCAACTAAAACTCTTTTCTGGCTCAAGTCAATGCCGAAATGCTGTTTTACATAGGTAACAATCCGATGAAACTCGCTGTCGGTAATCACTTCTTTTGCCTCCCCACATTACCATCTTTTATTAAAGCATACAATTATCTAAAAGTCAATTTGTTCTCATACGGTTCCACAGCTTGTTAAAAACTTCCACGACGTCCGGATCATAGTAAACGCCGCTCATTTCATTAATCCTCTTTTGCCCCTCCTCCGGGGAAAGAATCGTACCGCTCTGTCCCGGCGCCGTCATCTCGTCAAAATCGTTAGCGACGGCCGCAATCCGCGCTTCCAAAGGAATCTGTCTGCCCTTAACTGGCGGATAACCGGAACCGTCCCACCGCGCATGGTGGCACTGGGCGATTCGCCTCGTCATTTCCAGAGCGCCCCCGCTTTCCCGGTCTGCTCCAAATTCCTCGATCACGCTGCTTCCTTCCTCAGCGCATTTTCTAATATACTCCGGATCTTCTTTATCCGCGCCTTCCTCAGACACAAGAAAGCTTCCGATATCATGAAGTCTGGCCGCAACGCCGATGGTCTCCACAAAATCGTCTGTAATTTCATCCTCATAGGCCGCGGAAAACTGCAGGCCCTGCGCAAGCAGATTACAGTTATGCCCCACGTTGCTGCGATGGGTTCCCCCTGCGGGGTCCAGTTTCTTCACGATTCGCGAAAGAGCCTTCAACACATTCGTGTGCTCCCTCTCTATCTGATTTTTCTGATCTTCCACAAGCTTATGCATCATGCGGTTGTAATCCGACATTTCCTGCTGCAGGCGGTAGCTGCTCAGATGGTTGCTCACCCGCATCAGAACCTCTACATTATCAAACGGTTTCGGAATAAAATCTACCGCCCCCGCCGTAAAAGCTTCTTCCTTTTCCTTGCTGGTGTTAAGCACCGTAATAAAAATAAAGGGAATATCTCTGGTGGCCTGATCACTCTTCAACATCCTGCAGAATTCCAGCCCGTCTATTTCCGGCATGGACAGATCCGAGAGAATGAGATCGGGACGCGTCTGCTTCATCAGCTCCAACGCTTCCTGCACGCTCAACGCGCTCATTGCCTCATAGCCCTCATGAGTGAGAATATTTTCAAGAATGGTCACATTCACGCTGATGTCGTCCACAATCAGAATGGTAGGGGCATTTTTTCTTTCCTTTCCTGTCTCCATCACTTCTCTCCTTTTATTCCGGCTTCCACAAATCTCCAACCCGTTCCGTGATCGCGTCCTTCAATTTTCCGTACATATCCATGCTCTTCTCGTAATTGGCTTTTCTGATCGCCATCTCCATGCGCAGCTCCTGCCGTTTCAGGTCGTCGTCTCCGGACGACTCGATCAGCGTCTTTAAGGTGGAAGCCAAAAGCTCCGCCTTATCCCACGCGCCCATCTCAATGGAGAGCACCAGCTTATCCATACGTTTCTTTAACTCTTCCCGGTTCTCCGCCTCTCCAAACTGCATGAGACGATCCACATTCTGTCCCGCCTCTTCCTTCATATACTCGGACCAGTTCACATAGACCTGACTCTGCTTATCGTCAAGAACCTGCTCGCTCTTTAATTTTACCGAGAAAGAAAAGGCGCTTCCTTTTCCTTTCTCACTCTGCACATGGATATCGCCGTGCATCAGCTCCACTAACTGCTTTGTGATGGCAAGTCCAAGCCCGGTTCCGCCGAAGCGTCTGGTAATCGAGGCGTCCACCTGGCTAAAACTCTGAAAAAGTCTGTCCTGCTCCTTTTGGGAAATGCCGATGCCGCTGTCCCTCACCATGAAAAACAGCTCCACCTCATCATTTACTCTTCTGGTCATCCCCACCACCACATTGACATAGCCCACCATGGTAAACTTGATGGCGTTTGACAAAAGGTTGTTCAAGATCTGGGTCAAACGCAGTTCGTCGCCAATCAATTTATGCGGAATCTTTTCATCAATATCCACGCTCATATGCAGTTCTTTTTTATTGATCACCGCGCTGTGGGTGGCGACCACCTTATCCATCATCTCCTGAAAATCAAAGGGTTTTTCGTCTATCACAAACTTGCCGGATTCCAGCTTCGCAAAATCAAGGATATCATTGATAATCGTCAGCATGTTGTCGCAGCAGCTTAAGACAATATCAAGCGTCTTTTTCTGATCCGGGTCCGCAACCTCTTCCACAAGCTCCATCACATGCCCTTTGATCCCATTGACCGGTGTGCGCAGCTCATGCGTCACATTCGCCGTAAATTCGTTTCTGGCACGGTTGTTCTCTTCCTCTTTCTCCTTCAACTCACGGATTCTCATATTCATATTTTTCTGAGCGGACATATCCTCCGCCAGAAGCAGATAGGCGTCCATTCCGTCTTCTGGAAAAATACGGACGTTGACGGAAAAGCAGGAGTTGTTGCTCCGGTACATCGTCATTTCATTGACGCCCTTCATGCTCTTTTTTACAAAGGTAACAAACCCGTCCTGTGAATTAGGAAAATCCTGCCTGAAAATCTGCGACATGCTGCACTTCGTCAGCTTATCCCTGTCATACTCCAATTTCAAAGCCGCCGTCTGATTCCCGTAAAGAATGTTGCCTTCCTCATTAAAAACCAGCACAAGCTCTATCGTCTCGTCCGCGATCCGGGACTCCAACCATTCAAATTCCATGCCACCTTACCTCTATTGCGGAATATTTTCATTGATAATCGCAATAAACTGCTCGTATACCGTTTTTACCTTCTGCCATTCCTCATTGGCAAGAGCAGCGTCCACATCGGCATTCGCCTTATTTCTCAGTTCTTCCACCAGAACCGAGACATTCTCAAAAATCGGGGTAAGTCCAAGATTGCCAACCACGCCTTTTAGCGCATGCGCGCACTTATATGCCTCCTCGTAGTTTCCGGCTTCCATGTTTGCTCCCAGATTCGCATAGTTGGGATCACCCGGGAATTTTCCCAGAAACTTTAAGTAAATCGCATCGTTTCCCATAAACCGTTTCAGCGTAGCCTCTACATCCGCGCCGTTCTCCTCCAACTGCTGTCTAAACTTCTCATCCATAGCCATAACATTTCGTCCTTTCTTTTACTCTACCATACATGATATACATGCATAAGCAGGCTCGAAATGCTTCGCATTCTGACTCTGCTTATACGCGGAAAAAGACTGCAAAACAACCGTTCTTTGTTTTACAGTCTTCGTCGTCTGATCTCATCACATTTACGTGAAATTAAACATATTGATTACTTCAACGAGATTGAAGAAATCCTCTTTAGCGAGCTTAAAGCATTCTATCACATCATCCGAAAACTGTCCGCATTCCCCATTCAGGATCATCGCATATGCCTCAGAATTGCTATATGCACTTTTGTAAACCCTTTCGCTCACCAGCGCTTCATATACATCGGCAATGGAAACGATCTGCGCGCTGATCGGTATCTCGTCTCCAGTAAGATGATCCGGATATCCCTTACCATCCGCTCTCTCATGATGATAACGGCATATTTCGTAGCAATACTGATAAAAGTCGTCCGTATAGGGAGACTTAAAGGATTCCAAAATCTCACAGCCAATCGTCGTATGCGTCTTCATAACCTCAAACTCATCCGGCGTCAGCTTTCCGGGTTTTAACAGGATAGAATCCGGTATGCCGATCTTTCCGATATCGTGAAGCGCGGATGCTCTCGCGATCTGATCGATCATCACCGGCGTCATACCGTACTTCGGGAAATACTTGGCTAGATACTTTAACAGGATTCTGGTCAGATACTTAATTCTCTTGACATGGTCTCCCGTCTCAATGCTTCGAAACTCCACTACGGAACCGAGCGCGTCGATCATGAACTCATTGTTCTCACGAATCGCCTTCTCCTGCTCACGGATCGTCGCCTCCCGCTCTTTCAAACGAATCTCCAGATTCTGTTTGCTCTGGTAAAGCTCAATAATATTGTTTGCGCGTCTCTTAATGATATTAGACTCAAACGGCTTGTGCATCACATCCGCAATCCCGTACTCATAAGCCTTCTCTTCACTCTCCTGAGGCGTCATGCTGGTGATCAGAATCACCGGAATCTCCTCCAAGAGATCTTTTTCCTTCATATAGTCGAGCACACCAAAGCCATCCATGACCGGCATGATGACATCAAGCAGGATCAACGCTATATTGTCGTTCTTCTCGATCGCGTCGATCGCTTCCATCCCATTAGGCGCTTCTACAATATCATACTCGGCGTCAAACATCAGGCTGAGTATCGTTCTGTTTACTTCCTCGTCGTCCACGATCAAAATCTGCTGTCTGGTTGCATTTTCGCTCATATCCTCCGATCGATCCGCCTGCCCGCGGCGAATCGTCTCCCTCCTTCTCCCTCTGTTTTATGTATCCTATATCCCACTGACATGAATGAATAAATTATACAATTATTTGCAAAGAATGTCAA
>CAMXIK010000036.1 GCA_947243855.1 uncultured Lachnospiraceae bacterium | reverse complement strand
GCTTATTTCTGCTGTATATTTTTGATAGATAGATTTTTTGATTTATCAAATAAAAAGAAAGGAAATCAACACGATGGGAAAATCAAACACAATTCAGGAACAGCAGAAAACAAATGAGGCATTTCAGAAGTACATTAACGACATGACTAAAAATATGGACGCAAGGCAGGAAGGACTTATAGGCCAGCTTGCGGAGATGGAAAAGAAGCACTATGTCGGTTTTTCGGACAAGGCATTGCTGGTAGAGGGAAGATACAGTCATCTTACGACCGTAAGCGAGTGGTCGTTAAAATCGGTTAACGCGATTATTGACGCCTGTTCCAAGGCGCTTTTCGGAGATAAAAAAGGCGCTCCGGAAGGGAGTGAGGTTGCAGAGACAGATGAAAAAACCAGCAAATCCATAAAGGCGATCAAGAGCCGTGAGGCCTACATTGCCAGCGAAGCTTTTGCAGTGGTGCAGGCGATTATAGGAACTTTTAACAGTGCAACTACAACCAGCGTAGAACAAAAAATAGACGCAAAACCTATTGCGCCGGGAATGACAATGTTTATCGGAGTGGAGAACAATTCTTTTTCTTCGCAAAGCTTTTTGAAGGAAGAAAAGATCATACAGACTATTTTCGTTTTTAAAGTATGCTATTCGATTGCGGAAGGTAAGCAACAGTCGGCGCTGAGCGACCTACAGGTGTATGAAGATCTAAAAGAAAGGTTTCGAAAAATTATCGATGCGCTGGGAGAAAAGGTGTCGGAACTGGATATTAATGAGCCAGATTATGATGAGAAATTTAATAAACTCGCGGATCGTATGGAGCTGATGTCAAAGCAAATGGATAAGATTACGCAAAAGATTAAGGAGCTTAGCTCTTTGCAGTTGGAGCAGGACAAAGATGCTTGCAGACAGATCGTAGAGCGGATGCGGGAAAAACGGCTTGCAGTTGCCTGTGCAAGGGAGGGTTATGAGCAGACGTCAACAGGGTTTAACTGTACGCTTTCCAGAGATGCGATAGCGGCTCGGATCAGGGCGTATACGCCGCGTACCGCGCACCTTGTTTATGTCCGCAGGACTGATTATGTGGGAGGGCATTATGAGGCTGTTTTCGCGTCTGATGCTCCTCTCGATCAAGATCAGGTAGACGGATGGGTTGCAAGCGCACTGAAAGGACGCGGAAATTTTTACTTTGGCTGATAGATCAATACATAGGAATTAATAGAAAAGTGTTCTTGGACAGAAATTGTCTAAGGACGCTTTTTAACAGCGTAGAGGGAAATGCGGCGACGGCACTTAGAAATGGGGTATTTATCCTCGCTCTGTTTGTGGTTGTTCGGATATCAGAGTTGCGCTTTCTGCCATTACTAATTACGAAAGAAGACGTTTTGGAAAAAGGTTGTATGATTATTTCTGCAATGATAATATGGATTGTGTTTTTAATGATCTGTTATTGGAGGTTAAATGGGAGATAATGAAATTTAATAGATTACTAAAGTATTTATTTCTAATTATTGTGGCGGGACTCATGCTGCTATTAGGAAACCTTTTTTGGCATAAGCGGGTTGAGAAAGAGCCTGAAGCTGCCGTAGAAAATATTGTGAAAGAGGAAGCGGCGGAAGACGGGATCAGAGAAAGCAGTATGGATTTGGCTGAGAATATAATGGACTCAGAAGTTGATGAAAAGTTTTCAGAATCAGAAAGTAAGTTTTATATTGTAGAAGACCCTCAAATCGATGATGAAGAGACGAGATATGGGGAGATCAAGCAGGAACATGAGGAGTTTCAAGATCAGAACGGCAGGAATTTTTTCTACTATGATATAGAATGTTTTTATTTTAATGAAACTTATCCGGCTACTCTGAATGAAACTTTGCAAACTTATTATGATTCTAAGAGAGAAGCTTATGGTCAAGATTCAAAAACATATGAAGGGGAAGCGTATCAGGACGCATCGAATGTACCATTTGATAATCTAATCTTTTTTGGTATTACTTATGCCGGTGATGATTATGTCAGCCTGTTATTTAATGATATTGCATATATGGGCGGCGCGCATCCATATTCCGCATTAGACGGCGTTACGATAGATTGCAGTACAGGAGAGATTGTTACTGTGGATCGGTTTATAGATGATTCCGAAGAAGAAATAGCGGAACAGATAAAAGCGGCGTTAGATAAAGATATTGTATATGACCCGAAAGAGTGGGACTATTATATTACGGAAGAAGCGGTTGTATTCTTTTATTATGATCCGAGATTTTGGGAAGCGGTGGCGACAGAAAGATTGGGACAGGAAATAACAGAGCGATTTGCTTCAATTGAGGATATTGCAAAGAATGACGATAGCATTATTTCAAGCTATGACCCGTCATGGACAGAGGAAGAAATAATAAGCGCTGTCAATGAAAGAAGCCAATATTACAGAGCCAGCGCCTATTATTCCGAAATAGTTGATTATTGGGAAAATATCAGAGAGGTACGGGATATTTCAAATGTGATGGAACCGCTGTTTGAAACGGATCAGAAGTATTACACAAAAGAAGAATTGGAAAGCGAACCTATGCTGGTGATTCATTTAGCCAAAAATGAAATATATGCACGGCATGGATATATTTTTGCGGATCAAGATTTACAGAATTACTTCATGGGATGCATTTGGTATCGTCCGACTTGTGACAGCGCAGATTTTGATGATAACATATTTAATGAGTATGAGAGGGCGAATCTTGAAATACTGGACTATTTAGACACTTACTTCGGAGAAACTCGTTAGAGTTTCTCCGGCTCCGGGTAATCCACCCCAAATGTTTCTACGGTAACGGTCTGCATAATCTGGTCTTCCAACGGCCTGTCTTCATAATCGGTCGCCGTCTCGGCGATTTTATTTACATTTTCCAATCCTTCAATCACTTTCCCAAACGCCGCATAAGCGCCGTCCAGATGAGGGCTTGTCTTGTGCATAATGAAGAACTGGCTGCCTGCGGAATCAGGGTGCATACTTCTCGCCATGGAGAGAACGCCGGCGGTGTGTTTTAAGTCATTGTCAAAACCGTTTTGACGAAATTCTCCTTTAATCGAATAGCCGGGGCCGCCCATGCCGGTGCCTTCCGGGTCGCCGCCCTGAATCATAAAGCCTTTGATGACCCTGTGGAAGATTAGACCGTCATAAAAGTTGGTTTTGATCAGGCTGATAAAGTTGTTGACGGAAACGGGCGCAATGTCGGGGTATAATTCCGCTTTGATCACATCGCCGTTTGCCATGGTAAAAGTTACGATTGGATTTTGCTCTGCCATATAAAAATTCCTTTCCTAAACGTTAGATTAATAGTAAACTTAAATTCTATTATACAAAATACCACAGAAAAACGGACAAGTCAAAAATCTGCCGAAGACGGCGGAAATAGCGTGAAAATCGCAGGGAGGATCATAAATGCTGAGGAATATTTGTTTTTTACTGAAAAAAGAAACCGAAGAAAAATTGCAGGGGATGTTTGGACCATTACTTGACGATCTGGCGGCCCATGGAGTGACGGTAAGCGGTCTGCAGGAATTAGAAAAGCGCGCAGAAGATGTCAAATGCCGGCAAGCCGCCATGCTTACAGCCCATGGAAATGAGAGGGAAGAGACCCTGTATATTACGGATCAGGGGAAAGTCTACGACAGCCTGAGGATAGATGGATGTTATGTGCTGCCCTTTCTACATGACGCTAAGGGGGAGGAGCGTTATCCGAATGCGCAATGTGCGGTGGAGAGATTGGAGGAGACAACCTTTGATTCTTTGGAAATGTTATATAGACGGTTAGCGGGCCTGCCGTGGGAGATATTGGAGACAGACCGCCTTTTGGTGCGGGAGACGACAGTGGAAGATGTGGATTGTTTTTATGAGATTTATGCGGAACCTTCCATTACGGCGTATATGGAAGCGCTTTGCGAGGATAAGGACGAGGAAATTGCCTACATTGAAAGTTATATTGAGAAAATATATGCTTTTTACGGTTTTGGAATGTGGACGGTGATAGAAAAGCAGAGTAAAAAGGTAATTGGCAGGGCCGGGGTCAGTTGGAGGGAAGGATATGACCTGCCGGAAATAGGTTTTGTGATCGGCGTGCCGTGGCAGGGAAAAGGCTATGCTTACGAGGTGTGCAAAGCCATTTTGGATTATACGCGGGAAGAACTGGAAATGACGAAAGTGCTGGCGCTAATTAGGCCGGGGAATGAGCGGTCGGTGAGATTGTGTGAAAAACTGGGGTTTGTACCAGATGGGAGGACGAAGGAGAACG
Organism: uncultured Lachnospiraceae bacterium; assembly: GCA_947243855.1. Taxonomy (GTDB): domain Bacteria; phylum Bacillota; class Clostridia; order Lachnospirales; family Lachnospiraceae; genus UBA3282. The sequence continues at coordinate 24,375 of CAMXIK010000036.1, read as the reverse complement.
GGATAACGTATCAGATTTTCGTGAAGGAGCTGTGATGTGGCGGTACAGCTTGCGTTTACCGTTGACGAAAAGACTGGAGTGGGAGTAAACTGTTTTGGATGTATACAAAGCGGACGGAATGGTTTTGTAGGTTCAATCTGTGAAGCGTTGAGGTGAGAAAGATTATGAAACAGCCAAAGATAAAAATGGAAGTCCGGAATTCTTTCCTGCTGCTGCTCACAGCCCTTGTCTGGGGCGTGGCTTTTGTAGCGCAGAGACAGGGCGGTGCGTCGGCAGGCCCTTATACCTTTAACTGTATCCGCTCCTTTCTGGGCGGACTGGTGCTTTTGCCAGTGATCCCGTTTCTGGATAAGGTTACGGGAAATAAAAAGCGGCCGACAAAAGAGGATCGGCGCAGACTGTCGGTGGGCGGCGCGCTTTGCGGGCTTGTGTTGTTTGTGGCGAGCACTTTTCAACAGATGGGTATGTATTACGGAACCACGGCGGGTAAGGCGGGATTTTTAACGGCGTGCTATATTCTTCTGGTGCCGGTGCTTGGTATTTTTTTCGGAAAAAAATGCGGCTGGAATGTCTGGGTCAGCATTTTGGTGGCGGTCGCAGGACTTTATTTTTTATGTCTGAAAGACGGTTTTTCCTTGCAGCTCTGCGACGGACTGGTGCTTCTGTGTGCGGTCTGCTTTTCCGTGCATATCATGGTGGTAGATCATTTTTCGCCTTTGGTGGACGGCGTGCGCATGTCCTGTATTCAGTTTTTTGTATGCGGGGTGTGGGGGATGTTTCCGATGATCGCCGTGGAGATACCGCGGATGGGCGCGGCGGCGTGGTTACAGTCGCTGGGGAGCATCGATGTGTGGATTCCGATCCTGTATGCTGGCATTATGTCCTGCGGCGTTGGTTATACGCTGCAGATCGTAGGGCAGAACGGGATTAATCCCGCGATTGCCTCTTTGCTGATGAGTCTGGAATCGGTCTTTTCTGTGCTGGCAGGCATGGTGCTTTTGCATGAGACAATGACAGGGCGGGAAATTCTGGGATGTGTGCTGGTGTTTGCGGCGGTAATTTTTGCGCAGATGAACTTTGGAAAACAGAAAAAAGATAAATTGTATTAAATTGTATACAATAATACATTTATACAAAAAACGCTTGACATGGTATTACAGCGGTGCTAGAATGCAAAGCATAAAAGCAAAGGCGCTTTGAGGAAACTCAAGGCGCCTTCTTTTTGTGAGAGGAGGAAAGGTTATGGAAGAATTAATGGAGGTTGTAAACGGTCAGATATTCGGCGTTTGGTTTCTGATCGGCGCGGCATTGGTTTTCTGGATGCAGGCCGGTTTTGCGATGGTGGAGACGGGTTTCACCAGAGCGAAGAATGCGGGAAACATTATCATGAAAAATCTAATGGATTTCTGTATCGGTACGGTAATGTTTATCCTGATCGGGTTTGGGCTTTTGCTGGGAGAGGATCTTATGGGGCTGATCGGAAAGCCCGGGTTTGATATCTTTACGGAATACGAGAGCTTTGACTGGTCTAACTTCGTATTTAATCTGGTATTCTGCGCGACCACTGCGACGATTGTTTCCGGTGCGATGGCGGAGCGGACAAAGTTCTTAAGCTACTGTGTGTACTCGGGTGTGATTTCGGCGTTGATTTATCCGATTGAGGCGCATTGGATCTGGGGCGGCGGCTGGCTGTCACAGATTGGCTTCCACGATTTTGCGGGTTCTTGCGCGATTCATATGGTAGGCGGTATTTCCGCTTTGGTGGGCGCGAAGATATTAGGCCCCAGAATCGGTAAATTTAATACGGATAAGGATGGAAAGGTAACGAAAGTAAACGCGTTTCCGGGTCACAGCATTCCGCTCGGCGCGCTGGGCGTGTTCATTCTCTGGCTTGGCTGGTACGGATTTAACGGTGCGGCGGCGACGAGCGTGGAGCAGCTTGGTTCCATCTTTGTGACGACGACTATTGCGCCCGCGGTGGCGACGGTGGTGTGTATGATCTTTACATGGATCAAATATGGGAAGCCGGATGTTTCCATGTGTTTGAACGCTTCTTTAGCGGGGCTGGTGGCGATTACCGCGCCCTGTGACGTGACGGATGCTTTCGGCGCGATTGTGATCGGCGCTGTGGCGGGTCTTCTGGTGGTGTTCGCTGTTTGGCTGTTGGATTACAAGCTGCGGATCGACGATCCGGTCGGTGCAGTGGCGGTACATATGATGAACGGTATTTGGGGAACGATTGCGGTAGGTCTTTTTGCGACAAACACCGCGCCGGGCTATTCGATTGCGGATGCTTCCGGGACGGAGCTTACCGGGTTGTTTTACGGCGGCGGCTTCAAGCTTTTGGGGCTGCAGTTGGTTGGATTTGCTTCTGTGGCGGCATGGACGCTTGTGACAATTACGATTGTATTTCTGGTGATCAAAGCGACGATCGGTCTGCGGGCTTCCCAGGAGGAAGAGATTATCGGTCTGGACGCGACGGAGCACGGTTTGGCTTCCGCTTATTCCGGATTCAGCATTATGGATGTGTCGGGCGCGATGGTTATGGATGTGAATGAGAATACCAGCCTTGGTGTGGAAGATTATGACGCGGCTTCACAGATACAGAAGGATGCTGCGGTGAAAGTGGCGCAGGTGCCGGTGGCTTCCGCTACGGGTATGTATAAGGTAGCGATTATTGCGAAGCTGTCCAGATACGATAAACTGCGCAAGGCGATGAACGATCTGGGCGTGACTGGTATGACGGTGACACAGGTTATGGGATGCGGCATTCAGAAAGGCGCGGGCGAGAAATACCGCGGCGTAGAAATGGATGCAACTCTCCTGCCGAAAGTAAAGGTGGAAGTGGTAGTCAGCAAGATCCCGGTAGACACGGTGGTAGAGGCGGCCAAGAAAGCGCTCTATACCGGCCATATCGGAGATGGCAAGATCTTTGTTTACAATGTAGATAAAGTCATTAAGGTCCGCACGGGCGAGGAGGATTTTGCCGCATTGCAGGACGTTGAATAAGCGTACATCTATATCCCTTAGTTTGTATATATAATCCAGAACGAATCCCCCGGCGCTCCACCGTCGGGGATTTGTTCTGTCTGTGAAAAAAGTGCACGGGCACGGAGAAAGAAAACGGATTGTGCGACCATTCAAGTTGCAGAATAACGAAATTCAGTGTAAAATGGGAAATAACCGCGCGGACAATACCCGTCGGCCTGCTGCAGAGTTGTGGACGCGAAACAGCGATTGCGCATGGAAGAATAAACGGCGGTTTGATCAGATGAAGGAAGGAACTAGCTGATATGGCGGCAAAAAAGAGGCAGGAGATTGAATTTCGTTATTATGAAATTCCGCAGAACGAACCCTGTATGGCGCTCCTTGGCGAGGCATGGATTCGGCCTTACGGCATGGACTCCCTGCATTTTCATAATTACATGGAGATAGGGTATTGTTATGACGGCGTGGGAGACATGGTATTGGACGAGCAGACGATTCCTTATAAGAAGGATATGTTTACCGTCATTCCCAAAAATTTTCCGCACAATACGGCGAGCGACCATATGTCTTTAAGCAGCTGGGAGTATCTGTTTATAGATGTGGAGGCGTTTTTGAGAGAGGTATACAGGGAGGATTCCCTCTATGCGGAGGATCTGGCCGCGATCATTAATAACCGCGCATGGGCGGTGGACGCGCTGCAGTATCCGGAGCCAGCGGAACTGATTAAGAGGATCATGGACGAAATGCGCTACAAAAAAGAGTTTTATACAGAGAGCGTAAAGGGTCTGCAGTTGTCGCTTCTTATGAATATTGCCCGCATGAATTCAGGAAAACAGATTAAAGTCAGAAAGCAGAGCAGGGGCGTATCCCAGATTTCCTATGCCCTGCATTATATTGGCGCGCACTATGCGGAAGAGCTGACCATTGGGGATCTGGCGCAGGAAAGTCATATGTCGGAAACGCATTTTCGCAGGGTTTTCCAGAAGATTATGAATATGACGCCTTCCGATTATCTGAATCTGGTGCGTGTGCAGATGGCCTGCGAATATATGAAGAAACATACTGACAGTATGGAGCTGGTGGCTGAACGATGCGGTTTTCAATCAGTTTCCACTTTTAACAGAAACTTTAAAAAGGTGTTGGGGATCACGCCGTACCAGTGGAAGATTCATTCGGAGAATTACGAGGCAAAGCTTCTCAACTATAATATTTCCGCGTATAAGGGATGGTAATTAATGCCGATTTTCCAGAGAAGGCTGGGGATATAATTCGCGTAATTACGGAAACGTAAACGTTTAAGCTGCTGATTCATGGTCGAATTTGCACTTTTTTTGCTTTTTGCTAACAACACTTAGTATATATATTGAGTTACAATGTATATGCGATCGACCTAAAAAGTCATATAGTTATACAAAATGACGAAAGACTTTTTCGGGTTGAGGACATAGAAACAGAATCGTGCACAAAGTGCACAAAAAACAAAATGGGAGGAAGTAAAAATGAAAAGAAAGATTTTGGCAGCTTTACTGGCATCCACCATGGTTCTTTCACTGGTAGGATGCGGCGGCGGCTCTTCTGAGACGCCCGCAGCTCCGGCAGCAGACAGCGGCGCGGCGACAGAGGAAGCGGCTCCAGCAGCGGACGGCGGTGCAGCAGAAGAAGCGGCTCCCGCAGCAGACGCGGCAGCAGGCGGAGAAGAGACCCTGACCGTATGGTGTTGGGACCCCGCGTTCAACTTAAACGCAATGTATGAGGCAGAAAAGGTTTACCAGAAAGATCATCCGAATTTCAAGCTGGATGTGATTGAGACGCCTTGGGACGATATCCAGACTAAGCTGAGCACAGCGGCTGTTTCGGGCGATCTGAGCACGTTACCGGACATTTTCCTGATGCAGGATAATGCGTTCCAGAAAAATGTGATCGCATTCCCGGACGTATGTATGGATCTGACAAACAGCGGAATTGACTATTCCCAGTTTGCAGCAGGTAAGACAGCTTATTCCGTAATCGACGGCAAGAACTACGGCGTACCTTTTGATAACGGCGCAGTGGTAGCATGCTATCGTACGGACGTTTTGGAGCAGGCGGGTCTGACCATTGATGATTTCACAGACATCACCTTTGACCAGTATATTGAGAATGGTAAGAAGGTTCTGGATGCAACTGGCAAGCCTCTTATCTCCATGCAGGCAGGCGAGTGTGACCTGATCATGATGATGTTACAGTCTGCAGGCGCTTCCCTCTTTAACGAGGATGGCACAGCGAACATCGTGAACAACGAAACCTTAAAGACCGTTATGGAGACTTACAAGTCTTTGAAAGATGCAGGCGTACTCACCGAAGTAAACAGCTGGGATGAGTATGTAGGCGATTTCGTAAGCGGTAACGTAGCGGGCACGATCAACGGATGCTGGATTATGGCTTCCATTCAGACGGCGGAAGACCAGAAGGGTAACTGGGCGATCACCAATATGCCTAGTCTGGTAGGCGCAAGCGGCGCAACCAACTACTCCAACAACGGCGGTTCTTCTTGGGCAGTAACCACGAAGTGCGCGAACCCGGATCTGGCATGCGACTTCCTTGCAAAGACTTTTGCAGGCAGCACAGAGTTGTATGACAATATCCTTCCGAGCGGCGCTCTGGCAACATGGGCACCCGCAGGTGATTCCGATGCGTACGGCGCACCCAATGATTTCTTCGGCGGCGACGCAGTATCCGCTAAGATCGTAGATTTTGCAACGAAGGTTCCCAGCAACATTACTGGCGCTTACTACTATGAGGCTCGTAACGCGGTTGCAACCGCTATCACGAACTACATCAACGGCTCTGATCTTGCAACAGAGTTGCAGACCGCAGAAACGACTGTTAATTCCTATATGCAGCAGTAATGAGTCGTGCAGATTTTGACGAAGCAGACGACGAAAGCTTGCTTTCAGGCGGCTGTTTCGGCAGAAATCTATAGGGCGAATGCCCGTCATCCGACGAAGCTGCGAAGCAGGTTTGGCGGATGGGCACGGCGCAAGAGTTTAGAAGTATATAAGTAACAAGTAACACAGGGGAATAGTTTTTGTAAGCTGTTCCCCTTTTTTACTCCAACGATAGAGAAGGAGGGGTTTTTTTGAGCAAGTCAAAAAAAATGACGCTTAGTAAAAAACAGAATTTAATGGGGTGGTTTTTCCTTTTGCCCGGCGCGCTCCTGATATTTATCATGAGCTTCCTGCCAATGTTCAGAGCGTTGCTTTTATCGTTCAAGTCGGGCGTTGGCGCAAATATGAAATGGTGCGGTATTTCCAATTATATTCGAATGTTTCAGGACACGGTGTTTGTCCAATCTATTAAAAATACATTTTTATATTTGTTAATTCAGGTGCCGATCATGTTGGTTTTTGCATTGATTTTGGCGTCTATCCTGAATAATAAGGATTTGAAATTCAAAGGACTTTTTCGGACGATGATCTTCCTGCCCTGCGCGACTTCGCTGGTGGCATATGCAATTATCTTCCGGTCCCTTTTTGCGAATAACGGTCTCATCAATCTGATTTTTGTCAAGCTGGGGATTTTAGACCAGCCCTACGCATTTCTGACAAACACGACGAGCGCGCGTATCGTTATCGTCATTGCGCTGTTGTGGCGGTGGACGGGATATAATATGGTATTCTATCTTTCCGGCTTACAGAACATTGAGTATTCCGTATATGAGGCAGCTAAGATCGACGGCGCGTCGGCGGTACAGTCCTTTTTCAAAATCACGGTGCCGCTGTTAAAACCCACGATCCTGCTGACGGCGATCATGTCCACCAACGGCACGTTACAGCTCTTCGACGAGTCTGTCAACCTGACAAACGGCGGCCCGGCGAATACATCGATTACTATGTCGCATTACATATATGATATGTCCTTTAAGTATGTGCCCAACTTTGGGTACTCGGCGGCAATGTCCTTCTTAATTTTGATTCTGGTTGCCATTTTGGCATTCCTGCAGATGAAAGTGGGTGATAAGCGTGACTAGGGCGAAGGTTAGAAAGTTTTTCATGTACGCATTCCTGATTATCGTATCGTTTGTATCGGTGTTTCCGTTGTACTGGATGGTGAGCGCGGCAACGAATAAGAGCGCGGATGTCATTTCCGGACGGCTGATTCCGGGCACCAATTTTTTTGAAAACTGGAAAAATCTGATAGCGGCGCAGAATATAGGGAGAGCCTTTGGGAACTCTTTCAAGTATGCGCTGATTCTGACGTTTGTTTCACTCGTTGTCAGCTCTCTTGCGGGTTATGGGTTTGAAATTTTCCATGACAAGGCAAAGGATACGCTGATGAGTATTATTCTTCTGGCTATGATGGTGCCTTTTGTGGCGACGATGATTCCGTTATTCCAGATGATTTCCAAGGCGGGTTGGCTGAACACGACGATCGGATTTATTCTGCCGACGATTTCGACGCCGTTTTTGATCATGATGTTCCGGCAGAGCGCAAGGTCTTTCCCTCACGATATTATGGAGGCGGCCAGAATTGACGGGTTATCCGAGATTCGCATTTTCTTCCAAATGTTTGTGCCGACCATGCGGTCTACCTATGCCGCGGCCATGACCATCACTTTCATGAACGCGTGGAACAGCTATTTGTGGCCCAAGGTAATTATGACGGACGCAACCAGCCAGACAATGCCCATGGTAGTGGCGAACCTGACGGAGGGTTACGTGACGGATTACGGTATGCTGATGCTGGCCGTATTGATCTGTACCCTGCCTACCGCGGTCGTATTCTTCTGCCTGCAGAAGGCATTTGCGGAAGGTATTACCGGAGCGGTCAAGTAGAGAAGGAAGGTATCAAAATATGCCTCAATTTGAATTTTTAAAAGTAAAAGCCCCCCGGTTTTTTAAGGAAAATGTGCTTCCGGCGCATGCGGCTTTGAATCTGTATGCCAACGAAAAGGAGGCGGCATGTGGGCGGAGCAGTTTGATACAGTCGCTTGACGGTGTCTGGAAATTTTCCTATGCGGTTAATATAGACTCCGCCGTAAAGGGGTTTGAGAAAGAGGAATACGATTGTAAGCCATGGGCGGATATTCGTGTGCCAGCCCATATTCAGATGGAAGGGTATGATATTCCCCAGTATGCCAACACGCAGTATCCATGGGACGGCAGGGAAGAGCTGCTTCCGGGCGAAATTCCCGAACGGTTCAATCCCGTGGCCAGCTATGTGAAATATTTTGAAGTGCCGGAGACGATGCGGGGAAAGGAAATCCGTATTGTTTTCGAGGGAGCAGAGAGCGGCATGGCGCTCTGGTGTAACGGTGAATATGTAGGTTACAGTGAGGACAGCTTTACTCCTTCCGAGTTTGACCTTACTTCTTATTTGCGCGATGGGGAAAACAAACTGGCCGTTCAAGTCTTTAAGTGGACGTCTTCAAGCTGGTGTGAGGATCAGGATTTCTACCGTTTCTCCGGTATTTACAGGAGCGTGTACCTGTATGCGGTTCCTGCCGTACATGTGGAGGATTTGGAGATCAGGACGATTTTTACAGACGACGATTTCGGGCAGGCGAAGCTTACCGTGCGCAGCAAGATAAAAGGGGACGGCGTCTGCAAGTTCTGTTTAAAAGACGGCGATCAGATCCTTTTTGAGAGGGAGCAGAAAGCGGAGCCGGAGATCGCGTTTGAGGAAATGATCGAGAGGCCGAAACTTTGGAGCGCGGAGGAACCCTATTTATATCAGTTGGAGGTGACGTGCGCAGATGCAGACGGCCAGACGGCGGAATGCACTTCTCAGGCGGTGGGCTTCCGTAAGTTTGAAATGAAGGATAACAGAATGCTTCTGAATGGAAAGCGCATTGTATTTAAGGGCGCGAACCGCCACGATTTCAGTTCCGTATCGGGGAGGCATATTTCCTATGAGGAGCTTGTAAAAGATGTGGTGACCATGAAGCGCAATAATATCAATGCGATCCGCACCAGCCATTATCCGGACGACGAGCGGCTTTATGCACTCTGCGACCGTTATGGGCTTTACTTGATTGCAGAGAGCAATCTGGAATCGCATGGAACATGGGACGCCTACATGAAAGGCAAAAAGGATATGTCCTTTGTCGTTCCGGACGATAAGCCGGAATGGAAGGAAATGATGTATGACCGCATCAATTCCTGCTATCAGCGGGATAAAAACCATCCGGCCGTGCTAATTTGGTCGGTGGGCAATGAGTCCTTCGGCGGAGAGACGATTTATGAGATGTCGGAGTTGTTCCGCAAGCTGGATGATACCAGACTGGTGCATTATGAGGGTGTGTTTAACGATAGACGCTACAATGATTCCTCCGATATGGAGAGCCGCATGTATGCGAAAGTGACGGATATCGAAGAGTATCTGGCGCATGGAGACGGGAAGCCTTTTATCTGCTGCGAGTATACCCATGCTATGGGTAATTCCTGCGGCGCGATGCACAAGTATACGGAGCTGGCGGACAAAGAAAATTCCGCTTATCAGGGCGGTTTTATCTGGGATTACATCGACCAGTCGATTTACAAAAAAGACCGCTACGGGAAATGGTTTCAGGCGTACGGCGGCGATTTCGGAGAGCGGCCCACGGATTATAATTTCAGCGGAAACGGCATCGCCTATGGCGGGGAGCGGGAAGCGTCCCCTAAGATGCAGGCGGTAAAATACAACTACCAGAATATTGCCGTGACGGTCACGAAAGACGGGTTTGAGGTGTGGAATAAAAATCTTTTTGTTTCCACGGATGCGTTTCGATGTGTGGCGGACCTTATGCGGGACGGGATCAGAATCGAGCGAAAAGAACTCGCGGATATTTCGGTAGCTCCCGAAAACAGGGAGACTTATCCAGCGCCTTTTGTACTGCCGGATGTGCCGGGAGAGTATGCGGTGACCATTTCTTTTCGGTTAAAGGAGGATACGCTCTGGGCCGAGGCGGGCCATGAGGTAGCTTTCGGGCAGGCGGTGATTGGGAAAGTGGTTACGTCTGCGGAGAAAAAGAAGAAGCCGTTTACCGTGATATGGGGCAATGATAACGTCGGTGTACGGGGAGAAGATTTTGACGTGTTATTTGCGGAGCCAGCGGGCGCGTCGTCGGCATTTGGGCTGGTTTCCTATCGCTATGCGGGTAAAGAGTTGATCGAAGTGACGCCCAGACCTAATTTCTGGCGCGCACCCACAGACAACGATGAAGGCAACAATATGACGGGCAGACAGGGACAATGGAAGCTGGCCAGCCTCTATGCGAGCGGCAAAGGCATGGGCAGGGAATTGGATGTGCCCGGAAGAGCTTTCGAGAATCCCATTGTGAAGGAAGAGGCGGATTGTCTCAGCGTGACTTACCTCTATGACCTTCGGACTACGCCTTCGGCGTTCTGCCAATTAAATTATAAGGTATACGGGGACGGCAGCATTCAGACTACGCTTACCTACGATCCGGTGGAAGGATTGTCGGACATGCCGGAGTTTGGCGTACTGTTTAAGTTAAACGCGGATTACGACAGACTGGAATGGTATGGCAACGGTCCGGAGGAGACTTATGCGGACAGGGATCAGGGCGCGAAGCTGGGCGTTTACCGCAACAAAGTGGCGGACAACATGGCGGCGTACCTTGTACCGCAGGAGTGCGGCAATAAAACGAAAGTCCGCTGGGCTAAGGTCACGGACAGGCAGGGACGGGGTATGATGTTTACGGGGGACGAAATGAGCTTTTCAGCTCTGCCGTACACGCCGCATGAGATCGAAAACGCAAGGCATCCTTACGAGCTGCCGCCTGTGCATTATACGGTGGTGCGTGCGGCGCTCGGACAGATGGGAGTTGGCGGCGACGATAGCTGGGGCGCGCCGGTGCATCCCGAGTACCATCTGAAAGCGGATGGCAAGATGAGCTTTACGTTTACCTTTAAAGGGATTTAAGAGAAAAGGGACATTGATCTTCGGATTGATGTCTCTTTTATTTTAGGATATTTTTGGTATAATATCCATAAAAGCAATGAGCAGTGCTTGGACAGAGGATAGAGGGGAGCTTGCACTGCGAATAGACCCGGAATGGAGGTAAGAATGCGTAAAACAAAGATAGTTTGTACTTTAGGGCCTTCCACGGATAACGAGGAAGTGCTGCGGCAGATGATGATTGAGGGCATGGACGTTGCGCGCTGCAATTTTTCCCATGGAACCTACGAAGACCACAAAAGGAGAATGGACACTGTAAAGAAGCTTCGAAAGGACGTGGGCAGGCCGGTAGCGATTCTGCTCGACACGAAAGGGCCGGAGGTTCGCGTGAAGAATTTTAAGGAGGGGAAAGTGACTCTGGAGGAAGGGCAGCTTTTTACGCTGACCGCCGATGAAGTAGAGGGCACAAAAGATATTGTGAGCGTAACCTACAACAGGCTGTATGAAGATCTGGAAGAGGGTATGCGGGTGCTTATTGACGACGGCCTGATTGAAATGAAGGTGGAAAAGGTAGATAAGACGAATATCGTATGCCGCGTCATAAACGGCGGAACCGTTTCCAATCATAAAGGCGTCAATGTGCCCGACGTGGATCTTTCTATGCCATATATCAGCGAAAAGGACAGGGAGGATATTCTCTTTGGCATCGAACAGGACGTGGACTTTATCGCGGCCTCCTTTGTACAGAAAAAAGAAGATATTTTACAGTTAAAAAAGCTGCTCGAGAAAAACGGCGGCGAGGATATTAAGATCATCGCAAAGATCGAGAATGCGCAGGGCGTGGCAAACATCGACGATATCGTCGATGTTTCCGACGGCGTTATGGTGGCTAGAGGCGACATGGGCGTGGAGATTCCTTACGAGGATGTTCCTGTCATTCAGAAGGAAATCATCAAGAAAGTGTACCGCGCTGGCAAACAGGTGATCACCGCCACGCAGATGCTGGAGTCCATGATTAAAAACCCCAGACCCACCAGAGCGGAGACCACCGACGTTGCCAATGCGGTTTATGATGGCACCAGCGCGATCATGCTTTCGGGCGAGACGGCGGCGGGAAGTTATCCAGTAGAAGCGGTGAAAACCATGGTCAGGATTGCGGAACGCACCGAGAAGGATGTGGATTACCGGAAACGGTTTTTCCTATGGGAGCGGGAGGCTAATCCAGATATTACGGATGCGATCTGCCATGCCACCTGTACGACGGCTCTTGACTTGAATGCAAAAGCCATCGTGACGGTGACCAAGTCCGGCAGATCGGCCAGAATGATATCCCGTTACCGCCCTATGAGCGACATCATAAGCTGTGCCACCACGGAAAAGGTGTGCAGGCAGTTAGCTTTGAGCTGGGGCGTGACCCCCCTCTTGATCAAGGAAGAAAAGGACGCCTATGTGCTGTTTGACAAGGCCATTGCTGCGGCGCAAAAGAAAGGGCTGCTCGCAGACGGGGATCTGACGGTGATCACTTCCGGTATTCCCATCGGCATTTCCGGCACCACGAATATGATCAAGGTGCAGATTGCAGGGGAACAGGGCCGGAAATAATTTCCCTTGCCACATAGAGGGTGCTGTCGGCTCTGGCGTTCATACACCATTTGACCAGCGTCATGGAGAGCCTTTCGATTTCGATACAGGTAATGCAGCGGGGATGGACGCAGCTTCCCGTATTATAGTACCGTGCCGGGTCGGTGGGAAGGATGGGCCGGTGGGTGTGTCCGGTGATCAGAATGCGTCGGTTTTTTTCGGCCCACTGGTTCAGGGAGATTTCACATTTGTTTTTAATGCGGTAGTTTTTCGCGGCGCTGGTGGGGTCGAGTACGCCAAGATTTTCCAGCGGATTCCAGACATACCGGACAAGGAAGCGGGAGAGGGGCCAAAGCGTGGAATTGAGCAGACTGGCTTGGTGTCCGTGGGTTAGATAAAGGGAAATGCGCGGCGCATTATCCGGGGGTGTTCCGGTAGTCAAAATGATTCCCTCATGAAAACAGAGAGGAGAAAGAAGAGGTTGTAACCTCTTCTTTCTTTTTACAATATCATGGTTGCCATAGAGCAGATACAGACGGTTTTCCTGATAAAATTGTTGGAAAAGCCAGAAAACGTTGCTGTGGATATCCATGATGTTTTTTATATTTCTATTTTCCCACAGTTCATCCCCGTCTCCCAATTCGATATAGGTGAAACCTTGTCGGTAGTAGTGTTCCAGCGCGGCAAAATACAAATGCTGGTTTTTCAGAAAGTTATCGGAGGAATTGCCGATGCCCCTGTGACAGTCGCTCATGAGCACATAGCGGGAGCGGTTGGAAAGGGGCAGCATGGGGGCGTTCAGAAAGGCGCGGTTAAGACGCGCGTCGGCACCCATGTTCAGCGCTCCTTGCAATGCCGTTTGTGGCATCGTTTGTGGAAGCGGCGCAGGCGCAGAAGACGGCGGAAGGCAGCCGGAAGATAGAAGTACAGATACAGGATGCGGTCCTCTGTGCAGACGAAAGGTCTGGTAACCCAGCGGTACAGTTTGCAGAACAGTTTGTTTTTCCACTGTGAGAAACGACGCCAGAAGCGCGTAAGCAAATTGTAATGCTGGTTAACGCTTTCACAGAAAACCAAGCAGACGCTTAGACCATTTACGGAAATTTGTTCTCTTTGGCAGCCGGCCCGTTCCAGACCTTCTACGAAGGCGGAAAGCATTTCCCGATTGGGGAAACAGATGCAGGCTTCCATGGACAGATCCGCTGGCTTTGAGAAATATCCCACCAGAAAGGCGGTGAGCCACCAGTGGCGCTCAGCGTTGCGGATGCACTCGTTTTTACGGTTGCAGAGACAGAAGGAGCAGTCGAGCATTTCATCCTTATCCGCGCAGGAAAACCATGCGCTTTTATACTCTGTTTCCGGGATGATGGAATCGGCATGGTAGATGCCAATTTCCGCGCCGGTGTTGATACCGTATTGTCCCTTCCAAAACTCGATCAGCCAGGTTCTTCCCCAATAATCGAAATAGACCGGAAGAGCGTCGAAGACCATTTGAAAACGAGGCGCCATATAGTCATATAGCCAGGTGTAACCGGCCTTTTTCTGCGGCGCGTTCACCGTAGAGGAAAAGAATCCGCAGTCGCAGTGGAAACGGTAACCGAAAGGGTATACCAGCTCGTCTAGAAGGGAACATTTGGCGCAGCAGTCCATGCCGCATACCTTACAGATGATTTTTTTTCGGCGGCAGTGAAAGAAAATACAGCCCAAAAGGGCAAGAAATAAAAGAAGTAAGAGTAAAAAATACATAACTGAATATCCTGTGTGATTTTACTCTATTTTATGTCGGTAATTGTAGAATTGTGCAGGAAAACAGCAGCGCGTTTCTGTTAGGGGATCAGGAAAAGGCAGGCCGCGGGCACTGTCACAAGACTTAAGACGGTGGTCAGGATAATACCCTGCGAGATGGAGCCGGTTTCCATATCCAATTGTTTAGCCAGCATAAGCGGCATGTTGGCGGCAGGAACGGCAACCATTAAAAGCATGGTGTTCAGGATCAGCCTGCTGTCAATAAAGCTGCGCATCAAAAGGATACAGCCGATGGGTACGAGAATCTGACGCAGCAGCGTAAAGAGATAGAGCTTCGGATGGGAGAAAATCTCCCTCGGCACCATCTGCGCTACGGAAACGCCCAGCACCAGCATGGATAAAAGGGTGGTAGCGCGCCCTGTGTAGGAGAGGGCGGAAGATAGGATTGTGGGTACGGGAAAATTACCCAGATAAAAAATAACTGTGAGGGCGGCGGAGATTGTGCCGGCGTTGACCAGTTTTTTCAAACGGCCGCCTGCGGAAACCGCCGAACCCTCCTCCGTTTGTCCACCTGCGGCTCGCTGCAGCAGGGAGATGCCCAGCGTGTAAATCAGGAGGTTAAAAAGCAAGTTAAAAATTGATACAAAGATTAAAGATTCGCTGCCCAGAACTGCCGAGGCCAGCGGGATACCGATAAAACCTACGTTTCCGAAAATGGTAAGCATCTGGTAAGTATAGTGCAGCTTTTTCGGAATACAGAGAAGATAAGGGATCAGAAAACCGACGACAATCAGGATGGCAAAGACGGCAGAGTAGGCCGCCAAAGCGATACCCAGCTCGCGCAGGGAGGCTTTTGGCCCGTCGTCCAAGGCGGAGCAGATTAAAAGGGCCGGGTTGGTGACGTTTATGATAAGGCCGGAAATTTGTTTGGAGCCTTCTTCCGACAGTAGGCTGCGGCGGAAAAGAATCATGCCGATCCCGATCAGAATGAAAATGATAACCATTTGCTGTAGTACGACGGTAATACTCATGTAGTTTCCTCGTTTCTGGATTTTCTTATCTGTTTATCAGAAATCATATTTGATTGTAGCATGTTTTGAAAATAATGGAAGAACTTATTTAGCGAGAAAAACTTGAAAGCCCGCGCTTCGCGCTCTCTGTTTGGCTTGCACCAAACGCTTTCTCGTTATATACTTATTAATTAGAGTTAATTTATGGGAGAAAATTATGCAAAAATATATTATGGCGCTGGATCAGGGGACGACCAGTTCCCGCTGTATTCTGTTTGATCAAAAGGGCAGTATCTGCAGCATGGCCCAAAAGGAATTTACCCAGATTTATCCGCAGGCAGGATGGGTGGAGCACAATCCCCGTGAGATCTGGGCGTCCCAGCTTGCGGTGGCGATCGAGGCTATGGCGAATATCGGCGCGGAGGCGTCTCAACTAGCGGGTATCGGCATTACCAACCAGCGTGAGACGACGATCGTATGGGATAGAGAAACCGGAGAGCCAGTTACTAACGCGATCGTGTGGCAGTGCCGGAGAACGGCGGAATATATCGACGGACTCAAAGCAAGGGGCTGTACGGAAATGATACGGGCCAAGACGGGGCTTGTGCCGGACGCCTATTTTTCGGGGAGCAAGATTGTCTGGATTTTGGATCATATCGAGGGGGCGCGGGAGAGAGCGGAACGCGGTGAATTATTGTTTGGAACGGTGGATAGCTGGCTGATTTGGAATTTGACGAAGGGGGCTGTTCATGCGACCGATTACACCAATGCTTCCCGCACCATGCTTTACAATATTCATACGCTGGAATGGGATGAGGAGCTTCTTACCTTGCTGGGGGTTCCGCGGCGGATGCTGCCGGAAGTAAAGCCGTCTGGTACGGTGTTTGGCATGAGCGACAAGAGTATTTTCGGAGAGGCGGTTCCCATAGCGGGCGCGGCCGGCGATCAACAGGCGGCGCTTTTTGGGCAGTGCTGTTTTGAGCCGGGACAGGTAAAAAATACGTATGGGACAGGCTGTTTTCTCTTGATGAATACAGGACGGGATGCGATCGCTTCTGAAAGCGGGCTTCTTACTACAATTGCGGCGGGCGACTCCATACAGCCGGAATATGCGCTGGAGGGCAGCGTGTTTGTGGCGGGCGCGGCGGTTCAGTGGATGCGGGATGAGATGCGGATGATGAAGATTGCAAGACATTCCGAAAAGTATGCTATGCGCGTGGAAGATACCAACGGCGTTTATGTGGTGCCTGCTTTCGTAGGTATGGGGACGCCCTATTGGAACCCGTATGCCAGAGGTACGGTAGTAGGCATTACAAGGGGCTGCCAGAAGGAGCATTTTGTGAGAGCTGTGTTGGAGTCCATTGCCTATCAGTCGATGGACGTATTGAAGGCCATGGAGGAGGATGCGGGGATTCCGCTCGGTGAACTGAAAGTGGACGGCGGCGCAAGCGCCAATGATTTTCTGATGCAGTTTCAGGCGGATATCACAGGACAGACAGTGCACAGGCCGGAATGTATCGAGACGACGGCTCTGGGAGCGGCTTATCTGGCGGGGCTTTCGGTGGGGTATTGGAAGGATAGGGAAGAGATCCGTAAGAACTGGCAGTTAGGGAAACGGTTTGACGTGTCTATGGAACAAGAAAAGAGAGAGGCTCTTATCAAGGGGTGGAAACGCGCTGTCAAATGCGCCCTCGTCTGGGCGGAGGATGCGTGATGGAAATGAGTGGCGCGCAGGCTGGGAAATGAAAAGGAAGCAGTTACTATCATAAAATGAAGAATGGAAAGGAAGTCAAAGAATGAACATTACCTACAACGAAAAAAATCGTATCTTTAAGCTGGATACGCCCCATACAAGCTACTGCATCGGCGTGGTGGATGTGGAAAATTTTCTGGGACATGTCTATTACGGCAGGAAACTCTCGGACGATGATCTGGCTTATCTGATGCGCATCGGGGAGCCGCCGTTTGTACCGTCGGAGAATAACAGGGACAGAACCTCCTTTTTAGATACGTTTCCCATGGAATATACGGGACACAATCTGGGAGATTACAGGGATGGGACGCTTTCCGTGCGGACTCTGTCAGGCCACACGGGCGTATCTCTCTCTTATGTGTCGCACCGCATTTATGACGGGAAGGAGCCGTTATCAGGGCTGCCGGCGACATTTGGCGGGAAGGACGAGTGCAGGACGTTAGAGATTGTCTGTGAAGATACGGTGTTAAAACTGCAGATTCTTTTATCCTACACTGTTTTTGCAGACACGGACGCGCTTGCCAGAAGCGTGCGTGTGGTCAATAACGGCAGTGAGGCGATTTATCTCACTAAAGTGATGTCCGCCTGTATTGACATGGATAACGACTGTTACGAAATGATTACCCTGCACGGCTCTTGGGCGAGAGAACGCGCCATTTCCGCCTATCCGATCAGGAAGGGGAAACAGAGCGTGGGGTCGGTGCGCGGCGAGTCAAGCCATCAGGAGCATCCCTTTATGGCGTGGAAGAGTCCGAAGGCCAGCGAGGAGACAGGGGATGTTTATGCCATGAACTTTGTTTATTCGGGAAATTTCCTCGCGCAGATTGAAGAGAGCCAATTTGGCAGCATCCGCGCTATGATGGGCATACATCCGGAAGATTTTTGCTGGAAATTAGATCCGGGAGAGAGTTTTCAGGCGCCGGAAGTAATCTGTATGTATTCGGCCGAGGGGCTTGGGGGCATGACGAGGAATTTCCATGACCTCTATCGCAATCATCTGATCCGGGGCGTCTATCAGGATAAGAAGCGGCCGATTCTCATCAATAACTGGGAGGCGACTTATTTCGACTTTGACACGAATAAGCTTTTAGAGATTGCAAGGCAGGCGTCCGAGCTTGGTATCGAGATGCTGGTGATGGACGACGGTTGGTTTGGACACAGAAACGACGATAACACCAGTCTTGGCGATTGGTTTGTAAACGAGTCAAAGATTGACGGCGGGCTGAAACATCTGGTGGACGAGGTCAACCGGTTAGGAATGAAATTTGGTATTTGGGTAGAGCCGGAAATGATTTCTCCCGATTCGGATTTATACAGGGAGCATCCCGATTGGGCCATCCAGATTCCCGGCAGGGTGGGAAGCCTTGGAAGGAATCAGTATGTGCTCGATCTGACCAGAAAAGAAGTGCGGGATTGTATTTATGACAGGATAGCGGCCGTTCTGCGAAGCGCGAACATCGAGTATGTCAAGTGGGATATGAACAGACAGCTTTCCGATTTTGGCAGTTACGGTCTTCCGGCGGACAGACAGGGGGAACTGATACACAGACAGACCCTTGCGCTCTATGAGATGCAGGACAGGTTGACAAAAGATTTTCCGAACCTGCTTTTGGAGAACTGTTCCGGCGGCGGCGCAAGGTTTGATCCGGGTATGCTCTATTACAGCCCGCAGATCTGGTGTTCCGACGATGCGGACGCGGTGGAGAGGCTGTCGATTCAGGCGGGCACAGCTATGATTTACCCATTGTCTACGATGGGCGCCCATGTGTCCGATTGCCCGAATCATACGGTGGGCAGGACGACGCCCTTTGAGACGAGGGGATATGTGGCTCTGGCGGGAACCTTCGGCTATGAGCTGGATGTGACGAAGATTCCGGAAGAAGATCGGAAGATGATTCCCGAACAGGTGGCGATGTATCATAAGTATAATGATCTGGTACGGCAGGGGGATTATTACCGCATCGCCCATTATGCCGACAATCATTTTTATGACTGCTATGAGGTGGTTGCGAAGGATAAGAGCGAGGCCCTTGTCACCTATATTCAGGTGCTGAACAGGCCTAACTATCACAGCAGAAGAATCTGTATACCGGGGCTTGACCCGGACAAAACCTATGTGATCGAAAATGCGGCGGATTGGCCGGAGATTGGGCAGACGGAGTATCGGGGCGACACCCTGCACTATGCGGGTATCAATATACCGCCGCTTTGGGGTGACTTCCTTGGGAAACTGATACATCTTAAGGCGCGTTGACGTGGGTTTACAACAGAATGAAACAGAAAGAAGGGAAAGAAAATGATCGTACAGAAATATAAAGATATGCTGCAAGGAAAATCGGTGATCCGGCAGCTTTCCGAATTTGCCACGGCGAGGGGGAAGGAAATCGGCTACGAGAATGTGTTCGACTACAGTCTCGGGAATCCGTCCGTACCGGTGCCGCAGGAGTTCACGGATTTGATGATCAAAATGTTACAGGAAAAAGACCCAATGGAGCTGCACGGCTACAGCCAGAGTCTGGGAATTCCTTCCGTCCGGGAGAAGGTGGCGGCTTCCCTCAACAAGAGATTCGGCATGAATTATACGGGGAATCATATTTTTATGACCACCGGAGCGGCGGGGGCCATTGCCCATGCCCTGCGGTGCGTGTCGGAGCCGGGGGACGAGGTGATTACCTTTGCGCCTTATTTTCCAGAGTATGGGCCTTATGTGAATCTGACAGGTGCGAAGCTTAAGGTGGTGCCTGCCGATACGAAGAGTTTTCAGATTAATTTTGAGGCTTTTGAAGAGATGCTGACAGAGAAGGTGGCGGCGGTTTTGATCAATACGCCGAACAATCCTTCGGGTATCGTTTATTCTACGGAGACGATCAAAAAACTGGCACAGATTATGGAGGAGAAACAAAAGAAGTATGGGCACGATATTTTCCTGATTTCGGATGAGCCTTACAGGGAGATCGTGTTTGAGGGCGTGGACGCCCCTTATCCTTCGGCGTTCTACGATAACTCCCTTTCCTGCTATTCCTTTTCCAAATCTCTCTCTTTGCCAGGGGAGCGGATTGGTTATGTGGCGGTGAATCCGAAATGTACGGATGCGGACATCATCAGCGTGATGTGCAGCCAGATTTCCAGAGGGACGGGTCATAACTGTCCGCCCTCCATCATTCAGCTTGCAGTGGCGGAGGTGCTTGATTTGACGGCCGACCTCTCGGTCTATGAGACGAATATGAATATTTTGTATCAGGAGCTGACAAGTCTCGGTTTCGAGTGCGTTCGTCCGGGCGGAACCTTCTACATTTTCCCGAAAGCGCCGGAGGCGGATGCGGCAGCGTTTTCCGAGAAAGCCAAGAAGTATGATTTGATCGTCGTTCCCAGCGACACTTTTGGCGTAGAGGGATATTTCAGGCTGGCTTACTGTATCGATACGGAGAAGGTGGAACGCTCCCTTGGCGCTTTTCGGAAGCTCATGAAAGAAATGTATTAAAGAAAGGAAATTTGCTATGATGTATCAGGCTGGATTGATTCTGGAGGGCGGCGGCATGAAGGGGATTTATACCGCCGGCGTCTTGGATTTTTTTATGGATCAGGAGATTGGGTTTTCAAGCTGTTACGGCGTGTCGGCGGGAGCGTGCCATCTGTGTAACTATATGTCGGGGCAGAGAGGGCGGTCTTTGCGTATCAGCATCAATTATTTGGATATGAAGCAGTATTGCGGCGGGTGGAGCCTGCTGCGGACAGGGGATCTCTTTGGCGTGGATATGAATTACAGTCTGATTCCCAATTATCTGGACCCTTATGACTATGACGCCGCCGCAAGATTTGAAGGAAAAGCCTTTGCGGTGGCCACGGATATCAAAACAGGAAAAGCGGTTTATCTGCCGATGAAGGACATGCGTAAGGATATTATGGCGGTGAGGGCGTCCAGTTCTCTTCCGCTGGTGTCTCGGAATGTGAAAATGGACGGGGAACTGTATTTGGATGGCGGAATCAGCGATCCCATTCCGGTCAGGCAGTCCAGACGGGACGGAAACCAAAAAAATGTGGTCATTATGACCAAAGAGGAGGGCTTTGTCAGGGAACCTGCCGGCGCACAGCTTGCCTTGCTGAAAGCGCGTTATCTGCGTTATCCGAAGGTGTATGAGTTAATGCGGGAACGGCATCTGTCCTACAATGCCACGGTGCAGTACATTGAGGAAAAAAAGGAAAAGGGCGAGTTGTTTGTGATCCGCCCGAAGCAGAAAGGCGAAGTCGGAAGGATAGAGAAGGATAAGGAAAAGATGAAGGCGCTCTATGAGGAAGGCTATCTTGACGCGCAGGAGTGCTATGCAAAACTGCTAGAATATCTGCGCGGGTAATCAAAAGGATTTTCAAGCGGCGCTGCTCATAGAATAGTAACAAATAAAAGAAAGGACAAAGCATGGATATCATAGAAATTATTAAGGCAGTTCTTTTCGGTATCGTGGAAGGCATTACGGAGTGGCTTCCGATCAGCAGTACAGGGCACATGATCCTGTTAAACGAGTTTGTAAAGCTGAACGTGAGCGAGGATTTCTGGGAGATGTTTCTCGTGGTGATTCAGTTGGGAGCTATTTTAGCGGTAGTGCTCCTTTTTTGGAATAAAATTTTCCCTTTTCGTTTTAGGGAAAAGCCAGTGGTGCAGAAGGACATTTTCAGCCTTTGGTTTAAAATCTTGGCTGCTTGTATTCCGGCAGCGGTGGTGGGGCTGGCCTTTGACGATGTGCTGGACGCGCTTTTTTATAACCCGTGGTGTGTTGCAATCGCCCTCATCGTGTTCGGCGTCGCCTTTCTTGTGATTGAAAACCGAAACAAGACCATAAAGCCAAAGATTACGGAACTGGGGGAAATCACTTACACAACTGCGCTGCTGATTGGTGTATTTCAATTGATTGCGGCTGTTTTTCCGGGAACGTCCCGCTCCGGGGCGACGATTCTTGGCGCGCTGCTGATCGGCGTATCGAGAACAGTGGCGGCGGAGTTTACTTTTTTTCTGGCAATCCCAGTGATGCTGGGGGCAAGTCTTTTGAAGCTTGTTAAGTTCGGCTTTGCATTTACGAAAGATGAGATCGTTATTCTGGCGGTGGGAATGGCAGTGGCTTTTGCGGTGTCTGTGGCGGTGATCCGGTTCCTGATGGGATACATCAAAAAACATGATTTTAAAGTGTTCGGATGGTATCGTATCGTACTTGGGGCAGTGGTACTTTTGTATTTTACGCTGTCTTAAATCGGTAAAATATAGGGTTTTGGCAAGGCTTTTCTGTCAATTCGTATAAGATTTTAGTATAAAAATTAACTATTTGTTACAGATTGTTAGTTGACAGTCCTGCATAATTGGGATAATATACACATATGAAAAAGTCGATGTAGATTTATTAGTAGTAGTGGGGAAGGAGATTACCTATGGCAGAGATTAAGAAGCCGGTTGCAAGACCGGAAGCTACGAAAGCGGCAGATACAAAGACAGCGACAGAGACGACACCAGTGGCAGCACCTGCGGCAAAGGCAGCGCCTGTAGCGGAGAAAGCTAAGGCGGAGACAAAGACGGAAGTAAAGGAAACTGCGGCTAAGAAACCCGGTAGAAAGCCGGCGGCTAAGAAGCCCGGCAGAAAACCGGCAGCAGCGAAGAAGGAGACGGCTAAGACAACCACAACCAAAAAAGCGGCTGTGAAAGAGACGATACACGTACAGTTTTCCGGCAAGACCTACTCGGCAGATGAGCTGGTTAAGATTGCTAAGGATGTATGGAAGTATGATCTTAAGAAAAAAGTCAGCGACTTCAAGAGCGTAGAGCTCTATGTAAAGCCGGAAGAGAGCATTGTATATTATGTAATCAACGGCGAAGAGAGAGGACATTTCTCTATTTAATCATTACCAATACGGTTGGGAATGCAGACAGTCAGTTTGGGATATACTAAGCTGGCTGTCTTTTTTTTCATTCTTTTTTTATAATTTTTTTCCAATCAGATGTTGACAACAAAAATCTTAAGTGATAACTTACTACTAGAAGGTGTTAGCACTCTAGTGAACCGAGTGCTAATAATCCAATAAGAGGGAAATGGAATGCAGCTGGATGAAAGAAAATATATCATATTGCAAGCCATCATCCGAAATTATTTGGAGACAGGAGAGCCGGTGGGCAGCCGCACGATCTCCAAGTACACCGATCTGAATCTGAGTTCCGCGACCATCCGCAATGAGATGGCGGATTTGGAAGAGCTGGGTTATATTTTGCAGCCTCATACTTCCGCAGGCAGGATACCTTCCGACAAAGGGTATCGCCTCTATGTGGACAGAATGATGGAGGAGAAGGAACGGGAAGTGGAGGAGATGAAGGAGTCGCTTCTGGAGAAGGAGGATAAGATGGACCGCCTTCTAAAGCAGGCTGCAAAGGTGCTTGCCAATAACACCGAGTATGCGGCGATGATTTCCGCTCCCCAGTATCACCGCAATAAGCTGAAATTTATTCAGCTTTCCCGTGTGGATGCCGAACATATTCTGGCGGTTATCGTGGTGGAAGGCAATGTGATTAAAAATTCAATGATTGAAGTGGCCGAGGAGCTAAGCGACGAGACGCTGCTGAAACTGAATATTCTTTTGAACACGCACTTGAATGGGCTTTCTTTGGAGGAAATTAATCTGGGTATGATCGCCGCCATGAAACAGCAGGCGGGGATTCACAGTGAGATTGTGGCAAGCGTGATCGATGCGGTGGCGGAGGCGATCAAGGCGGATGAAGATTTGGAGATCTATACCAGCGGAACCAGAAACTTTTTTAAATATCCGGAACTTGCGGATCACGAACGGGCCAGCGAGTTAATCACTACCTTTGAAGAAAAACAGCTCTTAAGCGAACTGGTGCAGGATAATCTGGCGGCGGACAACAACACGGGCATACAGGTATATATCGGCAGCGAGACGCCAGTAGCGGGCATGAAGGATTGCAGCGTGGTGACGGCAACCTATGAGTTGGAAGAAGGAATGAAGGGAACCATCGGTATTATCGGCCCAAGAAGAATGGATTATGAAAAAGTGGTGAATAACCTTAGACTGTTAAAACATCAATTAGATGATTTATATAGAAAATGAGAACAACGAAAATGACTGATTTAGTCAAAAAAAGAGTGACAAAACAGGGAAAGGGATGAGAAGCGTGACGGCAGAAGAAAAGGATAACAAGGAAAAAGATAACAAAGAAAATATGGATGGCGATACTGCGCAGGAGGAAACAAGGGAACAGGAAGCATCCGAGACGGCGGACGAAGCCGCAGGAGAGGCCGCGGCCCGCGCAGAGGAGGCGACTAAGGCGGATAAAAAAGAAAAGAAAAAAAGAGATAAGAAACAGGACGTTTTGAAGGAGAAGGTCGAGGAGCTGGAAGACCGGGTGAAACGCCAGATGGCGGA
>CAMXIK010000035.1 GCA_947243855.1 uncultured Lachnospiraceae bacterium | reverse complement strand
CACCACACAGCCGCTGATTCCGCCAATACTGGCTGGCAGCGATATCTGCATATCCGCTCCCGTGACCGTAAGCCCTTCTTCATTGTCCACCGTTATCCCGTTAAACCGTGCGTCTCTGGTAAAGACAAACAGACATAAAACCACTGTCAGAACAAGCGCGCCCGCCACCGCCGCATATAAAACCTTCGGCTCCTTTGCAATAAACTGAATCCGCTCCTTCACGCTTTTCCCACTGCCCGTCATGGTCGTGGCCGTGCAGACCAAATCGGAGGCCCGCCCTTTTCTTGTAATAATGGAAAGCAACGTCTCCCCGTAACAAATCCGCTCCTCCTCCCCCAAAAACGCCAATGCCGCTTCGTCGCAGGCAAGCTCGCAGTCCCGTTTCGAGCAGACCGCCGCCACCCATACCAGCGGATGGAACCAGTATACCGCCAAAAGCGCGCTGCGAAGGAACGCCCAAAAACTGTCCCCGTGCTTTTTATGGACAAGCTCATGGACAGCTACATGCCGCAGTCTATCCGGGTCTTCGGCCACATCCGCCGTCAGATACACCGCCTCCCGGCCCGGAAAACCGTACAGGCAGGGGGAAGTCAATCCCTCCGCCAGATAAAAGGCGGTGCGGCCTGCCTCTTTCCTTACCTCCTCCGGCAGGTCAAAGGGCTTTCTTGTCTTCTTTAATCTGCGGCTGAATACGATATTTGTGGCCAGAATCCAAAGGCCCGCCACCGCTATGCCCGTAATCCAAATAAACCGCAGCACATCCAATCTGGTAAAGCCCAGCTTCCCCGCCATAAAGACTGCCGTAGGCCCATCGTCCGACGTATTTCCTACGGCCTCCTTTAAATCATCATTGGCAAACAGGCGAAACCAAATACTCCGGCTGTCCATCGTCATCTGAATCGGCTCCTTCAAAGAAACCGTCTCTTCCAGCCGCTGTGTTATGCCGCTTTCATCCTCCTCCACCAAGTCCATCAGGCGAAGCTGCGAAAGAAATCCCATATCAAACTGCGCCGAAATAGGAAGCATCAAACGAAACGCCACCAAAAGCCAAAGCGCATACAAAAGCCTCCGGCTTACTTTCTCACGAAATATCCTGCGAATCAGCAGAACGCCTGCAATCAAAAAAGTAGACGTAATCAAAATCTCTCTCATTTTGCGTTCTCCTCCTTCTTTTTCTTGGCCTGTTCCAAAATATCGGAAAGCTCCCGAATCTCCTCCTCCGTCAGCGCCTGATCTTCCACCATAGCGTTGACCATCATCCCGAGGCTTCCCCGGTACACTTTCTGTAAAAAGCCCCTCGTCTCCTGCATAGAGACCTCTTCCCTTGACACAAGCGGATAAAACACTTTAGCCCGGCCGCCGTCCCTGTGGGCCACAGCGCCCTTCTTCTCCATGCGGGAGAGCATGGTAATAATAATATGCTTGTCCCAACCGGTTTCTCCACGCAAATCGTTTTTCAACTCCGTGATCGTACTTTCACGTTCCCAGAGCAGATTCATGATTTTCCATTCCCCGTCCGATAAACTAACCATGTGCATTTCCTCCCAAGGTTCTGGCAAATTTTGGTATACTTCTGTATACCCTTTTCTGTATCATACGCGATAGGTATACGCCTGTCAACCCTTTTCCTGTTTTCCACATACAAAAAGACAGGATACCTTTTGTATCCTGTCGTCTACACAATAGTGCATTCAATACCCCTCGCTATACTTCCGGTACAACTCCTCCAGCTCCGCCTGATCCTGCGCCGACACATTTTCCTGCAAGTAGGCTTCCACCTCCGACAAGGATTCGCTGTCCACGCCGTCCCCCACAATCTCCATCACGTCGGAGAGGGTGTCGCTGTCCGCATACCGTTCGATGATCTCCTCGGCCTTCTGTTTATCTTCCTCGTCCATGGTATCCACGATCTCTTTTGCCTTCTCGGCGGCCTGCGGATTGCCTGCGCTCTCTAACGCCTGTTTCACCGCCTGCTCCATCACAGTCTCAGAGACCTTCTTCGTCACGGTTTTCTTGACCGTTTTGGTCAAAGAGCCGCTTGCCACGCCAATTAACAAAACCACGCAGACCCCGATCAAAAGTCCCAGAAAAACCACCATGCCAAGACCCTTTTTCTTCTTCCTTCTTCTAGCCATTTTTCCTGTCAAACTCCTTTTCTGCCAAACGATCTCCTACGAACGCCCCTCCAAAAAAGCCATAAAATGCTCCTTATTCTCCCGTGCGCTCTCTTTGGGTCTCCCCAGATCGCTTCTGGCTCCCAGCGAAACCGGAATCTCCCAAAGAATGGGGCCTTCCTCCTTCATGACAAGACTGCCGATCTGCTCCACCGCTTCCGGCGTCTCCAACTTATCCGTTCTTCTGTACCCTGTTGCCGCCGCAATCCCGGCAAAGGACGCCTGCTGGCACCCGGTCGGCATAGCCCCCACGGATTCGTGCGCCATATTATTGATCACAATGTGATAAAAATTCTTCGGCGCACGCGCCGCGATAAAAGGCAGCGCCCCCATATGCATCAGAGCCGCACCGTCGCCGTCGATGCAGACAATCTTTTTATCCGGCCGCTTCTCCGCAATGCCGAGCGCGATCATGGAAGCATGGCCCATACCGCCCACCGTCATAAATATATTTTCATGATTGCCGTAAATGGCGTCGCTCTGTTCATACAACTCTCTCGATATCTTTCCCGTGGTGGATACGATCACCGCATCCCTCGGAAGAACGCGCAGAATCCGACCCAGCGTTTCCTCCCGCACCATCGGATTGTCGTTCGACCACACAAAAGGCTCCTCCTTCTCAAAGGTTCCCTTTTTCACAATCAGGGCAAACTGCCCGCCCTGCGCCAGCGTCTCCCCGGCAGTTTTCAGAATGGCGACCGTCTCCTCCTCCGTCGTGTTCTGATCGACCACGCGGTAGGGAACGGCAAGAGTCTCAAAAAGCTGACAGGTAATCTTTCCCTGAAAAACATGCTGGGGCTCATCCTTCACCCCCGGCTCTCCTCTCCATCCCACAATGAACAACACCGGAACGCCGTACACATCCCCGTTTGCCAGAGACGCAACCGGATTCACCGCATTGCCGATGCCGGAATTTTGCATATACACGCACGCCGGCCTGCCGGTGGCAAGATAACTGCCGATAGCGACGCCCACAGCCGCGCCCTCGTTGGCCGTCACATAATGGCTCATCTTTCCCTGATAGGTCTGCACCCCGTCGCAAAACTGCTTTAACGTAGAATCGGGCACACCCGCGATGGTGTCAATCCCCATATTTTCCAACTGTGCCAACAACTTAGACGCTTTCATTGATCTTCTCCCATTCTTCCACCGTATCTATTTCCACCAACTGTCCCTGCCGCACTTCCTCCACCGTCAGTCTCAGCTTATCCAAATTTCTGTCCACTACCTCATCCCAGAAGAGATTCCCGTTTTCTTCCTTTGCGTAAGCTCTCTCGATCTCCTCCCGCAGGATGCGGGCGTCCTCTTTCTTAAAATAGGATACCCCCACCATATTGTAGGTATCCCTGCCGCCTTTCCCTACCCGCGAAATGAAACCGTCCCGCAGTTCAAAGACCCAGTCGTCCGAATACCCCTTCTCCATCCTCCCATAATAACAGGAGCTATTTAATTTCTTCTGAAAAATAGAACTGTCCGCCACATAGAGGTCGGACTCGCAGATAAAGCAGTCCGCCGCGCCAAGAACCTCCCTCGCCGCATAGATCGAAGAGATATTATTTTTCTCAAGATATTCCTCGTTGTGTAAAATATAAACCTGCGGATATTTCTTGCACAGCGGCTCAAACTGTTCGCCCAGATATCCCGTGACAATATAGATCTCCTCTACCGGTCGGGCAAGCAGACCCTCTATCACCGTTTCAATCATAGGTTTTCCATGCACTTTAATCAACGGCTTCGGCGTATGCTCCGTCAAAGGCCGCATCCGGCTCCCAAGTCCTGCCGCCATCAAAATCGCAATCTCTTTCACTCTAACCTCCACGCCGCTGTCTTGCGGCTCGTCCGACATCACCGCCATACTCTATATCTCGTCGATCAGACGTATGATATCCTTAAAGGGCATCAGCTTGGAATCTACCTCCAACGCCCTGTGATTCTTTAAGATTTCCACCGCCGTTCCCTGCATGGCCGGAAAGGCGCTCCGCGTCAACTGATTCGCATAGATTACGATGTTTACGCCCGCAGCCGCAAGCTCTTCCTCCGTGATGCTGTTGAAGGATGTGGGCACCACCACAATCGGCGTTTTCTGATCTTTCTCGCGGAACTTGCGGCAAAACTCCACAATCTCATCCGGCGATTTTTTGCGGGAGTGTATCATAATGCCGTCCGCCCCGGCTTCCACATAGGCGCGGGCTCGGTTCAGGGCATCCTCCATACCCCGCTCCAAAATCAAACTCTCGATTCTGGCAATAATCATAAACTCTTCGGTTCGCAGCGCCTTCTTGCCCATGCGGATTTTTTCACAGAAATTCTCGATGCTGTCCTGCGTCTGCTCCACTTCCGTGCCGAACAGGGAATTTTTCTTAAGCCCAGTCTTATCCTCGATGATAACCGCCGATACGCCCATCCTCTCAAGCGTCCTTACGTTGTACACGAAATGCTCTACCAACCCGCCCGTATCTCCGTCCAAAATAATCGGCTTCGTGGTCACATCCATCACATCGTCGATGGTGCGGATTCGGGAAGACATATCCACCAGCTCGATATCAGGCTTTCCCTTGGCCGTGGAATCACAAAGAGAGGAAATCCACATGGCGTCAAACTGATCTAGCCTGCCGTTGCTTTCCACCACTGTTTTCTCCGCAATCAGGCCCGTCAGCCCGGAATGCACCTCCAATGTCTTGACAATGGGACGCATCTCGATCAACTGGCGCAGTCTTTTTCTCCGAAATTCTGGCATAGCCAGCTTTTCTTTCATCTGATCGTCTATCCGCTTTACATTTTCATTGTAGGTATAGGGAATCTCGATCAGTTCGCCGCCAAACTTTTCCAGATTTTTGACCACATTCTCCCGGATCACGGCCTCCGGTCCCTCCGACCAGTTATCCCCGTGCACTATGAAATCCGGCCGCTGCTCTTCGATCACCTTGTCATACATGATATCCTCTTGAAGCATCACTTCCTTGA
Source organism: uncultured Lachnospiraceae bacterium (assembly GCA_947243855.1). Lineage (GTDB taxonomy): Bacteria > Bacillota > Clostridia > Lachnospirales > Lachnospiraceae > UBA3282. The sequence continues at coordinate 24,734 of CAMXIK010000035.1, read as the reverse complement.
CAAGGCCGGTCTGCCTTACGATCTCCATCCGCTGTTCCACCGGTATCGTCGGAAAACGGTTAAAACCCACCATGGCCGCGTCCGACAACACGCCCACATAGACTTCCCCGTACTCCTTCGCCTTGTTTAAAATATTCAAATGTCCCTCATGGATTACATCCGTGCAGAAACAGGTATATACTTTTTTCATAAAAATCTCTCCATATCTTATCCTTCATAGTGAACTGGCGTCGCTACCCCGCAGGCCGCAAGCGCTTCCTTAAATACCACAAGGAATGCCTCGATATCCTCCTGATCAATCGCGCCCAGCGCGCAGAGACGGAACATACCCAGCTTCTCCACCTTACCGGGATAAATGGTAAAGCCTCTCTCGTAACAGTAGTCATGCACCTTCTCAAAATCCCAATGGCTGTCGTCCGGGTACAACGCCGCCGCCACCAGACCGGACTCCAGCCCCTCCTGTATGTAAATGCGGAAGCCCAAATCGGTAAGCCCTTTTCTGATCGTCTGAAATACCCGGCAGTGTCTCGCCCACTTATTCTCTTCTCCCTCTTCGAAATACTCTTTCAATGCCTGTCTCACCGAATAGATCACCTGCACAGGCGGCGTGAAGTGCATTTCTCCGTGTTCTTTTGCGTAGGCATACTGCATGTACAGATTACAGTAATAGGAACGCCGGGGATACTCCGCTGAGGCTTCAATCATAGATTTTCTTCCGATAATAAAGGACAGCCCCGTCATAGCCATAATGCCTTTCTGGGCCGAAGCCATACAAAAGTCCAGCTCGTCCGCGTCCATATCAATCGGACGCATCGCATAAGTGGACGTCGTATCTACCACAAACATACCATGATAACGGTGCACCAGCGCCCCAATCTCCCTGATCGGATTGAGCAGCCCCGTGCCTGTCTCATGATGGGTCGTATAAACCAGCGCAATGTCTGGATTTTCCTGTAACGTCTTTTCGATCACGGCAAGATCCGGCTGCCTGTCGAGAGGCAGTTTCAAGTTGATAAACGGAAGTCCGTAATATTCGCAAATTTCCGCCCCCCGGCTGCTATATGCGCCGTTATTGATAATGAGAATTTTCTTTCCCTCCGGAAGCAGGGAGTTTAGGCAAATATCCATATTGATGGTGCCGGAACCGCAGAAAAGAACCGCCGCATACTCCTTCGGGTCTGCGTGTACAATCCGCAGCAACCCCTCCTCAATCTCCCGCATAATGGAGACAAACTCTTTCTCCCGCGGACAGATATCGGGAACCACCTGCGCCATCTTGACCGTGTCGGTGGTCGTCGCCGGACCCGGATTTAACAATACGTTTCTCTTTACCATCTGCACTTCCTCCTCACTTAGCGGAACGCTCTACCAATCTGTCTATGATATATTTCGCGCCCACTTTTCCGCTCTCTCCGTTATTGTAAATATACGTCTCTTTCAAACGCTGCATAGCCTCTTTGGAAAACTGCGCGTCCCACAGCAGCTTATCCACCGCGGCTTTCACCTGCTCCCCCACGGCCTCCGGCGCAATGGAAATACCGATCCGGTCGCGAAGCTCTATGTCTATCGGAACCGTTTCCAGTTCTTTGTAATCCGGATTTAAAATCTTCATGGGCGTGTCGATAAACAGCACCGGTTTTAACGTGGCAAAGGCATACTCAAAGGCGATGCTCGACCAGTCCGTCACCAACAGATCCGCCGTATACACCGTCTTGTTGGATGAAAAATCTTTCTGAAAAGTAATGTCTTGATACTTGGCCGCAAGCGCGTCGATCCGCGCCTCAAAATGGCGCACATATTGCGGATGGGGCCTGACAATCACGCGGTAGGGCGTCTTGGCCAGTTGTTCCAACATTTCCTCGATACAGGAATCCAAAATGTTATCCTTCTGCCAAGAGGGCGCAATCAACACCGTCTTTTTCTCCTGCGAGTCCTCCGCGCTCTCCTGAACCATATCCTCGTAGGATTTCGTCATATTGTCAATGACGCTTGAACCCCACTCCACCAAATTTTTCGCGGGCAGTCCAAATTTCTGCTCCCGCTCCGCAAGCTCCTCCTTGTTCTTCGGCCCGGACGTAAAGATCGTGTCGTAATGATCAAGCGCCTCCTTATGGAACGACAGATTGGAGCTGTTTACATCATGGGGCACATAAATATACTCGATATCCTTCTGCACATAAGAACGCTTCAACTGGAAGTTTTCCAAATCGGGCGTCGTCATGACCATGATATCCGTCTCCATTTTCATCATCAGCACGATCATCCGGTTTTCCCCGATATAATACGGCTTAAACTGATCGCTCTCCATTCCGAAGACCTCGTCTTCGGGGTCGCTGGTGATGTAATGAATTACGATATTGGTTCTTCTGATAATCTCCTCAATGATATTTTTATAATATTTATAAAAGCCGTTTTTCTCGGAATAAAATACCACTTTTTTGTCCGGCTCTTTTAAAAATCTCTTATAATCCGCTTTCTCCTTATTCCGGTACGGACTCTTTCGGTCTTCCTTCTGCTTGGAAGCCATAAACGCTTTCGCTTCCTTAAGCTCCTCCTTACTTTTTTCCAAAGCCTCATAATCAATATAATCTTTGGGATTAATCCAAGCATTTAACAAAAACAACTGCAAGGTAGAAAGGATATTACTGCAGCTCCAGTAAAATCCGACGCCGATCGACACAAAAAATCCCAGATACAGGGAAAGTCCCACGGAAAACGCCATGGTGCCGTACTTATTAAACGCCCCCTGCTCCGATTGCAGAACATTACTTTTATTCTGTACATAACACATGAAAAAAGCGGATAACGCGGCAAGAAGGGGGATCAGCAAAGTGATCCCGCCAGTCTTAACCGGAATATCCGTCAAGCTTGTCCCCCGTTTGACAGCCTCTACCACGCCCATCAATAATGCCAACTGGACGACCAACGGTATCAGATCGGCAAAAGGACTGTATTTTTCCCGCTTAAACAGCTTGTATTGCTCCTCGGAAATCGCTTCCTGATTCCCAAGGTATGTCGCGCTGATATGGTTCATTTCCGGCTGCATCCGCACTGTCTTAATCGAGTTTTTCTGCACCCAGACCGACAAAGGCAGTAAAATCACCTTTGTTAAAAATGTAAATACCAGTATCGCTGCCCAATAATTATGGCAAAACCCGTAGCAAAAATTGATCAGCCAGACCAAAACGCCGATTACTGCATCCGTCACTGTACTCATAACCGCCTCTTAATCATCCACATCCTTAAATTCAATGCTGCTCTTTTCCGACTCGTCCGCTTTCTTGTTCTTCTTAAAAAAGGCAAAGATCTTATGCCTGAAAACCGTCAAAATTGCGCCCGCCGCAATCAGGACGCCCGCCACCGCCTGAATGATATAGGTGACCGCCGACGGATCAATATACGCGTGAACCGGCAGCGTAAATAAATACCAGCCGCATGTGAAAAAATAAACGAACTTCGTCAACTGTAATCCTATCTTTTTCATGAAAGCTTTTCCTCCTTATTAATATGCCTTTCCCCAGTATACCATCTTCTTAGCCGGTTTTCCACAGCAAACGCAGGTATCGCCGATCTGCTCCTGCTCAAAAGGCATACAGCGGCTGGTAACGGCAAGCTCCTCCTTGATCTGATCCTCGCAGGCCTGCTCCCCGCACCACATAGCTTTTACAAAGCCGGTCTTTTCCGCAAAAATCCTGCGAAACTCCTCTATATCCTTTGCTTCATAGGTGTGGGCATCCCTGTGGGCTCTTGCGCGTTCTAACATTTCTTTCTGTATCTTGTCGAGAATTTCTCCCGCCTTGGCCTCAAGCTCGTCCAGCGAAACCTCGATCTTTTCTCCCGTATCGCGGCGGCAGATTACGCACTTGCCCGCCTCGATATCCTTAGGCCCGATCTCCACGCGAATCGGAATACCGCGCATTTCCTGCTCGGAAAACTTCCAACCCGGACTCTTATCGGAGTCGTCCACCTTCACGCGGAACGCGCCGAGACGCTCTTTCAACTCATAAGCCTTATCCAGAACCCCTTCCTTCTTCTGCTGAATCGGAATAATCATGATCTGGGTAGGCGCCACCTTGGGCGGCAGCACCAACCCGGAATTATCGCCATGCACCATGATCACCGCGCCGATCAAACGAGTGGAAACGCCCCACGAGGTCTGGTGTACATATTTTAAAGTATTGTCCTTATCCGTAAACTGGATTCCGAAGGCTTTGGCAAAACCGTCGCCAAAATTGTGGCTGGTGCCGGACTGTAAGGCCTTGCCGTCGTGCATCAACGCCTCAATGGTATAAGTAGAAACTGCGCCCGCAAACTTCTCCTTATCCGTCTTTCGGCCTTTGATGACAGGGATCGCCAGCACCTCCTCGCAGAAATCAGCGTAGAGGTTCAGCATCTGAATCGTCCTCTCCTCCGCATCCTCCGCCGTCGCGTGGGCTGTATGCCCTTCCTGCCACAAAAACTCGCGGCTTCGAAGAAACGGTCTCGTCTCCTTCTCCCAGCGCACGACCGAGCACCACTGGTTACAGATCTGGGGCAGATCGCGATAGGACTGCACCACATTTTTATAATAATCGCAAAACAGCGTCTCGGAAGTAGGTCTCACGCAGAGTCTCTCCTGCAAAGGCTGCATACCGCCATGGGTCACCCATGCCACCTCCGGCGCAAATCCCTCCACGTGGTCTTTCTCCTTATTCAACAAACTTTCCGAAATAAACATGGGCAGATACACATTCTCCACGCCCGTCTTCTTAAACCGGTCGTCCATCTGCCTCTGAATCAGCTCCCAGATCGCATAACCCGCCGGCTTGAACACCATGCATCCTTTGATGCTGGTATAATCCATAAGCTCCGCCTTCTTCACCACATCCGTGTACCACTGCGCGAAATCCTCCTCCATCGAGGTGATCGCCTCCACCAATTTCTTGTCCGCCATTTTTCTCTCCTTCCTGCAATAAAAAACCACCGAAACTTCCATCCACAAGGGACCGAAATCTCGGCGGTGCCACCCTAATTAACGCGTCTGCGCTCACTTCTCTTACCGTTATCGCCGGTGCTACGCTGTGCTCTTCACACAGGACTCCGAGGCCGGTTCCGAATATTTCCCGTAAGAGCCTTCCACCCATGACCCTCTCTCTGTCACGTTCCCTATCCGTACTATTCTCTTCTTCGTCACGTTTTTATCCATTCTAGCCGCACGGTTTTATTTTGTCAACCGTTAATTTCTAGGTTAGGCATATTTTAGAAAAACGCGGCATAAAATATTTTAACTTCCCTATGCTTCGTCATGCCTTTGCAGCATGGTGTGTTTCTATGGGTTTAAACGTAAAAAAACCATACCCCCACAGGAGCGATCGTATGCGCCTCAAAAAGAAACCTTTTCTGATTGTAATAATTAGTATTCTCATTTTTGCCCTGTTGCTAATAGGCAACATTGCGGCAATCAGAACAATCGGAAAAATTCGTTTACAAAATAAGACGGAGCTTCCTTCCGTCCCGGTCAAATACCAGAATAAGCTCTATACATACAATGAAAACATCATGACCTTTTTAATCATGGGCATTGACAAGGGCAAAGAAACCTTCGAACCATGGGAGGCGGAACTTGACAACTTCGGAAACGGACAAGCAGACGCTCTTTTTTTGGCGGTTTTGGATCAGGAAACCCATACCATTAAAGTGATCGGCATCAACCGGAACACCATGACGGATATCTACGACTGCGACGATCCGCAAGGGCCGCCCTCCACTTTTTGGGGCCAGATTGCATTACAACATGCTTATGGGACAAATGGGACGATAGGCTGTGAATACCAGCTAAAAGCGGTACAGAATTTGTTTTATCATCTCCCAATTCATGGCTACGCGGCCGTCAATGTAGACGCCGTTCCCGCCATAAACGATATGGTCGGCGGGGTAGACGTGGACGTGCTGGAGGACATTACCCTGCATGACGCCAGCCTGATCAAAGGAAACCGCGTTCACCTGATGGGGGAGAGCGCTTACTGGTATGTCAAATACCGCGACATTCACCAATTTGCTTCCGCAGATATGCGCACCAAACGGCAGTCCCAATACTTGGACAGTTTTATCGATACCGCCAAACAATCCGTCAAGAAAAATCCTTTTCTGGCGCTTCAACTGTATCAGGAACTGGAACCGCAGATGGACACAAACCTTTCCGCAGCAGAGGTTGTGTATTTGGCCTCCGTTTTGCCGCAGTGCCGCTTTGATGAAAACAGTTTTTACAAGATTCCGGGAGAGACGGTTATGGGCGAAAAATATGAAGAATTTTATCCCGATGACGATGCGCTGCTTACATTGATTATAGATGTCTTTTACAAGGAAGTGAATGAATCATGAAAACAAATAAAAAACATATGAATCTAACAATATTTTTGCTTCTTTTTCTTCTCTTCGGCATAACAGGATGCGGACAAAACAACCACGAGGAGGCGGCAATCGCAACCGAAAGCGCTGCGGATTCCCAAATTGATTTTGCCGCGCTGCAAGAAGAAAATCCGGATATTTTCGCATGGCTCTACATACCGGATACCGAAATCGACTGTCCCGTATTACAAGACAGCCAGACCGACGGTTTTTACGGCAGCCACAATGCTTTTAAGGAGGAAGACTCTCACGGCGCCCCATACATTGAGCTGGCCAATGTGTCCAACATGTGCGATTTCAACACCGTATTGCACGGCAACGCTCCCAAAAATCAAAATTCCCGCAAAGCGGAAGCTTATCCGTTTGCCGACCTGTACCGTTTCTCAGACCCGGCTTTTTTTGAGGAACACGAAAAATTTTATATGTATCTGGATGGAAATATGTTGACCTACGAAGTTTTTGCCGCCTATGAGCGGGAAAATACAAGCTTAATCCGAGACTACGATTTTACTGACACAATCGAATGTCTAATGTTTTTAAACGATTTATATTCCACAAGAGACCTCGGCATGAACTTACGGGACGGCTGGACTTTTATTACGCCCTATCATTTTCTGGTCACGCTGACCGCCCACAGAGAAGACGATTCCGATCGTCAATTTGTGGTCGTCGCCGTTCTGGTTGAAGACGAAGCCGGAACCATCAGCCGGGTCATGGAGGAATATTAACGGACCACACTTAATATTTACTCATATATTATTCATTATCAAAGGAGGATTTCAAAATGAAAAAAGTAAGTAAAATCATTTCTCTGTCGCTGGCTGCGGTTATGCTGGTTTCCACGCCGGTTCTGGCCGCAGAAAGCCCCAGTAAACTTTCCGCCGCAGAGATCGCGGAAAGAGAAGAAACCGCCAGAGAAAACGCAATCGTAACTGCCCATGCAAGAGAAGCGCAGGCCGACGCTCTCGCTGCAGAAGCATCCGGCATTCCGATGGCTACCACGGTTGCCGCAACCAGCGAAAAGAAAACCGTTGGCGAATACACAAACAACGCTGTCACAGAGCTGCCCGGCGTGTCTAACGTTGTACCGATTTCTCAGGGCGGCAACGTTATCATCAACGGCGCTCCCAGCAACCAGACCTTTTCCGTACTGAAACCTTCGGACGGCGCGCTTTCCGTTGCCAAAACGTACGCTTCCAATCTCGGCGGCGCCCTGTTAAATGTGGTAGAGGTTAACGCTTCTGTAAGTTTTGACACCGCAACCGTCAACTTCTATATGCCCGGCGTTACCTCCACAAGCAACATCAAGGTTGTACAGTGGGCAAACGGACAGTGGAACGCCGTCAGCGTTGCAGAAGTAAGAGCAGATCATGTAGTCGTTAACATGACCTCCCTCGGCACACTCGCGTTTGTCGAGACGCCGGCACAATAAGCTATCATTCCTTTTCATTGTAAGTGTGGGAAAAGAGCGCTGCTATGACTGTAGCGCTCTTTTATTGTACTTTTTCCTCTTTTTCCCGCAAAATATACGCCCCGGCTCCCAGCAGCAAAAACACAAACGGCGTACAGCACACCTGCTGATAGCAGAAGAAATTATAAGCCATATAGGACGCCGTCGAAGCCGCCGCCCCTATCAAAAGATAATCTTGCCGCCACGCCTTCAAAAACTGGCGGACAGCCGAAACAAAAATCCCTATGTACGCCACGCCTCCAAATATACCAGTGTTAATCAACGTGTTAAACCATTCATTATGAGCATTGGTCAATATCTTCTCGCCCCAGAAAAGAGCGGCTTCCTCTCCATGCACCGCCGCCGTATAACTGCTGAAACAATCCGGCCCGATTCCGAAAAGCTTGTGTCCGACGCTCTCTCTCAGAAACACCCGGACAGAAAACTCCCAAATCCTTCCTCTGCCGTTGCCCCACTCGTCGCCCCAATTAAAATAAGATACCGCGCTCAGCTTCTCGCCAAAGCCGCCATGAAAAAGACCCCTGCTTTGCAGTACAATCAGCCCCACCGTCACAGCCACAGCTAAAATGACCGCGATCAGCGCCGCTTTTCTGAGCCGCAGCATACCCGCCAAGGGATACGGCCTATTTCTTCTCCTGTATAAAAACAGAGAAAGGCAGATACAAGCCGCCAAAAGAATCCAGGTAGCGATTCCATCCAAAACAAGCGAGGTGATAAAATCATATTCCAGATCCGGATTCGGATGTACCTTCATTAAGAAATGCATCGCCTTACCCGATGCAAAAAAAAGCGTACAGATCTCCACAAACCGATTCAACGTCTCGCGCCTCTCTGCACAGACCCAGAAAAACACAAGCATAAAAGCCGCCATGGCAAAATAGGCGCTGTCGCTGTTCTGCGTCGCCAAAGAAGCGAAACCCACCGCCGTATAAATACCGCCAATCACTCTCCACCCGGTCTTTCGTGCAAACAAAAACACCGCCATCCCCATGGGTAACGCCACCACTAAATAACTGGCATACCACGTGGCCTGTCCCATGGTCGAAAGAAACTGCGCCATCTGGAAGCCCTGCAATCCTTCATAAAACCCAATCGGATCGATCAGCATACGATGCAGCACCCCAAGCGCAAACACGCAAAAAGCCGATCCGCAATACACAGTCAAAACGGCAGGGTAATGTTTCCCAAACCGGGAAAACGTCAGATAAATCAGCACAAAACTAAGCTGCGACATCCATCCCATATTCCATCCGAAACTTCCCCACAGCGCGTCCTCAAAAAAACCGCCGGAAAAGACAGAAATGGTCGAACATAAAAAATAGGCCAGCACACAGCCGTCCGTAACCGACAAATTGATTTTCCAACTCTTCTTTTCCCATAAGGATAAAACTACATAAACGGCTCCCAGCGCCAAAAATAGAGAAAACCCGAACAGCATCGTCACTTTATACACTGCAAATTTGGCCTCGCCGATCTGATGATATCCATCCTGCGCGTAAAATGCAACCACCAAGCACATCACAGAAAGCGTTATCGCCAATAGATATGCCATCGCCGCCCCGGCACGATCCCTGCCGATCAAGCAACACTCTTTTATCGTTTGCGGTTTTTCCGTTTCAATTCTCATCACCCGAATCCTTCTTTGGTTCAAACTCCTTATATCCGCTACCGTTTTTCCGCTATACCATGATACCCCTTACTCCACGCTTTCGTCAAATTCTTTCCGGTTTTTCAAGATCTCAAAAATAACAATCAGCGCAAGCGGTCCCTTGATAATTCCGCCCACCCCAAAGAGTTTCAAACCCGCATAGACAGAAAACAAAATGAGAATAGGCGCCACCCCAGTTTCTTTGCCGATCAGCTTCGGTTCTAACAGTTCCCTTGTGAGCGCGCAGGCTCCATAAAGCGCCAGACACACGATCATCCGCACATAATGGCCGTTCAAAAGCTGCCAAAGAGACAAAGGCACCAACACAATACCGGTCCCTATAAAAGGTAACATGTCCAGAACCCCCGCAAGGACTCCCAAAAAGATACCGCCCTCCACCCCCACAACGCTTAAAACAACGCTGCAAAGCACGGCAATCACCAGCAAAATTACGCCCTGCGCCTTAAAAAAGGTAGTGAGGTAAGAGAGCACTCCCTGCAATACCGCCCAGAGAAACCGGAAACTGTCTTCTCCTTTCACCCATTCTACAAACCTCGTGTAGTCCTTTTCCAGCAAAAATACCGCGATACAAGTAATCGCCAAAAAACCGACCGCTCCGAAAATCCCCTTAAAACAACTGTAAGATGAGGCAAGCAGTTGGGGAACCACCTGAATCTGCACATTTTCCATAATCACGGTCATCTGCTCGATCACATAGCGTTCAATCCGTTCCCCCTCCCAGCCAAACCGGCCGTCAAGCTGACAGCAGCACTGATGAAAGAAAGCCTCTACCTGCCGTTCCACTTTCTCGCAAAATGCAGGCAGACCCTGCAGCTGCCCCAACCCAAACGAAAAAACAGCCCAAAGCGCAATGCTGAGCAAAAGCAAAACAGGCAGGACAATCAGCGTCGCCAGAAATTTTTTTCTGATGGGGATTTTTTTCTGTATCCGTTCCAACAAGGGATATATGAGCGTGACTAACACGAACGCCAAAAAAAAAGGAGCTGCAAGAGAAAACAGATAACGAAAGAAAAACCAGACAAATACCGTGACAGCGCAGCCCTTTATCAATTTATTTTCCCAAAACCATTCCACAAATCCTTTCCGCATGATTTTAGTATGTATCTTTTCTAAAATCCTATACTCCCGGTTTCCCCTTACTGGAACTTTTCAAAGCCTATTTTGTGAAACGCCGCCCCTTCCGGTTCTATCTCAAACTGCATCCGCTCCCCCGTCTTCGGATGGGTAAATGCCAGACGGTATGCACACAGAGCAATCTCCCGAACGCCCAACTGCGAAGACAAAGCAGCAACCGCTTCCCCACCGTATTTACGATCTCCCAGAAGCGGCATTCCCGCATTTGCCATCTGTACCCGTATCTGATGATGCCGTCCCGTATGCAAACGCACCCTTACAAGGACCGTACCCGACGGGCCTTGTGACAAAACTTCATAGGAAAGTTTTGCCTCTTTTGCACCCTTTACTTCTGGCGGCACAACACGGGAGGTATTTGTTTTTGCGTCCTTGAACAGATAATTCGTAAGCTCCCCAGCCCGCGGGAAATTTTCTCCGCAAACCACCGCCAAATATTCCTTTTTCATGCTATCGCCCGCAGCCTGCCTGCTTAAGTCTGCCGCCGCCGCTTTATGCTCGGCAAAAACCAAAATACCTTCCACCGGCTGGTCTAAACGGTGGACTACTCCTACATACGGCGGACTTTTCCATTCAGGATGCGCGGTTTTCAAATAATTCGATATCTCGCTTACCATATCCGCCTGTCCGACCCGCGCCGTCTGGGTGGCGATTCCAGCGGGTTTGTGACAGACGATGATATCGTTGTCTTCGTAAAGAATTCTCTCGTTCTTCATATCTTAAACCGATACCCAATGCCCCAAATAGTCTCGATATACTGCGGCTTCGCCGTGTCATACTCTATCTTCTCGCGAATCTTTTTGATATGCACGGTGACGGTAGCAATATCGCCAATAGAATCCATATCCCAAATCTCACGGAACAGCTCCTCTTTCGAATACACATGATTGGGATTCTCCGCAAGGAAAGTGAGCAGATCGAACTCCTTCGTGGTAAACATCCGCTCTTCCCCGTCCACATAAACCCGTCTGGCCGTCTTATCAATTTTAAGACCCCTGATCTCAATGATATCGTTGACCTTTTGATTGCTGCCCACCAAGCGGTCATAGCGGGCCATATGCGCCTTCACTCTTGCCACAAGCTCCGAAGGGCTGAAAGGCTTCGTCATATAATCGTCCGCGCCCAGCCCTAACCCACGGATTTTATCAATATCGTCTTTTTTCGCCGACACCATGATAATCGGAATATTCTTCTCTTCCCGAATCTGTTTGCAAACCTCGAAGCCGTCCATTCCCGGCAGCATAAGGTCTAAGATCACCAGATCGAAGCTGCCTGTCAGCGCTGTTTCCAAGCCTTTATCGCCGCTATTCTCGATGGTCACTTCAAAATCGCTCAATTCCAGATAATCCTTCTCCAGATCAGCAATCGCCTCTTCGTCTTCCACAATTAAAATTTTGCTCATACGCCGCTCTCCTTTTATTTTTTATCTGTTCTCCGGTTTTCTGTCATTCCTCTGATGCCGTCTGGTACTTACGAATGACGAAGTGCATACATGTACCTTCGCCCTCCTTGCTGGTCGCCCAAATGTAGCCGCCGTGATCCTCGACAATCTTTTTCACAATGGACAGCCCGATGCCGCTGCCGCCCTTCGAAGAATTGCGGGAGGCGTCCGTGCGGTAAAAGCGTTCAAAGATATTCGGCAAGTCTTTCGCCGCAATTCCCATACCGTTGTCCTCGATCTCCACGCGGATCGCATCTACCTCATCCAAAATGCGGATATCGATGACGCCCTGCTCTTTGTTCATATATTTTACACTGTTGCTGATGATATTATTGATCACCCGTTTTAACTGCTCGGGATCTGCAATAATCTGTACAGCAGGATCTACCAAATCTTCATAATTTAATTGAATATTTTTAGACTCTAAATCCAGTCCGACCTCCTCCACACAGTCCCCGAAATAATCCGCCACGCTGATGCGCCGGAAGGTATAGGGAATCCTATTTGTATCAATTCCGGAGTAGGTAGTCAGCTCATTAATCAGGCGGTCCATGTCGTTCGCCTTGTCATAAATCGTTCTGATATATTTGTTCATCTTTTCCGGCGTATCGGCAACGCCGTCCATAATACCCTCCACATATCCCTTAATGGAGGTAATAGGAGTCTTCAAATCATGGGAGATATTGCTGACCAGCTCCTTATTTTTTTGCTCATGTTCAAATTTTTCATCTAAAGACTCTTTCAGCCGCAGCCGCATGTCCTCATAGTTGCGGTAAAGCTCTCCAATCTCTCCCTTCTCCTCCGTAGTGAGCATATATTCCAGATTACCCTCCGCAATATTCTGCATCGCTGTATTCAACTGGTTTATCGGCGTAAAAACCCCTCTCTGAATCCAGCGGGTCAACCAAAAGCTAGTAAAGACAAGTACCAGAATAAACGCTAACATCATATTGCGAAGCGTTTTCTGGGGAAGCAGGGAACCAATATTGGTAACGATAAAAAAACTTCCCTCGCTGCCGTCCGAAAAGCGGAAATCGACCGCCTTAATCAATTTGTTAATCCCGTTATAATAATAACCGGCCTCCGTGTCGGGCATCTCATTACCATACTCCGGCAGAGCGTGAAAAATCTTTTTGGCGGCATTTTCATTTCCCGTATAATAAAGATCCTCGTCTTTCCTGACAATAATATAAGAAGCCTTCTCTTTTAAATCCAAATTAATCTCTTCCAGATAATCCAGATCTTCTAATCTGACAGGGTCTCTTTTGATCTGCTGTCTTACCTCCTCAAGAATCTCTTCCGTAATACGCCCGTAATTCTCTATAGTGTAAATAAAAGAAGCGTTATTCCTGTCCAAAAATCCGAACCTCGACTCTGCATCCTCGATATGGCTGCCCACCAAAAAAAGCGCCGCGCACGTCAGCAAAAAAGGCATCAATATTATACTCAATGAAACTATCAGCAGTCTCGTCCTAAATTTCACCGAAAAAACTTCCTTTCTAAGCTCAGCGCGCGCCATTCGCAAAGCCGCTGCTCCGCTATTTCAATATATGATACCACATTTTTGAGGTACAGAAATGAAACAACTCCGATAATCTTATAAAAAATTTATAAATTTCCAAAATATGGATTGACAGTTTTCCTTTATTTGTTATAATGAGATTGCAAAACAGTAATGATTCCTATTTTTAATTTCTGAGGTGTCAGACGGAGCAAGGAGGACCGCCATGGCGGTGAAATACAGCCGACAGCGGCAAATGATTTATAATTTTCTGATGACACGCAAGGATCATCCCACCGCCGATGTTGTCTACAAAAACGTACGGCAGGAGTATCCGAATATCAGTCTCGGAACCGTCTACCGCAATTTGACGCTATTGGCAGACAGAGGCGAGATCCTGCGTATTCAGGTAGGCGACGGCGTCGATCATTTTGACGCTGACACGTCAAGACACTGTCATTTTTTCTGTTCGGACTGCGGTGGGGTGACGGACATGCAGCTTGATTGCGTGGAAGATATGTTTACAAGGGCACAGCAAAAATGTAGCGGCAAAATAGAAAGCCAAAGTATTTGCTTTTATGGAACTTGTAGAAAGTGTCTGGATAAATCCGTTGAAAATCAGAAATAATAATTCTGTATTATTATGAACAATATTTTGCTTACTACCCCGAAAGGGGAGAATATAAAAAAGAAAAGGAGATCAAACTATGAAATTTGTATGTCAGGTATGCGGTTATGTTCACGAAGGAGATTCTGCACCGGAAAAGTGTCCGGTATGTAACGCGCCCGCTGAAAAATTCACGGCACAGGGCGGTGAGATGACATGGGCGGCAGAGCATGTTGTCGGTGTAGCAAAGGGCGTAAGCGAAGATATTATGGCGGACCTTCGCGCAAACTTCAGCGGTGAATGTACAGAAGTCGGTATGTATCTTGCTATGGCGAGAGTTGCCCACAGAGAAGGTTATCCTGAGATCGGCCTGTATTGGGAGAAGGCGGCATGGGAAGAAGCGGAGCATGCCGCTAAGTTTGCCGAGCTTCTTGGCGAAGTGGTAACCGATTCCACCAAGAAGAATCTGGAGATGAGAGTGGAGGCTGAGAACGGCGCGACCGCAGGCAAGTTTGATCTTGCGAAGCGTGCAAAAGCAGCTAATCTGGACGCGATTCACGACACCGTACATGAGATGGCTCGTGACGAAGCAAGACACGGTAAGGCATTTGAGGGTCTCTTAAAGAGATACTTCGGCTAAGATATGGTTTTTACGGGGAAGACGCTTTCAAGCAAATTCCCCGTATCTAATCCACAAAAGGAACATATATAAAAAACAAACAGATAAGGAGAGAAACGATTATGAAGAAATATTTTTGCAATCCCTGTGGCTATACATACGATCCCGAGAAGGGTGATCCGGAACACGGCATCAAACCCGGCACAGCATTTGAAGATCTTCCCGCGGACTGGTGCTGCCCGCTGTGCGGCGTGAGCAAGGATATGTTCCAGCCCTGCATCGACAATTACAACTAAATATATGCTAACAAAAAGGGACGTCGTCTAGACGTCCCTTTTGCGATACCTAATTATATAAAAATTTTCACTTGAATATGATAGGGAGGTGCAAAATGATAGATTATAGTCCCCTCTGGACGTTGATGAAAGAAAAAGGTAAAAGTTATGTGTCGCGTTGGATTGCACCCCAAACGATATTTTACAATTCCGAAATTAAGGGAATGAATCAGAAATGGTTTATTCTCTTTCTCTTTTATTCCTTTTTAAAATAATGTATAATATATATATACCTTTTCAACATAAGCAGGAGGCATTGCTTTGAAATTCGAATGGGATGAGGATAAAAATCAACTGAATTTTAAAAAACATGGAATTGATTTTGAAACAGCAATTTTGGTCTTTAATGATTTACAGCGTATTGAAATATACGATATGGAACACAGTATCAACGAAGATCGTTATAATACTATTGGAATGGTAAACGATGTTTTATTTGTTGTTTATACAGAGCGTAAAGAAAACATACGCCTGATATCGGCAAGACTTGCCACCAAAACAGAAAGGAGCATTTATTATGATACGGACAGCTACTTTGGATAGAAACCAAAAGCCCACAAAAGAACAAATCAAGCAAATAGAAGAAGCCTCAAAAAAGGAAATTATATTTGATGAAGATTCTCCCGAACTTACCCCTGCAATGGAAAAGGCATTTCGTTTAGCTGCAAAAAACCGCAATACACAAAGAAAAATAAACATTTCCTAATCTGTTATCAAGGGCTGTTGCAAAAGCGATGAATAATCAATGCTGAAGCAACAGCCCATTTTTATGATACCGTCACAATTCTTTTACTCATTTTCCTGCATATACTCTAACGCTTCATACGGCAGGGTTCCCTTCATATCGCTATAGCCGCCTATCGCCGAATATGCAAAATTGCCAAACTCTTTGTTATACCATTTGCCGTTGTACTGCACTTCCTCCATGAAAAGACAGTATTTTTCACCACCGCAGGTAAAAATTACCACACAATCCTGCTGCTGATCCGCTCCGCAAATTCCACATCTTTGCGCTCTCAATGCATCCACCTGCTCCGACGCGCTCTTTTCCGCGATTGTCTCCGGCAAGACAAACTCCACAACCTCAATAGAGCCTAAATCCAACATTTCCTGCAATTCTTCCCATTCAAAAAGTGCATCCTGTTCTGGCTCCGTATCATGATAATAGCAGTCCCACAAATACAATGCATTTCCCTGACTAAGCGCTTCTTCTTTTAACTGCTCTTTTCTGTCTGAGCTTATCATCGCCGCAATAAAATCGTTGACCGGAGGAAGCGATATCTCCTGTTCCAAAAACATGTACGTCTGCATGTATTCCAGATATGCTTGCATATCATAATTTTCCGCATAGCTTTCCACCGCGAAGGTGCTGAGCATCTTTTCTGTATCGCAAGCTCTCAATCCTTCCAAATAAGCCGTTACCGCATCCTCCGGCGTATCATATCCCTCTGATTCCGTTCGTTCACGCTTGGCCGCATCGGTTCTGGTTTCAGGTAATTTGGGAATCTCTGTGCCGCCCGCCAGAATCAATTCCATCACATCTTCCCCTGCCGCATCCAAGCGAACCATCAGCTTCTCATCCTCTTCCGCTCCCGCAAATTGCGGAAAACAGCCTCCCAGTTGTAATATGTACCATCTGTCATCCACTTTCATAGTATCAAAAAAAACCATACATTTTGCATCATTCAATTGAATGCAGGCTACTTGACTTTGTACCTCGGTGCCTCCGTTATTCCCTGCAACCATGTCCAACATTCTCTGATAGGCTGCTCCCGTACTCTCATCATTCGCAAAAAGAAGATCAAAGGACACAAATCCTAAAAACGTCATACCCGCAATATCTGTTCCCTCTATGGTTTCCGTCAACTGTCCTACAAATTTTTTCGCATCCCCGTCTTCACTCAGCTTTACATAGCCTTCCGACACCAATTCCGGTATCAAGTCAATCCCGCACAGATACGCGTATTGTGCAGCAATATCCACCGCCCCGCTCTTATCAAAAAAACAGTCCTCCATACGCCCGAAATCATTGTCCCGAAGTCCCGCTAGATAAGAAAGGACTGCCTCCTCGGATGTGGCAAACCCCTGCTCTCCCACATTCTCCTTTGCAGCAGCTTCCTCTGTGCCAGCCGTCTCTGTCTGCGCGTTTTCCTTCGCCCCGCAGCCTAAGGATATCAATATCAGGAACAACCCCATTACTGCCCGAAGATAGCTCTTCTTTTGCTTCATAAACAATCTCCCTCCTGTATCTTTTGTTCTTAACCATTTTACTACATAATGCGCCCAGATTGTTCTGCTGTCAAAAATACCCGTCCGTCTGTCAAAACTTTTTCCGGTTCTCTCGACACACTCCACAAAAAAGAATCTAAAATATTATAGGTTTTGCCTATTTACATTTTTAAAAACACTGGATATTATATTCTCACGATGAAATGACCATATTTTAAGACAGAAAGGGGGATCACCATTACTTTTACAAAAAACAGACTAAACGATGTGTATTCAGGGAATCCTGCGTGTAAGGGGAATCAGCATTAATCGCTATTGATTGATGGAACATTATATTCATCTATATTTCATGACATCAATTATGATTAAGGAGGGCACAGGATTATGCAGCAGGTAAATGTCAAATTCAATGATGTAAATCAGATCAAACAGTTTGTCAATGTAATTGATAAGATTGATTCTTGCTTCAACTTAGGAGAAGGCCGAAGAATCGTGGACGCCAAATCTATCCTTGGCGTGATGGCTCTTGACTTAACGCAGCCGCTCCGGCTCAGTTACGATTCGGACGACGAGAGCATCAGGGAGAAACTGACTCCCTTTCTATATTGCTAATTAGGTAGGGCAGACGAAATCGTCTGCCCTGTTTTTCTACAGCTATTTTTCTTCCCTATGTCCTTTCTCATGATGCTCCCCATGATGATTCTTTTCCCCGTCTTCTTTCCCCTCGTGAGTACAAATCTCAATTTTATCCCGCAATTCACCCATGGTCATTCCATGACAGTCTTCTACCGTAATGCTTGCGTCATATTTTAAAAGCTCCAAATATGTTCTATACTTTCCAAAAGACATTTCATGCTGATGTGCCTCATGCATACAAGAAGAATCACTCGTATAAGTTACCGCACCATAGCTTTGAAACAATTCGCTTCCACTCAGTTCCCTTACAATCATCTCTGACTGATCCGAAATGACTGTAAAGACCAAGTAAGAATCCTTATTTAAAAACCCGCGGCAGCTTTCATCTTCCAGAAGCTTGACAATTGCCTGCATGTAAGATACATTTTTGAGCGGCACCTGTTCAATAATATTTCTGCCATCTTCATTGTACGCCTTTGCGGAAACGACCCTTCCAAAACGGTTAATACTAAGTTCTATAGACGGGTTCACGTCAATACTGATAAAAGAAACCGGATACCGATACACAGAATAACTCCCCACTCCTACTAAAAGAAATAAGGCAGCTGCCGCCAAAGCGAATCTCCGGACAACATACAATCCCATACGTCGAGTTTTTTTCTGGTACTCCTCCAGATATTGCAATGTCGAATGTTTCAATTCCTCTGTAGCCTGTATTTTTTCCATGCTTTTCTGAATCCGGTTCACGCCCACTCACCTCCTAGTTTCTCCCGCAACAAATCTTTTGCTCTAGACATCCAAGTATATATTGTGTTCTCCTTGCGTCCAAGTATCCCTGCAATCTCAGCCGCAGAATACCCTTCATAATAATGCAAATAAATTACATCTCGATATTTTTCCGGAAGCTTTAACACTACCTCCAAAACCTCTCCGGATGTATCATCTAACACTTCCTTTTCCTCGGCAATAACTTCTAACGAAACCCATTTTCGACGTGATAAATATCGAAGCCAGTCTGTGCACGCATTAATCGTTACTTTTGCAAACCATGCTTTTTCATGTTCCTGATTCTCAAAGATGCCCTCATAAAGCATATATTTTAGATAAACATTCTGAAATACATCCTCTGTATCATGCCTGTTTTTCAGGTGCACAAAACATATTCTCCGCACCATGTCAGCATAAGTTTCCATGGCTAAGTTTATTTCTTCTGCGCTTTTCACAACTGTTCTCCTTTTGTTTTCAATAAACAAAACCCCGTTTATCTGCAACGGGGTTTTGCATTTTCACATTTAATGATGTTTAGAATGATGACCAGAGCCACCGTGATGGCCAGAGCCACTGTCATGATGGGAATTATTATGATTAGAACCACTGTCATGATTAGAACTGCTATCATGATTAGAGCCATTGTCATAATAAGCACTATCGCCTCCATTATTATTGCACCACGGATGCGATCCATCACAACCTTCTCCGTTTGTACAGATGCCGTCCACATCACAGCTTCCATCTGCGTAACACCATAATGTCTGTGTTTCCTGCGCCGACGCTACTGTCGTTGTATTACCTATCGCAAGCGCCGCAACCGCCATTGTTACCGCCATTTTTGCAAGTTTTCTTTTCATCTTCTCTACCTCCATTTTACTTGTTTTCATGCAAGTGTTTCATAAGTAATACGTTTGGCAGAGTAAAATCCTTTCACTTCTTCAAAAATTTTTTTTCAGCCATCCCACCGACTCCCGCAGCGCCTGAATTGTCTTTGTCTCCACGACGCAGCGGCAGCCGCACGCCTTGGCAATTCCAAGCCGCTGTTCCAGATTAATTTCCCCCGTTCCCAATGTTTGATGGTTCTTATTCCCAAGCCCATCATGAATGTGAAAATGATACAGTCTGTCCCTATGCCCCATCAAGAATACCTCATCCACATTGTCACAAGTATGAGAATGCCCGATATCCCATGTCAACGCAAACAAGCGATTTTGCAAAAGCTCCTCTATCGCCTCTTTCTCAAAATCCAGATAGCCGTCGGTATTTTCTATACAAATTTTCACATCAAAATGTTCCGCCTCCTCTTCGCACATTCTGCGGAATTTCCGTATCGCTGTCAGATATTCCTCCCGATACTCTCCAAATAACCGTACTTTCCGGTCTGGCAGCGTTATATAAATTCCATGATTCATGTGCATGTTAAGAAGCGGCGCGCCAATCTCATGGGCTGCTTTAAGCGCTCTTTTAACCGTCTCCATGTATGCGTCCGCCACAAGAGGGTTAAAATCGCACACGTTGAGATTTTCGTCCAGATGTATGGTAAAATAAATTTTATTTTTTTCCGCCAATTCTTTCAGATAATCCGTCTGCTCCAGTTGGGGCAGTTGATACATGGGGAAATTCATATTCAGCTCCACGAACTGTAAACCCAGCTCCTTACAAAGAGCGATATTTTCCCCCAAATTTTTGTTTTCAATCAAAGTCGGCATTCCAAAATCCATAGAGCTTCTCCTCCGCGTTTATTTTTATTTCACACTTTCTTTATTTTTCCATAATTGATTATCTGTTATATTTGATGTATAACAAATACATAAACAAACACAAGTCAGGAAACCGAATACGACATGTATTGAATTTGATCATTCGGTCATACTGATAGCATAACATAAAAAAGGAGTGATTTCTATGTTAAGACCTGCATTGAGAAACCGTAACTACACACCCGCATTTTTCGACGATCCTTTTGACAGGATGTTCGACGATGCCTTTAAAAACTTCTGGGGCGGCAGCGAGTTAGCAACCTTTGACGCCTTTAAGACCGACGTCATCGACCAGGGCGACAATTATCTTTTACAGGCTGAGCTTCCGGGCTTCGACAAGTCCGATATCAATATCGACCTGAAAGATAACCTCTTGACGATTTCCGCCTCCCACAAGGATGAGAAAAACGAGGAAGACGAAAACAAATACATCCGCAGAGAGCGGCATTACAGCTCTTATTCCCGAAGCTTCCGCGTAAACAACGTGGAGCCCGGCGATATCGACGCCTCTTACAGCAACGGCATTCTGGAAGTAAAATTCCCGAAAAAAGAGCTTGCCGCCAAGGAAGAGGTAAAGCGGATCGAAGTAAAGTAACTTCCAACCCCCTTTTACACCTAGTTAAGCGGGCCGGACTTTTTGTCCGACCCGCCTTTTATCCCGCAAAACCGCTCTTTCTTATTCCACTTCCTCTACCAGCTCCAAAAATTCAATTTTATAATTATCCTTCAAATCCAATTTTTTGACCGTCTTTTTTACTCTCTCTACAGAAGCGTCCTCCGGATATTCGCTGTGGGATGCAAGCAGGCCAAATTCCGCTACCGCCGCCGCAAAACTGAAATCTGCCGATAAATCATGCTGGTAGCACTCATACCCGATTGGGTACTGTAAAAGCTGGCTTGACGTACCCGCCGGCTTTTTATAGCGAATGCTGATGGTCAGCCACTCCTTGGACGCACTCGCGTCGTATGTTCTTCCTGTTTCCGCCAGCCTTTTCCTATACTCGCTGCCATATCGCAAATCACTGATTTCGCCTTTCGTCATATTATGGTTCAACGGCTCCCGCAAAATAACCTCATAAAGCGCCGTCACGCTATGCCCGGCCCCAATTTCTCCGCCATCCTTCGTATCGTCATGAAAATCCTGTCTATCCAGCGCCCTATTGTCATACCCCAGCAGACGGTAACTCTCCACAACGTCCGGGTTAAACTCAACCTGTAGCTTAACATCCTTGCAAACCGTGAGAAGCGTGGCCGACATCTCTTCCATAAGCACCTTCCTTGCTTCCTGCATACAATCTATGTAAGCATAATTCCCGTTTCCCTTATCCGCCAGAATTTCCATTTTGTTATCCTTGATATTTCCCGTACCGAAACCCAAAACAGACAAGAAAATGCCCGACTCTTTTTTTTCTGAAATTAATTCTTCCAATTCTTCCTCGCTGGTCATTCCAATATTTAAGTCGCCGTCCGTTGCAAGGATAATGCGGTTATTGCCGCCTTCAATAAAATTTTCTTCCGCCAACGCGTAGGCCGTCTCAATCCCTCTGCTGCCATAGGTGCCGCCGCCCGCTTCCAGTCCGTCCAGCGCCTTTTTTATTTTATCTCTCTGATCGCCCCGCGCGCCTTCCAAAACCACTGTATCCTCCGACGCATAAGTCACAATGGATATTCTGTCTTTTTTTCGCAGCTGATCTGTCAACGCCTCAAAAGATTCCTGCAAAAGCGGAAGCTTATCCGGCTCGTCCATGGAACCGGACACATCCAAAAGAAATACCAAATTTGATGCGGGTGCGCGGCTGTAATCGATATCCTCCGTCTTCAATCCGATCATGACCAGCTCCGCCTCTTCGTTCCACGGGCAGCGGCCAATCTGTGTGGTAACCCCAAAAGGCTCATCCCCCGAAGGTTCTGCATAATCATAAGTAAAATAATTAAGCAATTCCTCAATTCTGACCGCGCCGTCGGGTAAACTATCCAAATCATAACCTTCCCGAATCAGACGCCGCATATTGCTGTAAGAAGCCGTATCCACATCCACAGCAAACGTAGAAAGAGGCTGC
This sequence comes from uncultured Lachnospiraceae bacterium, assembly GCA_947243855.1. Taxonomy (GTDB): domain Bacteria; phylum Bacillota; class Clostridia; order Lachnospirales; family Lachnospiraceae; genus UBA3282. The sequence continues at coordinate 2,117 of CAMXIK010000035.1, read as the reverse complement.
GCCATCACAGAAAAATAACCTTGCTCCTCCCATTTGCTGTATTCTTCCAAATATTCCCCGTAATCCACATCGGTATCCGGAAAATCATAACAGGAACCCAGATACCCGTCTTCCTCATCTTTCTCCGCATACAAGTCCGCCATCGGCGTACCCGCCTGTTTTTTTTGTTCCTCCTCGCTTCCGCCGCTTCTGGCATAATCGTTCTGCAAGCTTTCTGGCGCTTCGTCAGCCGCTGCTTCCGCAATCGGTTCTTCCTCAGCCGCCGGCGCCTCCGCAGTGCCATATTCCGCCCATTCTTTTTCCCGCTCCGCTTTCCCGTCTGCGGCTTCCCCGGTACTTGCCGTCCCCGACTCGTCTGCCGCTGGCCCCTCTAAAACATATTCTCCGGATTCCGACGCCGCGCTTTCATCATTCTTCATACCGCATCCCGAAAGAAGCATCACTCCCGCCAGTCCCAACGCCATTACTCTTACATTCTTTTTCATACCTTTTTCCTCCACGTAAACACTTTAATTTTTCCCTGTCTACTTGTAATACCTCCCATGGAAGAAAAAGGTTGCATACCTAAAAAAATTTTACCAACTTATTTCCTCAAGTCTTTTATATCCATCCTCTAAAAACGCCTCCAAGTCTTCCGCCTCTCCGCGAACCACATAGCCGCCGCCGTTTTCGCTCTCCACATAAGCCGCCCAGCCGTTTTCCTCCTTTACAATCTGAAAAACCTTGTTCTGATAAGTCCTCGTCTCGACATCCTCACGGCTTACAAAAGCAGGCTTTTTCCAAACTTTTTCTACCGTAATATCCGCCTTGACAGAAGCGGCCCTTTTCGTTTCCTCCATATCTTTCACGATACTTGCAGGAGCTTCCGCCGCAAAATCAGACGCCGCCCCATCTTCATACCCGCCCTCGGACTCCGCCGCCACTCCGGCTGTCGTATCTGCCGTTTCCATTTCTGATAACAAGTCTTCTGGCTCTTCATCAGCCGCAGGCGCCTCCGCCGCTACAGCCTCCGCTTCTGGAAATACTTCTTCAAAAGCTTCTTTATCAAAAGCCGCTTCTTCTTCGGCTCCCGCAGCGGCAAATTCCTCCCCGCCACAATCCGCTGCCGCCGCCGATTCATAAGGAGCCTCACTATCCAAATTCGACTTGTCAAGCCCCCGCATCATCATGGATACGGACACTAATACAATAATTGCCGCCACGGCGGACAGCGGATACGCCCATTTACGGGCCGCCGCGCCCCAGCTATGCTTTTTCTGCATCGTATACGCCTGCTGCTGCGTAACGCGTTTGGCTGCCTGTCCCGCCAATCCAGCCGTTTGCGCCGCACGCTCCGCCTGAATCCGCGCTTCTTCCTCACGCACCGCCGCTTTCGTTCTCGCAATCAAATCTGCGGGCGCATGTATCTGTTCGGTTTCTTTTTTGTATTGATCCTTATACTGATCTGTCATACGCTATAATTTCCTTTTATCTGTTACTCGCCGTTTTCCGTTTCTCTATCCCGACTCTTCCAACAATTCTTTTAGCATTTCTCTCGCCCGGTGAAGCTGTGACTTTACCGTGCCTTCCTTCTGCCCGGTCTGTTCTGCGATCTCCGCCACAGAAAGCTCTTCGTAATAATACAAATGCACCGCCATTCGGTATTTGGGAGGAAGTTTCCCCACCGCCTCCCTGACGGGATGATCCGGCGGCGGTTCATAGGCTTCCTCTCCCCTGATCCGTTCCTCATCTTCTATATAATCCACGTTTTTGTTCCAGTACAGATCAAAATGCTTTTTCGCGCAGTTGATTGTCACCCTGATCAGCCACGCCTTCACATGCTCCCAAGATTCGAGCTTTTCCACATTGCTGACCAGACGGACAAAGACCTCCTGAAAAAGGTCTTCCGCATCATGCTTGTTTTTCATCTGTGATAGCGCGAGACGATACACCATATCCGCATAACGGTCTATCGCTGCCTGTGCTGTAATTGTTTCTTCTTTTGTCATATATGAATAATACCTTTCACGTAACCAAATGGTTTCGTATTTCTTTATTTCTTTTCTACCCCATGCTGCCGAAGCCACTCTTCCCCCATATTTTCCGTGAGGAAATTCCACACGCCGTCATACCGCTCT
>CAMXIK010000034.1 GCA_947243855.1 uncultured Lachnospiraceae bacterium | reverse complement strand
TCTGATATCTGATTTTTCCAAAACGCCATTCATAATAATAATTTTCAGAATTGCTCAAAAGATCCTTGACTGTGCAAAGGGAAGTATGTATCCTATTGAGACCATGGATTGCAGTGATGGAAGTTCCGGTTAATGCAATTATGGTAGCTAATTTTTTATTCATATGTTGGGTTCCTTTTTGTTTATTCTTTGTCTGCACATTGCTTATTATTATCTTGTACATTATACCATCTTTCTTACTTCATTTCTATAAATATTCTTTTATTCAATCATATTTTGGTATATAATAAGTGAACAATGATTGTGATTTTATAAGGATAAAGGAAACAATTATGAACAGCAAAAAAGATACTTATCAATCCTCAGAGTTTCACATGAAACATTTTTCAGTTTTAGATGTGCAGGAAAAAGAACGCCAAAGAATAGCAAGAGATTTACATGATAGTTCTCTTCAGGATCTGACCCATCTTGTTCATCAGGTCGAGTTAAGTTCCCTTTATATTGATCAAGATCCAGTGAAGGCAAAATTGGAATTGGTTTCGATTGAAGCTGGACTTCGAAAAGTGATAGATGATATTAGAAACAGAATTTATGATTTACGGCCAATGACTTTTGATGATCTTGGTCTGCGTGAGACTCTTTTAAATTTTTTTTCACTTTTAAATAGGGACGGCCAATTCGAAATTTTAGTAGATATTGATAATATAGAAGATCAATTTGTGGCGGAAGAAAAAGAAATTACCCTCATTATGATATATCGTATTATTCAAGAATGTGTGCAAAATGGAATGGAACATTCCAAGGGAAATCAGATAGAAGTTGTTTTAAAGAAAAAAAAGGAGTCTGTTTTTATTCGGATTAAAGATAATGGAATTGGTTTTGATCTGGAAGAAGCAGAAAAGAAAGACAGGCATTTTGGTTTGTCGGTAGTGAAAGAAAGAGTTTTTCTGTTAGGCGGAAAAATGAAAATTGATACAGAGAATGGGACTACGATTTCAATAGAAATCCCACGAAAGAAAAATGAAAATGGAAATGGAGAAAAAAATGGAAAAAATTAATGTTATGATCGTAGATGATCACAGTTTAATTAGAGAAGGTTTAAAACAATTATTAGAATTTGATGGGACAATTAAAGTTGTCGGAGAGGCATCCAACGGTATTGAGTGTTTAGAAAAGATAACTATTTGTAATCCAGATGTGTTATTATTGGATATTAATATGCCGGAAATGAATGGGATAGAAGTTTTAAAAAAGATGAAAGAAGACGGTACTCAGATTAAAGTGTTAATTTTGACAGTGCATAATGAGATGGATTATCTGATGAAGGCGGTTGATATCGGGGTAGATGGTTATATATTAAAGGATTCGGAATCATCAGAATTAAAAAAAGCAATCAGGGCTGTGAAGGATGGAGAAAATTATATTCAACCCAGCTTGATTCCAGCTTTGAATAGTCAACTGGTGAACAGGGATTTCGATAAGGATTTGATTTCTTCTTTGACGAATAGAGAGTTAGAAGTTCTCGTACAGGTAGCAAATGGAATGTTTAACAAAGAGATTGCTACTAATTTAAATATCAGCGAGAGGACAGTGAAAAATCATATTTCTAATATTTTTAAAAAGATTGATGTTTCCGACCGTACACAGGCAGCGGTATTTGCAATTAAAAATAATATCATAAAATTATATTAAAGATTTAGATGATTGTGAAATCCTATAGTTTATTGAAATCAGATCGATAATACATGTTTCACGTGAAACATTTGGAAGAAAGTGGCGTATTGACACAAGATAATGTTTCACGTGAAACAACACGACCCAAGATATTGTAAAAATATCCGTGAAACATTGAAAAATAAGAATAAAAAATGGTGTGAAACATAATAAAAGTCATTGACACTATTAATAAACAATATGAAGGAGGAATATTGTATGAAGATTGGAATACTAGGCGCAGGTAGAATCGCCGCTACTTTGGCGGAAACAATGAACAAGATGCCGGAAGTAGAATGTTATGGGGTAGCTTCCAGAGATTTGGAAAAAGCAAAGGCCTTTGCAAAGGAACATGGCTTTCAACATGCTTTTGGCTCTTATGAGGGAATGCTTGCAGATGAAAAAATAGAATTAATTTATATTGCAACTCCCCACTCCCATCACTATGGACATATGAAAATGTGTTTGGAGGCGGGAAAACATATTCTTTGTGAAAAAAGTTTTACGGTCAATGAAAAGCAGGCGGCGGAGATTTTTCGGATAGCGGAGGAAAAAAAGCTTTTGGTGACTGAGGCAATCTGGACAAGGTATATGCCTTCAAGAAAAATAATCAATGATCTTCTCGAGCAAAAGGTGATCGGGGATGTAAAAAAGATAACTGCAAATTTAAATTATCCGCTTCTTGACAAAGAACGTATTGTGAAGCCGGAGCTTGCGGGCGGCGCGCTTTTGGACGTTGGGATTTATCCTTTAAATTTTGCTTATATGCATTTTGGCGATCAAATCAAAAAAGTTACCTCCGCAGTAGAAATGACGGATGCTGGAGTTGACGGAGAAAATGCAATAATACTTCAATATAAAGACGGAAGAATGGCAGTTCTTAATTCCGGCATTCATGGAAAATCAGACAGTGAAGGTGTGTTTTACGGTTCTACTGGATGTATGGTAGTAGAAAATATTAATAATCCGGAAGGTGTGAAAATATACGATACTGATAGAAATTTAGTCCGTGAGATAAAGGTTCCCGAACAGATCAGCGGTTATGAGTATGAAATTTCAGAAACTATCTCCTGTATTACACAGGGAAAATTAGAATGTCCTTCTATGCCTCACGAAGAAACTTTAAAAATGATGCGGGTGATGGATGGGCTGCGTGCGGATTGGGGGATGGATTATCCAGAGGAGATTGAAAAATTGTGATTTGTCCGGTAAATAAGTTCAGCCCTGCGTCATTCGCAGAATGTATTGGAAAAAAATTTTATGTAGATTCTCACATGGATTAGTGATATAATCGTAAACGGACACTGAAAATTGGTTAAAAGATACGTGTAAGTTAAAAGGATAAGGTAAACAAATGGGAAGAACAATCGCAATCGCAAATCAGAAGGGCGGCGTTGGTAAGACGACAACTGCTATTAATCTGTCGTCGTCACTGGCGGCTAAAGGAAAAAAGGTTTTGTTAATTGATGCAGATCCACAGGGAAATGCGACCAGTGGTTTTGGTGTGGAAAAAAATGATCTTGAAAATACGGTCTATGAATTATTGCTAAGTGAATGTTCTATTAATGAGTGTATTTTAAAAGATGTGGTTCCCGGCGTCTCTATCGTTCCGTCTAATGTAAATTTGGCGGCTACGGAGATAGAGTTGATCGGCGTAGACAAGAAAGAGTTTATCTTAAAAAATGAGATTGACTGGGTGAAGGATAAATTTGATTTTATTATGATCGACTGTCCTCCTTCTCTCAATCTTTTGACGATCAACGCCATGACTACGGCGGACAGCGTATTGGTTCCGATCCAGTGTGAGTTTTATGCGTTGGAAGGTTTAAGTCAGTTAATACATACGATTAATCTTGTAAAAGAAAGATTGAATCCGGAGCTTGATATGGAAGGCGTGGTTTTCACCATGTATGACTCCCGCACAAATCTTTCTATGCAGGTTGTTGAGAATGTAAAAAATAATTTGAATCAGAATGTATATAGTACATTGATACCCAGAAATATCAGACTGGCGGAAGCGCCGAGTTACGGAATGCCTATCAACATGTATGATCCGAAATCCGCTGGAGCGGAGGCGTATATGTTACTGGCGGATGAAGTGATCTCCGCGAAAGCTATGAGCAGTGCACAGACGTAAGATGAAAAAATGACAGAAACAATGTAGTTTAGAATGGAGGAAGAGATGGCGAAAGCAGCAAGAGGTTTGGGAAAGGGATTGGATTCTTTGATACCTGTAGCAGTACCGAAAACTGAGCCAGTGGAGACAGAAGCAAAGAAGGAAGATAACGCACAGGGTATTTATGTTAAAATTACGAAGGTAGAACCCAATAGGGAACAGCCCAGAAAAAACTTTGACGAAGATGCGCTGCAGGAGCTTGCCGATTCCATTAAGCAGTATGGCATTGTGGAGCCTCTCATTGTTCAGGATAGAAAAACATATTATGAAATTATAGCGGGAGAACGCCGCTGGCGTGCTGCTAAGCTGGCGGGACTTAAGGAAGTGCCCGTTATTATCCGCAATTATACGGAACAGGAAATTGTGGAGATTTCTTTGATTGAGAATATTCAAAGAGAAGATTTGAATCCGATTGAAGAGGCGCAGGCATACAGAAGGCTTCTCACAGAGTTTAATCTCAAACAGGATGAAGTGGCGGAAAGAGTGTCTAAGAGCAGAACAGCCGTTACGAATTCCATGCGTCTTTTAAAGCTGTGCGATGAAGTACAGCAGATGATCATTGATGATATGATTACGACTGGACATGCCAGAGCGTTGATTTCCATTGAAGATCCGGAACAGCAGTATACGATAGCTCAGAAAATATTTGACGAAAAACTGAGTGTTAGAGATGTGGAGAAGCTTGTCAAGAATTTGAATAAACCAGAGAAAGCCAAAAAAGAGGTTGTGACAGATAAGGCTCTGGAAGCTGTCTATCAGGATTTGGAGGAAAAGCTGAAACAGTCTCTTGGTACAAAGGTATCCATTGCTTCCAAAGGAGACGGTTCCGGCAGACTTGAGATTGAATTTTATACCCATGATGATTTGGAAAAACTCACAGACTTGTTAACTGGCAGATAATTTTGGCTGCCGTACAGAAAGGCTAAGGATAAATGAATTATAAATTACTGAACGATATGGGATTTGGAAATTTGGATCTGACGTATCTGTTTATTGGTGCGTTTGCGGCGATTATTGTTTTACTTATTATTGTGATTGTTCTTTGTATCAATCTTGGCAGATTGTCAAAAAGGTATAAAAAGTTCATGGGCGGCAAAAATGCTAAAAGTCTGGAAAAAGATATTATGGGACTTTATGAGGATAACAGGCTGATCAAAGCTTCCATGGAAAAGAACCGGAAAGATATTGAAAATTTGTATCGGAAGTTAGAGGGAACTTTCCAGAAAATTGGTATTGTAAAATATGATGCTTTTGACCAGATGGGAGGACAGCTTAGTTTTTCTTTAGCTTTGCTAGATGAAAATGACAATGGGTTTATTTTAAATTCCGTTCACAGTACGGAGGGCTGCTATTCTTATACAAAGGAGATAAAGAACGGATTGTGCGACATTTCTTTGGGAGACGAGGAGAAAAAAGCTCTTGATCTGGCAATGGATCTGTAGGGTTAACGTTTAACTGCCTGAGTTTGCGGTTGATGAAAAAGGCAGAGATAAGAGGGGAATATGAAACTACGCAAGGTAGAGGATTTGAAGGGAACAGAAATTTTAGCGAAAGACGCTATGACGCTGGAATATAAGATTTTGCTTTCAGCGGGTACGTTATTAAAACCGGAGTATATTGAAAAGCTTAAGGAATTAAACGTCCGTGATGTTTATATAGAAGAAGAAGCGCCGGATACAAAAGAGGTGGTCATTCTAAAGGAGGAATTGGAAGAGAGCTTTCGGTCGAAGGTAAAAAATATTCTGGAAAAACATACCTACAGCCATAACGAAAATCTGATGGAATTGTGCCAGACGGCGGATTATATTATCACAAATATTTTGGAGGAAGAAGAGGTTGTAGAAAAAATCTACGACATCAAGGAGAGGAGTTCTGATATTTATGAACACTCGATCAACCTGTGCAGCATGGCTACCATCGTTGCGCTTAAAATGGGACTGCCGCAAGAGACGGTACACGATATAGGCGTCAGCAGTCTGCTTCATGATTTGGGACTGCGTTATTTGGAGATTCCTTACGAGAATCAAAATTTGGATGATCTTACGGAGTTTGAGTATGCGGAATATAAGAAACATCCAATTTATGGATATTCGACGCTTCGTGACGAAAATTGGATATCCGAAGCAAGTAAGAATATGATATTATATCATCATGAGCGGTTGGACGGTTCTGGTTATCCGCTTAAAACGACGGATATTTCACTGGAATGCCGTATCATAGAGATCTGTGACGCTTTTGATGAAATGATTTGCGGAATTGGCTGCGAGCGGAAGAAGGTTTACGAGGCTGTTAAATATCTGAGGGAAAACAAAGATATCAAATTTGAAGGAAAAATTGTCGATATTCTTTTAGAGTTTACTGCGGTATATCCTGCCGGCACTGTCTTTAAGACAAGCGAAGGGGAAACGGGTATCGTGCTGTATCAGAATAAACAGTATCCAGATCGGCCAGTAATCCGTATTACGAAGGACAGAAACGGTATGGCGGTAGATGTGGTAAAGGATTTGGCGGAATATAACGATTTGTATATTGACGAGGTAATCGTCTGAAAAAAACAGACAAAAACAGAAAGGACAAACAAAGCATTATGATCGATATTAAGTTTTTGAGGGAAAATCCAGAGGCAGTAAAGGAAAACATCAGAAAAAAATTTCAGGAGCAGAAACTTCCGTTAGTGGATGAAGTGATTGCACTGGATGCAGAAGTGAGAGCAGCCCAGCAGGAGGCCGATGATATCCGCGCAAAGAGAAATAAAATTTCCAAAGAAATCGGCGCATTGATGGCGCAGGGAAAGAAGGAAGAAGCGGAGGCAAAGAAAGCCGAAGTGGCAGCAGGCGCGGCCAGACTTTCCGAACTGGAAGAAAAGGAAAACGATCTGCGTGAAAAGATCAAGAAGGATATGATGACGATTCCGAATATCATCGATCCTTCCGTGCCGATTGGAAAAGACGATACCGAAAATGTGGAGATACAAAAATATGGGGACCCTGTTGTACCTGATTTTGAGATTCCCTATCATACCGAAATCATGGAGCGTTTTCATGGCATTGACATGGATGCGGCTGGCCGCGTAGCCGGAAACGGATTTTATTATTTGATGGGCGATATTGCAAGATTGCATTCCGCCGTGATTTCTTATGCGAGAGATTTTATGATTAACAGAGGCTTTACTTACTGCGTACCGCCTTTTATGATCAGAAGCGCAGTGGTTGACGGCGTTATGAGTTTCGCGGAAATGGATGCGATGATGTATAAGATTGAGGGAGAGGATTTATATTTGATCGGTACGTCGGAGCATTCCATGATCGGTAAATTTATCGATACGATTATTCCGGAGGAACAGCTTCCTCATACGCTTACCAGTTATTCGCCCTGCTTCCGTAAGGAGAAGGGAGCCCACGGTATTGAGGAGAGGGGCGTATACCGTATTCATCAGTTTGAAAAACAGGAAATGATCGTGGTATGTAAGCCGGAGGAGTCGCCGATGTGGTTCGACAAATTATGGCAGAATACGGTAGACCTTTTCCGTTCCATGGATATTCCGGTGAGAACGATAGAATGCTGCTCCGGCGACTTGGCGGATTTGAAAGTGAAATCTTACGATGTGGAAGCATGGTCTCCCAGACAGAAAAAATATTTTGAAGTGGGCAGTTGTTCTAACTTGGGTGACGCGCAGGCGAGAAGACTCCGTATCCGTGTAAACGGCGCGGATGGCAAATACTTTGCGCACACATTAAATAATACAGTGGTTGCGCCGCCTAGAATGCTGATCGCTTTTTTGGAAAACAATTTACAGGCGGACGGTTCTGTCCGCATTCCGGAAGTGCTTCATCCCTATATGGGCGGCATGACGGAGATTCGGTAAGAAATCATTCATTGTAATAAGAAAAGGGGGTGAAATCTTTGCATAAATATATGCGTGCCATCGGGTTTAGCAAATTTTCTGACAGACGGGAAGAACAACGCTTGATTACAGATATCATTATGAATGCAACACATCGTTCTTATACCGCTAACGGAGAAGAAACAATACTTGCAGAGTTTTGTAAGGATTTCGCACAGGATATTGGGATCGCAGTCTGCGGCGAGTTTGATGCGGAAGAAAAATTTACTTATGATTATTTTTATCCCTATCTGCGTGGTACCGGTATTAGCTCCTGTGAGGATGTGTCTGTAGAAAGGCATGCGGATAAAGAATCCTATGCGGGGGTTTGCGACGATATTAAGATAGGTGTGACTCTGATTTTCTATTTGCAGAATATTGTTCCTTATGTGAAGGCGCAGACGACAGATATGCTTCCGGTTACGGGTACAACTTTGACGTTGTCAGGATTGTCGATTAGTGGTAATATATTATTACCGATTGGAAAAGACGAGGATGAGATACGGAGAGTACAAAAGGAATCCATAAGCCGCAACCAGTTGATTGCAGCGGCGAGAAGAGGGGATGAGGACGCGATCGAGAGCCTTACCTTGGAAGATATGGATATCTATTCTTCAATTTCCAAAAAAATTCTCACGGAAGATGTGTTCAGTCTGGTAGATACTTTCTTTATGCCCTATGGCGTAGAATGCGACCAGTATTCGGTGATGGGAGAAATTATGAATATTTCTTTACGGGTCAATAAGATTACCCGGGAAGAAATCTATGTGCTTCGTCTTTCCTGTAATGATTTGGAGTTCGATATTTGTATCAATAAAAATGATTTATATGGAGAGCCGCAGGTAGGCCGCCGTTTTAAAGGCGTTGTCTGGATGCAGGGATATATCAATTATCCGGCATAAGTTTTCCATTATAAATAGCAGTGCTCGTTCCCTTAGTTAAATGGATATAACAGGAGCCTCCTAAGCCCCAGTTGTGAGTTCGATTCTCGCAGGGAACGTTCAAAAGGCTGTAAATTCAGTTTTGGGTTTACGGTCTTTCTATCTTTTTATGGGAAATGTTGCGGAAATAAGAGAGGATACAAAAGATATGTTAGAAATAGTCATTGCTGTTTTGCCGGGCATATTGGCGTTTTTGGTCTATCGGTATTCCCATCAGGAGTTCCAATGGAAAAAGGCAATTCTCTATATTTTATTTTATACGGCGGCGGCTAACCTTGGTATTCTTGTCGGGTTGAAGCTGATTGGTATGCAGGCGTTTCATTTATCTGAAATGAGCGTGGGATTTAAGATTAAGTGGATTGCCTTGGAATTTGTGTTGTCGGCATGGCTTACATGGGTAATCAGAAATATACGCAAGACTGATCCGGCGGTGTTACAAGGGATCATGAAAAGACTTTTTCCCGCAGTATTGTTTTTTATTATCACCTATGCCATTTTTACGCCCAGCTCCCTATTTCTGGGGAATATAGATGAATTTTCACTTCGCTATGTCAAAATTGTTCCCATTTTATTTTGTATGGCTTTGTGCCTTTTGATTGGTATTTATTTGATTGCGGTCTGGCTGATACGCGAGAAAACGCTGCCCTTTTATATGGCGCTTATTTTTGGAGTCACTTTGGGCGCATATATCCAGAGCAATTTCCTGAACGCCAAGCTGCCAATCTTGGACGGGGCGTTGATTGAATGGGAAAAATACCGTGCGGAAAACATGATAAGCGCCGTTGTCTGGATTTTTTGTATTGCCGTCGTTCTCCTTGCCGCGCATTTTGGAAAAGAAAAATTTGAAAAGATTGTCAAGTATGTTTCTTATTTTTTCAGCGCCGTACAGATAGTGTCTCTTGTAGTTCTGATTGTTATGAATCCCTTAGATAGTGATGCGTCTTATGGTTTTTCAAAGGAAGGGGAGTTTCTGATCGGTTCAGAGGAAAATATTGTTATCTTTATCATAGATACGCTGCAGGAAGATGTGTTGGAAGAGTATCTGGCATCGGAGGCATATACGGCGGATGGGACGCTGGATGATTTTACAATTTTTGATAACGCGGTGTCTGGCGGCGCGCCTACGATTTGCGCTATGCCGCTTTTATTAACGGGAAGCGAATACGATCCGGCCCAGCCTTTTCGCGATTATCTGACGGAGGCATGGGAGGAAACCCAGCTTTATGAAGACTTGCATCAGAATGGCTATGATGTCCGTCTTTATTCCGCATTGGTTGATATTTCTGGCTTTCCAGAGGGGACTTTTGATAATTACGCGCCTATCGGGGACAGTTGGATTGACAATTACAGTGGGTTTGGCAGTTCACTTTATCAGTTGGTAAACTATCTGTTGATGCCGCAGTTTTTGAAAGAGAACTTCTGGCTTTCCACGGAGACGCTTTTGTACAATATCCAAAATACGGATTATAAGATAAACGACATTTATTTTCATAATGATTTTGCCGCTGCTGGGGAGAAACTTCAAACCAGTTATGAAAAGGCGTATCGGTTGTATCATTTAAACGGCCTTCATCCTCCTTACAGTATGACGGAGGATTTTGGAAGAGTGTGGGACAACGGGGTGGCGGAGCAGACTGTTCTCCGGGGCGATATGAGAATCATATACGCATACATCGACGAGATGAAAAACCTCGGTGTTTATGATAAGAGTACCATCATCATCGCAGGGGATCATGGCAGGCATTCCGAAGGGAATCCGGAAACCAATCCGGCAGTTTTGGTCAAGCTTCCCATGGAAAAGCATGAGCTTGCAGTTAATTCTGCGCCCATCCATTTCAGAAATATGGGCGCCACGATAGCCGGGACTTTTCTGGAGGATTATTCCGCCTATGGGCCGTCTATTTATGATATTACGGATGAAAGTGATGTGGAAAGGATGCATACGATTACCGATTCTATCATGGACCGGATTAACCTGAAAAGCTATGACGAAAATCAAGATTGCTGCAGGCTGATTGTTTCCGGGGATGCGGATGCGTGGGATTACCGGCTTTGGAATCCGTATGAAATTAACCGCATCGATTATCAAAAAGGGGATATCATTGATTTTACTTCCGATAACGCATATGCGAATCAGATTAATTATCGTCTTTATAAAGAAAACGGCGCGGCGACGGCCAGCAATGAACTAAGTCTGTGTTTTCAGTTGGGAAGTTCGGAAAAAGAAGATTTGGAGTTTCATTTTGTCTATTCCGATCTTTATAACGATACCCAGAAAATACAAATATATGCAGGCGGAAATAAAGTGGGAAATCAGATCTGCACCCGGAATGAGATCGGAAAAGAAATGGTGGCTGTGATACCGAAAGACAGTATTCGGGACGGCCTGTTGGCGGTACGCATGGTTTTCCCGAATGCGGTAACACCGAACCAGTTAGATAGAAGAAATCCGGACAGGCGTGTGTTGTCTGTGGTTTTTGACTCTATGTGGCTGGAATAAAATCTCCAATAATCCTTTTTGCCATTGTATAAAGTAAGAGATAAGTGGAAAAATGATAATGGCTGGAAGGAGGAACTATGGGATTAGCGAAAAAAGAGTTTCTTACATTTATGGAAAAGTTTGACGACTGCCCCTTTGAGATGGAGATAGAGGGCGAGAAAAAATTGATCGGAACAGGCGATCCAGCCTTTTCGGTCATTTTTCATAAGGCGCCGTCGGCGGCAGACTTGATGACGAGCACTTCTATTGCGCTGGGGGAGGCATATATGAATGGAGATATTGAAATCGAAGGAGATCTGTATGAGACCCTTCATTTATTTTTGGGGCAGATTGGAAAATTTTCAACGGATCATAAAAAATTAAAAAGGCTGATTTATCCGTCGAAGAGTAAAAAAATTCAAGAAAAAGAGGTTCGTTCCCATTATGATCTGGGCAATGATTTTTATAAGCTGTGGCTTGACGAAACCATGAGTTATTCCTGCGGCTATTTTCGTAGTCCGGAAGATACGCTTTATCAGGCGCAGAAAAATAAAGTCGATTATATTTTAGAAAAACTGTGTCTGCAAAAGGGAATGCATCTTTTGGATATTGGCTGCGGCTGGGGATTTCTTTTGATAGAGGCGGCAAAAAAGTATGAGATACTGGGAACGGGCATTACCCTGAGCACAGAGCAGTATGCGGAATTTCAGAGAAGAATTAAGGAGGAGCGGCTGGAAAACCGGCTGGAAGTAAAGCTGATGGATTACCGCGATCTGCCCGAATGCGGACTGGTTTTTGACAGAGTGGTAAGCGTAGGGATGATAGAACATGTGGGCAGAGGTAATTATGAAGAATTTCTGCAATGCGCAAAATCGGTGATGAAGCCGGGCGGTTTGTTTTTGCTCCATTATATCAGTGCATTAAAGGAATACCCCGGAGATGCATGGATCAAAAAATATATTTTTCCGGGCGGGGTCATTCCGAGCCTGCGGGAAATTCTGCATATCGCGGGGGAACAGCAATTTTATACGGTGGATGTGGAGAGCCTGCGCCGTCATTATAATAAGACATTACTGTGTTGGTACCGGAACTTTCAGGAACACCAAAAAGAGGCGGCGGAAATGTTCGACGAACAGTTTGTGCGGATGTGGGAATTGTATCTATGCGCTTGTGCCGCCGCTTTTATGAATGGGGTTGTCGATCTGCATCAGATTCTTTTTACCAACGGGGTGAACAACGAGCTGCCGATGACGAGGTGGTTTTGATTAAAAATCAAAATCATCAAAATCAGTGCGCACAGAAGAACGGCGGCGCTGTTTGCGTTTCACCCGGTTATTTCTGCGTTTGGCCGTTTGTCTATTGGCGATCAGTGCATGTATCATGAATATAGCAATTAAAACAACAGCCAAAATCAAAATGCCGATCAGTACATTTTTCACATTAATAAATATGGTATCCTGCGCATGTTCGGTATCTGGTTCTGTCGGTTCCACAGCCTTTTCCACACTGACGTCAGTGGAGGTCATATTGGTGTCAAATTCGTAGGTGGCGGCGTTGTCAGTAGCCAGATTCAGATAAGCGCTGCCTACATACATGCCGTGATAGGAGTATTCGATTCCAGCGACGCGGTTTTCACTTGACAAGGTATAATCAATTTCCGAATCCAGATCTTGAAAATTAACCGTATTCGGAATGATAACATAACTGTCCGTGTCTATGGAGAGAATGGGTTTGGAATTTCCGAAAACATCGTCTCCAATCTGCAAAAACCCCGTAGATTCAATGTTGTATTTTTCTTCATTTTCGGATATGTTTAGTATGTGGAAGTTCTGGAAACCGTAATCAAACAGCTCGGCTGTATCTGTAAACTGAGAAGGGGATTCCTCCTTAAAGACGACACAGACGAGCCGCATCCCATTTTGTTCCGCACAGGTGACAAGGGTTTGTCTGGAATTATCTGTATAGCCTGTTTTTCCGCCTAAAATGCCATCGTAAGGAATCTCGCCGTTGATAAGCTGATGTTTGTTTTTGACAAAGAAATCATCTGGCTGTGTGGCGGTGGCCTCAAAATGGTAACGGGCGGTATTGCTGATTTTGCAGAGCATTTCATTTCGGAAAAAATAACTTGAAATCAGCGCAAGGTCGTAAGCGCTGGTATAATGCTCCGTATCATGAAGACCGTTTGGATTGACAAAATGGGTGTCCTGACAGCCAATTTCTTCGGCGCGTTTATTCATCAGCGCGACAAAATCGGTAATGGAGCCGGAGACATATTCCCCCGCAGCATTGGCGGCTTCATTGGCGGAGGCCACCATAATTCCGTAGAGGCATTGTTCCAGCGTAATAGATTCGCCTTCGTCCATACCCATGTTGGAACCGTCTCTCGGCACGCTGAAAACCGCATCGTGGCTAAATTCCACCATGTCGTCCAGATTTCCGTTTTCCATAGCGAGGAGCGCGGTCATAATTTTTGTGGTACTGGCTGGATAAAGACGTTCATGAACATTTTTTGAATAGAGAATTATGCCTGTATTGGCATCCATCAGGATGGCGGATTGCGCGCTTACCTGCGGGCCTGTAGGCCAGTTGTCAATTTCGTTGGATTGTATGGGAAGCGCCCTGCGGGCCGCGGCTTGTTCCTCTAATTCTTCCAGAGTGGCATTGACAAAAAGCGTATTGGAAAAAAAACTGCTAAAAACTAAAAAGAGCGCAAGGAACACGCCGACGCATCGCTTTGTTCTTAAAAACATATTACAAAACCTTTCCATGGTAACAAGTGTATGTAAAAATTCATGATCTTATGTGTTTGTCCATAAACATCATACACTATTTGGAGAAAAAACTGTACCCCATTCACAAAAAATACTTATTCCGAAGCTTTTTATGTTATACTGTACAGGAAAGGAAAACGATACGGATGAGACTGCGAAATGTCACTGGCTCAAGAGAAGCCATTGCAGAAAGTAAATATGTGATACATAATCCACTGGAATGCCGCGGAAACTGGCATGAGATTTTTGGAAACGGGAATCCTATCCGCATAGAAATCGGTATGGGAAAAGGCCGTTTTATTATGGACTTAGCAAGGCAGAATCCCGATATCAATTATGTGGGCATTGAAAAATATTCGAGCGTGTTGATTCGCGGCGTGCAGAAACAGGAGATGGACCCTCTGCCGAATCTTTATTTTATCCGTATGGATGCGGAGGAGATTACATCGGTTTTTGAAACTGGCGAGGTGGATCGTATTTATTTAAATTTTTCCGACCCATGGCCGAAGGACAGGCATGCGAAGCGGCGGCTTCCTTCCCGTGAATTTTTGCGGCGGTATGGAGAGATACTAATAGCGGACGGTGTGGTTGAATTTAAGACCGACAATCGAGACTTGTTTGAGTTTGCACTGGAGGAACTGGAACCGGCGGGGTGGAGAATCCTGCAGATGACAAAGGATCTTCACCATGATACGCAGATGATGCAGGGAAATGTCATGACAGAGTATGAAGAACGGTTTTCCTCAAAAGGGAATCCGATTTATAAATATATCATTGCAAGATAAAAGCGGAGAAAGGCGTTTGCGTTGAATCCGTATTAAAAAAGAGAAAGAGAGGATATGCAGATGGAGTACAAATTTACGGCTGACAATTTTGAAAGCGAGGTTTTGAAATCAGAAGTTCCAGTGCTGGTGGATTTTTACGCAGACTGGTGTGGTCCCTGTAAGATGATGGCGCCGGTGATCGCGCAAATGGCGGAAAAGTATGACGGAAAGATCAAGGTTGGAAAGTGCGATATCGAGGAGGAAGACGGACTTGCCAGAATGTACCGGGTGATGAACATTCCTAACATGAAAATTTTTGTAAACGGAGAAGCCGTGGGAAATATTGTGGGGGCGGTGCATCCGGAAGAGTTAGAAGCGGAGTTACAGAAAGTGTTATAGGAGCTAGGAAAAAAGTCAGGCAGCAGCGCCTGACTTTTTCTCTTCTTTTCCATATAAGCTTTTTAATATTATGGGCGTTGCGATGGAAGAAAATAGAATCAGCAAAATGACAGCCATGAAGTAGTCGGCCGTCAAAAGTCCAGCCGCCAGACCTTTCTGTGCTACAATCAGTGCCACTTCCCCACGCGTCATCATACCTACGCCGATCTTTAGCGAATCAGAGAAGGTGTAGCGGCAAAGTTTGGAGGCCAGACCACAACCGATGATTTTGGCAAGCAACGCAACGATCACGAAGCAAATACAAAAGACGAACAGGGTGGAATCCATGGAATCAAAATTGGTTTTCAAACCGATACTTGCAAAAAACAGCGGTCCGAAAAGCATGTAGGAACTCACGTCCACCTTTCGTTCTATGTAAGTATTGTCGCTTAAGTTGCAGAGAACGATACCCGCAATATAGGCTCCCGTAATATCCGCAATGCCGAAATACTTCTCCGCCACATAGGACAAGGCAAAGCAGAATGCCAAGGCAACGATAGGAATTCGTCTTGTGTGTGGGTAGCGGTGATCCAAAACAAGGAAAATTTTAAAAAGTATCATGCCTCCCACGATGGCAATAAAGAAGAAAACAATGGTTTTTATAATTACCATACCCGGATGGGAGTCGGGAGATTTAAAACCGATGACAAAGGTAAGCACAATGATACCGATTACGTCGTCGATAATAGCGGCACTGACAATCGTGGTGCCCACTTTGCTTTTGATTTTACCCAATTCCTGTAGGGCGGCCACAGTGATGCTCACGCTGGTAGCGGTCATGATGGTACCGATGAAGACGGCTTTGAAAAATTCCTCGCTTCCCCAAGGGGCAAAACCATAAAAGCCCATATATAAAAGAGCGCCTAAGACTAAAGGTACAAATACGCCTGCGCAGGCAATCAGAAGGGCGATAGGGCCTGTTTTTACAAGCTCCTTTAAGTCTGTTTCAAGTCCCACTTCAAACATCAGAAGTACAACGCCGATCTCCGCCATCTGTGTGATAAAATCTGACGGGCCGACCCAGCCTAACACGCAGGGGCCGATCAAAAGTCCAGCCACGATTTGGCCTACTACCTGAGGGGCCTTGCATTTTCTTGCCATGACGCCGAAAAATTTTGCGGTAAAAATAATGATTGCCAGATCTTTTAACACTTCATATGCTTCCATAATATCTCCTTCTTTCCGATCCAAATGCTATATAAGAATACACCTTTTATTAGAGAAAAACAAGTAAATTTGTACTTTAATAGGAAGTAATGTAAAATGTTGTAAAAGAGATTGCATGTCTATGAAAAAGAAGGTTTATAGAGTAAAAAGAAAACACCGAACTTTTATAAGTCCAGTGTTTTCGCCTTTTCTTCTAGTCGAAGCGACAGGATTTGAACCTGCGACCTCTGCGTCCCGAACGCAGCGCTCTACCAAACTGAGCCACGCTTCGATTTGTGAACAACTATGATCATACACATTTTTCACGGAATTGTCAATGTTTCTTGGCATGATCTTTGAAAGTTTTTGAAACGGAGGAACTGCGGATGGACAAACATGCGCTTAACATTCCCTGTAATGCGATGCCTTTTATTTGTGAAGCCGACTACAGCGTAACCTTGGACCGGATGGTACATGCAGACCGGACGGCGCCTTTTCATGTGGCGATCTATTTGTTAAAGGGCGCCATGGAGATTATTGAGGACGGCGTCCGCTATGAGATCCTTCCCCATCGGTTGTTTTTCTTAAAAAGCGGCGTGCACCACTGGGGGGAGAAACCCTTCGAGGAGGGTTCCGCTTGGTATTATGCTCATTTTTATTGTAAGGAGCCGGAGCCTTGGATGGGAAAGCTGCCTGAGAATGTTTATTATGATACGAAAGTCTCTTTAGATCCGTCCGATAACGAGAGGTACATTACGGTTCCAAAGCTGACGGACTGTGGAGGAACAAGCCGGGTGCAGAAATATTTTGAGAGGCTGTTGGAAGCCCATGTGCACGGAAACATTCCCCAAGCGTCGGTGGAGCTGTGGCGGATCTTTTTGGAATGTGTGAAGAATGTTTCTGAGGAGTATGAGGGCAATGTTTATGTCAAAAAACTGCGGGAATATATTCAGGCGCATTATATAGAAGGGTTTGACGCGTCGGATGTGGAGGCGGCCTGCGGCTTGTCCTATAAGTATGCGGGAACGCTTTTTAAGGAGGCTGTGGGACAGACGATTCGGGAATACCAGCGGACGCTGCGAACCCGTAAAGCGAAACAGCTTTTGACGGAGACGGACAGACCAGTTGCAGAAATTGCGCAGCTCTGCGGTTTTTCGGACGTGTTTTATTTCAGCAAAGTATTTCGCGCGCAGCAGGGATGTCCGCCCGGCGAATACCGCAGAACTTATATTCCGGGAATCTGATTTTGCGGCGGTGAGTCTGGCAGTTTTGTCTGTCCGGCAGGAAAGACGAGCGATAGGAAAACGGGGGCTGATTAAGCCCCCGCGCCTACCATATAAGCCATGAAGTTGTAGCTATCCTGCTCGTCTGTCAGAAAAAGATCGAGCCAGACTTCTTCCGGATTGATCATGTGAAGCATCTGTAAAGCGTCGCTATTTTGCTTTAGATCGCAGTACGTCTCGTTGGGGAGTTTTAAAAATACATATCCCCGGCTGTTCTTGATCATTTGGATAAATTTTTCTGTGTTTTTGATTCTTCGAATCGTAACCTTATTCATAATTTCCTCTCCTTTCCCAATGTTTCTATCGAGTTGGCTAATTTGTTTCATTCCGTCTTTTCTTTTGTCTTACCTTGTGATATGATTATATCATCATTATAATGTAAAATATAGAAATAAATTGGCAGTATATATGACGATATTTCCAAAAATGCTATTTTAATTTGAAATGAACTATCGAAATGTTATCTGTGGGGAAATAAGCGGACGAAAAGCGGTTTTTGGCTTTAGAACGGAGGAAAAGATGATACAGTCGTGCAGTGTACAGACAAACATGCAGGGGGAAGAATTGCGGGAACATGGGACGCGTCTTTTTCCAGTGGCCTGTTATTTAGACCGGCTTCCTCAGGATGAAATCTCATGGCATTGGCACAATGAGCTGGAGCTTGGGGTTATTATAAGCGGTTCAGCGGTTGTGGAGGCGGGCTCCATCAAATATCAAATTCATGCCGGCGAGGGATTTTTCATTAACAGCAATGTTTTACATACCGCCGCCATATCGGACAGCGGCGGCTGTGAGATTCATTCGGTGGTGTTTCATCCGCGGGCAGTCAGCGGGGGTACGGACAACGTAATCTGGCAGAAATATGTGAAGCCGTTGGTGGATAATCAGGCGGAACCGGGTCTTCATCTTACGCCTGATATCGGATGGCACAAACAAGTGTTGGAAGATATGGATCTGATTTGGCGGCTGGCAGAAAAAGAGGAATATGGATTTGAGGTGTATATTCGGAATGCGCTTTCTGCAATGATAACGACACTTTCACAACATCAGTTTCGTGTAAGTAAAAAAACCTTCGGCAAGGAGCAACGGAACAGTGCAAGAATTAAGGAGATGTTATCTTTTATTCAGGCAAATTATGACAGGGAATTGTCAATAGAGGAGATTGCTTCCGTCTGCGCAATCAGTACGAGCGAATGTATCCGTTGTTTTCGTGCGACGATCAGTACGACGCCGATTGCATATCTGAAATCTTACCGCCTTCAACAGGCGGCATTAAAACTACAGCTTTCCACAGATAAAATTTCGGTGATTGCGGAAAAATGCGGATTTCAGGAAATGAGTTATTTTGCCAAGTCCTTTAAGGAGGTCTACGGGTGTACGCCTTCCGAATACAGAAGCGGAAAATAAAGCGGCTCGTTAAAATCGGAAAATAATACAAATAAAACAGAATATTATCCATTTTATATCATTGCTTTTCAGAATATAATACATATTAGCAGAATAAGCGGATGGATGCAGGAATCATTTGATAGACGGTTCGTATTCCAAACGGCGAATAGGAAGATGGAGGGCAAAAGGATGGGTGATTTGAAACTTGTCAAAGAGTTTCAGGTGGGAGAAGGTTTTTTTGGAAGGTATGAAAAGCTCGTGAAGGACGTGGTTCTTCCCTATCAAGAGCGGGCCTTAAACGACCAGATCGAGGGCGCGGAAAAGAGCCATTGTATTGAAAATTTCCGAATGGCGGCAAAGAAGCTAAAAACCGGAAGCTGCGACGGCGAGTTTTATGGGATGGTATTTCAGGACAGCGACGTGGCCAAATGGCTGGAAGGGGCGGCTTATTCTCTGGCGCAGAATCCAGATAAAGCGTTGGAGAAACGCTGTGATGAAATCATAGAATTGATTGGCGAAGCACAGCAGAAGGACGGGTATCTCAATACCTACTTTACAGTGAAGGAGCCGGACAAGCGGTGGACAAATCTCCATGAGGCCCATGAGCTTTACTGTGCGGGCCATATGATCGAGGCGGCGGTGGCTTATGCGGAGTGCACGGGAAAAGGCAGACTTTTGGAGATCATGTGCGATATGGCCGACCATATATACCGCCATTTTATTGAGGAGGGGGCGGAGGGATATCCCGGACACCCTGAAATAGAACTTGCCTTGATGCGGCTGTACCGGAGCACGAAGGAAGAAAAGTATAAGGAACTTGCGCTGCATTTTATCAATGTGCGGGGCGTTGATCCAGACTATTATAAGAAGGAGATGGAGAAAAATTCATGGCGCGTTTGGGGAAATAATCCCGACGACAAGGAGTATGCCCAGAATTATGCGCCTGTGCGGCAGCAGGACAAAGCGGTGGGACATGCCGTGCGGGCAGTGTATCTTTATACGGGTATGGCGGATGCGGCCATGGAGACGGGGGATCGGGAACTGGCTGATGCCTGTAAGACGCTTTGGAATAATATTACGCAGCACAGGATGTATGTGACGGGTGCGATCGGCTCCGCTTATGAAGGGGAGGCGTTTACGAAAGACGACCATCTGCCCAATGATACGGCGTATGCGGAGACCTGCGCGGCCATCGGCCTGATTTTCTTTTCCAATAAAATGCTGTATCTGGCGCATGAAGGCAAGTATGCGGACGTGATGGAGAGGGCTTTGTATAACTGTGTGCTGGCGGGAATGCAGCTTGACGGAACAAAATTCTTCTATGTAAATCCGCTGGAGGCGCTGCCGGGTATTTCCGGGGAAGCACAGACCCACAAGCATGCGCTTCCGGTAAGGCCTAAGTGGTTTGCCTGCGCCTGCTGTCCGCCTAATGTGGCGAGACTTTTGGGATCTTTGGCGGAGTACGCATGGCATGTGATCCCGGGCACATTGTTTTCTAATTTGTTTGTGGCGGGAACGCTTGATTTGGATGACCGTTTTGGCGGTAAAGTGATTTTGCAGACAAACTATCCTTATGACAATACATTAGAGTATCGTTTCGAGCCAAAGGAGGGGAAAGAATGTATGGAGGTGCCGTTGGCAATCCGTATTCCCGCATGGAGCGAGGAAACGAAGATCTGCCTGAACGGGAAAAAGGCGGAGTATGAAATTCGCGGCGGTTACGCTTATATGCGGGGCGCCTATACGGCGGAGGACGTTATCACGGTAGAACTGGACATGAGAGTGAGACGGGTGTACATTAGCAGCCGTGTTTCCGCGAATACGGGAAAAGCGGCATTACAGCGCGGGCCGTTGATTTATTGTGCGGAGGGCGTGGATAACGAAAATGATGTTCTTTCCCTGAGTCTAAAAAGAGACGGCGACGTAACCGTCAGCGAATATCTGCCGGACGAACTGTTCGGGATTCAAAAGCTGTATGCGCAAGGCTATCGGGAGCAGATAAACGAGGAACTTTACAGTTTCGAGAGACAGGAAGCGCAGCCATGCACCATAACGTTTGTACCCTATTATACGTGGGGAAACAGGGGACTTAACCAAATGCGCGTATGGGTTCCGGAGAGAGATTAACATGGAGAGAAGGCATAAACAGAACTTTTTTCGGGAAAGGTTAAAAAATTACCTGAAATAAAGTGAAAAAAGGGAATTGTATCTGAAAAGATTTGCCGTTATACTTAATTGCATATGGAGATCCGAATGAGGAGCGGCGTATCCATATGGATATGTCGCTTTACGTGTTAAAAAAATGGAGGGTAGAGTTTATGCTGAAAAAGGGTGATCAGAACAGTGAAAAGAAAAGGGAAAAAGAAATTGGGAAATTGGTGAAAAAATTAACTCTTGATGAAAAAATTGCCATGATTCACGGGGCTTCTCTTTTCCGCTCAGGAGCGGTAGAGCGGCTGGGGATTCCGGCGCTTGAGACTTCGGACGGGCCTATGGGGGTGCGCGCGGAGTTTATGGATGACAGGTGGATTCCGTCAGGGAATCAGGACGATATGGTATCCTATCTGCCCAGTAACAGTGCGCTTGCTTCTACTTGGAATACGGAGCTTGCTTATGATATGGGATATGTGTTGGGAGCGGAAGCCAGAGGACGGGGTAAGGATGTGATTCTGGCGCCGGGTATTAATATCAAGCGTGATCCCCGGTGCGGCAGAAATTTTGAGTATATGACGGAAGATCCGCAGCTTGCGGCATCGCTTGTGGCGCCCTTTGTAAAGGGCGTGCAGGAAAACGACGTAGCGGCGTGCGTGAAGCATTTTGCAGCCAATGTGCAGGAAACCGACCGGCTGATGGTGGATGAGCAGATTGATGAACGGACGCTTTACGAATTGTATCTGCCGGCGTTTAAGGCGGCGGTACAGGAGGCCGGAACTTATTCGATCATGGGCGCTTACAATAAAATAAACGGGTTCCATTGTTGTGAGAATAAGAAGCTGCTGGACAAAATACTGCGGGAAGAATGGGGCTTTGACGGCGCGGTAATCAGCGATTGGGGCGGCGTACATAAGACTAAGGAAGCGGCCGAGTGCTCCATGGATCTGGAAATGTCCGTTTTTCCTGATTTTGATGAATATAAGCTAGCGAATCCTTTGAAAGAACTGGTTCAGAAGGGTGAGATTTCCGAAGATGTGATCGACGCGAAGGTAAGAAATCTTCTGCGCCTGATGTACCGTCTAAAGATGATCGGGCCGAAGAAGGACGACCGGAAGGCGGGCGCTTACAATGTGCCAAAGCACAGGGAAATGATACTTAAGACGGCGCAGGAATCCATGATTCTGTTAAAGAATGAAAAACATGCGCTGCCTTTGGATGCCAAAAAGATTAAAAAACTGGCAGTAATCGGCGCAAATGCGGCCAAGCTTCATTCCAACGGCGGCGGCAGTGCGGAGATTAAGGCTCTATATGAAATTTGTCCGCTGGCGGGACTCAAAATGTATCTGGGCGGCAACACTGAGGTAACCTATGTGAAGGGTTATTATGTGCCGGAGGAAGCTAAGACCGAAGAGAACTGGCAGGCGACCAGTCTGGATGAGGCGGAGGATCTGGCAGTGGGACAGGCAGTCCGGATAGACGAAGCGGGAGAACACGAGAGACACCGGCAGGGGGAAGAGGAACGTCTTGCCAAGATGGAAAAAGAAAAGGCGGAGGTTCACCAGAAGAATGAGAAGCTCTTTGCGGAAGCTGTCGAGGCGGCAAAGAATGCGGACGCCGTTATCTTTGTGGGCGGTATGAACCATGTGATTGAATGTGAAGGTTACGACCGTTCTGATATGAAGCTTCCCTATGAGCAGGATTTGTTAATAGAAGAATTGTTGAAAGTCAGAAAAGATGTGATATTGACTTTTGTGGGAGGATCTCCTGTGGAAATGCCTTGGCGGGATCAGGCGCAGACGATTTTGTGGAGTTATTATGCGGGTATGGAAACCGGAAATGCCTTTGCAAAGATTATTTTTGGAGAGGTGAATCCTTCTGGAAAACTGGCGGAGACTTTTCCAGCAAAGTATGAGGACAGCGTGACGGCGAAAAACGGACAGTTTGGCGTATGGGGAAAAATTGCGCTGGAAGAGGGACTGTACTGCGGATACCGCTATTATGACAGACAGCGGATTGCGCCCGCTTTCTGCTTTGGGCACGGATTATCCTATACGAATTTTGAATATGGCGGACTTACTTTAAAAGCGGAGAAAGGAAAGAACGTAAAATTGACTTTCTCAGTCAAAAATGTCGGGAAATGTGCGGGAGCAGAGACGGCGCAGGTATATATTGCGCCTATTGCCGCAAAGATAGACAGGCCTGATAAGGAGTTAAAAACTTTCGCGAAGGTAGAACTTGGCGCGGGACGTTCCAAAAAGATCAGTTTGACTTTGAAACAGGACGCTTTCGCGTATTTTGACGAGGATTTACACAAATTTATCACAGATGCGGGAGATTACGAGATTCTGGTGGGCGCATCCAGCGGGGATATTCGTTTGCGCGGTATTGTAACGTTATTGTAATTTGCGCTTCTATCCACGTGAGGAATGGCCGAATATTTTTTCATCCAGACGTGCATGCTATAGGTATTGACATGAATAATTTTGTCTGAAAATGCAGGAAAGGGATGAAAAAATGGATTATAATACGTTACCTGTCGGCCTTGGGCTGGCATTTGCGACTAACCGGACGGCCATGGACCGTTTCGCGGATATGTCCGATGATGAGAAAAAAGAATTTGTGGAGAGAAGCCGCAGTGTGATGTCCAAAAAAGAGATGGACAGTCTGGTAAATTCTCTCGCTGAGGATGAAGAGCCGGATCTTCACCTTGAGAACGTAAATCAAATTTTTAAAGGGCCGGGTATCGGATAAACCGCGGCCGTTACAGCAAGTAATGATTGTATGGAGGATATTTTGAAGATACAGCTGCCCAGAAACGTACAAAAAATCATAGATACTCTAGAAGAGGCTGGCTATGAGGCTTACGCGGTGGGCGGCTGTGTCAGGGACTCCCTTTTAGGCAGAGTGCCGGATGACTGGGACATCACCACTTCGGCGAAGCCGGAGGAGTGTAAGCGCCTTTTTCCAAGGACAGTGGATACGGGCATCAAGCACGGAACCGTGACTGTGCTTTTAAATGGGGAAGGCTTTGAAGTAACCACTTACCGCATCGACGGCGTTTATGAAGACGGCAGGCACCCCAGCGAGGTAACCTTCACGGCGAATCTAAAGGAGGATTTACGGCGGCGCGATTTCACCATCAATGCCATGGCTTATAATGAGCGGAGCGGTTTGATTGATCTTTACGGCGGGATGCAGGATATCGAAGATCAGGTGATCCGCTGTGTGGGTAATGCAAAGGAGCGGTTTGCGGAGGACGCCCTGCGCATGCTGCGTGCGGTGCGATTTTGCGCTCAATTGGGCTATCGGATTGACAAAGATACTGGAGCGGCTATAAAAGCTATGGCTCCTAATTTACAGAAAATCAGCGCGGAGCGGATTCAGGTAGAGCTGGTAAAGCTGGTGGTATCGCCCCACCCGGATTATTTGCGGAAAGCCTATGAGCTTGGCATTACGGCGCAGATTCTGCCGGAGTTTGATCTTTGTATGAAGACGCCTCAGAGGCATAAGCACCATTGTTATGGTGTGGGGGAACATATCCTGCATTCTATGCTTGGCGTGGAGCCAGACAAAGTATTGCGGCTGGGTATGCTTTTCCATGATATTGGCAAACCTCAGACACTGACCGTTGATGCAGATGGGACGACCCATAATAAGAAACATCCTTTTGAGGGGGAAATCATTACCAGAAAGGTCATGCGGCGTTTAAAATTTGACAACGATACCACCGACAAGGTGACTAAACTCGTACTGTATCATGATTATGATATCGCGCCCACCGAAGCTGGCGTCAGGCGGGCCGTCAACCGGATTGGGGAAGATATTTTTCCTATGATTTTCACAGTGCGGCGCGCGGATATTGGGGCGCAGAGCGATTACATGCGGGAAGAAAAATTAGAGAAAGTGGCCTACATAGAAAAGATATATGAGGAAATTTTAAGCCGTAAGGATGCGGTTACGTTAAAGGATTTGGCAATTTCAGGGAGCGACCTGATTGCGGAAGGAATGTCTCCCGGCAGACAGATCGGGGAAACGCTGGCGGCGCTTTTGGACAAAGTGTTGGAAGATCCCGGTTTCAATACGAGAGAGAATCTTCTCAAGTTATCGAAAGAATTGTAATGAAAAGCCCCTGCTGTTCATAAGATGTAACAGTCAGAGTCAGGCAGGGGGTATTTTCGTGAATGACAGAGCTGTCAGCTTATTAGAACAGTATGAGATAGAAGTGCGTCGCACTTGGAAGGGCCGCGGAGCGATTCTTTGCGAATCGGATCGGGGTCTGCTTATCATAAAAGAATACGGAGGCCCGGCGGAGAAGATCAGATTTCAGGAATATCTGCTCAACCATATCCGCAAAAGCGGAATTGTCCACGCGGAAACACTCCTCAGAACCAAGGAGGATGAGCTGATTGTCCGCGATCAGGATAGGACGGCCTATATCGTAAAAACCTACTTTGAAGGAAGGGAATGCGACCACCGGGATGCGCAGGAGTGCCGTCAGGCGGTGGAGACGCTTGCGCGCCTTCATGGGGTCTGTGACTTTTCAGGCAGCGATATTTTGAGAGAACAGCCTGTTTTTCGTGTGGAAAAGGAGTACGAGAAGCACAACCGTGAATTGAAAAAGGTACGGAAATTTTTAAAGGAAAAGAGCCAAAAAACGGATTTTGAGATCTATTTAATGAAACATTATGACTATTTTCTGGATATTGCCTTGCAAATTACAGGGGAATTGGGTTATTATGCCTATGGGGAGGATTCTTCTGAACCTTCTGTGATATGCCACGGCGACTATCAGTACCATAATATTATACAGACGGAAAAAGGCAGTGTGCTTATCAATTTTGAAAAATGTATCAGGGATTATCCGGTCAGGGATCTGTATTTGTTTATGCGTAAACTTTTGGAAAAAAGTAACTGGTCGCAGGCCCTTGGAGATTTGCTGCTAACGGGGTATAATGAAGTGAAACCTTTAAGCGATAGGGATTACCGGCAGTTATACGTTCGTTTCGCTTATCCGGAGAAGTTTTGGAAAATTGTCAATTTCTACTATAATAACGGGAAAGCTTGGATACCCGGACGAAATATGGAAAAGATAGAAAAGTTATTTGCGCAGGAGGGAGAGAAACAGCTCTTTTTGAAAAGCGTGTTTCCGTCCTGCGGGGTGTAAAAGGAATGGAGAAAAAATGATCAGAATGCACAGAAGAATTTCAGGAGCGGTCACCGTGTTGACCATGGCAGCGATTATTTTAACAGGCTGTACTTCGGAGGCGAGCAGCATAAGCTCCGCCAAGAATAAGACTGAGGACGCTGGCGTGGTGGACACGGGTTTTACCATGTCTACGGTGGGCAGTTATGATTCTGCGGATACGGCGGTAGTGCTTTCCACGGATGAGACAAATAAGGCTGTGACTTTTATCAATATGGAGACGGGGAAGCAGTATACCCTTTATTATGACGGGACGACTTATGTGAAGGATAAGCATGACGGCCCGATGACGATTTCCCAGATTGTGCCGGGAGATGTAGTGGACGTGACGTTTTTAAAGGGGAAGAAAAGGCTGGCCAGCATCAAGCTGTCTCCGGAGGCTTGGGTGTATGATGATGTTTACAATTATGATCTGGCAGGCGCCAACCGGACAGCCAGCATAGGCTCACAGTCCTATTCCCTGCCGGAAAGTGTGGTAGTGTTATCGGAGGGACGGCGCGTAGATAAGGCGGAAGTGGTATCGCAGGATGTGGTTACCATTTCGGGGATCGATCACAAGATTTACAGCGTAAGTGTGGATAAGGGCCACGGTTATTTGAGTTTAAAAAATGAGCAGCCTCTTCTTGGCGGCTGGATTGAAGTCGGCAACAGCGTGATTCGCCAGATTTCGGAGGACATGCTTCTGGTAGTGCCGGAGGGGACTTATCAGGTTACGCTTTCTAATAACGGAATCGGCTGTGTAAAAAATATAACGGTAGAGCGCGACAAGGAGGTTGTGCTGGATGTAGACGATCTTGAGATTCCCGAAGATGCGACAGGAAAGATTTTGTTTAGTGTCACGCCGGAGAACGCGACGGTCAGCGTGGACGGGAAGCCGGTGGATATCAGTAAAGTGGTGGAACTGTCCTATGGGATTCACCGCGTAGAAGCGTCGGCAAGCGGATATGATACCTTGACGAAACATATTCAGGTTGGGTCGGAGTATGCGACGATTTCCTTTAAGCTGGAAGAGTCGCGCAAGGAAGACAATTCTGTCAGCAGAAATTCCATCACGCGCGATCCTTGGCAGGACAGCGAAAAGCCGGAAGAAGATAACAGCGTCGATGTGATTGAAACGACACCGCCGGCGTCTGTCAGTGATAATGCGCTGAGAAGTTCGAAGAACGGTACGGTGGAAGTTCATGTTAGAGATTGGGATACAGGCGCGGAATTGAAGGGGGTAACGGTACAGTTAGAAGTAGAGGACTCCAAAAAGAAAATTCTTGATGACTACCCCAAAAAGAAAACTTCTCCTTGTAGTTTTTCTAAAAACAAGGATGGGGATACTTATCAGTTTATTCTGAGCATGGATGGTTATGAGACGAAGACCTTTGAGCCAGACTTGGAGGATTACCAGAAGGATGAAACGCTTTACTTTATGTTAAAGAAGAAGGAGCCTTCGACGTCGACAAATAATAACAGCAATACAAGGATTTCGACGGATGTAATTACCGCGGTAGCGCAGACAAGATGCGATTTAACGAATGGTTCGACTGAAAATACAGGCGACGCTTATGCTACATCAGCGAAAGTGGGAAATCTTTGGAAGACTGGAAAAGAAAAGCTGAACGAGGCAGTTAAGAATGCGGTGCAAGGGGTAGTTGGAACTCAGGAAATCGGGAGCTATTATTTCAAAGCGCAAGATTCGTTGAAAGATGTGGTTGCGATGGCGAGTGGAGATTACGAGGCAACGGCATCTGTCATTGTAGGCAGAAGTGGGTATAGGGAGGAGACTATTTCTGTTAGGGTTACGATTAAGCCAGAAGAGGAAGAACCTGACCAACCGGCGGAAGAAATCACAGTGACTGTTAGCACAGATGTGGAAGATGATATAGTCGCACCGGGCGAGATGATAACGTTTACTGCAGAGGTAAAACAAGGAGAACACTTTGTACCATTTGCAATTGTGGAATGGGAAGTTGGTGAGAATGGTAAAGGTAATTTGAATGATGACTGGAAAGAGTTTGGAATTAACCAAGCTTCTGTGAGTGTAAAAGCGGAAGTAACGGGAGAGTTTACCGTGAAAGCTACATATACGGATGAGGAGGGGACGTCTTATCCGTCTAATGAGGTAACGGTTACCATTAAGGCATCGGAAGGAAAACCCGAAAATCCGACGCCAACTGATCCAAATACACCGATTGACCCGACACCGACGAACCCAGATACGCCAGTTGACCCGCCGCCGAAAAACCCAGATACGCCAGTTGATCCGCTGCCGACAAACCCAGATACGTCAGTTGACCCGGCATCGACGAATCCAGATACGCTAGTTGACCCGGTGCCGACGAATCCAGATGCGCCAGTTGACCCGGCACCGACGAATCTAGAGACGCCAACCGATTCGGAAACTGTAGAAACGGCAACATTTTCAATGACCCAAAATGCCCACCCTATTCGAAATTTCTTCTCGTCATTATTTAAATAATAAAATATTACATAACTATCAAACGGCGCCCTCGCAAACAGGGCGCTGTGTTATTTGTGCGATAGATTGAGGGAGTTTACTTTTGGGGAATCCCTTGCGGCTTTATAAAAAATATAATACGATGGAAAAAAGCATGTGAGGGGGAGATTGAGTATTATGAATGATCAAACACAGGAAATGACAGAATACATAAAGTTTTGGGCAAAATTTTCCCAAAAATCAGAAGAAATTATGCGCGAGTATAATGATTTGTCTGATGAAAATAAAAGGAAAGCAAGTGCAGAAGCACAGCGTATGTTTATGGCGCAGGGAGTTGCCGGAGTTATGGAATATGGCAGAAATATAGCATTAAAAAATATATATAAACAATAGGAACGGTGGAAAACATGATAAGTCATGCGCCTCTATGGGAAACGATGAAACGAAAAGAAATCACAACATATGCGCTTATAAACAAATATGGGTTTGACGCACATACGTTAAATGATTTAAAACATAATAAAAGCGTAACTGCAAATACTTTGGAAACATTGTGTAGAATTTTAGATTGCAAGCCTAATGATGTAATTGAGTTCATATAGAAATGAAAAATGTAGCTATTATTTATGAAATCAGAAAGGATGTTGGACAAAGAAAAAAGTTGGGCAAAGGGGATATGTTATCCATTTTTATAAATGATATTGAAAAAATAAGTTTTTGTATAGCAAAATGATTTACAAATGCTACCATATGGGATATACTAATGTTATCATTAAGAAAGGGGTAATGTCATGGCTCAAATTAGTTTGCGAATAGAGGATGATGTAAAGAAAAAGGCAGAGCAAGCTTGTGCCGATATTGGAATGTCTTTGTCTACGGCTATTAATATTTATCTAAAAAAATTGGGAAGAGAGAAGCGGATACCATTTGAAGTATCTGTTGATCCGTTTTATTCGCAGGAAAACATGACTAGGCTTAGAGAATCTGTAGCGCAGATGGAGGCTACAGGCGGTACGGTGCATGAGGTGGACGTTAATGATTAAGTCATGGTCAGATGCGGCGTGGGAAGATTTTGAATACTGGACAAAGCAAGATAAAAAGACATTAAGGCGTATTCTTCAGTTATTGAAAGATATTGACCGCAATGGATATGAAGGAATAGGAAAGCCAGAGAGATTAAGCGGTGATTTGGCATCCTATTGGAGTCGTCGAATAGATGAAGCAAACCGTATTGTTTACCGGATAGAAGATAATGTGATAAAGATTGTTCAGTGCGGTTCTCATTATAGAGATAAGTAAAGGTAGCAACATTTTGGTAACAGAAAATCAACAAGCTATAATAATTGATGTAAAAACGGGTGTGTTTTAATTTAAGAACTTAAATAAATACAGTTAAGAACAACAAAGAACACGCCGAGTTCAAGCAATGAAATGTTAGATAGATAAAAGACTACTTCAAGAAAA